>CAZHNN010000004.1:69446-132035 GCA_964533965.1 uncultured Clostridia bacterium | reverse complement strand
TGATTTACGTGTATTCGCGTGGTATATTTGAGTTACGACAAAAACAACCAAAAGTATCTACCGCGTGAAGTTGCGACAAACAATATGTGTCGAAACTTGAGATTCATGCATTCGACAGTTAGCGATTAGAAATCTGGTAGAAACAAATCCTTTATGAAGCTATTTACCGTATTGCCGACTACTTTGGCGTCTTGGTAGATTACCTTCTTGACTGCAAAGGACGATCCTCAAGGCCAACCGCGGATCATCGTCATGCGCGAGGAAGAGGACGATTTCAGCGATGCAACGTCGGAAGAACGGGCGATACTAAGAACCTTTTTGGAGACATATAGGAAGACGAAAAAATAATGTAAAGCAATTTGGTTTACCACCCTTTCATATGCCGGATAGTATATACAGGAGTGATTTATTGAAACAAAAGGACGAAAAGGTATATACACAAAAAGCATTCGAGAAGTTAATAAAACCAAAAATGCCGATGCAAATATTACATACGTTAATTTTGTTGGGCCCATATCTCAATCTTTTGTTTATGGTCACAGTTATGAAAGACTATAGCAATTTAGTCGCATCGGTTATTATGACGGGAGTAACATTACCGCTATTAACGCTCGACTGGGCGCGGTTTATCAAGCTGAGAAGAGAATACAAGGGTGATGCAAAAATCATCTATGACGAAATTCAAAAGTCAAAGACGCAGGATGATACAGATGCTTAGTCGCTTACGGGGCTTACAGAAGCTGGATTGTCGGTGATTAGTATTATCCAAACAGGGAGGAACAGATCATGTTACGAATATTCATAGAGACTTCCAGAAAACAAGCTAAGAAATAGCACCCAAGGGGTGCTTTTTTAATTATAGATGTCGAAATTCGTCGTAATTCATCGAACAGAAATTGAATGGGGGTTTACAAATGAAAAGGTTATTCGCTGCACTGTTCTGTATTTTGTTCATCGGGCTAAGTGGATGCACTGCATCAACATCAAAAACTTTGAGCACTCCGGCCGCTACACAGACAACGGGATTACAATCTACAGCCGCCCAAACCACGACGGCAATAGCGCAGCCCACAGCTCCGCAAGCGACCCCGGTAAAATCCTGGGCTTCTGGAATGTATAAAGTCGGGACTGATATTCCTGAAGGTGAGTATGTAATTATTACATCTAAATACACGTATTTTGAGATTACTAAAGATTCATCAGGCGAATTTTCATCACTCATAGCAAATGATAATTTTAACAATCAAACAATTGTGACCTTAAAGAACGGTCAATACTTCTCTTTCAATGGCGGTAGAATGTACGCTTTTATAGACGCTCCTGTTGTTAAGCCCGTTGATGGTTTATTGCCTGATGGAATGTACAAGTGCGGCGTTCATTTTAAGCCGGGTGAATATAAAGTCATACCTAGTGGACACGGATATTATGAAATCGATAAAAACAGCAGCCATCTGTTTGGAGCAATTATATCAAATAAAAACTTTGAAAACGATAGATATATAACCATTAAATCAGGACAGTATATTAAATTAACTCGTGCATCATTGAAAATTAATTAACAGGGGATTTTCTACGAAAAGAAGCGTTCTATTTCTCTCTGCCGGTATTATCGGCGTCGCTGCATTTCCATTTCTAAAATAGAAATGTCCAGCCATTCTCTGACGATACTCAATGCTCGGAGATCTAAAGCAGTCAACCAAGATATGTTCCTGTGGCATCGAATTAATTGAGTGGGGGATACAAATGAAAAAAGTCGCTGTGATCCTGGTAACGTTATTAACTATCTTTTCTCTCTTGTCATGCTCTGCCCAAACATCAACACAATCATTACAGACACAGACTCCGGCACCAGCGTTGACTTCGACTCCAGCCCCAACCGTTGCTAATGGTGTGGCTGTAACAGATTTTGATATCACATTAAAGCTTGCTTTTGGATCAAGAGCAGGTAAGTATACTGGCACGCTCGTAAATGGCATGCCCACTGGGCAAGGGAAATTTGTAACTAGAAATAATTATGGAACTACATGGACCTATCTTGGTGATTTTGCTAACGGTCATTTTCAAGGTAAAGGGTTGACGACATGGAGTTTTGGGATCAGCGAACAAGGAACTTACGAAAATGACTATTTAGTGAGTGGTGAAAAATATGATACTGGCAAACTGTTTTATAAAGGATCATTTGCTAAAGAAGTTTATAACGGTAAAGGTGCACTGTATGATCTAGCAGGCAATGTTATTTTTGAAGGTACCTTTGAAAATGGATATCGTACTGAGACACAAGCAGAACAAGATTCACGCGCTGCCAGCCTTGCAACTAAGGTCTTAGCATTTACAGATGACGATTATAAAAACTGCATGATTAATGAAGCTCCTTATGTCGGAAAGCTCGTTGAGATAAAAGGAAAAGTAAAATCAGTGGTCAAACAAACTGCTTTATTTGCAGCTGACGGAGAATTGACGGTTTATCTTAATGGAAATAAAAAAGAAACAATCAACGTGGTATATCAATACGCGGCAAAGGAACGCAAACCGAAAGCCGGCAACACCATTAGAATTTATGGTGTGGTTTACGGTATGTACAACTATGTCCAAAACAGAACAGATAAGAAAATGCCAGCGATCTGTGCATACGTAATCTTGTACAATTAATAACACGTTCTATTTACAAACAAAGGGGATTTATTAATGATCGATTTTCAAAATGGTTCCATATTTAAGCTGAAACCTATTGCTGCTGAAGCCGGTGCCCAGCAGGTTAGCGAGATCCTTCTTCCAAATGAAAAGGTTATTTTTGCCTATCAAGCAATCCGCGACTCTGTCATATTCACGGACAAGCGTATTATCGCTGTAAACGCTCAGGGTATTACTGGTAAGAAGATAGATTATTCTTCTCTACCCTATGCACGCATTCAGGTCTTTTCTGTTGAGACAGCCGGGCATTTCGATTTGGACAGCGAGATGGAACTATGGTTCTCAGGCCTCGGAAAGGTAAGGTTTGAATTCAGCGGTAAGATTGATATAAGGGCTTTGTGCCGGTTTATAGGAGAGAAGACACTGTAGGAAGATGGAATCTTATCGGTCTCGTGGTTAAGGCAATCCTAACTTGATTCGTTCGACAAGTGTACCCCCGAAGTGACTTCTCACATGCAACCGAATTTTCTGAAAGCATTGGCAAGAGCCAGCGGTAGCGAAATCCGAGCCCACAGTGAGCAGCGTGTAAATCCCTCTTTTCCGCCAAACCGCCTAGAAAAAGGGGGTTTTTTCTTTTTCGGTTAGAAATACAAAAGATAATCGCAGCATAGAAAGGCGAATATATGTTCGCCATATAAAGATTTTATAAGGATTCTGCAAAAGCGATTGACCGGAACGGTTGAACTCGTTACACTTTAAACCGAATCGGTCGAAAAAGGAACCGGCTCGGAGAAAGAACAGGAGATATTAGTGGAAAATTTCTTCAATCTGCCTAAAGAAAGGCAACATACCATCATTGACGCCGCGCTGTTATGCTTTGGCACAAACGGATATAAAAAGACCTCCGCAAAGGATATCGCAGATGCCGCGGGGATATCCAAATCCATGGTGTTCCACTATTTTGGAACCAAGAGGGAATTGTATTTTTATTTGATTCGATTCTGCGGCGAAGCTCTTTATGGTGAGATGAAGGAAAAGTTCGATCCTTGCATCACAGACTTCTTTGACAGAATAATGATGGCAGCCACCATTGAACTGTCAGTAATCCAAAGACATCCTTCCATTTTCGCGTTTTTGAACAGCGTTGTATTTGAAAGCGATGAAGAGGTTCGTCCGGACATTCAACGCATGCTGGAAAAAGGAGACGGCCTTCGTACCCATTTGGCTCTGGACGGAATGGATGCTACGAAATTCAAAGAGGGCATCGATCCCAAGCTTGTCATGAACATACTCATCCGTATGACTGAAGGGTTTATCAGCGAGCCATCGTGTCGGATGGGGCAGGACCTTGAGGCCTTTTACAAGGATTTTAAAGACAGCATAGAGCTCTTCAAACGGAATTTCTATAAACAGGAATATCTCACACAGACGGAAGAAAGATAGATACAACACTACTAAGCAACGATCCAATAATGATATATGGAGGGAAACCTATGGATGTCATCGAACTGAAAAATCTCACCAAGAGTTACGGAAAATCCAGGGGCATCATCGACGTCAACCTAAACGTCGAAGAGGGCGAAATCTTCGGGTTCATAGGTCCGAACGGCGCCGGAAAATCGACTACCATCCGCACGCTGCTTGGTCTGATCTATCCGACTTCAGGCAGCGCCGCCATCTTCGGGAAGAACTGTGTGGAGCACCCCGAAGTAAGAAAAGATGTCGGCTACCTCCCTTCGGAAGTATTTTATTACGATAAGATGAAAGTGGCGGACCTTTTAAAATATTCAGCCAGTTTCTATCAAAAGGATTGCACAAAACGGATGCATGAGCTTGCGGAAATTATGGAACTCGATCTCAAAAGGCGGATCGACGATCTGTCCTATGGCAACAAGAAAAAAGTTGGTATCGTGCAAGGGCTGCTTCATGAACCCAAACTGATCATCCTTGACGAACCCACCAGCGGACTTGACCCGCTGATGCAGCAGAAATTCTTCGAGCTCATCCGCGGGGAAAACAGAAAAGGAGCTACGGTGTTCTTCTCCTCACATATCCTCAGCGAAGTACAGCGGATGTGCAACAGGGTCGCCCTCATCAAGGAAGGCAAGATCATACGGATGGAAAAGATGAGCGATCTGCAGGAAAACAGCTATAAGCGGATCAGCATCGAATCCAGATCCGATCTTTCCAACGGCACGTTCCATATCGCCGGCGTGAGCGATCTTTTAATCAAGAACAACAGCGCCAACTTCATCTATAAAGGCAGCATCAATGCCATTATGAAACGGATCGCCGAACTCGACCTCATCAACGTATCCATCACTGAGCCAGATCTTGAGGAGATATTCCTGCATTACTATGCCAAGGAGGCGTAACGTAATGAATATTTACTTGCACGAGCTCAAATCGATGCGGAAATCGACGATCATTTGGACCGGTTCCATCATCGCTCTGGCGACCCTGTTCCTGACCATATACCCGAGTATGGGAAACCAGGTCGGGGATCTAAAAACGCTGCTTTCCGGCTATCCACCGGAGCTTAGAGCAATGATCGGCATCAATCTCGACATTATCACGTCGTTTCTCGGGTTCTATGCGATGGTCTTCATGTTTGTCATACTCACCGGCGCCTGCCAGGCGATGATCGTGGGTACCTCCATCCTCAGCAAAGAAACGAGAGAACGCACCGCGGACTTCCTTTTGGCAAAACCCGTTTCGCGTACAGCCGTCGTAACCGCAAAGCTCTCGGCCGGCATTACGGTCATTTTGATTACCGACATCCTGTACATCGCGGCTGTGGCAATCATCGGTTCGTTGACAGGGTCCGTTTACGACGGCAAACTGTTCTTCCTGCTCAACCTGATGCTGCCTTTTGTGCAGCTGATTTTTCTGGCGCTGGGCGCTTGCGTTTCGGTGTTTTTCAACAAATTGAAAACCGTGCTCCCGATCTCGCTGGGCACCGTGTTCGGGTTCTATTTCATTGGCGCCATCCTAGCATCCGGTAGCAACGTTACCTGGGAACGGTATATATCCCCGTTTCGGTACTACGATGTACTCTACATCATTAAAAACGGAGGCTATGAGATGTCGTATATCCTCGTGGGGCTTGCTGTTATCGTCGCGGCCATTGCAGTTTGCTATGTTGTTTACCGCAAAAAAGACATCCATGCCGTAAGCTGAAAAGGAGGCGCTGACATGAACATCTTTAAAAGGGAAATGAAAGCCAACCGGAGAGCGCTGATCATTTGGTGCGTGTGCATCTTTATTCTCGTTGTCGCCGGCATGGGCAAGTATACGGCGTATTCGGGCGATAGCGCAAACATGGAGCTCTTTAACAACATGCCCTATGCCATCAAAGCTCTGCTCGGCATCGGTCCGTTCGATGTCACAAAGATGGCTGGCTATTTTGCCCTATTGTTCGTATACACCGAACTGATCATCGGTATCCATGCCGTGCTGCTGGGCAGCGGCATCCTTTCAAAGGAGGAGCGGGACAAGACAACGGAGTTTTTAATGGTGATGCCGGTATCCCGCAACGCCATCGTAACGTCAAAACTGTTGGCTTCGCTAGTGAACCTGCTCGTTGTAAACGTCGTTTCGCTGCTCTCTTCCATTGTGATGGTCAACGCCTACAACAAGGGAGCGCCGATCACGGGCGAAATACTATCTTTTCACCTGAGTCTGTTTTTGGTGCAGCTTATCTTTTTCTCGGTGGGCTTTTTGATTGCTGCCTGTATCAAAAATTCGAAAGCATCCGGTTCCCTCTCCGCGGCTATCCTGATTTGCTCTTTCATGATCGCCAAGGTGACAGACCTATCCGGCAACATGAACTTCCTCAACATCCTCTCTCCGTTCAAGTACTTCAGTTATGTGGATATCGTCAACGGCAACGGGCTGAACGCAGTTGTAATGCTCTTATCCGTGCTGCTTACCGCCGCGTGCGTTTATGGAACGTATTATTTCTACCGGAACCGGGATTTGGCGATTTAAAATGTAAAACGAGAAGCGCCCAAGCGGGCGCTTTTTGATTGCTCTGGGATACGGTTGCATATTGGTTTATCCGATGCGGCGTTATGGGGTTCGAGGATTATTCCTCCACAAACTTCATCAATTCCTCGTTGAATTTCTCCTTCTGGTCGATGAACAGGAAATGACCGCTTTTCTCAAACGGAACGAGTTTGGAATTCTTTATGCCTTCCCTTTGCGCTATGGCCAGCGGGAACAGGCAAACTTTGTCCTCAATGCCATGAAGGATCACGGTTGGTACATTGATCGTTTTCATGTCCTCAAACAGGCCTTCCTCATCAAGCCATGTGTTGGCGATCGCCGCAGTGGCCCAGCCTGCCGCCTGCAGTCCAAGTTGAAAGATCCAATCCGATAAAGGTTCCGTGACATATTGAAAGAAGATCATGTTGCCGAAATTTCGAAGCATATTGGGCCGGTCGGTATAGGTGCCCGCAATGATATCCTCTACCGCTTGCCTGGGCAAGCCGTACGGGAAATAGGGGCGCTGTATCAAACTTGGCACGGCGGCTGCGCATAAAGCAAGCTTTGACACGCCATAGCCGTTGTGCCTTGCCATATAGCGGACGGCAATCCCTCCGCCGGTGGAATGTCCAGCCAATGTAAAGTTTTTCAATCCAAATGCATCCACGACGCATTTGACGTCGTCCGCCAGCCGGTCGTAATCATAGCCTGACCAGGGTTTATCCGACATCCCAAACCCCCTCCAGTCCATCCCAAGACAGCGGTATCCCATCTTAGGCAGTTGGTCGAACTGGTACTCGAAAAGGTTATGGTTTCCGGGCCAGCCATGGATAAACAATATCGTCTTGCTGCCCGCAGGATTGAGGTCTTCCACATACACCCTTACCGTCGGCTCGACTTTTATATAATAACCCACAATAATCCCCTCCGCTCAACGAATGCTTCTAGATTCTATTCGCTTCAGAATGGATTATTCTTTCTAAAGCCCATACGGCGGTTAAGGAAGAGGCCGCTTTATGCGGCTTCTTTTTCTTCACCTTCGGGCAAGACGCCTATATCGGATGTGGCTGTTGTAGGACATAGAAGCACCCGGATGAAAGCGGATTTTTGTGTTTAGGAACAAACATCACTTTAGTTTTAAAGTATTTTTACCGATAAAAAATAATGAAATGTAATACGTTTGATTATAGTAGCCCATGTTTCCATGCTTTGGAAAGGTGGGGGAGGTCGGCATGAAAAAGTTTCAAGAACTGGATACGGAAACGACACTGACATATGCAATGCAGTGCCTGGAAAACAATCCGGACGGCATATTCTGGTCCAATGGTGACGGCGCTATTACATATGCGAACAGTACCGCCTGTAGAAATTTGGGGTATACAAAAGAAGAGATCATCGGAATGAACATCCTTGATATTGACGCCAATCTCTCCTATGAGAACTTCAATAAGCTGAACAAATTCATGGCTGCACCCAAAGGAGAAATCGGACGATTACAGTCCTTGCACAAGCATAAGAACGGGCATTTGATACCGGTAGATATATCCATGGGTATTCTGGAATCCACAGAACTTTCCTTTAGATTCAGTTTTGTCCGGGACATGACGGAGCACATCATGGCCGAACAAGAACTCAAGGATGCGTATAAAGTGCTGCAAGAGAAAAACAACGAGCTGAATCGTCTATACATCGATTTAAAAACACGGGAAGAGCAGCTTGAGTTTCTGGCATATCATGACATATTGACCGGTCTTTCCAACCGGAATCTGCTTCTGGAGACAATTAACCAAAACATCGATACACCGGAGGCAAAGACAAAAAAATTCGCTTTGCTATTCATCGATCTTGACAATTTCAAGAATATCAACGACGGTCTCGGCCATAGTATCGGCGACATGGTGTTGGTCGAAGCAAGCAAACGGTTAAGGGATACGATCAAAGAAGCAGACTGCGTCTATCGCTTTGGCGGCGATGAGTTCATCATATTGATTCAGGACATTGGAACCAAAGAAGATCTTCAAGATTCTGTGCTCACGATCAAAAACTGCCTTATGGATCCTTTTTGCTTCGAAACGACGTCCATTTATTTGACGTGTAGTATTGGTGTAACTATTTTTCCAGATGATGCAGATAGCTCCGAAGGATTGCTGATGTTTGCGGATGCGGCGATGTATCGCGCCAAGCTGGATGGCAAAAACCAAGTCCATTTTGTCAGCAACGAGATGAAACAGGATGTCTTAAGTAAAATCGATTTTCAAAATAAACTTTGGTCAGCGCTGGAACTAAATGAGATGTATTTGGAATATCAGCCTCAATACAGCGTAAGAACAGGATCGTGTCGCGGTGTGGAAGCGTTGATCCGGTGGGAAAGCCCTTCCTTGGGGGTTATAGACCCGAACAAACTGATCCCGGTTGCTGAGGAAATGGGATTGATCATTCCCATTGGAAAATGGGTATTACTGCAAGCCTGCAAAACTGTACACCTGTGGGAAAAAGAATATGGTTACAATGGCATCGTTTCCGTCAACATCTCCGGAATTCAGCTTAAGAGCGCAGCTTTTGTCAACGATGTCAGGGAGGCTCTTGAAATAAGCGGGATTGACCCAAAGCGTCTGGAGCTGGAAATTACGGAAAGCACGTTTATCGCATCGTTCGAATCAACCGTTTCCAAACTCCATGAACTCAAGAAGCTTGGCGTTCGCATTTGCCTTGATGATTTCGGAACGGGATACTCTTCGCTTGGTTACCTGATGCAGCTGCCGGTAGATACCCTGAAAATTGACAAGACATTTATCCGTCAAAAGAACATCAGTTCCAAACAAAAACATATCGTTCGATCGATCATTGCGCTGGTCAATAGCCTGGGCATGGAGACGGTTGTAGAAGGAATCGAAACAAAGGAGCAATTCGAGTTTCTCAAGACGACCAAGAGCGATTACCTACAGGGATATTTGTTCAGCCGGCCTCTGAAGGAAAACGAAGTAACTCTTCTCTTTTTGGAAAAAGAATCCGCCGTACTCTAATTAAAAACAATGAAAAGGTCACATCCAGTGATCTTTTTTATTTTATCCGATACGATACCCACGTGGCAAAACGACCCAGCACCCGCATCGGGATAAGGCGCGACACGGCTGAGGTGAATTTCCCGAACTTACGGTAGAACAGATTGAACATAAGGAATGATTGTCTCTGCGCTTTCTGCTCAGGCATACGACGTATGATGTTAGAAAATGAATAGAACTTCCGGTACATCCAAAGATACCCGCTGTACAGTTCCTGCGCAGTCATGCCTTCCGGTTGAAACACCACATGCGCCGTGTTGTACAAGCAGAGATCGTAACAGGCAATGCGCCCGGACTCCTCCATGCGGCGATACAGCGCCGTACCGGGGTAGGGCGTTAAGATATGGGAGGTCAGCGTCTCGATACGGTTTTTCACCAAAAAGTCGAGCGTCTTGGAAAAGACCTCCGGGCCATCGCCGTCCAGGCCAAATACCATGCTCGCGTTGATCATGATGCCCCGGCTGTGGATTGCCTCTATCAGTTTTTCGTACTTCTCAAACCGGTTGTCCTTGTTCACCCCTTGCAACGCTTTGTTGTTGATGGACTCAAACCCGATGAACAGGCTCTGGCAGCCTGTTTTGGCCATCAGGTCAAGCAGATCCGGATAGTCGAGTATCCTCGTCGTTACAGCCGCGCTCCACTTCAAGTGCATGCCTTTCATTTTTTCAAGCAGTTCAAGGGTATAGGACGGTTCGCCGATGAAGTTATCATCGATGAACAGCACATGTCGGGTGTTCAGAGACTGGATGTCCCAAAGCACATCCGCAATGGGGCGGTGGACATACACCCTGTTTTGGCAGCTGTTGTAGCAAAAGTCGCAACAGTTGGGGCAGCCGCGGCTGGTGGTAATCACGTTCGTGTAAAGATACCTGTTCCTATCCGCTTTGTCGTACGCCGGCGGTGCGATCTCACTGCCCCGGAAGTTCTCCATGTCCTGGTAAACCTTTTTCAGCGTATCCTTGGCAACATCCTTGATCATACGTGCCCATACCCGCTCGGCAAATCCTACACAGATCGCATCAAAGTGCGGCAAGCAGTCCTCCGGGCTGCAGGTGACATGAATCCCTCCGGCCACAACCTTAGCGCCTCTTTTTTGGAATTCACTGGCAATCCGGCATGCTCGCGGCATCACATCCAGCGTAACCGTGATGCCCACCAGATCTGCCCTGTAGTTGTAATTGATTTTTTCCACGTTTTCGTTGACCATGATCACCTCATGCCCGTTTGGAGTTAACCGCATCAGGGTCAACAGCGCAAGCGATGGCGACATACGGGTCTTAAGATCGGTGTCCATGGGCCGCTTGTTCATCTTCGGCTGGATGAGCATGATTTTCACCGATTTCATCTCCACCTGCAGAGCAGCACATACGTCAAATCGCACATCACAATGGATACCCAATGGACAGCAATAAAGAGAGTGAACTTTTCGATGATGCCAGCGGGATCGCACAAGATCATCAGGTAGAAGATCGCGATGGCGATCAGCGTTAATACGGCGGCTACGGCAAGGCATTGAACAAGAAGCGAAGTATGGTATTCGTCGTAAGGATGGCGCCTAAGGATCAGCAGGGCGATGACCACTACTGCCAACGCAATGAGTACATAGGCAATAATGGCGTGGTATCCGTTGGCTAAAAATTTGCTCCAGCCCTCCCAAAAGGGATTCATACCCTGCTTTGCACCGCTGTAATAGAGCAGGCTCTTAAAACGGCTGTTTTGAGAGGCCGTGATAAAGATAACCCCGTAAAAAGCCGTGAACAGGCCGAGACACACCGCATTGGTCGCGGGATGTTTAAGGATGTTTTTCATTTTCTGTCTTCCTCCTTGAAGAGAAATAAAGCTTCGATGGATACGCCAAACAGGAGCGCCAAATCATGCGCAAGCCATATGGACGGATCGAATTTGCCTGTTTCGATCGCATTGATGGCCTGGCGGGAGACCCCCACGCGGTCGCCCAATTCTTTTTGGGTGAGGCCGAGTTCTTCCCGAAGCTTCCTGACATTGTTTTGCATCGGACCACCTCCATCGCTTTGTCAGGTTTACCTTACATGCAGCATAGCAAATGAGCCTCGACATGTCAAGTATACCTTACACATAAAAACGGATCACCCCTCTGTGCGACAAATCCTATTCTTCTCTACCAAAAAGAACACCATCTTGGTGTTCTTAAAAGCAGCGCCGTAAATAGGAACGAGGCTCTCCAATAGCATCGGAAGACGCACAGCGCCTGCTTACCTTTTAATGGCAGAATTTCCTCTTTTTTTCCTGTATAAAAATGGAATTAACACAGTTCTTTTTCAACTGAGATTTTTCATTTCTGTTAGCAAATATTGAAATTTGAGAAACAGAATCGCCCGGTTTCGACAAACAAACCGTGCTTTTCGCAAATCTTTCAAAACCATCTTTGCGGCATCAACGTTTTTAGACAAAACCGATAATGCATAATCAATTATACGAATACAGCCGGATCGATATGGGTTCCGATTGCGCTGCCATCGGCGTTTTTGAGCGCTTCGGCAGATGGTCATTCTGTATATTGACCATCGGACAAGCCTTCAGACGCACGGCTGTTTTCCATTCCGGTTTTCACGGGACCTTGGGTTAACATGCTCGATTCGCAAGGAATCTTCGAAAACCGCCAAAATACGGAGGGAACAATATTCATGAAGCGCCTGATTGCTTTGATTTGCTTGGCATCGGCACTGCTTGCACCTTTACAGACAACTATAACCGCCAACGCCGCAGGATATGACGCGGCGGCTATCGTGCAGGAAGAACAAAAAGCCGGCACGGAGGACGCCTTACCCGCGCTTACAAAAAACGAGATGGAACTGCAGAGCGAATCTCTGCGGTTAGCAGCAATCGCTTCCATTCGCGCCAAATATGAGAACAGCGAAGAGATCGTGATGCTTGCCAAGCTCATCTACCGCGAAGCGGGCTGCGTTAAAAGCGATACGGAAAAAGCCGCTGTGGTGTGGTGCGTGCTCAATCGCGTGGACGACGCCCGCCATCCGAACACGATCAAGAAAGTGATCACGCAAAAACATCAATTTGCCTGGAAGAAGAAGACACCGGTTTTGCAAAAATTCAAGGATTTGGCGTTGGATGTGGTGATACGCTGGGAGCTGGAAAAGAAGGGCTTCCAAAACGTCGGGCGTATACTGCCTTCCAATTATCTTTTCTTTGCGGGCCGCAAAGGCCACAACTGGTTCCGCAACAAGTTCAAATGCAAACAATATTGGGATTGGTCTATTGAATCCCCCTACAACAACGGGATACTGCTAAGCGTGATGACGCTGCCGACGGTAACGTCGGTGACTGCAGGCGCACAATGATATCGGCATAAGCAGATGCCCTCGGCATTGGCAGCAAGGTTCAAACTCTGCTCTTGGCGTACAGTTTATTGGCATGCCGGATCCGGTTTGAATCCCAGTTTAGCCGCTTCCTGAAGCGAGAGAAAACGATACGGGTAAGAGGCATTGTCGAGCTTTACGCAATCCGGTTCGTGATAGCATGTCGGATCGTCGCCGAGCAAGACCACGAGGACTGCCTGCTTTAACGCGCTCTTCATGTTCTTCACCTGATCCTGTAAAAATGCTGTCTGCCCGTTTACCGTGACCATCATTGATTGCAAACGGCTGTAGTTCCATTGGCTTGCCGTAAGATCATTGGAAACCTTCCTAAGTTGAACAAATTCGACGACGAGCAGAGCAAAACTGGCCACAAGCGCGAGCAGAAGAGCAAGGCTTGCCTTTGCAATGCTCCTTGATTTGCCGGCACTCTTCTGTATTGAATTCGAATCGTGAATGCTGCTTTCGTCCTCATTCATTTGGATACTCCTTTCTCCCATATCACTCACCAGAAAATTCGTTTTACCCCTTTGCCTTTTGTACGGGACGGATCACTGCAGTTTCAGGCTCATGTTTTTCACTAGCCGCCCTTTTCAATGTCAGTAACCGATAAAAAACAAAAACTATATTAATCTTACTGCAATCGGAAACTTTGACAACCCCATTCCTTCACGTTACAATCCATTTGAGGAGTGATTATACATGCGAACCACCATGCGGAATACGATGAAGGAAAAGATCGCACAGGGCAAGAAGGTCTTTGGCACCTTTTACCAGATGGGCAGCGAGACGGGCGTGGAGTGCCTTGGTATCGCGGGCCTGGACTATATCATCATCGACACGGAACACGGCCCGTTTGAGACCGAGCGCGTGGCCGATTTCGTGCGCGCCGCGGAGCTGCACAACATGACGCCGCTTGTGCGCATTAAGGAGATCTCCCGTGCAGCAGTGTTAAAGAACCTCGATGTGGGTGCGATGGGCCTCGTGGTGCCGTTTGTAAAAACGATGGACGACATCAAAAAGCTTATAGAATGGGGTAAATATACACCGATGGGCGAGCGCGGCTGCGCGATGGAGCGCGGCGTGGATTTTGGCAAAGTGCCGTACAACGACAACCTGCAGCACTACTTTGACACCTGCAACGCCGCCACCTCGATCATCCCGCAGTGCGAAACGAAGGAATGCCTGGACATCATCGAAGAGGTGATGGCGACAGACGGCATCGACGGCGTGTTCGTGGGCCCAAACGACCTTTCGATCTCGCTTGGCATGCCGGGCCAATTCACCAACCCCGTATTCGAAGCGGCGGTACAGCGCATCTTAAAAGCCGCCAAGGACAACGGCAAGTTTGCGATGATCTACGTCAGCGACAAGGCGACGGGGCACAGGCGCTATACCGAAGGGTTTGAAGCCCTCGCCTGGCGCATCGACACGTCCGTGTATATCGCGGCGTTTGCCGAGCTCGTCAAGGAATTTGCCAACGGCTGAGGACCCGTATCCACCCACCGCCCTAATGATGGAATCAAGGGGGCATTGCCCCCGTAGACCCCAAAGGCTGCTTCGGCAGCCTTTTATGTTCTGATCGAATCATGCAGAGATTTTATTCTAGTCTTGGAAGCTCACAGGGTTTGCAGCTCACTTTTCCTGTTCGTGCGGCGGGCGGGTATAGATAAAATCCATACTTGAAATGTGCTATACTGTAATCAACAGGCACAGAAAAGAGGGGTTGTCATGAAAAAACGGTCCTTCGTTTCGGCAATGCTCAACGCAATGTTTTTCTTCCACTGTATTCTCTTTATCGGCTGCACCGCCACATCGCCGCAAAGTACCCCTAAAGATTCCGCAGCGCCCGAGCCAACGTTCCCGCCCGACGCAAAGATCCTCACCGTTTCCTACATCGACGTAGGCCAGGGCGATTGTATTTTAATCCAAACCCCAAACGGCAAGACGATGCTCATTGATGCCGGTGATGTGATCGCCACCGGGACGGTGGAGAGTTTCCTTACCAGCAAAGGAATCCAAAAAATCGACGTGCTGGTGCTCACGCACCCGAAACAAAGCCATGTTGGGGGAATGCCCAATGTTATCGAGCGTTTTCAGATCGGTTCGTTTTACATGCCTGCATGCGAGATGACAAACGCGATGCAGTCAATGAAAGAACTGGATACAGCGGTTAAGAAAAAAGGGTTGAAGACCATCACGGCAACGGCGGGCCTTACAATCCCGCTGGACGATGCGCTAAAGGTCTTTATGATCGCGCCGATCGGAAGCCACTATGAGACCACCAACGACTATTCCGCCGTCATCAAGATAACCTACGGACAAACCTCGTTTTTATTCCCGGGAGACGCCACCGAGGCTTCCGAAACCGAAATGCTCAAAGCGGGCGCCGATGTCAAAGCGGATGTTCTCAAGGTGGGCCATCACGGCGATACGGCTTCTAGCAGCGCCGCCTTTTTGAAGGCGGTCTCCCCGAGGATCGCCGTCATCAGCGTCGGCAAGGAATACCTCGATACCCTGCCGGCACAGGATGTGCTGGATAGGCTTGGCGCCGCGAACGCTTCTGTCTATCGCACCGATAAGCAGGGCACGATCGTGGTCACCTCCGATGGTCAAGGCATCCATATCAAGTGCATGGGTTTATAGAGCGTCGGTATGGCATCGGTTTTATAAGCAAGTCCGTAAATCGGGTTAACGGGAGGCATGTCATGAAAAAACGACTGATTGTTTTCCGCTCTATAGCGTTTCTTCTGATCCTCTTTTCCCTGGCATCCTGTAGCAGCATCAAGCCGTCTCAAAGCCCGACATCGCCGGGCGCCACGTCCGAGGCCACTTTTCCGCCCGGCTCCAAATTGCTTACCATTTCCTACATCGACGTCGGTCAGGGCGACAGCATACTGATCCAGACGCCAAACGGAAAGACGATCCTTATCGACGCCGGGGACACGTTTGCCCAGAAGGCCATCGCCGATTATCTCGCCCTCCGGAAGGTCCAAAAAATCGATATCCTCATGATGACGCACGCGAAGCAAAGCCACATCGGCAGCATGGGATATGTCATCGAGCACTATGCGGTCGGGTCCGTCTATATGCCTGAAATGGCAACCTCCAACAACGTGGCTACCTATGACAGCCTGTTGAAGACCATTCAAAGCAAAAAGCTGCCGATCGTCTACGCGAAGGCAGGCATGAACGTCGAACTTGACAGCGCGCTGTCGATCCGCATTGCCGCGCCCAACAGCACAAGCTATGAGGACCTGAACGCATATTCCATCGTGATGAAGGTGGCATACGGTAAAACCTCATTCCTGTTTACGGGTGACGCGAGTGAGATTTCGGAGAAGGAAATGCTCTCCGCCAAAGCGGACATACAGGCGGATGTGCTAAAGGTGGGGCATCATGGCGACGTCGCTTCCACCACCACAGCTTTTTTGAATGTGGTATCCCCCAAAATCGCCGTGATCAGCGTTGGAAAGGACAACTCCTACGGGTATCCGACCGAAGAGGTTCTGAGCAGGCTTGCCGCGGCAAACGCCAAGATATATAGGACAGACGAACTGGGCACCATCGTCATCACCTCCGACGGGCAGACCATCCACATTAAAGGGCTTGGCCGGTAGCGTGGTGGAATCAAATCATTGTATCGCAGCTGTATAGGACTTCCGTAAATTCTTGAAGAGCAGTGGGCGAATATCGCAAAGGGCACCCTTGGGATGCCCTTTTTCATCGCGGTTTTTGTCTTCTGTGCTATTCTATTGCTCTCCGGTATCTTTGCTTTCACCGGTCTGATCGGAAACCGCCAGGTTTCTGACCAGCTCAAAAGCGCCGGTCGACGCCAAACCGCTGGCCAAACCCTGCAACATGGTTTGCGGCGTTAAAACCCATCCCTGCATCCAGCAGTTGAGGAGTATGCCGAGCAAGCCCATGATCAATGGGATAAACTTGTTGGGGATAAAGTCAAGGCTTTTCTTGATGATATAGCCGACGCCCAAGCAGATCGCCATTACAATAGCCACTACATACTGATTTAAAATCTCCATGGATAACCCTTCCTATCTTCATTCTTAAAATGATCTCACTGCGATCTAGGCGGCACTCCCCTGCCCGGCTTTCCAGGTAATCCAATTCTTAAAGGCATACCACCAGTGCGTACGGTTTGCCCTTATATCCACATGCACATTGGTATTGGATCCATAGCCAAAACCTCCCGTGCTAAACAGGTTTTCGCAGGCAAGCCCAATCTGATAGCAGTTGGGGATCCTCGTTAGTTGTATACCGCTTATGCTAACCCTATTGGCATAAACGTCGGCCGCTTCCCCCGTCAGATGCTTGCTTCCCTTGGCGCCACCGCAGGCCTTGTTGTACTTGGGTCCACGGAAGCCGCTTCGTACAAGAACTTCTACCTCATGGCCTGCGGCATACAGTCGGTTGAGCTCTGCCCTAAGCGTTTCGAGGCGGAAGAACAATTCCTGTGCGTTGGCGTAGTACTTGATCGGGCAAGGCGTCCAGACGGATGCCAGCTCGGGGCGGTGCGGCCGGTTGAAATCGGCGTCAAAATCAAAATGCTTCGTTTGGGGTTTATCACCGGTTTTCTGAAACAGCTTCTCCCATGTCTTTGAGCTCGCTTTGCCGTCCGCCATTATTTTGGCATCCTTTTGAAACGCTTTGACGGCAGCTTTCGTCACGGGACCGAAGAGAGCATCGATTACCGCGGCATAATATCCGAGTTTCTTGAGCATGGTCTGCAGCACGCGGACCATGTCCCCTTTCATATATGCTTTTTTTAGCTTTAGCGTTTGCATGAAATCCCTGCCTTTAAAAGCCGACATAAATCGTTTCCGTTCATGCCGTAATGTACTACATAAAAGCCTATGAATAGGGTATTTAACGACAGGGATGAACATGGATTTATTCTTATAATATGTTTACATGTGTTTAATTGGTTACATATTGATCCGAATTTATTCATTCATGGGAGCGGGCTCACATGCGGATGTGGACGATCGCCCTTTTTCCCTCTATAATGGGTTTATTCAGGCTATTCTGCGAGATTAACGTAAAGGAAAGATGGTTTTGGGCGCATTGGACTCCATCGTTTTGTCCCTGCAATCTCTTGTGATATTCCGCAGCCTGCTCGATGACGAGGCTGTCGTTAACCTGTGCGGTTTATGCGGCAGTATGTCCGTTCAAGACCGGCTATCCCGTTATGCCCGCCTTGTTGCCGCGCTGTACCGTCGCGAGGGAGATCTTGGCCGATACATCCTTCAGCTTGTTTTGGAAGACGAAAACGTCTACGTCCAAAGGCGCGCCAATAACCTGACGATAGACGCCCATCTAGAAGAGTGTCTGGAGCACGAATTGCGGCTGCTTGAGGAACTTTCACGGCTAAGCGCCAAAGAGTTGCATGCCTATATCGGCTTTGAAGGATACTTGCCCAACTATACGAACACGAAATACGATTTCCAATCCGCCTACCGGCAGAGGATGGAAAATCTCTTTTCTACGGGATACGGCATGTATGCGAACCATACGATGTTCAGGCTGGAAGGTGCCGCCATCGTGCCGGTTCTGCATTCAGACACAACACGCCTGTCCGATTTAAAAGGATATGAGCTGGAACGCAAAGCGGTCATCGACAACGCACTGGCATTGATAAAAGGTAAACCTGCAGCAAACGCACTGCTCTATGGGGACGCGGGAACGGGAAAATCCTCTACGGTCAAGGCCATTGTAAACGAATACAAAGATCAGGGACTTCGCCTGATTCAGGTTCTGCCTTCACAGTTTTCCCGGATCCCAGCGCTGATGGAACATCTGATCGACAATCCGCTCAAATTCATCCTGTTCATCGACGATTTGTCCTTTGCGGAACAAAATGATGAGTTCACCGCGCTCAAAGCCATTCTCGAGGGCTCCGTGGTACATAAAGCGTCCAACGTGTCCATCCATGCAACGAGCAACCGCATGCATCTGGTCAAGGAACTGTTTTCCCAGCGAGAGGGTGACGACATCCACCGCAGCGAAACCGTGGCGGAATTGACTTCCCTATCCGAGCGTTTCGGGCTGTGTGTAGGCTTCTACAAGCCGGATAAGGCGCAGTACTTACGCATCGTCCACCAGCTTAAGGAGCAATACGGCATATCTATGAATGACGTCATGCTGGATCTGCAGGCGGAACAGTTCGCGCTCTCACGCGGCGGACGATCGCCACGCGCTGCCCGCCAGTTTATGGATCACCTGTTATCGATGGAATAGAATACAAGTTTCATCGAAACAATTAACATATTTCTGATTGGCGTTGCAGTCAAGTTAAGATTTTATGGATTTAGCGATAATTCGATAATCTTAATGTGGACTTTACAATGCAGGTTTGCAAATATATTGTATGTAACATTTTTGCGCGATATAATGTGATGAAAATTTCGTATGAAAAAGGCTAACACTAACCTTACTCTTACGAGGAAGAAGGATTTTCTGGCCATGGAAAACAATGGCGCAAACCTCAAGCACAGCATCCAAAAGGTGCCTGCCGACAAAGTCTACGAGACACTGGGCTCCTGCCCTGCCGGTCTCACGCAGGCACAGGCTACGGATCTGCAGGGCATTCAAGGCAAAAACGTAATTGAATCCGCCAAGAAGAAATCCATACTGTCCGTGATTTTGGCTAATTTCGCCAACCTCATGGCCATCCTGCTTTGGATAGGCGGCATCATCGCCTTCTTTGCGCAGATGCCGGAACTTGGTGTTGCCATCTGGCTTGTCATCTTCATCAACGGAACATTCAGCTTCTGGCAGGAACACCGCGCAAGCAAAGCGACGGAAGCTTTAAAGAAAATGCTGCCGTCTTATTCCCGCGTTATCCGCGATGGACAAGAACAGAAGATCTTATCCGAAAATCTCGTGATAGGCGACATCATCCTGCTCGAAGAGGGTGACAAGATCTCCGCCGATGCTCGCCTGGTGGAGACCAGCGATTTGCAGGTCGACCAATCGACGCTTACCGGCGAATCCAACCCCGTTCGAAAGTCATCCGACGCGGTGCTCAAAGAGGATCTTACGCGCGCAGAAATGCCCAACCTCATCTTTGCGGGCACCAGCGTTGCCGGTGGCACCGGCAAGGCCGTGGTCATAGAGATCGGCATGAACACCGAATTCGGCCGCATCGCTGACCTGACCCAGAACCTTAAAGAAGAGGAAAGCCCGCTGCAACGGGAATTGAACAGACTGACCAAGCAAGTTTCAATCATGGCAACCAGTTTTGGCGTGGTATTCTTTCTCTTGGCTGTGTTCGTCGTCCACAATAAAGTTGCCGACTCGTTCATCTTCGCGCTGGGTATGATCGTGGCCTTCATCCCCGAAGGATTGCTGCCGACGGTGACGCTCGCGCTCGCGATGGCGGTGCAGCGTATGTCAAAGCGCAACGCATTGGTGAAAAAGCTTTCCTCTGTTGAAACGCTCGGTTGCACCACCGTCATCTGTACCGATAAGACCGGTACGTTAACGCAAAATGAGATGACCGTCAGCCACCTTTGGACGGCGGGCAAGATCTACGAGGTCACCGGCGTCGGATATTCTCCGGAAGGAACCGTGGAGCAGAACGGCAAAAAGGTAACTATCAGAGATGATGAGGATCTGCGCTTGCTCGTGACCGCATCGTCGCTTTGCAGCAATGCGCGCATTTTACCGCCAAGCGAAGAAAGCGCCAGGTACATGGTTCTTGGCGATCCGACAGAAGCTTGCCTTGGCGTTGCTGCGGCAAAAGCAGGTTTGGACGTAAAAGCGCAAACCGAGCGTATGCCCCGCCTGCGCGAGCTTCCGTTTGAATCCCGCCGCAAGCGCATGTCTACCATCCACCAATTGGAAAGACCCATGGAAGGCACGCAGCGCATCGCGTATATCAAGGGTGCTCCCAAGGAAGTCATGGAGCTATGCAATTGGATTCGCGTGAATGGCGAGGTTCAGCCAATAACCCAAAACCATCGTAAGCAGATCATGGAGGCCAACGACGGCTATGCAAGAAACGGTTTGCGCGTTTTGGCGGTATCCTACCGTTTGCTTAAAAAGGAAGATAACATCCCAACCGCGATGAGCGAATATACGCCGGAGATCATCGAACAGAACATGGTTTTTGTAGGCCTTGTCGTGATGGCAGACCCGCCCCGGCCCGAAGTCGCAGCGGCCGTTGCCGAATGCCGTAAGGCGGGAATTCGCGTCATTATGATCACAGGCGATTACGGCCTGACCGCCGAGAGCATTGCCAAGCGTATCGGCATCGTCAAGGGTGCCAACCCGCGCGTGGTGTCCGGCTTGGAACTGGAGAAACTCTCGGATGAAACGCTCAAGCAATACCTCAAGGGCGAGATCATCTTTGCCCGTGTGGCGCCGGAGCAAAAGCTGCGCGTTGTCACTGCGCTGCAGGAGATGGGCGAGATCGTCGCTGTAACAGGTGACGGCGTCAACGATTCACCGGCATTGAAAAAGGCAGATATCGGCGTCGCAATGGGCATTGCCGGTACCGACGTCGCCAAGGAATCGGCGGATATGATCCTCACCGACGATAACTTTGCCTCCATCGTGCACGCGATCGAGGAAGGCCGTGCGGTGTACAGCAACATCCGCAAGTTCATGCTGTATATTCTCAACTCCAATATGCCTGAAGCGGTGCCTTCGGCGCTATACCTGTTTTCGCGCGGAGCGATACCGCTGCCGCTGACCGTCATGCAAATACTGACCATCGACTTGGGCACAGATATGTTGCCTGCCTTGGGCTTGGGTTCCGAACTTCCGGAAAAGGATGTAATGGATAAACCTCCGCGAAACCAAAACGAACCGCTTTTGAACAAGAAATTGTTTATCAAGGCGTTTTTGTGGTATGGTTTACTCGAAGCAGTCTTTGCCACCATTGCATACTTCTTCGTGAACTACCTGAATGGCTGGCCGGCCGTACCACTCGCGGGATTGACCAATTCCATGGACCCCGTCTATTTCAAGGCCACCGCGATGTCGCTGGCAGCCATCGTCTTCTGCCAGGTCGGCGCAGTATTCAACTGTCGTACTGAAAAGCAATCCGTCTTCAAGGTCGGGCTGTTCAGCAATAAGCATATCAACATTGGTATCGTATTTGAACTGTTACTGATCCTGGCGCTGGTCAATCTGCCCATGTTCCATACGATCTTCCACACGGCACCGTTGGATATCAGAGATTATCTGTTCCTGTGCATATGGCCGCCGCTCATATTGTTCCTTGAAGAGGGCAGAAAAGCACTTGTACGAAGAAAAGAAGCACGTGGTAAAATAGAGCAAAAGCTGGAGAGGTGAGTAACATGAAAGTCATCATCATAGGTTCCGGAAGAATGGGCACCGGTCTGGCACAGAGCCTTGCTCGCAAAGGCCATCAAGTGACCGTCATCGATAATAACGAAGAGGCGTTCAAGTATCTTGGCAAGAATTTTGCGGGTACCAAGATCCTGGGGATGGGCTTTGATCGCGATGTACTCAACAAAGCGAGGATCGACCAGGTAGACGGCATCGTCGCCTGCACCAGCAGCGATGAAGTCAACGCGCTGATTGCGCGCATAGCCAGGAATGTATACCGTGTCCCGCATGTCATCGCACGCTTGTACGATCCGCGTAAGGCGGAAATCTACCACAGGCTTGGCATCCAGACCATTTCTACAACGCACTGGGGCATTGAGCGGGCAACCGAAATGCTCACCTACAGCCAATTCGACAGCGTTTACGAGATCGGCAACGGCAGCGTCAACTTGGTGCGCATCGAGGTACCGCCGCTTTTGGTAGGGCATATCGTCAACGACCTGATCGTATTAGGCGAGATACAGGTCGTCTCCATCAGCCGGCACAACAAGACCTTTATCCCAACGGCCGGTTCCGTTTTTGAATCCGGTGACGTCCTCTATATCTCGGTTGCCGCTTCCGCAAACGACAAGCTGAGAGCCATGCTGGACTTAGCATAACAGGAGGGAAATTCAATGAAAGTCATTATCGTAGGTGGAGGGCAAGTCGGATCTTACATTGCTTCTCTGCTGTTAACAAACGGACACGAGATCAAGATCATTGAAAACCGCGAAAGCGTCTTCAAAAAACTCGAAAACGAGATGCCTCGTGAAGTACTGCTCTTCGGCAGCGGGACCAACCCCGAAACGTTGGAAGCGGCAGGCATCGCTTCAGCCAACGTCGTGGCGGCGGTAACGGGTTCTGACGAGGTCAACCTGGTCGTTTCCACGCTGGCGAAGATGGAATTCGGGGTGCCGCGTGTCGTGGCACGCGTCAACAACCCCAAGAACGCTTGGCTGTACAATGCCGGCATGGGCGTGGATGTGGCCGTCAACCAGGCCGATCTCATGGCGCATTTCATCGTTGAGGAGATGGCCATTCGCGACATATTTACGCTGTTGAAGCTAAACCGCGGAGACTATTCAATCGTGCAGGTAAAGGTCAAAGACAACGCGAAGGCCGCCAATCAGCTTTTGAAAAACCTGCAGGTACCAAGCGGCATGGTCTTTATAGCGATCACGCGCGACAACGGCGTGCTGATTCCAAAAGGCGATACCAAGATCCTCGTCGACGACGAGATCCTGCTTTTGTCGGACGTTGCCGGCCGCAAACAGCTGGATGCGATGTTTGGTTAATCAACGATAAAGAGGACCGACCAATATAACGAGACTTTTCCCAGTCCCCCAAACGATAAGCGTTTGGGGGATTTTGCATAGTTGCGCGCTCGAACGGACAAATTTCAAAAAGCAGCATTAAGGTCTTGCCAGCCATGCTTGGGCAAAGTATCTTAAAATTGAGAACGAGCACGAAAGAAGGGTATTTCATGATCACACCGTTTTTAAATTTTGCGGGAAGGGCTTCTGAGGCGATTGATTTCTACGAAAAGGTATTCAACGGTCAGGACAAGCGGGTGATGCGCTATTCGGATGCGCCCAATCCCAGTTTTCCGTTCCCCGATGCGATGAAGAACTACGTACTGCATGCCGAAATGACGATTTCCGGTACCAGAGTAAACTTCAGCGACACACAGCAGAATGTTGTCCCCGGGGGCATGATCACGCTTGCGGTCGATCTTCCCACCCAAGACGAAGTGCGCTCCGTATACACGCAGCTATCCGAAGGCGGCGAGATTCTCATGGAGCTTGCCCCACAGTTCTTCAGCCCCCTGTACGGGTGGGTGTTGGACAAGTTCGGCATCGGATGGCAGATCATATGCCGTTCGTAAGCAATAGGAAAAACCAATTGGTATTCATCTGTTGACAGTCTTTAATAGGCGCTTCTCTTCGCTAAAACAGCCGAAAAGCGTCATCTGAATATTGGAGATGACCCGCTCCGCAATGGCTGGACTGATATGCGCCGGTACGTCCGTACTTTTTCACACATCCTGATGTGATCAGTTCACAATGCAAAGCACTTCCCAATAATTGGGTTTTGCTATATAATCAAAGCAACCAACTACAAGGAGGCATTGACTATGGCAAACGTTGAATTCTATCGTTGTTCGGTATGTGGGAATATGGTTGTGAAATTGATCAACGGAGGCGGCGAACTGGTTTGCTGCGGAGAGCCGATGAAGCTGTTGAATGCCAACAGTACCGATGCGGCGCAGGAAAAGCACGTCCCCGTCGTGACAAAGGAAAACGGCAAGATTACTGTGGCGGTGGGCTCCGTAGCGCACCCGATGATCCCCGAACATTACATCCAGTGGATCGCAATCGTCTCTGAGAGCAAGCTGTACGTCGAGCACCTGAAGCCCGGCGCAGAGCCCAAAGCTACGTTTGAGGATATTGGGTCCGGTACCGCCTACGAATACTGCAACCTGCACGGCTTGTGGAAGGCCGAGTTCTAAGAGTTGCTTTTAAAGAGCAAAAGCCCCGCTTAAAGCGGGGTCTTTTGTATTTTACAGTTCACAATTCCAACTTTCTTGCACCAATCGCCTCCACAAACGCCCTGTCGTGTTCCACCAATACCATGGTCGGCCGATACTCTTGCAACAACTCTTCGATCTGTATGCGGGAAAGCACGTCGATGTAGTTTAAAGGTTCATCCCACAGATACAGGTGGGCTTGTTCGCACAGGCTTTTAGCCAAGAGCACCTTTTTCTTTTGCCCGGCACTGAAGTAGATCATATCAATATCAAACTGCGCCCTTGAAAAATCCAGCTTGCACAGGATGGCAAAAAATAGGCTTTCCTCTATGCCGTACTCCCTGGCAAAGTCCGACAAGAGGCCTTGCAGCATGGAGCAATCCTGTGGAACATAGGAAACTTTAAGCCCTTTTGCCCTTCTAAGTTCGCCCGTAAAGCAAAGGTCTTCCCCGTAGAGCAACTTTAACAAGCTGGATTTCCCGCATCCGTTTGGCCCGCACAGCGCCAGCCGTTCTCCCTGCAACACGTCGAGGTTCACATGGCTCAGCGCTTCTTTTTCCCCGTAAAACAGCGATACATCCGACAAGGTGATTAACCTTTGCGAATGGAACGTCAGTGGTTGAATTTTTAGACTTTCGGCCGTTTCGATGTTCTTTAGCAGTTTAGACTTATCCTCGATCGCCGTTTCCTGCCTTTTCTCAAGTGATTTCGCCCGTTTCATCATCTTTGCCGCTTTGTGGCCGACATAGCCCTTATCCAGCTTTAGCCCCGAATTCTTGGTATCGTATTTCGTCTTCTCCACCTTGTCGCTCCAATCCGCGGCCTGCCTTGAGGCGTCGGACAAGCGATGTATCTCGCGCTTCAGCTTTTCGTTTTGCGCCAATTCCAATTCGTCCTGGTTCCGCTTGTTCTCATACCAGGAATTGAAATTTCCGCGGACTATTTCGATGTTTGATCTGTTGATGGACAGCACGTGATCGATGCAGCGGTCCAAAAACGCCCTGTCATGGGATACCAATATAAAGCCGCTCTTTTTGCCAAGGTATTCGCCCACGACATCCCTTCCTTTCATATCCAGATGATTGGTTGGTTCGTCGATCAATAGAAAAGCGTTCGGGCGCAAAAACAAAATAGCCAACAGCACTTTGGTACGCTCCCCGTGGCTGAGCGTTTCAAACGGCCGGTCAAGGATCGCTTCTTCCACCTTTAACAGCGACAATTCCCGTACCAATTCCCAGCGCTGAAAGTCGGATTGAAGCTCCTGTGCAATCTGCTCCACATTGCCTTTGGGATCAAACCCTTCAAACGGAAAGTATTCGAAGTTGACATTGGCAGTTATCGTGCCTTGATAGGCAAAATTCCCCATCAGCAACTTTAAAAAAGTCGTCTTGCCACGACCGTTCCTGCCGATAAAACCAAGTTTCCAATCGGTGTCGATATCAAATGTGACGTTGTTGAATATGTCCTGTGAGCTGCCTTCATAGCAAAAACTCAGATTTCGAATCCTAATCTGTGACATGGTGTGCCCTCCAAATAAATAAGCTGCAAGAAAGCAATTTCTCACAGCTCGATCTGTCTTTGTAATGCCCATAGTGCACCAGGGCCTATATCAGCTCATTGAGATGGAATGCTTTCTTGCTCAGGCATGCGAAAACAAAGGGCTACCTTTATCGTTTCATGCCTTATGTTTTTTAGCAAGAAAGCAGGAACATCTTTTCAACTCCACTTCAGCATCGATCAAATTATACGAAGATGGTTGCTCAACGTCAAGGATGCTATTAAAAAGCTAAATATTTTCAATAGGGGTATTGCTTTTAGAAAAAAGGCATAGTATACTAACGAGCAATTAGATGAGCAGAGATCATCTGATGGCAATGAAGCCATTATCTGCAGTGTGCAGGTCATGGCTATTTTTAATTAGGCAATGGGGCCATTCTCCGCAGTTATGCGGACAATGGCTTTTTTATAGGGTGATGGCGCCATTCTCCACATTAACATGCGGATAATGGCGCTTTTTTATAGGGCAATGGGGCCAAATTCTGTTTACAGCAGATTTTGGCCCTTTATTTATATAACATCATCAAGGAGGGGTTCTCATGGAAAAACCGGCTGAAATGAAAAAAACACTTGGCCTCACGGGGGTAACC
Source organism: uncultured Clostridia bacterium (assembly GCA_964533965.1). Classification (GTDB taxonomy): domain Bacteria; phylum Bacillota; class Clostridia; order Christensenellales; family QAND01; genus RGIG3178. Next base: position 104,977 of record CAZHNN010000004.1, on the reverse strand, counting down.
GTGAACGCAATGGCGCTGATTGCGCCGGGAGCATTCTTGTGGCTCACGTTCCAGATGCAGGCGGCACAGGTTGTGAACGGCCAGTCCACCGGCATTGATATGTTCCCGGGACTGTTACTGGCGTTGGGCATTGCGCTGTTGACAGCAATATCCTATGCCAAGCTTGCGACCGTTTATCCCGAAGCCGGAACAGGCAGCAGCTATTATTTTGCAGAACACGCATTCATGGCATCCGAAAAACTGTCCGTTTTTGCGAGGATCAACAAGTTTGTGGTCGGCTGGTTCTCACACCTGTACTACTGGGTATACCCGGGCGTCATGGTGGGAATGTTCGCAATCATGATCAACTATATTGCAGGACAGTTCGGCATTGCGATCCCGCTGGTGGCACAAATGCTCATCGCGGCTGCCATCGCCATACTCACAGGCTTTGTGGCATACCGCGGCGTATCGGGCTCTACGGCGTTTTCCACGATCATCAACATCATCCAGATCGTGACCATCATCTTCATCAGCGTATTGGCGCTGACGTACCGGGCTTCTAATCCGGAACATGTGACGTTTGTGCATGCGTCCATGACGGATATCCTAATCCCGCACAGCTTCTCGGGCGTGATCTTCCAGTCGACGATCGCGATCCTGCTGCTGGTCGGCTTTGAATCGGCAACGGCGCTTGCCGCCGAATCCAAATCCATCAAGCATGTGAGCCGCGGAACCATCCTCTCGCTCGTGCTTCAGGGATTGATATTCTACCTGTTTGAATATTTTGCGGCAAACGGCTGGCTCAACATGTCGTATGCCGTGACGGACGGCGCAGGCGTTGTGCAGAACGGCCTGGCAGCAGCGGCGGCAAGCGGCGCACCGATTGGAGACATGGTGCAAAACCTCGGCAATGTGCTCTTGAACAATTCAGGCTTCATCGCGATGATCGCAGTGGCAGCGACAGTTGCCATCGCCATCTTCGGATCCACACTCTCCTGCATGAACACCGGCGTCCGCGTAACCTATGCGATGGCAAAGGATGAGGAGATGCCCAACATCCTCAACAAGTTGCACATCAAGCATGCCACACCGCATACCGCAGTTGTCGTCATCTCGATCGCATCCGCCATCATCGGTGCCTTTGCTGTTATCAACATCACAACATTGACGGCAGTGACGCTCATCTCCAACATCGGTACCTTCGTGCTGTATGGCATGACCAACCTGATCGCATTGGTTGCTCTTAGCAAACAGCCAAAAAAGAATGTCATAACGGCTGTCATCGTCCCGATTCTCGGCGCAATTGTGAACATCGGCATGTTGTTTGCGGTGATCTACCTTGGCATCTATGCCGGAGGCGCAACCATGACGGCAGCGCTGATTGCGATAGGGTTCACCGTCGTGTGGCTGTTCGTTGGCCTGGTGTATTTCAGGGCCAACAGCAAAAAGAGCGGCAAGAGCATTCTGATCCGGGATACGGTCAAGGAATCCGTAAGCGCATAAAAACAAAATCCTAAATCTATATTGCTTGCATAGGGCCTTTTCAAAGGGCCCTATTCGGCGATTAGGGGGCGAGGCTATGATCATGGACGCAACCAAGACAACGCTCAATTCGGGAATCAACCTGGATGTACAGTACGCAACGGACAAAGGACAGATTCGCCCTATCAATGAGGACTATTGCGGTTACTATATACCCGACGATCGCAATTTCAAAGAGGAGTTTGGACTTTTGTTTGCCGTAGCCGACGGGGTCGGAGGATCCCACGCCGGTGATGTGGCTAGTTCCGAGGCTGTGAACGTCTTGCTGCAGGAGTATTATTTCGGGGATTACACCAGAAAGTGTCCGGATAGGTTTAAAGACGCTTTTCAGTATACCTCCCTGCATATATACGATCTGGCGATGACGGAGCAAAGCTGCAGCAGGATGATGTGCACGCTGACGGCGCTTCTTATCAAAGAGAACAAATTCTATATCTCCCATGTCGGGGATTCGAAGGTCTTCCTGCTGCGAGGTGGCAAGTTTCTTCAGCTGACAAAGGATCACAGCGTGGTCGGAAGGCTTCAGAGAATGGGATTTATCACAAAAGCACAGGCGCGCACCCATCCGAACAAGCATGTCATTCTACGGTCGCTTGGAGAGCGGCCCATCATGCCGGCGGATTTCTATTCCGGCAATACGATGGCAGGCGATGTGTTTTTCCTCTGTACGGACGGAATCTTCGAGCATTTTGACGAAGACGAGATTCGCCTCTTCCTGACAAGCAAGAAAAACCTTTCAAGCGGCATCGAAAAATTGATCCAGGAAGCCAACTATAGAGGTGGGAACGACAACATGACGGTGATGTCCATCGCCGCGAACGCATGAAACCGCAGTTTGCAATATGACAGAATCCCGCAAACCGCTTTGCGTTGTTGACGCAAAAGCTGTATGGTATGATATCCAGAGGGAAATGGCCAAAGAGGATCATGCCGGCTCAAAACATTTGACATTAGGATTTCATACAGATTTCAGCGCAATTGGGACAGACAAGTGCAGTGCATGATACAATCAAAGCGCCAGGATCCCTTGGGCGGAGAACAGGAAAGGTGTGTAGAAGTATGGTTAAAATCGAGTGCATATTGCGGCCGAACAAATTGTCGGAAGTAAAGGACGCTTTGAATAATGTCGGCATACACGGTATGACGGTCACCGAAGTGATCGGCTGCGGCCTGCAAAAGGGATATGTGGATGAACGTAACTGGAACAGTGAATTGAATATCAACTTGCTGCCAAAAGTGAAGATAGAGATCGTTGTGACCGATGATATCGTCGAGAAAGTGGTGGACACCGTCGTTGATGTTGCCAAAACGGGCGAAGTAGGGGACGGCAAGATCTTTTTATATCCTGTCCTCGATGCCATACGGATACGGACAGGGGAAAGAGGCGACAAGGCAGTCTGACCGCCCGAGGCGCAAATTCAACATTGAGGGAGTGAAACCGTTATGGCGACACCCGAAGCTGGAACGCTGATTGACGGAAAATATAAAATCATCAAGTTACTTGGACACGGAGGGTATGCCGGAACGTATCTGGCAGAGGATATCCGGGATGGCCATAAGGTGGCGCTCAAGCTTCCGGATATCAGCCAGTTGGGCGATCCTGCAGTATATGAGCGTTTCAAGCGCGAAATTGCAATTGGGCAGCTGCTAAAACATCCTGACCTGACTGTCTCCATCGACTATTCCGAAGGTAACCCACCCTATCTTGCCTTTCATTATCTCGAAGGGGAGACGCTGGCGAAGCTGTTGGATGACAAGCATGTCTTTAGCGATAAACAAACGTTGGATATGGTAGCGAACCTCTTGGACGCGATCGAATATTGCCACAAAAAAGGCGTGTACCACCGCGATATCAAGCCTGAAAACCTCATATATGAGGAGGATGGGCATCTCAAGATCATCGACTTCGGCATCGCCGTTATGAGCAACTCCCCACGGGTGACCTGGAGAGGTTTTTCGGGGTTGATAGGCACCCCGGAATACATGTCCCCGGAACAGATCAAAGGTGAACGAGGAGATGAGAAGAGCGATATTTATTCGGTGGGTTGCCTATTGTACAACATATTCGCGGGAACTCCTCCTTACAGTGGAGACAACCCGATGACCGTCATGTATCAGCACCTCACCTCATCGCCAAAACCGCTGACTTCGATCCGGCATGACCTCAACCCTGCCATCTGGGCGTGCATCAAGCGCGCCATGCGCCGAAGGAAGGAAGAGCGCTACAGTTCGGCGGTGGATATGGCCTTTGATCTACGTAACCTTGACAAAGTGGATCTGAAATACGCCGATATGCCTGATCCTCCGATGGTTGCCATATCCCAGAGCAAACACGCAAACAAGATCGTCTGGATCATTATCGGCGTAGCGTTGGCGCTCGCAGCCGGATTGGGATTGCTGCTGTATTTTTCCAACAGATAATGCCATAGCTTTACATAAACAGGTCGGAGGTAAAAGCCCCCGACCTGTTTTAGCAATACTGAAAAACAGTGAAAAAGAAGAATGCGCTTACAGTCGTTTTTTACACGCAGACCGCATGTATATGACTGATAAGCTGTGATCCCGGCACTGTTGTATAAACCTTACATTGGGTGTATAATATTATTCGTTTAATCAATTACTTAGTCGCCTAATTATTTCTGGGGAGTGTCGGTATGCCTGAAAAATCTATGTCCGTTATTAAAACCACCTTCCGTTCACTCCGATACAGAAATTTCCGCCTGTTCTGGATCGGCCAATGCGTCTCCCTAATCGGTACCTGGATGCAGCGCACCGCACAGACCTGGCTCGTTTTGCAGCTCACCAAGTCCGCCTTTCTGGTAGGCCTTATGGGAGTATTCCAATTCCTGCCCATCTTCATGTTCTCGCTGTTTGCCGGCGTCGTTGCAGACCGTTTCTCCAAACGAAACGTCATGCTGGTGACCCAATCGATGTTCACGGTTCAGGCGATCATCATGACGCTGTTGACCTTTTTCCATGTTATTCAATACTGGCATGTCGTTTCGCTGGTCTTCCTATATGGCGTGACCCAAACGTTTGACATGCCGGCCCGCCAGGCGTTCTTCTATGATATGGTCGGCAAGGAGGATCTGATGAACGCCATTTCGCTCAATTCCACCATCGTCAACATCGCAAAAATCATCGGCCCGATCATCTCCGGGGCCGTGTTGTCGATCTTCGGATACACAGCTTGCTTTTTGATCAACGCCATCAGCTTCTTGGCTGTCATCGCGGGACTTCTGATGATCCGCATGGAAAAGAAGCCCGCAGCCAACAGGAAAAAGGCAGTGTTCCATGAAGTAGCCGAAGGCGTCCGCTTTATCCGCCGAAACGAGATGCTTACGATGGGCGTATTGTTTATGACGTTGTTCAGCATTTTCGTGATGAATACAGACGTCATTACTCCCGTATTCTCAAAAGCCATCTATGGGGACAATGCAAACCTCTATACGGGGCTGATGTCGGCCATCGGCATAGGCGCACTGATAGGCGCGGTCTACATGGCCTATTCGAGCAAGAATGGTCTGCGCAAGCACCTGCTGCTGATAAGTGGCATCGCCACATCGGCTCTTTTCATCCTGACCTTCTTCCTGCGGCAGTACATCCTCAGCTTTGTCATTCTGATACCGGTTGGGTTCTGCAATATCATGTTCATGAACACGGCAAACGCGCTGTTCCAGGTGAATACGCCCAACGAATACCGCGGAAGAGTCATGAGCGTCTATGCGTTTATCAACCAGGGTTCCCATCCGATCGGAAATCTCTTTGCAGGGTCTGCCATGCAGGTATTGGGCGGCGCTTCCGGCTTTATGATCTGCGGCGGCGTCACGCTGCTGGGTCTGTTAGGCATCTTCGCGGCAAAGCGCAAATCCCTGCTCTCTTGGCTGTCGAGCAAGCAAGAGTGCGCCCCTGAACCGGCTGATCTGAAAGGTGCATGACACCCATTTTGTGATACTGCATATATTGTATTAACGGACAGTAACCGGCTATCCGGCTACTGTCTGTCTTTATAAGCAGCTCTTTTCTCCCATTCAAAAGCCACTCGATACATAGGCCATTCTTATGTTAAAGTAAACGAATGGGTACTATGACAAAGAATAAGGGAGTATTCTTCGTTACAAGCGTCGATATCTCGCAAGCGGATTCCTACGCTCCCGTATCTTGGGTTAAAACCGTCTCTCACGCTTGATACACGGCTCCTAAGGGCAAGGTGAAGGTACAATGGGTATTGATAATATCATTCTTGTCATCGGCGCTGTTTGCGGCGCGGTGATAATTGCAGGTGGCGCTGCCAGCGTCATCAGGGGCTGGATCTCGCCGCTTTTGAACATGCAGGAACGATTGCAAAAGCTCGAGTACAGCCGCGAACAAACGGAAAAGGGCGTGGAAGTGCTGTGCAAGTGCATGCTCGCGCTCATGGACAACGCAATTACAGGCGACAGCGTTTCGATCATCAAATCCGCCCGTGATGAGATGCAAGACTACCTTATCTCAAGGCGCTGAAACTTTCCAAACACAAAACTGCTTGTCCATTTTATGGCACAAAAACACCCCTTGGGTTACCCAAGGGGTGCGTCTTTGTGACTGTATGCTATCCTTATTTCACCGGGAAGACATCGGCGCTGTATTGAGCGGCATCGCCCAATTCTTCCTCGATGCGGATCAGTTGGTTGTACTTGGCAACGCGGTCCGTGCGCGAAGGCGCGCCGGTCTTGATCTGTCCGGCGTTGACGGCCACGACGACATCCGCGATGGTGACGTCTTCCGTCTCACCGCTTCTATGGCTGACCACGGTGCTAAAGCCCGCGCGGTGCGCCATTTGGATGGCGTCCAACGTTTCGGTGAGCGTACCGATCTGGTTCAGCTTGATCAGGATGCTGTTGGTAACGCCCATATCGATGCCCTTTTTGAGACGCTCGGTGTTGGTAACAAACAGGTCGTCGCCGACGAGCTGCACCTTCTTGCCAAGTTTCTCTGTGAGCAATTTCCAGCCTTCCCAGTCCTCTTCGGCCATCACGTCTTCGAGCGTGATGATCGGGTATTTGTCGCAGAGCTTGACCCAGTATTCCACCATTTCTTCCATGGTCATCTTGATGCCGGACTTCCAGAACAGATAGCTGCCATCCTCTTCCTGATACATTTCGGTAGCTGCTGCATCGCATCCCAGCATAAAGTCTACGCCGGGCTTGTAGCCTGCTTTTTCGATCGCTTCGACCATCACAGCCAGCGCCTCTTCGTCCGACTTGAGGTTCGGAGCAAATCCACCCTCATCGCCGACGGCGGTGCTGTACCCCTTAGAGGTCAACACGCTCTTGAGGGTCTGGTATACTTCGGCGCACATGCGGATGCATTCTTTGAAGCTCGATGCGCCAACGGGCATGATCATGAACTCCTGAATGTTCAGGCTGCTGTCGGCATGCTTTCCGCCGTTGATGACATTCATCATCGGGACAGGCAACTGTTTGGCATTGACGCCGCCGATGTATTTATACAGCGGCACTTCCGCCTGCTGTGCGGCAGCTTTGGCAACTGCCAGAGAGACGCCCAAAATGGAATTGGCGCCAAGTTTCGCTTTGTTGGGCGTGCCGTCCAGCACGATCATCGTCTTGTCGATAGCGACCTGGTCCAGCGCGTTCATGCCAATAATGGCTTCGGCTATGACTTCGTTGACGTTGGTAACCGCTTTGCTGACGCTCTTGCCCAAATAACGGCCTTTATCGCCGTCGCGAAGCTCTACGGCTTCAAACGCTCCGGTGGATGCGCCGGAGGGCACAGCAGCCCGTCCCATCGCGCCGCCTTCCAGATATACCTCCACTTCCACGGTGGGGTTTCCTCTGGAGTCAAGAATCTCTCTTGCAATAACATCGGAAATGGTAAACAAGGATATTCCTCCCTTCAAGTATAAAGACTGCATGACCGCATTTTCCTTCACAGCAAAACATCCGTGGAAATGGACAACACAGGCCATAAAGCTAGTCATTATTTCCAGGGATTATATTACTACAATTGATATATTTTCACAAGCACAAGCCTTGCATTTAGTTGCCGTAATAGGCATCAGAAGCATTCTCATCTGACTATGCTATTCGTGGTCCACCATGTCTTCATTTTCCTCTACCGGGATATCATAGATGTGCCGGAACGCTTCGGCCTGATCGGCATCCGCCGCCGGCGCCGCAACCATTCCCGTACACTCGGTATAAGACATGACGGAAGCTTCCAATGGATCGTCCCCGTGCAAATACGCCGGGACTTTACCGTTTGCATTATCCATATATACATCCTCCTTTTTCGGTAGTGTTGCCATGCGGGTGGCGCCTCATGCACCCATGGTCACCGACAAAGCCGATGGCTTTAAAGGAGAGAATCTATTAGACCGTGAATAGTCCAGACGCTTTTACAAAAAAAGCCGAGATAAGGTTGTTTTGCGACGCACCAGCCAAAGGAAAAGCTTTTGGCCTAAGTCGCCGTAAAAAAGATTCATATTTGCACTCATTGAACTATGGGCTAGTCTTTACTCCGCCGTATGGCCTGTACGAAAAGCAACCAATGTTATACAATGAGTACAAATGCAGACCTTACTGAAAGGAAATAGCCATGTATTGTGTGCAGGAAATCTCACCGAAAATTTTCTGGGTAGGCGGCAATGATCGGCGTTTGGAGCGCTTTGAAAACATGTTTCCCATTCCAAACGGAGTCTCCTACAATTCCTATCTGATAACGGATGAAAAAACAGCCCTTCTGGACACGGTGGATTCAGCCATCGGTCCCCAGTTTCTGAAAAATGTCGAGCATGTCCTCGCAGGCCGCAAGCTGGATTACCTTATCATAAACCACATGGAACCGGACCACTGTGCGCTGATTGAGGATGTTGTACGCCGCTATCCCGAAGTCCGGATCATCGGAAACGCAAAAACCTTTCAACTGTTTTCACAATTTTACAGCGCTGATATACAGATGAATCAGAAATTGGTTTCCGAAGGGGAAGAAATTGGGCTTGGGTCGCATACGCTGCGGTTTTATACGGCGCCGATGGTGCACTGGCCGGAAGTGCTGGTGACCTATGAAACGCAAAACGGGATCCTGTTCTCCGCAGACGCATTCGGGTCCTTTAGGGCACTGTCCGGCAACTTGTTTGCGGACGAGATCGATTTCGAGATGGCTTTTCTCGAAGAGTCCCGCCGGTATTACGCCAACATCGTCGGACGTTACGGGGCACAGGTGCAGTCCGTACTTAAAAAGCTCTCCGGACTTGATATTTGCATGATCTGTCCGCTGCACGGCCCGATCTGGCGAAAAAACCTCGCGTATCTGTTGGACAAGTATGACAAATGGAGCCGCTACGAGCCGGAAAAGGAGGGCGTGCTGCTTTTCTATGCGTCGATGTATGGAAATACCGAAAACGCGATCAACTTGCTCGCAAACAAGTTAGCTTTGCGCGGCATCCACGACATGCGCATGTACGACGTGTCCAAGACGCATCCTTCGTACATCATCTCCGAAGCGTGGAAATACAGCCACATGGTCATAGCCTCCCCCACGTATAATATGAACCTCTATTTTCCGATGGATTCCCTATTGCGGGAGATGGCTGTCCTTGGATTGAAAAACCGAAAAGTGGCAATATTGGCGAATCATTCCTGGGCAAGCGCCGCTTACAAGGAGATGCAAGCGATCCTCTCGAATATGAAAGACATGGAGTTCATAGGTCCCGCGATGGACATCAGATCCTCACTCAAGCCCGAATGCGAAGACGATATGGACAAGATGGCAGACGCCATCTCCGCATCGTTAAAATCGCTGGCACACTAAACGTTTTGTATGGATGAATGCGCCGCCTGCACTTCGTTGTCGGCGGTGCGTTGTTTTATACGCTGGTCGTTTGTTATTGATTGCCTTTTGACGCATCGCCAAAGGGCTCCGGGAAACAATGGACATGGGTTGAGATAAATGTATACGAAAGGCTTGATGCCTATGAAAACGGCCGTCGTCTATTACTCCTTAAGCGGCAATACGAAATGGATTGCCGAGCAGATCGCGAAAGCGCTGAACGCCGACCTGATCGAGCTCAAGACGCAACGCCGCTACCCCGGCGCACGTTGGCTGCAGATGGTGATATGCGGCGCAAGCGTGACGTTCAAGCGTATGCCAAGATTGGCAAACCTCCCTTCACTTTCATCGTATGATAACATCATACTGGGCGCCCCGGTATGGGCGGGCACAGTTGCATCGCCGATGAACACGTTTTTGCACAAAGCAGAACTTTCCGGCAAAAACGTGGCGCTGTTTGCCATGAGCGGTGGCGGAGATGTCGCAAAATTCATGAGCCGCATGGAAGAGGCGCTGCCAAAGAGCAACGTTGTCGGAAAATCCGATTTTCGATCGGTATTGCAAAAGGAAACGCAGGAGCAGACAAAGCAGGCCGTTGAATGGGCGAAAAGCCTGCCGTTTTAGCCACATTGGTTTTCCATGCGGATTCCTGGCGCCGGATCATCCGGCGGATACCTAACGACGGATAATCCTAGGGGCATCCGTCTTTTGTTCCTATAGGTCGATTCAATATGTTATAATAATCTAAACCATATTGTAAGGAGGCGGCCACATGAGCCAGGAATGCACCGTGAATACCGTCCAAACAAATACTTCTTCCGTACAAGAGAGCGCCTGCTCGCCGGAATTCAGCGAGGGCTGCGTAACGACAGAGGAGAGCGACAAACAGAGCGAATAACAGGGCTATTCAAAGAGGTAAAGCAGGGGCTGTACGCTCCTGTTTTTCAAATTCCTTACCGTTGGGAGGACATCGTTGAAGAAAAAAAGCGGGCATTTCAAGACACTGCAGGAGCGTTTCCCGCCATCTGCCGCCTGCAGCTGTGAAATCTGCCAAAGCTATTGTCAAAGGCCGGGATGGTGGACGGTCGACGAAGCGCAAAAGGCGCTGCAAGCGGGGTACGGCAACCGTATGATGCTGGAAATATCCCCGGAATTCACCTTCGGCGTGCTTTCGCCGGCATTCAAAGGGTGCGAGGGAAATATTGCCCTCAAGGACTTCCAGCAAAATGGTTGTACGTTCTTGGCGGATGGTCTATGCAGCCTGCACAGCACCGGTCTGCTGCCGTTGGAATGCCGGTTCTGCCATCACAATAGACCTGGGCAGGGATTAAAATGCCATGAGGCTTTGGAACAGGACTGGAAATCAAAGCAGGGGCAAGCCCTTGTGGCCCAATGGGCACAGACGATGGGGCTGTGGAACCGGTATGGTATGAGCGCACCTCAAGGCGCGCCCGTTCGAAATAAAACCTGAATCAGTCTCGGAATACAAAGCATACAAAAGGCAGGCGTAGCCTGCTTTTTGCACTTACATCCAAAGCGACCAAGCATCGCATACCGAAAAAACAGTGCATGATGCACCGATAGAAAATAAACCCTATTGTTGCCATTGGGTTTGTGTTACAATTTACAATTAAAAGAGCCATTGTGGAAAGGTTTACGGGTATGAAGGTACTATTGATGACCCTTGAACAGCGGGTCCGGCGGTTTTATGACATCTTGGCGCTACCATCCGATTGGGAGCTCGTGTTCGCCGGGTATGAGAAAGATACCAATAGACTCATTGCGCTTGGTGGCGATGCAGACGTCATCTTTGTGGATGCCATGCAGCCGGTCACACGTGAATTGATACAGCGTATGCCCAATTTGAAGCTCATCCACTCCGAAGGTGTCGGCTATGATTGGATCGACACGGAAGCCGCAAAAGAGTGCGGCGTTTTCGTTTGCAACAACGCCGCCGCCAACAGCAAGGCGGTGGCGGAACAGGCCATCATGCTGATGCTGGCCGTGCTTCGCCGTACCGTAGAGGGCCACAGCATGGTGTTACAGGCACGACAGATCGAGGCAAAAAGCCAGTGGAGCCTAAAGGGTATCCGGGAACTTTGGAACTGTCATGTGGGGCTCGTCGGCATGGGCGCCATCGGTCAGCAGACGGCAAAACGCCTCAAGGGCTTTGAGTGCAAGATCAGCTATTATCAACGGCACAGGCTGCCGCAGGAACTCGAACAGGAACTTGGCGTATCCTACATTGATCTGGATGAGCTGCTTGCCAACTGCGACATCGTAAGCCTTCACTTGCCTTCGAATGCGCAGACCCGGAATTTTATGGACAAAGAGAAATTCCAAAAGATGAAACCGGACTCCATCCTGATCAATACGGCGCGCGGCGAGGTCGTAAACCAGCAGGACCTTATCGACGCGTTAAAAAACGGTGTCATCGGTGGCGCGGGTCTGGATACCATCACGCCCGAGCCTGTGATGCCGGACAATACGCTGCTACATCTGCCTGAAGAACTTTATGCGAAGATCACTCTGGCGCCGCATATTGGCGGGGTAACGGAACAGGCTTTTTATACGATGCACCGCTTCGTCTGGGGCAATATTGAACGGATCGCCAATGGATTGCGTCCTTTAAATATCGTAAACGGACTTTAAAAGGGAGGATACGTCATGATCGCACAGGAATACCGTGAAATGCTGGGCCAAAAATCCGTCATCCGCGAGGTGTTTGCCTACGGCAGTGCAAGGGCAAAGGAAATAGGATATGAAAACGTATTCGATTACAGCCTAGGCAATCCCTCGGTCCCGGTGCCGGAAGCGTTTGCACAGGCTCTTCTAAAGCTTGCCCAGAACGAAGATTCGCTTTATGTGCACGGGTACAGCCCGAGCCTGGGCATTGAATCCGTGCGCGAACGCATCGCCGCATCGCTGCAAAGGCGCTTTAGCCTGCCCTATAAGGCGGAGCATATCTTCATGGCTTCGGGAGCCGCGGGAGCGATTTCGCACGCCGTTCGCGCCGTCACCACAACGGGAGATGAAGTGATCACCTTTGCGCCGTTCTTTCCGGAATACCGCCCCTATGTAAACGGGACAGGCGCCGTATTGAAAGTAGTCCCGCCACAGGTGAAGGATTTTCAGATCAATTTCGAAGCATTTGAAGCCTTGCTTTGCGAAAAGACGATGGCGGTACTCATCAACACGCCCAACAACCCCTCCGGCATCGTGTATTCCAGGCAGACCATCGAACGGCTGGCCAGCATCCTTTCGGAAAAACAGAAAGCTTACGGACACCCCATCTATCTGATCACCGACGAACCCTACCGCGAAATCGTGTTCGAAGGCGTGGAGTCGCCGTACGTCGCGGCGTTTTACGACAACAGCATCACCTGCTATTCGTTCAGCAAGGCGCTGTCCGTTCCGGGCGAGCGTATCGGCTATGTGGCAGTTAATCCCGCGTGCCCCGATGCGGCACTGATCGTGCAGATGTGCGGGCAGATCTCCCGCTGTACCGGCCACAATTGCCCGCCGTCCATCATCCAGCTGGCGGTAGCGGAAGCGATCGATGTGACCTCCGATATGTCGGTGTACGAAACGAACATGAACATCCTCTACAAAGAGCTCACCAGGTTGGGCTTCTCGTGCGTGAAGCCCGGCGGCACGTTCTATATGTTCCCAAAATCCCTGGAGGAGGATGCAACCGCGTTCTGCAGGAGAGCAATGGGGTATGACCTGCTGCTCGTACCAAGCGACAGCTTTGGCTGCGGCGGGCACTTTAGGATCGCCTACTGCATTCCAACAGAGAAAGTGATACGCTCACTCGACGCTTTTAAGAAACTTGCAAAGGACTACCGATAATCGCTGCCAATAGCAAAACCGGCTGCACGCCGGTTATGTCTCTGGAATAAATAAAAAGGCGGCGCATGTACGCCGCCTTTTGTACTACCTAAAATCTACGTCGATTTCGTTCTCGTACGTGACTTCCCAGGGAGTCGCGGACTTCAGTGGGTGGTTCACGGCCGCCGCCAGGCTCATGCCTTTTAGTTTTAGATCGTTTAAGGCTTTTACAAGCCGTTCCGAGCTTTTCATGCTTGCGCTGTAAGTCGGGCTGGGTAGCGGACTTGGTAGCGTTGCCCTTCCGTACAGGTATTTGACATACAGGTACTGCGCCTTGAAATCCATGAACTTCTGGTAGACATCATACGAAGCGGCAGTCTTGGACGTGCCGGATTTGGGCGACGGCGTCGGCGTATGCGTTGGTGTAGACGTTGGTGTATGTGTTGGCGTAGACGTTGGTGTATGCGTCGGCGTTGAAGTGGGCGTAGAGGTCGGAGTCGAAGTAGGCGTCGGTGTCGGCGTCAACGTCGGCGTGGGCGTCGCGATCGAACCATTGTTGATCATGTTCTGCACATAATCGATCAGTGTCGAAGCGTTCGGCTCATACACGGTGTCCATCATACCTGCCCACTTTTTGAGTACCGCATCAAGGTCATAGTCCGGTCTTTTGGGAACCGTTATTCCGTATACCTCTTTGATCGTCTGCACTCGTTTGGCTTGGTCGGTAATGCAGAAGTTCCAGTTAAATACACTTCGCATCGTGCCGCCGATGGTGCGCATGGTGATGCTCTCTTCCTTGAGGTTATACGCAAGCGCTGCAAGCGCAGCGGTTTGACCCATGGTGGTGTTCGTGATTACCTTACCGTTGAAAGCGCTGAGTATTTTCGGAAGGTTTGCCCAAATGTTTTGGTCCTGCATCTGCCTGAAGATGGCGATCAATATCTTCTTTTGCCGAATGACTCGGTTCTTATCGCCTTCCTGCGAAGAGTCTTCCATGTTCTTGCGCACGCGCATATAGTCGAGCACCGCCTGCCCAGTCATATGCTGCACGCCCTTGGTGTAGCTTCTTCCGCCCATGGTAAAATCGATATCGACGTCGTATGTTACGCCTCCGATTGCGTCCACAAGCTCCTTGACAACGGGCATCGTAACGCCGTAATAGTAGTCGACCGGAATACCGCCAAGCATCCACTTGGCAGCTTCAGCGACCTTCGGCAGACCCTCTGGAAATCCGCCACCACAGTCCAGAGAAGCGTTGAGCTTATAAATGCCTTGCACGCCAGGTATCTGCGCATAGGTATCGCGCGGCAGCGAAATCATATCCACTTTTTTATTGTTGAAATCCACTGCCAGAATCATCATCACATCCGCATGGTAGGAGTGCTTTCCGTTCCATGTTTCGCGTTCCTCCGCATAATCTGCGCCTACCAAAAGTATGTTTACAATACCCTTGCTCTGCAAGAGAGCCTGGTCTGCCTGGCTTAGGATATCCTCGTACGTTGCGCCGCTGGGAAGCGGTGTGTTATTCACAGGCGGCGGCGTGAATTGAGAAAGCGGGTTGTCGATGGCGTTCTTAAAATAGAAGAACGCCCCTGTGCCTGCAGCGCACAGGACGAAAAGCACCGAAAGAACAACGATCAGGGTCTTTTTCTTCCAGCTCATCTTGCCTCTAGCCTTTGCATTTTTTACTTTGGGCGGATCATCCAACGCCAAATCGTCATCGAACAGCGAAACGCTTTCGGTGCGTTTCCTCTTTTTTTCAACGCGCGGCGGCAAATCCGAATCTTCCGCCAGTGGATCTACGCTAATCTGATCCTCCTCGGATGGATTCTCGAAGTTCGTCTGTATATCTTCAAATGTATCTCGGGGTTTCCGTTTCTTTCCAATCACGGATTGCATCCCTCTCCCTAAAATCGAATTACACCGCAATTCATTCAATGGGACGTCATTTGACAATCCCGATCTGGTGCTCAAAGACTATCCTATTTTATCGCTTCTTGTTAATCAATTCAATGATTGCAGCGTAAAATTTCTATTACAACCAATTTTTTATAGTTATTTATAAGAATAATACGATTTCATACTTCCGTTCGGATTAATAGACTGTATTAAAAATGAATTTAATACTGTATCTGATGAACTGTCTCAATAATTTGGGGAAACGCGACGTTCAAACTCTTTGCGAAGCCACTGTTTTGTCAATTGTCGTTTTATCGTATGCACGGGAGCCATCGAAAAGCAAAGGGCGGCGTAGAACGCCGCCCGAGGTATTTACCGGAAATCCACATTGATTTGATTGTATTTCGGATAACACGGAACCTCCCAATTCGAGGCGGACTTCAACGAATGGTTTATCAATTCGGCCAGGCCCATGCATTTGGTCTTCAAATCCTCCAATGCGATTACCTTTTGCTCACCTATACTTGACCCCGCACTGGTGAACTGGGTCGGTCGCGGTCCGTCGCCAAAGAGGTATTTTACATATGCCAACTGCGCCTGAACTTCCAGGTATTTTCCGTATATCTCATCGGAGACGGATGCCGTCATAATCGACGGTATCGTATACAGACCTCCCAAACTATCCGGCGTTTTGGTAGGTGAGGGCGAGGGGGGGGTTGTCGGTATCGGTGTCGCTGTCGGCGTTGTCGTCACACTCGGAATTGGCGTCGTGGTGGGCGTGGGCGTTGGTGTGGATGTCGGTGTCGGTGTTGGCGATGCCGTCGGAGTCGTGGTGGGCTTTGGCGTCGTGGTTGGCGTTGGCGTCACAGAGGGCGATGGGGTCATCTTCTGCACAGCATTGATCAGCGTCGTCGTGTCCTGCAAATAGACGGAATACATCATGCTGGCCCATTTTCTCCTGGCCGACTCGAGCGTATAGTCCGAATATTGGGGTTTTGTCAGCCCATACACTTCCTGGATGATCTTCACCCGGTTTGCCTGGTCGGTAAAACAATACCGCCAATCCCAAAACAGGGTTTTCATGGTACCGCCCATCGAGCGCATCGTGATGTTCTCTTCTTTGAGCTTATAGGCGATGCAGGCAAGCGCTGCGGTTGTGCCGATATCGGCGTTGGTTTCTATTCCTCCGACTTTGCTCAATATGGTCGGTAGGCTGGTCCAAAGGTTTTTCGCCTGCATCTGCTTAAAGATGGCAATCAAAATCTTCTTTTGCCGGTTGATGCGGTTCAGATCGCCTTCCTGCGAATCGTCTTCCATCTCCTTGCGCACGCGGATATAATCGAGCACCGCCTGGCCCGACATCTGTTGCATACCCTTTGTATACGTCCTGCCGTTGATGGTAAAATCAACATCCAAATCGTACGTCACGCCGCCAATCGCATCCACCAGATCCTTGACGACAGGCATGGTGACGGCGTAATAGTAATCGATCGGAATGCCGCCAAGCATCCATTCGACGGCTTCGACCACCTTCGGGATACCCGCCGCCGCAATCGACCGATGAGTTGAGCTTATAGATTCCCCTTATATCCGGGATTTTTGCATAGGTATCGCGGGGAAGCGAGATCATATCCACTTTTTGCGTGGTCTTGTTCACCGCCAATACCATCATCACGTCTGCATGGTAGGCGTGCTTACCGTCCCAATTTTCCCTTTCCTCCGCGTAGTCGACGCCAACCAACAGGATGTTGACGATGCCCTGCTGATTCAAGAAGTTTTGATCGGCCTGCCTTAGCAAATCATCATACGACGAACCGCTGGGAAGCGGTGTGCCGGTATTCGGCTTTAAATGCGAAAACGGATCGTCCATGATTTGCTTGAAATAGATGAATACGCCCGCGCCGACCGAACAAATCACAAAGAGCAGCGACAAAGCCACGACGAGGGTCTTTTTCTTCCAGTTCCATTTCCTTTTCGCCTTGCTCTTATTGGATGGTATGGGACCGCCATCTTTATGGCTCGCACCTGACAACGTTTCGCTTTGTGCATCCTGTCCGCTCTTACCGGTAGACGCCAATCCGGCTTCCGCTGCCGGTTCGGATATTTGGGGCATTTCAGAAAGGTCACGAAGCAACGCTTCTTCTCCGGCCTTCCCCTGACCGTCTTCGTTGGCATGCGTTGCCATCCCTTGCGTTTCTGTGGCAGTTGGAGCGTCTGTTGGAGGATTGTCAATGGGCAATGCTATGACATCGGGGCTCTGCTCTTGCTTGCCATCCATTTGGAACGATGCTTCCCCTTCGGGATTGGATTCAGCTTGGTTCATTTCGGGTGATCTCATTTCCAGTATCAAATCGGTTCCTTGCATTTTTTCCCGGTTTTTCCGAGTAAACCACTTCACGAATTGCATCCCTTTCCAACAATCGAATTTTGTCAACGATAGCAAATAAGGTAGCCTTTATCTTCCATAAAGGCTACCCTATTGTATCGCTTTTGACTATTCAATTCAACGATTGCGATGCATTATTCTTTAGAAAATATTCATATTCTATATTTGCCAAAATTACGACGTATTATTCTTATTTTCGACAAATTTCGCTCAAATTATGACATTTTAATCGCTTACTCGGATGCTGGCAATACGCTGCGGGATTTTGGGAACGTCCCTAGAGTCAGTGGGGGAGGAAGCTATCTCATCCACCACTTCCATCCCTTCCACCACGCGCCCGAACGCCGCATATTGGCCATCCAGGTGCGGGGAATCCTGATGCATGATGAAGAATTGGCTGCCTGCCGAATTCGGGTTCTGGGAACGTGCCATCGAGAGAACCCCGCGCTTGTGGCGGATAGCGTTGTCCACACCGTTGGCGCGAAACTCTCCCTTGATGCTATACCCGGGTCCGCCCATCCCGTTGCCCAAGGGGCACCCTCCTTGTATCATGAATCCCTTGATGACACGGTGGAACACCAACCCGTCATAGAAGCGCTTTTCAATCAAACTGAGAAAATTCTTCACCGTTTCGGGGGCGCTTTCGGGGTATAGCTCCAAGAGCATCGTTTTTCCGTTTTCCATGGTGATCTGTATCATTGTATGTCCTCCTGTTGCATCGCTTTTTCAATTTTTGCGGCATGCCTTTTAACAAGCTTCATGACAACTTTGGAATACAGCCACAAAAGCCCGGCACCCGATAGTATAAATATACCCGCCTGCATCGCCAATAACCATGTGAGCGGTTGCATTTGGAAAACTTCTGGAAAGAATCCGGCGAGCAGGATGAACAGCGCCGTCATGACGGTCCAAAGCAACAGCCTTGCATTGTTGAAAGGCTGACAGGCCATGTATAGCAGCACTGCGCAGAATGCACCCGTTACATAGACACAGAGCGTTCCGATCTGCAGGTGATCAAGGCCAAAGATGCCGGCTGTGGCGTTGATCAACGCCACAAGCGTTGCGATCACAAGACCGGTTGGCAGCGCCCGTTGCAGCACGACGTTGAAAAACCGTTCGTCGATGCGGTTGCCGTTTGGCTCCATCGCCAAAAAGAACGACGGGATCCCCTCCATCAGCGTTCCAATCAGCGTCAGCTGGATAGGGATGTACGGATAACGGATCGCGGAAAAGATGGTGATGAAGGTAATTACAAACGAATAGACGGTCTTGACAAGATAGAGCGATGCTGTCCGTTGGATGTTGTTGACCACCCTGCGGCCTTCCATCACCACGCTTGGCAGCGAGCCAAAGTTGTTGTCCAGCAGCACGATCTGCGAGATGTTGCGTGCAGCTTCGGTGCCGGATGCCAGCGTGATGCTGCAATCGGCGTCACGCAGCGCCAAAACGTCGTTTACGCCGTCGCCCATCATCGCTACCGTATGTCCCGCGTCGTGCAGCGCACGGATAAGGATCCGCTTCTGCTGCGGGCTCACCCGGCCGAAGATGGTATGTTCCAGTGCGGCTTTTTTGATTTCCTGTTCGTCCTGTATTTCCTTCATGTCGATGGCACGATCTGCGTTTGCCATCCCTGCCTTTTTGGCGATGGCTTTGAGCGTGTTTGGGTGATCCCCGGAAATGATACGGATCGCCACACCTTCCTGCCGGAAGAACTCAAGAATTTCGCCCGCATCGCTGCGCAACGGATCGCGTAGCGCAACCGCCGCCAACGGCGTTATATCCTCGGGAAGATCCCTTTGTATCTGCTGTTTTGACTGAGCAAACAGGATGACCCGCGCGCCATCCTGCTCAAATTCCGTTATTTGCCCGGGCATTTCTCCAAGCTTTTTTGGCCAAAGAATATCAGGCGCCCCCATCAGCACGCTGCCCTGTCCTATAAAGGACACCGCGCTCCATTTCCGTGAGGAGGAAAACGGTATGATCTTGACTTCGTACTCTGTGGGCTTCTTCTTAAAAAATTGCCGGATCGCTTCGATGGTTGCGTTGGCATCGGTCTGCGCGTGCAAAAAAGTGCCTATGCGCTCCTCGATATCCCGTTTGTCCAGATCGCACAGGGGCGCCCAATCGCTCACCTGCATGTGCCCTTCGGTCAGCGTTCCCGTCTTGTCCAGGCAAAGCATGTCCACCCGGCTGAGCGTCTCGATGCCGAAGAGCTCATGGATCAGCGTCTTGCATTTAGCGAGCTTGATGACACCCAGCATCAATGAAGCGCTGGTCAGCAGCACCAGCCCTTTGGGCATCATGCCCAACAGCGCCGCCGCGGTTGTCGTGACTGCTTCTTGTATCGGAAGATGGAGCAACAGCAGCGAGCGCAACATCAGTACGGCGCCAAACGGCAGAATATAGAATCCGGTGATCTTTACCACCTGATCCAGCGTATTCATCAGTTTTGAATGAAGCTTCTTGTGCTTTTTAGCATCCTGCGCGATGGAGACCGCGTAGTTTTCCTTTCCCAGATGCTCGACTTTGGCATAACAACGTCCGCTAATCACAAAGCTTCCGGACAAAAGCATGTCCCCCGCCCGTTTCAGGACGGGATCCGCCTCGCCGGTCAAAAGCGCTTCGTTGACCTCCACCTCGCCTTCCTGCACGATCGCGTCGGCACTGATCTGATTGCCCGTTTCCAACAGGATGATGTCATCCAACACCAGCTCTTCAATGGCGATATCCATGACTTTGCTGTCCCGCACCGCATGCGCGCGAGGCGCTGAAAGAAGCGACAACTTGGCCACAAGCCTTTTCGTGCGGATCTCCTGAATGATGCCCAACAGGGTATTGAGAACGACAAGCGCCATGAACAGCAGGTTGCGGTATGCTCCCACCAGGAAGATGCAGACCGCGATGCTTACGTTGAAGAGATTGAACAGCGTAAACGTATTGTCGCGTATGATCTGCCATACCGTTTTTTCTGTCCCTTTGGGCTGGACGTTTACAAGCCCCTTTTGGATTTGTTCGTACACCTGCTTTGCACCCAACCCCGTCGAAACGCTCGGATGCAGGCGCGATGCCTTATGCTCCATAACAACTCTCCCAATCGATATTTCTTTGTCAATGATAACAGAGGGCTCTTTAAAATGCACCTGTTTTGTGTGAAGGCCACAGCATGGCTGAAAGTCCACGGGTTTCTTTTGTTTTGTCCCCTAAATTGCAAAGCGTTTTAACGGTGTGGTACAATAGTATGGCTGAATACATCGTTTGCGATGATACACCTTACATACTCTCAAGCGTTTACGGGGGGAGCTTGCTTTGCTGGAATCCGGAGAAAACTATCTGGAAACGATATTACTTCTATCCAAGAAGACGGGATTTGTGCGTTCCGTGGACATAGCCAACGAGCTTGGATATTCCAAGCCCAGCATCAGCCGTGCAATGGCCATACTCAAGAACAAAGGGCACATCGAGATCGAGCCCGACGGCAACATTGTGCTTACACCGCAGGGCAGGCACCTCGCGGACGCCATCTTCGAACGGCATTGCTATATCATGCAATACCTCGTGCAAGCGCTGCATGTGTCCGAAGAAATTGCGGACCAGGACGCTTGCCGTATCGAGCACATCATAAGCGAAATGACTTTTTTGCGCATCAAAAACTGGATCAAGGAAAACGCAGTCAAGGGATGATGGAACCATAGGGAACATACAAGCCCGCGGTGGGGTGAACCGCGGGCTTTTTGTTTACGCTTCTTCGCTTGACCCCATCAGTTTCAGATACTCTTTATAGACCCCTTCGACCATCTTTTCCATACAAAAGCAATCCCGTACGTGCTGCGCGCCGCTTTGCCCCAGTCGCCTTGCGTAGTCCAAATCACAGCTAAGCCTTTTGATCGCGTTCGCCAATGCATCGGGATCGTTTGGGGGAACTGTCAACCCTTGTTGCTCGTGTACGCTGACATACGGCACGCCGGTGGGGAGATTCGTATTGATAACGGGCTTTGCATAGCACATTGCCTGCAGCTGCACCAGTCCGAACGCTTCACTGTTGTGGATGGATGGCAGCACAAACATATCGCAATCCCGCATGCACGCCTTAACGTCGGCATCATGACGCTGTCCTAAGAAAAAAACACGGTCCTCTATGCCCAATTTTCTCGCAAGCCCGGTGAGCTCTTCGAAAAGAGGGCCGTCGCCCACAATGGTCAGTTGCACATTTTGCACCTGGGCTACTGCGCGCAGCAGTACGTCCAGCCCCTTGTAATAGACAAGCCGGCCCACGAACAGCACGTCCGCCAACCCTTGTTTGGCCTCTGGCAGTATGCGGTCCGGATTTGCGTTTTTCGTATATTCGTCCGCATCGATGCCGTAGGGAACGACGATGCATTTGTCCCGGTACGGCGTCAGATGTTCCGAACCTTCGAAATGGCCTTCGGTCGCCGCTATGATGACGTCCGCCCGCCTCAAAAACGCGTGCATCAGCGGCTTGTAAACCTTCATCAGGCGCTTTTGACGGACGACGTCGCTGTGCCAGTAAACCGCGACCTTGCCACGGTATTTTGTGAGCATCTGCGCGAGATCGCCCAAAGGAAACGGCATGTGGAACTGAACGATGTCGGCCTCGCGGGATAGTTTTCGAAACTGCCTGAAAAAGCTCAGCGACAGCGGCATCGAGAAAAGCTTGCCTGGGCTTGCGGCGCGTACCACCTCAACACCATTGATGACATCCACAACCGTTTTGCCCTTCTGATTGCAAACCAGAACGCGAACGTCCGCTTTGTCGCGCAATCCTTCGCTGAGGTTCTGCACAACCTGCTCCACGCCGCCAATCACAGGGGCATATAGTTTATTTACCTGAAGGATGCGAAGCCTCTTCATTCACCGTTCTCCTGGATGATCTGTTGATAGACAGCCAAAAGCTCCTTTGCCGCCCTGTCCCATGTAAATGTCGCAGCGCGCTGTTGCCCCATGCTGGAAAACTGTTGGCACAGCGCCTGGTCATTGTTCAGGCGCTCCATGGCACTCGCGATTTGTTTGATATCCAGCGGATCCACCTGCATCCCGGCATCGCCCACCACCTCCGGCAGGGACGCTGCGGAGGATACGATCACAGGCGTGCCGCAGGCCATCGCCTCAAGCGGCGGCAGGCCAAACCCTTCGTATAGCGAGGGGAACACAAACGCGATCGCA
The DNA here is from genome assembly GCA_964533965.1 of uncultured Clostridia bacterium. GTDB lineage: Bacteria > Bacillota > Clostridia > Christensenellales > QAND01 > RGIG3178. The sequence continues at coordinate 82,326 of CAZHNN010000004.1, read as the reverse complement.
CCGGAAATAAGTGGCGGTGCGTCCTGCGCGGGAATATAGCCAGTGAAGATGACGCGGTCCTCCAAACGGTGCTTTTTTACCGTTTCAAAGATCTCATCGAACTGCCAGCCTTTGCGACCGGCGATGCACAAAAGCGGCGCATCGGCGCATGTTTCGCGCAGGAGCGCATACGCTTGGATCAGCCGAACGATGTTCTTGCGCGGCTCGAGAGTTCCCAGATAGAGGAAATACCGCCCGCCTAAGCCATACGTGTCTTTCACGCGCTGCCGCTCTTGTTCCGAAATGCCGGGATGAAAGGCCTGCAGATCCACACCGCAAGGTACGACGGCGATCTTCTCTTCCGGTACGCCCAGATAGCGGACGATTTCCTTTTTGCTGAACTCGGAGATCGTGACGATGCGGTGCGCCCGTTTGACCGATTTTTTCAGGCTTAGTCGCAGCATGGCGCGCGTTTTTACATTCATGGTTTCGGGATACGCCTCGCAGACCATGTCACATACCGTCGTAACGCGTTTGCCCTTGACGCCCGGTGGAATGTAGTAGTTGAAAAAATGTGTTATATCGGCGTGCGCGCCAAAAAAAAGGCTGTACGGAATCGGGATAAAATTCCACAGCATCTTGTAGATCACATCGTGAAACCAGGAGCACTTGCGCAGGTTAAGTCCGCGGTCGCAGAGCGTTTGTATCTCCGCCCACTGGCGTTCATATCCTCGCTTTTTTCGCATGGTGAATACGTTGAGCGAACCTTTTATATCCGTATCCGCCAGCGCGTACAGCGTGTTGTAGGCCATCAGCCCTATGCCCGTCTTTTGCGGCTCCAACAAGAGCTGCGCATCGAAGTCAACATGTACCGGTTTCATTGGCCATCCCCCGATACCTTTTCCAAAAGCTTCTTCAGGCGGCTCATGATGCTCTCCCAGGTATAGTTCTGATCGACATACGCCTTGCCGTTTTTGCCCATCGCCAGGCGCACGGGTTCATTTTTCAACAGATAGGAAAGGCAGCCCTCGAATTCAAAATAATGCGTATAGAAAAGGCCTGCATTGCTCTTGATGCAATGCGCCTTCAGCACTTCGCACCGACCGTTGACGATGACCGGCGTTTCCATTGAAAACGCTTCGAGTACCGCGATGGACAGGCTCTCGTAGGGCGACGGCAATATGAGCGCTTTTGCCCTTTCTACGATGAAGAACTTGTCCTCTTCGCTGACAAATCCCAGCGGAATTATGTCGGGCCTGTCCGGGATCTCCATGTGCGCCTTGCCCATCAGCACCAATTTTAGGTTGCCGCCGTGTGTTTTCTTGTAATGCGTGAAATAATCGAACAGCGCCTGGCAGCCTTTTGCCATCGGCTCGATGCGGCCAACATAGACGATCATCTCATCGCTTTCAAGCGCTTTGGCCCTGTCGCTTACCGTATCCAACGACGGGACAGACACCCCCGCGCCAAGTATGTCGTACGGGATATTCTCGTTGCGGAAGGTCTTGTGCACAAAAGACTGCTCCTCTTCGGTGAGAAACACCAGCGCGCGGGGCAGCAAGAACACATCCCTGTAGGTGCTCATGTGTATCGGCGGCTCGTCGTGGGCGGTGGGGATCAAAACGGCCTTGTCCGCCACTTCCTTGATGCCGTAATACGTCAAATAGTACAAGTATGTCACGAAGATGAACACGTCGTAATCGTTGCGGTGGTCTCTGAGGTATTGGATGAGTTTGGGACAATACGGCCCCTGTTCGTCCACCCAATTGCGCTGTTGTGCTTCTGAAACGGTGTCCGGATGCTGCAGGATCTTACACAGGCGCGAGAATTTTTCCACCTCCCGGGGCCTGTCCACCGGAAACCGCCGGATCGTGACGCCGTTTAGCGTTTCGGCACCCTCCGGGTAGTGGTTGTCCCACGTCATATAATCCAACGCGCAGGTGGTCAAAACCTCCACCTCGAAGTCATTGCACAGCCGTTCGGCGATGGAGCGTGTATACGCTTCCGAACCGCCTACCACGTCCTCGCCGTATCGCTGGTTGATCAATGCAATGCGCTTCATTTCTTCGTCTCCAAAAACTCCTTGAGGGCGATGCGGTGCTGCTCCGCCACCGTGTCATAGGCAAAATCGGCAAGCCTCTTGCGCTGGCCCTCCAGGATTTGCTCTCTTAGTGTTGTGTCGTTCAATACGCGCTGCATCAAAAGCGCCGTAAACACGGGATCCTTCTGCGGCAACAGCACGCCGCTGCCGTTGAGCGTTCCCTTGATCGCAGTGGAATCGTAGGCCAGAACCGGCAAATCAAAGCTCATCGCTTCCAGCAGCGGTATGCAGAATCCCTCGTGCTCGCTCATGCACAAGAACAGGTCTGCCGTCTTGTAATACGCAAGGATCTGCTCGAAGCTCACATGGCCTGTAATGGTGGCGTCGATCAGGCCAAGCTCCTGAATATAAGCCCTCAATCGCGCCGCATAGGGGTCGTCGTGCGCGTAGTTCCCCACGAGCGTCAGGCGGGAATTCGCGTTGATGTTCTTCTGGTAATAGGCAAATGCAGCTAGGATATCCTCCTGCTTCTTGTTGGGTACGATGCGGCCGACGAATAGGATGTTCTGCAAGTCGTCCGAAAGCTTTGCCAAAACAGCCTCGTCGGGCTTTTTCTTGTAATCCTCAAACGGGATCAGGATCGGCAGCACCGTTACTTCGCCGTGATATCCCATATCCAGAATATCCTGTTTGTTGAATTCCGAATCCGCCCAGACGGCATCCACGTGCTGAATGAGCATGCGGGCATTGTCAAGCCCCATTGAGGTCTGGCGGATCATATCGCCGGAATATCCCTCAAAAAAATACGGCGGCGTCGTGTTGTGGTAGACCATGATCTTGCGGCATGGCAGCTTGGCAACATGGTCGGCAAATTTCGTTCCGATGGCCTGATGGTAGATGAGCACATCGTCCCGCATGAGCTTCGGCAGCTTTTCCACATTGCCGCAAAGGTGTTTTGGTACATTTTTGGCGATGTGGATCGCGTATATCGAGGTGTCATAGCCCATGCTTTCTATCACATGCATCAGCGCATATGTATGGTTGCCCACCCCGTCGCCCAGGGAGAATGTCGGCGTTACCTGAATGATGCGCATAGGTCAGCCCTCCACGCGGCTTTTTTGCGCTTCAAGCTGAGCGATACGGGATTTCAACTCGATGTTTTCCGCCCGAAGTTCCCGAACCGCCTGCCATACCGCAGCCTGGTCTTCCACCGGGCGCTTCATGTAAGCGCGAATGGACTGCATTCCCTGCACCACGTTGGCGTTGAAATTGTTCTGGTCCTGCACAATGGGCTCGATGTAGAACTTCGACATCTTGCGGATGATCTTTTTGAAGAACAGGATGAATTTGCCCAGTATGTTGCGGCGCGATTGCAGTTGGCGGTATGCGTATATCTGTTTCAAACGGTCCATTTCCGAAACCAGCTGCGAAAAGCGCACCGGATCGTAATCCGTTACGGTTTCAAACGGTGTGGCATGGACGTTTTCAAACGGCAGAACGGTATTGCGCAGCCCACGGCGATCGATTTCCTGTCTTATCTCAGCCATGATGCGCTGGATGTCAATGGTTTCTTGTTGCATGGTTCTCCCTCTTATTGCCTGAATTCCCATTTGGAAGTTATATAAACGGCGCCGGGTTCATTGTTCGCCGGCCAAGTTACGGAGATGGTCGCGGCGCCTTCGCGCCTGTCGATGGGCACGCGCTCTTTGGTATGCATCAGTACGTTTACGCCGTAGTCCCCCTGCATGAACGGGATCCCCTGCAGCGTCAGCACCGCTTCTTTTGTACCAAAGGGGACTTCGGCGCCCTTGGCGGCTAAAAGAATGCCCTGGGTATTCTGCACGTACACCTCGATGAGGCTTGGGACATCAGCGACCATTTGCAGTTCGATGCAGACCTGCACTTCTTCGCCAAAACGAAAAGTCTTTCTGGGCTCTCCGTTGTATTTCAAGCAAACCCCCAGAATGCAGCCTAAGTCCGAGCGCTTGTTGTGCGCTTCGCTAATCGCTATCTTCTTGGCCATATAGCCCATGTACTGCGAATGCACTTCCGAAGGTTTTCCTTCCGCTTCAATCTTTCCGTCCAAAAGCCAGATGGACCTGTCACAGATACGCTCGATCTGCCCCAGGGAGTGCGAAACGATGATGATGGTGGTGCCTTTTCGCTTGATGTCCTCCAGCCGCTCAAAGCACTTCTGTTGGAACGCCGCGTCGCCTACAGCCAGAATCTCGTCGATCAAAAGCACGTCGGCGCTGACATGAATCGCGACGGAAAACGCGAGCCGCATGTACATGCCCGACGAATACGTCCTCACCGGGCTGTCAATGAACTGGTGCAGCTCGGAAAAATCGATAATGTCCTGTAACCGTTCGTCGATCTCCTTTTTCGTAAGGCCAAAGATCGCCGCGTTGGTATAGATATTCTCCCGCCCCGACATGTCCGGGTGGAACCCAGCGCCAAGCTCGATGAGGCTTGATACACGGCCACGGACCGTGATCTCCCCGGTATCGGGCACGATGATGCGGCTTAAAAGCTTGAGCATCGTGGATTTGCCGCTGCCGTTTTCGCCGACGATGCCGACCGCTTCGCCCTTATAGAGTGAAAAGCTGATGTTCTTCAACACCCAGCGTTCTTCATACGCGCTGCGCTTGCGAAACAACAAACGCTCCTTAAGCGTTTGCCCTTTGTCGTGGTAGAGCTTGAACTTTTTGGATACGTTTACAACGTCGATCGCGTTCACTAGATCTCCTCCACAAAGTGCTTTTTCAGCTTTCCGAATACGAAAAAGCCCAAAATCAGGAATGCGATGCCCAGCACGAACGCGAGTATGAGCGTCTGCATCGAGGGTATTTTTGCGTAATAGAGGATGTCGCGGTACGCCAGGACGATGGAGGTCATTGGGTTGACCATAAAGACGGGTAACAACCGCTGCGGTACGATACTGATGGGGTATACGATGGGGGTCAGATACATCCAGGCCATCGTAAGGATGCCCAGGATGTGCTCGAGGTCCCTAAAGTACACCGTGACCGCCGAAACCAGAAGTGCAATGCCCAATGCCAAAATGTATTCCACCGCCATCACGATCGGCAAAAACAACAGCGCCAGCAGGCTGATTTGCGTGCCGGAAATCAGTATGACGACGAAGATAATGATGAACGAGAACAGCATGTTCACAAAGCAGCTGGTTACATATGCCATTGGCAGCACTTCTCGCGGAAAGTAGATCTTCTTGACCATATCCTTTTGTGCCAATATGCAGCTCGACCCGCCATTGAGCGAAGACGAGAAGAATATCCATGGCACCAGCGCCACGAATAGGTATAGGTAGAATTTATCGATGTTATTGCGCAGGATAAAGGAAAACACAACGGTATACACCGCCAGCTGCAGCAACGGATTTATAAAGGTCCAAAGAAACCCTAAAACCGAGCCCTTATACCGGCCGCGCAAATCCTTTCTCACAAGGGAAAAAAGCATTTGCCGATAGGCAAACAACTCCTTAAATACGCGCATTTGCTACTCCTGTTCCAACGTTTGGCGCCAATACGCCAGCGTATCCTCAACGCTCTGTTCCAGCGATAAAACGGATTTCCAGTCTGTATCCTTCTGAAGCTTGGTAACATCGGCCTGCAGGATGGGCACGTCCGACGGGCGCATCTTCTGCGGGTCCTGTTCCACGCGAACCTCTACCCTGCTCTTTTTCAATATCGTCTGCAGCACCTGCTCAATGCTGTATACCATGCCGCTGCCGACGTTGTATACCTCACCCTTGTGTCCTGATTGTGCCAATTTGCCATAAGCGCGCACGACATCCCGGACATCGGTAAAATCCCGTTGCGCCAAAAGGTTGCCAACACGCATCACGGGCTCCCTCTTGCCAAATTCCATCTCTGCAACCTGTTTGCAGAAATCCGACACCACAAAGATCGGCGCCTGCCCTGGGCCGATGTGGTTAAACGCGCGCACCATCACGACGTCGATGTTGTACGCACGGCAATAGATTTGCCCTGTCATCGCCTGGGCGATCTTCGTCATCGCATAGAGGTTGCCGGGGCGAAGCGGGTTATCCTCTCTGACCGGAACCTCGTTTGGCTGCACATAGCCATATTCCTCGCCGGAGCCGATCAACAGCGTGCGCACGGGCGTTTTTTGAACCCTGAGCGCCTCCAGAAGGTGCAGCGCACCCTTGATGTTGATGTCCACCGTCAAGTCGGGCTTTTGCCAACTAAGCGCCACCGAGCTTTGGGCAGCCAAGTGGAATATCACTTCCGGGCATACCTCTGACAACAGCGCTTCGATAGCGCCCGTGGCCAGGATGTCCAGATCATAGACGTTCTTTTCTGCAAAGCCGATTTTCTCCTGCGGCAGCTTGGTAACGGCCACATCCCAACCAAGGTCATCGGAAAGATGCCGGTAGAGATGGCCGCCCACAAACCCCGCCGCGCCTAATATGAGCGCCTTCATTTGCTTTGCGTAAGCTGCTTAAGCCGCAGCTCCTCTCGGACCAATTTCAAATCGTTATCCGCCATGCGCCCGACCAGCTCAGCAAACGATATCTCTCGTTTCCAGCCAAGCTCTGTTTCCGCCTTGGTGGGGTCTCCCAACAAGAGTTCGACTTCCGCGGGCCTGAAGAACGCGGGATTCACGCGCACGACCGTTTTGCCGGTGGCCTTGTCCACGCCGATCTCCTCCACGCCGGTGCCTTTGAATTCGAGCTCAATGCCAAGGGCTGAAAACGCATTCTGCACGAATTCGCGCACGGTGCGGGTCTCACCGGTCGCAATCACATAATCGTCGGGCTTGTCCGTCTGCAGCATGAGATACATCGCCTGCACATAATCCTGCGAGTGGCCCCAGTCGCGCTTGGCGTCCATGTTGCCCAATTCCAGCACGTCCTGCACGCCTAGTTTGATGCGTGCCGCGGCGTCGGTGATCTTTCTGGTCACAAATTCCTTGCCCCTGCGCTCCGATTCATGGTTGAACAGGATGCCGGAGCAGGCAAACAGTTTATAGCTTTCACGGTAGTTCTTGGTGATCCAATGCCCGTATAGCTTGGCAACGCCATAGGGGCTCCTGGGGTAGAACGGCGTGGTTTCCTTCTGCGGGATCTCCTGTACCAGGCCAAACATCTCGGACGTCGACGCCTGGTAAAAGCGCGCGTCGGGCTTGACGATGCGGATCGCCTCTAACATGTTGGTAACGCCCAACGCGTCGATCTGGGCGGTCGCCAGCGGCTGCTCCCAGCTTGTTGCCACAAAGGACTGTGCGGCCAGGTTGTACACCTCGTCCGGCTGCGCGATCTTTACGGCTGTGATCAGCGATACGGGGTCGATCATGTCCGCATAGATGAAGGTGATCTTGTCCTTCAGATGCTCGACATTGCCGTAATCAACGACGCTCTTGCGCCGCATGATGCCGTATACCTTATAGCCCTTTTCAAGCAAAAGCTCGCTTAAGTAGCTTCCGTCCTGTCCGGTTACGCCCGTGATCAGAGCACGTTTCATTATTTTTCCCTCCTAGAGTAAATCATGGCGCCCGCGGTTCCGCAGCGCTTCCAAGAAGACTTTGATATTTTGCGCCTTGTCCTTATGGCAGATCATCAGCACATCGTCGGTGTCTACGATAACGAGATCTTCGATGCCCATGGCCGCGATCAGGCGCTTGCCGCCATAGATGGTGCAGCCGCCGGATTCGAGTGCTATCACATCGCCCTGGATCGCGTTGCCGCTCTCATCCTTGTCGTGGATCCGTCCCACCGCCGTAAAGCTACCGACGTCGTCCCAACCGAAACTGCCGGGAATGGTGTAGATGTTCTGCGCATGCTCCATGATGCCGTAGTCGATGGAGATAGAATCGAATTTGTCAAATTCGTCACGCAGTACCGCGTCGAACGAAGGCGTGTCCACGGCATCGGCCACATGCTGCAGCCCTTCGTAGAGCTTGGGCAGATGGCGCTTGAACTGCTCCATGATGGTGGACACCTTGAACACGAACATCCCGCTGTTCCACAGGTATTCCCCGGTGGCCAGGTAGGAGAGGGCCGTGTTGTAATTGGGTTTTTCCACGAATTTTCTCACTGGGCAGACGCCGTTTTGCATGTTCTGCGAGTCGTAATGGATATAGCCGAAACCGGTTTCGGGATAGGTTGGAGAAATACCGATGGTAACAATATTCTCATCCTTTTCCGCAACCGATACGGCGATTTTAAGCACATCGCGGAAATTCTCTACGTCTACGATGAGATGGTCGGAGCTTAGCACCACCATCACGCAGTCGCCGACTCGCTTTTGCAAAACAGCGGCCGCGAGTCCGATGCATGGGGCGGTGTTTCTTCCTACAGGCTCGCTTAGGATATTATCCACCCGTAATTCCGGAAGCTGTTGACGCGTGAGCGTCTGGTAGAGCCCGTTTGTGACGACCAGGACATCCTGTTTGTCAACAAGCGGCAGGATGCGGTTTACCGTGAGCTGAATCATGGTGGCATCCTTGTTTGTCAGCCCTAAAAACTGCTTTGGCCTGTGCGTACGGCTCATCGGCCAAAAGCGTTCCCCCTTGCCACCGGCCATAATCACTGCACTGATTCTCATTGTTTGCCCTCTTTTCGAAGCACCCTGTTGCGCAGTACACAACAGGACCCGTTTATTTCATACGATCCCAGACCTGCCGGGATGAAATAACAATCGCCGCATGAAGCCGCATATGCTTCGCCGTTGTATACTATCTCTCCCGCGCCTTCCATAAACAGCAGCGCGTCGAACGACGCTTCTGTCGAATCGAGCGTTGCTTTGTCGCGGATCGTATAGCTTTCGGTGACGAACAGCGGGGAATCGAACAGAATATCATGGGTATAAGCCGCGTTTTCCGCGATGCAAATCAAATCGGCTGGCTTGCCATCCATTTTATTGGTGATGGCAACGCGGGCGGCATCGTCGATGTGCAACGGCCGCATGTTGCCATTTTTGTCCTTGCGCATATAATCGAATGCCCTAAAAGTCGTGTTTGCACTTTGCTGTATCTCGGCAATCAGAAGACCGGAACCGATGGCATGCATCGTCCCCGCGTGGATGTGGAACACATCCCCCTTCTTTGCGGGCACCTTGTTCAACACCTCGCAGATGCTGCCGTCCAAAGCTTTGGATCTGATCTCTTCCCTTGTGACGTCCCTGTTGAAGCCGTAATACAGGCATGCACCGGGGGCGCTGTCCATCACGACCCAGATCTCGGTCTTGCTTTGGTGGCCACGGGCGATATCGGCCGTCTCCTTGGTGGGATGCACCTGAATGGAGAGGTCGTCGTTGGCGTCGATAAATTTAATAAGGAGGGGGAATTCCTCGCCTTTCTTAACGCATTGTCCTGCATATTCCGGATGTTCTGCCAGTATGTCCTTCAACAGCCTTCCGGCATAGTTGCCATTGGCAACTGAGCTCATGCCATCCGTATGGCAGCTCAATTCCCAACTCTCCGCCATAGCCGACTCATCATAGGTTTTGCCTAGAACAGACTTGAGTTTGCTGCCGCCCCAAATCGCCTGCTTATAAGCCGGTATACATCGCATCGGATACAAGGGAAAGCCCTCCCGTATTGTATTTTGACTGCCATGAGTTGCCATGCATGTCCACCTGATGTATAATCCAGTTGCGTCAACACATGATAATATATCCACCCACTCTTTGCAAGCATCCCACAGAGAAGGAGATCCTTTCATGCGCACACAGCAACAAATCCAACAGCTCTATGAGGACTGGCAAGCAAAAGCCATCGGCGATCCGGATCTGCAAACGGAGCTGAGCAGCATCTGTGGCAATGACATCGTCGAGCGCTTTTATACCGACCTCGCCTTTGGAACGGGCGGTCTGCGCGGGGTGATCGGTGCTGGCACCAACCGCATCAATATCTATACAGTAGCGCGAGCCACTCAAGGCCTCAGCCGCTACCTTCTTTCTGAAACCAAATCGCCAAGCGCAGCAATCGCGTATGACTCCCGCATCAAGAGCGATCTGTTTGCGCAACACGCTGCTTGTATTTTAGCAAATCGGGGCGTGCATGTATATATTTTTAGAAGGCTTATGCCAACGCCAGCGCTATCTTTTGCCGTGCGATCGCTTTCGTGCAATGCCGGCATCGTCATCACCGCCAGCCATAACCCCAGCAAATACAACGGTTATAAGGTATATGGCTCCGACGGCTGCCAGATCACGCTGGAGGCTGCGGACCGGATTTTGGAAGAAATGGAACAATGTCCTTATTTTACAGACGAAAAGATGCCTGCCTTTGATGATTTCGTACAAAGCGGCCGGATAGAATACATCAGCGATGATGTCGTCACCTCCTTCATCGAGGCTGTCAAGTCGCAATCCGTCGTGTCGGACAAAAACGGCAGGGATCTTCACATAGTCTATTCTCCGCTAAACGGTGCAGGACTTGACTGCGTGCTGCGCACATGGAAGGAAACGGGGTTCACAAACGTAACCGTCGTTCCGGAACAAAGGGATCCCGACGGGCATTTCCCCACCTGCCCCTCGCCAAACCCCGAAACGCGCGAAGCCTTATCGCTGGGGCTTGATCTTTTAAAACAGACAAAGGGCGACCTGTTGATCGCCACCGACCCCGACTGTGATAGAGTCGGCATCGCAGTCCGTGACGGGGACAAATATGAGTTGTTGTCGGGAAACGAAGTCGGCGTTTTGCTCTTTGACTATATCTGTAAAAACCGCAAAGCGTCGGGCACCATGCCCCAAGATCCGATTTTGATCAAGACCATCGTGACAACCGAAATGGTGGTACCGATCGCCAAACAATACGGTGTACAGATCATCAACGTGCTGACCGGCTTTAAGTTCATCGGCGAGCAGATCGGCTGCCTTGAGCAGGCGGGCGAAGAAAAACGATATATATTCGGCTTTGAGGAAAGCTATGGATACCTTTCCGGCGGCTATGTACGCGATAAGGACGGCGTGGACGGCGCGTATCTGATCGCCGAAATGGCAGCCTTTTACAAGGCGCAGGGAAAAACGCTCCTGCACGTGCTCGAGGATCTGTACGCCGAATACGGCACATACCTCAATTATCTGCAGAGTCTGCCGTTTGAAGGGCGGGATGCTCTTTTAGAAATGCAGACGTTGATCTCCAAGATGCGAAACAATCCACCAAAAGAGATTGAAGGCATCGGGGTCTGTGCGTTTTCCGATTATCTCGCCTGCGTCACCAGAACCGCGGACAAAAAGACAGTACCGATCGATCTGCCTTCCTCCGACGTGCTGCGCTTTGATATGGAAGACGGCTGCACCATTGTCGTACGGCCTTCCGGCACCGAGCCGAAGTTGAAGATATACTATTCCATCAAGGCTGATTGTAAAGAAAAAGCGAAAGTGCTGTGCGAGAGGTATGTGGAGTTTTTTACCGAGCAGTTCAGCTGAACCAATAGTACTTCCGATTAAAAGTGAAAGCCGCTGATGCTTAGCGGCTTCTTTTATTTATTTAAGTGGCTTTTTATACTTGATACAACCATAGATGGATAAAAGGCTTTACGCTTTTTTTGCCAAGGGGCCGGGGAGACTTCCGATTTTCTCCTTGTACACAAGGCTTTGTCTTGTGTATGAGCCCCTTGGCGATCCCCTACCCCTCTTAAAACGGCCACTGCGTGGGGCATGTGCTTCGCCTTACTCGGTTGATATAACGCACTTAATTACGTTGTCATACTTAGGGATGAGGAGTATTGATATAATTTTACAATTCCATAAACTGACTATTTAGCCGGCTGTTTTTTATTGTTACAGTAACAATCAAAGCGACTACAACCTAATGAACAGGTGCTTTGCCCCTATTATCTTTTAAACTTTTCATCTGTTCCTATACAACTCCAGATGCGACGGCTAGAGCGATAGCTTCCTCAAGGCTAAGTGCTATCATATTATCAAGAAAACGGGCGGTACATGGGAACTCTTTGAATATGCTGAACTCATTACGGGCGAAGCCCCACGCAGTGGCCGTTTAAGGGGGTTAGGGGATCGCTAAGGGGCTCATACACAAGACAAAGCCTTGTGTACAAGGAGAAAATCGGAATCCCCCCTGGCCCCTTGGCAAAAAATGTGGCTTTATATTGTATCTTTTCTATTTGTTTTCAATAGCGTTCTGACACCAAAGAAAATCAGCGCGGCACCTACGGCGACATTCAGGATTTTGAATGCCGCATTGCCCAAGAAGTTACCCGCGACGCTCCCAAAAAGGCTCGTTAACGTGAGGAAGAAGATCGTTGACAATACCGCACCGGCGCCAAACCAATACGCTTGCCCTTTGGATAAACCATCAGTTGACAGTTTCGCGGTGAACACACCTGCCCAGAACAATATGGACAACGGGTTGGACAGCGTCAGCAGCAACGCCGCAGCAAACGGGTTTGCATCCTGTATCTGAAAATGGAAGCTTGGCAGAATCGACAGCGAAAATGCACCAAGGATGCTGCTTGTGCCAAAGAGCATCAGCACCAAAGCGCCCAACATTCCAAACAAACGCTGCGCTTTTTCGCTTTTCAACAACGCCCCTATGCCCAGCATGGCGAGCAGAATATAGAACGCGTCGATGAGCGAAACGCCCAAAACGCCAAGTTCCGCCGCCGCGAATCCTCTTTTTGCCGCCGTCTGGAAAATGAACAGGCAGACGGGGCCGATGGCGATCTGCAGCAGCATCCCGAAGCGAAAGCCTTTCCAAATCATTGCCTTTCTCCTAACGGTTGAGCGATTCTTTGAGCGTGGACAAAACGATGATGGTGTTGGTCTTGGCCACACCGCGGATGGCCTTGAGCTTTTTGCTCAAAAACGCCTCGAGCGCTGCGGTATCTTCGCACAGAACCTTCAGAAG
>CAZHNN010000004.1:0-69436 GCA_964533965.1 uncultured Clostridia bacterium | reverse complement strand
CGGGCACAGCACGACCGCTTTGCGGAAATTCTCGATGTCCTCCGTCCTGTCGATGTTTACGAACACCATCGCCATCAAGCGGAACCCAATCTTTGGGCGGTTCAGTCGCACGGTGTACTGCTCTATGATTTCACTTTCCTCAAGCTTTCGGATGCGTTCCGCCGTTGCCGGTATCGACAGACTGACCTTGCGGCTTATCTCGGACGCAGTCGCCCGCCCGTTCTGCTTCAATGCCTCTATGATTTTCCAATCGATGTCGTCCATGCGATCACCCCGATATCTTATTTTGAGTATTATAAGCCTCTCCTTAATAATCGTAAACAATCGCACTAAATTTCAATAAAATTTTAAGTATACCTCGATATTTCTTTAGATTTTATTCATACTTTTACAGACAAAAAAAGCGGCTCAAGGCCGCTTTTTGTTTTATAAAGATAGAACCTATCAGTTCTTCAAGCTGTGTATCGGTGCGGGGATTCTTCCGCCCCTGTGGATGAATTCGGTGCTGTCAAACGGATTGACCTTCATACAGTACGCATGCCCCAACAACCCGCCGAACTCGACCAGGTCTCCAACCGATTTGCCGGGCGCCGGTATGATGCGGACAGCCGTGGTCTTCTGGTTGATCACGCCGATGGCAGCCTCGTCCGCAATGATCGCGGAAAGCGTCTCGGCGGAGGTATCCCCGGGCACTACGATCATATCCAAACCGACAGAGCACACGCAGGTCATCGCCTCGAGCTTTTCTATTGACAACGCGCCCGCCTGCACCGCTTCGATCATTCCGATATCTTCGGATACCGGGATGAACGCGCCAGAGAGCCCGCCAACGTGCGAAGATGCCATCACGCCGCCCTTTTTCACGGCATCGTTTAGAAGCGCAAGCGCGGCTGTCGTTCCGGGGGCGCCCGCCATCGAAAGCCCCATCTCCACCAATATGTGCGCCACGCTGTCGCCCACCGAGGGCGTGGGTGCCAACGACAGATCCACGATGCCAAACGGCACGTTCAAACGCCTGCTCGCTTCCTGCGCCACCAATTGCCCCACGCGCGTGATGCGAAACGCCGTGCGTTTAATGGTTTCTGCCACCTCGTCAAACGGAGCGCCGTGCACCTGCCGCAGCGCGGAGGATACCACGCCGGGACCGGACACGCCGACGTTGATCACGCATTCCGGCTCACCGATGCCATGGAACGCGCCCGCCATAAACGGGTTATCCTCCACGGCGTTGGCAAAGACCACGAGCTTCGCGGCGCCAAGACCGCCCCTATCCGCCGTCAGTTCCGCCGTCTGTTTGATGATTTGCCCCATCTGCCGTACGGCGTCCATGTTGATGCCCGCCTTGCTCGTGGCAACGTTGACCGAAGCGCAGACCATTTCGGTCTCGCACAACGCCTGCGGGATGGAACGGATGAGCGCTCTATCGCCGTTGGTATACCCCTTATGTACAAGCGCACTGAAGCCGCCGATGAAGTTAACGCCAACTTCTTTTGCAGCCCTGTCCAGGGCTTTGGCCACCGCAACATAGTCCTCTTGATGTGTGGATTCCGCCACAAGCGCTATCGGCGTGACGCTGATGCGCTTGTTCACAATGGGGATGCCGTAGTCGGTTTCGATCGACTCGCCGGTCTTGACGAGGTCTTTTGCCAGTCTTGTGATCTTCTCATACACGCGCTGCGCCGTCTTGTCCATGCTCTCACACGAGCAGTCCAGAAGCGATATCCCCATGGTGATGGTGCGGATATCCAGCTTCTCCTGCCGAATCATGCGAATGGTTTGAAGGATTTCGCGCTGATCAATTCGCTGCATTGGCGCCCCCTCAGATCCTGTGCATCGCCTGGAAGATCTCTTCGTGCTGCACGTGTATCGTCATACCCATTTCAACTCCAAGCTCCGTCAGATGTTGTTTTAATTCCTCGTACGGCACGTTGCAATTCTCAACGTCCACCAGCATCACCATGGTGAAATACTCCTGCATGACCGTTTGGTTGATATCCAATATGTTGACATGGTGCTGCGCCAACAACGTAGCCACACTGGCAATAATGCCCACCTTGTCCACACCGATTACTGTCACGATCGTCTTGATCATGTGAATAAACCTCCTGCCCTTGGAAAAAAGTTCTTTGGTTCATTGTAACCCATGGATTCCATAAAGCAAAGAGCCGCCTATACAACGGCTCTTTTACGCAATCCTTTTAGGTTTTAGGTTGCTGTGGCTGGCTACGAGATACTGCATACAACCATACATCGTACAAATCCTGCGATAACCGCCAAAGCAATGTTTTGGCGTATGCCGGATTTGGTACAATCTATGCGAAACCGTTCACCCGGAAAAACGGAGCTTTCTGCCGGTTACAGTATCGACTTGACCCTTTCCATCGCCTCGATGGTCTGCTGCTGATCGCCAAAGGCTGTGAGGCGGAAGAATCCTTCGCCGTTCTTACCGAATCCGGCGCCTGGGGTTCCCACCACCTGCACTTTTTTGAGCAGGACATCGAAGAATTCCCAAGAGCCCATTCCCTTCGGGCACTGCATCCATACGTACGGGGAAACCTTGCCGCCGGTAAAGAACACGCCGCAAGATGACAGCACATCCATCATTACCTTCGCGTTGGTCTGGTAGATCTTGAGCACTTCGCGCGTTTGGCGGATTCCCTCGGGTGTAAACACCGCTGCTGCCGCTTTTTGCGTGATATAGGAAACGCCGTTGAACTTCGTTGTCTGCCGTCTCAACCACATCTTGTTGAGTACTCCCAGCTCGTGTGGCACGATGGTATACCCGCAGCGCATGCCGGTGAACCCAGCCGTCTTGCTCAAGCTACAGAACTCGATCGCGCAATCCCTTGCGCCTTCGACTTCGAAGATGCTGTGCGGCAGCTTCAAATCGCCGATGAACGATTCGTATGCCGCATCGTAAAGAATGACGGCATCGTTCGCTTTGGCATAGTCCACCCAGGCTTTGAGCTGCTCATGGCTGTACGCCGCGCCCGTCGGGTTGTTGGGCGAGCAGATATAGATGAGGTCTGCGTGCACCGATGCATCCGGCATCGGCAAGAATCCGTTCTCCGCATTCGCGTTCATGAACAGGATCTTACGCCCGTTCATGACGTTGGTGTCGACATACACCGGGTATACAGGATCCGGGATCAGCACGACGTTGTCAAAAGAGAATAAGTCGAGGATGTTGCCAAGGTCGCTCTTGGCGCCGTCGCCGATGAAGATCTCGTCACGCAGCACATTTACGCCATAGTTTTTATAATAGGCCGCCACTGCGTCGCGCAGGAAATCATAGCCCTGCTCCGGACCGTATCCGCGGAAGGTCTCCTTTTTAGCCATCTCAGACACCGCTTCATGCAGCGCGTCGATGATAACCGGGCAAAGCGGCTGCGTCACGTCGCCAATGCCAAGGCGGATGATCTTTTTGTCCGGGTTTTCCTTCTGATACGCCTGCACTTCATGCGCTACGCGAGAGAACAGATAGGATTGTTCCAGGGCCTGATAATTCGTGTTGATCTTCATGTGCTTTCCTCCTTAAAAACTGTGAATCAGCAATACATCATGGCAATTCAACGGTGCCGTCGAAGACGAAGGTGGCCTCTCCCGCCATGATGACGGTATCCTCTTTGATGGTGATCAAAAGCTTGCCGCCGCGCAAAAGCACCGTGATCGGCGAATTCATTTTACAATATCCGTTTGCCACCGCAGCCGCTGTCGCCGCGCAGGCTCCGGTGCCGCAGGCAAGCGTTTCGCCGCTGCCGCGCTCCCATACGCGCATCTTCAGCGTGTTTTCGTCGATGATCTGTATGAACTCAGTGTTAACTCTGTCGGGAAACAGCTCGTTGTTTTCAAACATAGGGCCAATCGAAGGCAGATCAAGCTTGTCGGGATCGCCGCCGAACACGACGCAGTGCGGATTGCCCATGGACACGCAGGTGATGTTCACCTGTTTGTTGTCGATCACAACAGGTCTGTTGATCACGGCATCGCCATCGAGTTTGACCGGGATCTTTGAAGGCGCAAACTCCGCCTTGCCCATATCCACATGCACAAGTGCTACATTTGCGTTTTTGACTTCCATTTTCAGTGTCTTTATGCCGCTCTTGGTTTCGACGGTCAGTGTGTCTTTTTGTATGCCGCGGCGCTCATACAAAAACCGTCCGACACAGCGCACGCCGTTGCCACACATGCTCCCCTCGCTGCCGTCGGCGTTGAACATCCGCATGCGGCCGTCCGCGACTTCGCTCGGTTCGATGAGGATGATGCCGTCTCCGCCGATGCCAAAATGCCGGTCGGAAAGCTTAATGGCCGCACTCTGCGGATCGTCCAGCACAACTTCGAATCCGTCAAAATAAACATAATCGTTGCCGCAGCCTTGCATTTTCGTAAACGGTACTTTCATAGCCCCTCCCGATTCATTTCGTATTCTTTGACTATCCCGCGTGAGATCTCGCTACGGGTTGTTCGCATATCCATCGCCTGCTTTTCGATATAGCGGTGCGCTTGTGGTTCGGTCATGCCCCGCTTTTCGATCAATATGCCTTTGGCACGGTTGACCAGCCGTATCTCCTCAATTTGGTGCTGCAGCTTATCATATTCCTGCTGCAAGCCCATGGCTCTGCGGTGAGATGCCACCACCAGTTTATATGCCTGATGAAAGTAAGGGCGGCTGACGGGTTTGGATACCACCACCACGCCGCTGTCCTCCACACGGGCTGACACCGCGTCCGAATTTTCGGCTTTGACGAACAACAGAACGCCTGCCAGGCTTTTGTCAGCCGCAAATAGCGACAAATCGATGCCAAACTCATCGGTGAGCGGCGTATTGATCGCAATGAGCGAAAAGTCCTGCTCGAGCAGCATTCGCCTTGCTTCCCCGCCGTTTTGCGCGCACAAAACCTCCTGCTGATCCATGCTTTGCAGCAGTTCCAGCAGCTGTATGCGGCTCTTTTCGACGCTTGAAACAAGAAGCGTATACTGCATTGGAAACCTCCCTTCGAAAGCAAACGCGTTACAAATTACATGTTCACAAAATAACGCATGTTTTCGAAGGCTTCCGTATCCTCTTCCTTACAATACGCTTGCCATTCCGCCTGTTTTTCCGCCACTATCTCATGGAGCACACGCTCGGTCAGTACATTCCGCAAAAATTCGCTGCCCTTTGCCAAGTCGGTCGCTTCGCCCAGCGTCAGCGGCAACTGCTCGATGCCGCTGAGTTCCTCCCGGGAGAAGGCGTTCAATTCCCTGTCCGTGGACGGCGGCAGCGCCATCTTTTGCTCAATGCCCCGCATGCCCGCTTCCAACAAAAGTGCAAACGCAAGGTAGGGGTTGCAGCACGGATCCGGCGAGCGAAGCTCCATGCGCGCCATCGGCCCATAAGCCGACGGGATCCGGATAAGCTGGCTGTGGTTTTGCTGCGACCATGTGACGTACCGGGGCGCTTCAAACTGGCCAAATCTTGTATATGAATTGGTGATCGGATTGAAGAACAATGTCATTTCTCGGACATAGCGCAATATCCCCGCGATGAAATGCTCTGCCAGCTCATGGCCTTCTGCCCCTGCCTGGAACAGGTTTTTTCCGCCCTTTTGCAACGACAGATTGATATGGAACCCGCTGCCGCTCTTGTTCGCAATTGGCTTGGGCATGAAGGACGCAAACAGTCCGTTTCGTGTCGCAACCGACTTGACCACACTCTTGAAGATGATGGTGTGATCCGCCGACGTCAACGCATCGGAAAAGCGGAAATCCACCTCGTTTTGCCCGGGACCTTGTTTATGGCTGGAGCTTTCGGGACGTAATCCCATCTCTTCCATAAAAAGACATATCTCCCGGCGAACGTTCTCGCCCTTGTCCTTGGGTGCAACATCGAAATAACCCGCATTGTCCTGGGGTTTTTTGGTGGGTTCCCCGTTGTCATCCAGTTCGAACATATAGAATTCACACTCGGGGCCGACCATACAGTCCAAACCCATATCGGAAAGCCTTTTGGTGCTCTTTTGCAGTACTTGCCGCCCGTCGCCTTCAAAGGAGCGGCCGTCGCTGTGGTAGATATCGCAGAACAGCCTGACCACTCTTCCCTGTTGCGGGCGCCATGGCAGCACAGAGAGCGTGGACGGGTCGGGGATCAACAACAGATCGCCTTCATCCACATTCATGAAGCCTTTGACAGCGGATGCATCAAAGGAGATACCGCATTCGAACGCGCGAGGCAATTCGGTCTTCATGATGGCGATGTTCTTGAGCGTACCAAACAGGTCGCAGAATGCCAGACGAATGAATTTGACATCGTTTTCTTCGACGAATTGCAGTACTTCCGCTACGGTGTAGTCCATACCTGCACCTCCTTGACATCCTTACTATACCACCGATGCTACAATGTGTCATCTGACGACATTCACGGCTAATTTGAAAGAAGGGGGATTGAATCCCCCTTGTGGTCGCGAACAGAATGGTTTATTCACAAGTCTCGCACCGCCTGCATTTCATACTGCAGCGGTACGCTGTTATGCTTTTCAATCGTTAGGATTGCCGTCTGCGGCCGGCCAAATCTGACGATTACCGCCAAAACAGAGTTTTGGCTTACGCGTCAGATTTGCACCAATAGCTTGCGAAACCATTGTGTCCGACAAAAAGCAGAGTTCTTTCGGACTAGATATAGGTGTACATCTGTTTATAGGGATTGGCGCTATTCGGCGTTAACACGAAGAAGGTATGATCCATCACCTTGTCAGCGTCTTCTCCAAAATAGGCGCAGAACTTTTCCACATCGGCGCGGATGGCCTTAAGATCCTCCGCCGTCGCCTTTTTGGATGTGATCTGCTTGGGCAGATCCTCCGGCATGGCATCGGTGCGAATGAAGATGCGCCCGCCGTGCATGCCCGTTCCGCAGAAACCGCCGATCGGGATGCCTTCCTGACCAAGCCCCAGCACGATAATGGTGCCGCCTGCCTGGTACTCGCCCAAGAAGCTGCCAGCCGTTTTCCCTATCACCACGACCGGTATTTTATTCTGGTACGCCTTCATATGGATGCCCGCACGGTATCCTACCGTGTCTCTTATGAAGATCTTGCCGCCGCGCATGCCGTATCCCACTGTATCACCGGCGCTGCCGTAGATGATGACGGTACCTTCGTTCATCGTATCACCCAGCGCATCCTGCGCGTTTCCGTACACGTTGATGTCGCATCCGTCGCAGTACGCCGCGAGCGCGTTGCCGGGCGTACCGTAGATATCGATGCGCTTGTCGCTTAGCCCGCTGGCGATATACCGCTGCCCCAGCACGTTTTCAAGCTTTATCTCGCTGTCCGTGCATTGGCGGATCTGATCGTTGAGCGTCTGAAAATGGACGCCTTTTGCTTGGATGACCGTCATTTCTTTGCACCCCCCAGTTGAACCTTGCGTTCCATCTTGGAGAAAGCCATCAACTGCGGCTTCTCCCGTATCAGACTAAAATCGATGGAGTCAAGCGGCGTACGGTTGCGCACAAGAGCCGTATAGATGCCCGCACGCGCGCAGTCTCCCATGATGGTGTAACCGCTTAGCTTATTATCCTTAATATAGAGTACCTTGTAGGTATCGTCGTCGCACACGACGTCGGCTTCCCCGTCCGCGTTGCCTGCGGATACCATGTGCAGCCCCAAAAGTCCCGTGGCGTTGAGTGCGATGTGATCGGTGATGGGCATTTGTGCCCCCGCCATGTTCTCGCCCGCACACAGGCCCTGACGAACGGCATTGGGCCACAGCGCCATGATGCGCATCGTGCCGCTTACGGCATCCATGCCCTGCGTGCAGTCGCCCGCGGCGTACACATCCTGCAGGCTGGTCTGTCCTTTTTCATCCACAAGGATGCCACGGTCCACCTTGCCGCCGGCGTCGGAGAGTAGCTGCGTGTTGGGCCGTACGCCCACTGCGAGTACCAGTATGTCAAATTCGAGAACATCGCCGCTTTTCATGTGCGCCTTGTCCTTTTCGAATTTCACGACCGTATCCGAGAACCGGAACTTCATGCCGAGCTTCTCCAGATGCTCCTGCACCCGTTTCGCGGCGGGGATATCCATGACCGTAGGCATCAGGTGGTCCGCCATATCGACGATGGTGATCTCTTTCACGCGCCCATGGATCGCTTCGGCGCACTTGAGGCCGATGAGACCCGCGCCGATGATCAACGCTTTCGTGTCACCATTCAACACATCCTGTAAAGAGAGCGCATCGTCGAGCGTCATGAAGGAGAACTTCTTCGAAACGGTATCCAACCCTTCAAACGGCGGGATAAACGGACGGGACCCCGTCGCGATCAAAAGCTTGTCATAGGATACTTCCGACCCGTCATCCAGCGTCACGGCTTTTTTTACGGCGTCCAGCTTAACAGCCGTCCTTCCCAGCATGGTTTTTACGCCCTGCTTTTCGTAGAAATCCTTCGGGCGGTAGTCCATGCGCGAAAGGTCCGTCTTGCCGCACAATAGGTAGGAAATCAGGGGTCTTCCATATACATGGTGTTTCTCGGAGGATATGACGATGATTTCGCCTTGCGTATCGTGCAGGCGGATGCCCTCGATGCATCCCATCGCCGCAGCGGAATTGCCGATGATTACATAGCGCATTGTCTTCACCTCTCCTCAAACACGATCGCGCGGTTCGGGCAGCCGGTCACGCAGACCGGTTGTCCGTGGCTGTTCTTGATGCACAACTCGCACTTCTGCATAACACCTTCCTCGTTCGGCATGATGCAGCCGTACGGGCAGGACAACACGCAGGTGTAGCAGCCGACGCACTTGTTCTGGTCGATGGAGATCACGCCGTTTTCGATGGTAAGCGCCCCCGAGATGCATCCTCTAACGCACATCGGATCATCGCAATGACGGCAGGAGACCGCAAAGCTGATGCCGTCCTTCTCCTCGATCTGGATGCGCGGGCGAATGGTCACGTCTTTTAAGGCTTTGACCATGTTGCTTTTGCCGGAATTGGCAAAGGCGCAATAATATTCGCAAAGATGGCACCCGAGGCACCATTGCTCATTTACATATACTCGTTTCATCTCGCTTCACCTCATTCGCCTGCGTGCTTGATGCCAAGAACGGAAAGCTCTTTTTCGTTGAGACCTACGCCTCTTAGCATCAGCCGGTTGCCACGGAGCGCTTCGACGGCGTTGATTCCCATGCCGCCCATCATTTCCATGATCTCATGATCCCAGGCGGTGACGAGGTTGATCAGCCTCTGCGTTCCGATATCGGGGTTCAGGCGCTTGACCAGTTCTGGCCGCTGTGTGGCGATACCCCAGTTGCAGGTGCCCAGATGGCAGCTGCGGCACAGGTGGCACCCGAGCGCCAGAAGCGCTGCGGTCGCGACATATACGGCGTCGGCGCCCAATGCGATGGCTTTTACGATGTCGGCGGAGTTTCTTACACTGCCACCTGCGATGATGGAGACGTTGTCGCGGATGCCTTCCTGGCGGAGCCGTTCATCCACGCTGGCAAGCGCGAGTTCGATCGGAATGCCGACGTTGTCGCGGATGCGTGCGGGTGCTGCGCCCGTACCACCCCTGAAGCCGTCAATGGCGATCATGTCTGCGCCTGACCTTGCGATGCCAGAAGCTATCGCGGCTACGTTGTGCACAGCGGAGATCTTCACGATGACGGGCTTCTCATATGCCGTCGCTTCCTTTAAGGAATAGACCAGCTGGCGGAGGTCCTCGATGGAATAGATGTCGTGGTGAGGCGCAGGCGAAATGGCGTCGGTGCCCACGGGAATCATGCGGGTGCGCGAGATGTCGCCCACGACCTTGGTACCGGGCAGATGCCCACCGATGCCGGGCTTTGCGCCCTGGCCGATCTTGATCTCGATCGCGGCTGCGGCGTTCAGGTAATCCTTGTTGACGCCGAATCTTCCGGACGCTACCTGTACGATAGTGTTGGGGCCCCATTTATAGAAGTCCTGGTGCAATCCGCCCTCGCCGGTGTTGTAGAACGTTCCCAGCGCCTCCGAAGCCCGAGCTAAGCTCTCGTGCGCGTTGTAGCTGATGGAGCCGTAGCTCATGCCCGAGAACAGGATGGGCGTGTGCAGCTTGAGACGGCGCGGCATGTTGTTGATCAGATTTCCATCCTTGTCCCGCTCGATCGTGCCGGGTTTCTTGCCCAGCACTACCCTGGTTTCCATCGGTTCGCGCAGTGGGTCGATGGATGGGTTGGTGACCTGGGAGGCATTGATCAAAATCTTATCCCAGTACACCGGGAAGTTCTGCGGGTTGCCCATCGAAGAGAGGATCACGCCGCCGGTTCCTGCCTGGCGGTACACGTCCTGGATGTTGTCCTGTGTCCAGTTGCCGTTTTCCTTAAACGTATGGGTAGATTTAACGATCTTGAGCGCGCGCGTCGGGCACAGCGAAACGCATCTATGGCAGCACACGCATTTGGATTCGTCGCTTGTCATCACATTGAATTCGGTATCGAGCTTATGGACCTCATTGGAACATTGCCTCTCGCAGGCGCGGCAGGTGATGCACCGGTCCATATTGCGGACCACTTCATATTGCGGATAGAAGAAATCAACGGCCATCTTCCTTGCCTCCTTTCAGGGTAACGATCACCGGTTCGCCACCTTTGGGCGACCAGATTTTTTCTACATTGGGTTCCAAGAACCGTATGGCGCACTCTTCGCTGGCAACATAGAAGCGGTCTCCCTTTTCCGCCGCAACCATGGACCGGAGCTTGAGCCTGTCGTTTAGGGCCATCATCCCTCCGTCGAAGCCGACGAGGATGGAGAACGGCCCTGTGACCAAAAAGCCCGTAAACGCTTCGCGAAGGTATGTGTAGTAATTCTTCTGCTTCTCATCCATCGCGTCAATGACAGACCAAAACGGCGCCGCCATGACATCCGCAGCTTCCTTGTGGGTCAGTTTCACGCGTCGCACAAGGTAGTCGACCATGTAGGCGATGACTTCGGTATCGGTCAGAAGGCTGCAATGGTATCCGTACATCTCTACCGTCCGCCTGTTGGCATCGTAGGAAGATATCTCACCGTTGTGCACCACCGTCGTGTCCAACAGAGCAAACGGGTGCGCGCCGCCCCACCAGCCCGGGGTGTTGGTGGGATACCGTCCGTGCGCCGTCCAGCAGTAGGCGCTGTAGTCGCCCAAGCGGTAATATTCGCCCACGTCCTCCGGGAAGCCGATGGCTTTGAAAACGCCCATGTTTTTTCCGCTGGAAAAGACATACGCGCCCTCGATTTTGACGTTGACTTCGGTAACCGCACGCGCAACATATTCCTGATCGTCCAATTGGCTTGAAAGAAGCTGTGCCTCATTAGGACGAACGAAGTACCGCCAGAGCAGCGGGCCGTCCGGAATCAAAGGCGACTTTTTGACGGGTATCTCCCCGCATTCCGAAACGTTGAAATGATTGTACAGATACGCCTCGCATTGAAGCCTCACGGCTTCGCTGTCATAGAACAAGTGCAGCGCATACTCATCGGCATGATCCGGATAGATACCGTATCCTGCGAAACCGCCGCCCAACCCGTTGCTCCTGTCGTGCATGGTCGCGATGGAGCCGATGATATCATCACCACTCATGCGGCAGCCTGTTTTGTCGAACACTCCCACGATGGCGCAGCCGGATGGAATGCGGATTTGACCTTCTCTAAGCATGCCTTCCCCTCCTGTCACAAAATAAAAAAGACGCTCACCAACGCACGTGGCTCTCGTCACGTATTCGTTGGTGAACGCCTTTGTTCACAACTGTGCGATTATTATATGCAACAACACGTATAACGTCAATACTTTTTGCGGGTACCACAATAAACATTTTCTGTTATATACGCATTCACTGCTTGTCCCATCCGCTGCTTTCTGTATAAATTATCGGAATTTTTATGAATTCGGGGGTTGACAACAAAAACACCCGTGCATATACTGTTTGCATAGGCAGCAAGGGCGCTGCGGGATATCCCGCGGCGTCTTTTACATTAGTTAAGGGGGAAACAACTATGAGCCAGATTCCAGAACTGTTTGGCAGCAAGGTATTCAACGACGTCACGATGAAACAGCGTTTGCCCAAAGAGACCTATCGTGCGCTCAAGCAAACCATCTCCATGGGAAAATCCTTGGACCCCGCGGTGGCAGGCGTGGTGGCCAATGCGATGAAGGATTGGGCGGTCGAGCAAGGTGCAACGCACTTTACCCATTGGTTCCAACCGATGACAGGCATCACCGCCGAGAAGCATGACAGCTTCATCTCTCCCACTCCCGAGGGCGGCGTTATAATGGAGTTTTCCGGCAAGGAGTTGATCAAAGGCGAGCCCGATGCGTCGAGCTTCCCGTCTGGCGGATTGCGCGCCACGTTTGAAGCGCGCGGCTACACCGCCTGGGATCCCACTTCCTATGCCTTTATCAAGGACGGCACGCTTTGCATCCCCACCGCGTTCTGCTCGTACAGCGGCGAAGCGCTGGATAAAAAGACGCCGCTTCTGCGCTCAATGGAAGCCATCAATAAGCAAGCGGTCCGCGTTCTTAAATTGTTCGGAAACGGAGTATCCTCCGTCAGCACCACCGTCGGCCCCGAGCAGGAGTACTTTTTGATCGACGCCGAAATGTATAAACTGCGCCGCGACCTGCGCTACACCGGCCGCACGCTTTTCGGTGCGAAACCGCCCAAAGGCCAGGAGCTCGAAGATCAATATTTCGCCGCACTCAAACCATGTGTTGCAGCCTTTATGCATGATCTGGACGAAGCGCTGTGGGAATTGGGCATCCTTGCCAAGACCAAACACAACGAAGTGGCACCGTCTCAGCACGAGTTGGCCCCCATTTTCTCCACCACCAACATCGCCACCGACCACAACCAGCTGACCATGGAATTCATGCAGAAGCTCGCAAACAAGCAAGGCTTGGTCTGCCTGCTGCATGAAAAACCATTTGCGGGTGTCAACGGAAGCGGCAAGCACAACAACTGGTCGATGTCTACCGATACCGGCATGAACCTATTGGATCCCGGCCGCACGCCGAGGGAAAACGCGATGTTCCTTCTGTTCCTTTCCGCCGTCATCAAAGCGGTGGATGATCATCAGGATCTGCTGCGTGTCACCGTAGCTTCCGCCGGCAACGATCACAGGCTTGGCGCCAACGAAGCGCCGCCCGCCATCGTGTCGATCTTCCTGGGTGAAGAGTTAACCGCGGTTCTCGAGTCCATCGAACACGGTACGCCATATAAGGATGAGTACAAGCGTGAAATGACCATCGGCGTGGATATCCTCCCGCCGCTGCCCCGCGATACGACAGACCGTAACCGCACCTCGCCGTTTGCGTTCACCGGCAACAAGTTCGAGTTCCGCATGGTCGGTTCCTCGTTCTCCATCGCCGATCCCAACACGGTGTTGAACACCATCGTGGCGGCAACGCTCAAGGAATTTGCCGACACGCTGGAAAAGGCAGACGACTTCACGGCGGCTTTGAACCATCTGATCCGCGAGACCATCACAAAGCACAAACGCATCATCTTCAACGGCAACAACTATGCCGAGGAGTGGGTAACCGAAGCGGAGCGCAGGGGTCTTTTGAACCTCAAATCCACACCGGAAGCGATTCCGTATCTGATCAAAGAGAAGAACGTCAAGATGTTCGAAGACCTGGGCGTCTTGTCTCCGATCGAGCTGCATGCACGCTACGAGATCCTCATGGAAAGCTACGTCAAGATCATTTCCATCGAGGCGCTGACCATGATTAACATCGCGCGCAAGGAGATCATGCCCGCCGTTAGCAAATATGTGGGCAAACTGAGCGGGACCGCCGAAAAAGCGAAAAAGATTGCGGAAGCCGTCTGCCTGTACGAGACGGCGCTTGTCAAGAAGATGTCCGATCTGTTGGGCACGATGTATCAGAAGGCCAACGAGCTTGAGGAAGTTCTTGCCCATGCACACGGTGGAAGTGCCACGGAAGCCGCCCAATACAGCCACGCAAAGATCGTTCCCGCAATGGCTGAATTGCGTGAAGTGGCGGACGAACTCGAGACGATGGTGAGCAAGGAAGCCTGGCCGTTCCCGACATACGACGATCTGCTCTTCTACGTGTAATCGACCGTACACCTACACGTCAGACATTTGAACACAGTGCACAATGGCGTGCGCAGTACGTATACCGTACGCGCACGCCATTTTTACGTTCATTGATTCAAGAAGCCCGATTCATTCGGGTTTCTTCGCGCAAACTTCTGTACGTTCATGGGTTTCATGACAAAGAGAAGTACTTCGATTTAAAACTTGCGCGATTTGAACCGTTCCCTCCGGTGCAAGCCGCGCATGACAGGGCGTCGGGCTGCACAACCGAAGCCCGAAGCTCCGCTTTTTTAAGCGGAGCTTTTTTTCTCCGCTAACCTCATAGTTATCGGAGAGTTTCCGTCAAAAACTTTTTTTACGCATGCTTTACTGCCCAAATCAGCCGCACATATCGCCGGATGCCGAGTGTGTTGGATACCGTTATTCAATCTCGGGAATCGTTTTTTTCTTTCTCGTCCATGCTGCATCCGGCTGCCTTTGGGCATCCTGCGCAGGTGCCGCAGCAGCCCTGCTGCTTTTGTTTGCGCACGGTGCGGATGGCCAACAAACACAATCCTGCCAATACCAGTATGATCACATAATCCATGGAAATCACCTCATAGGAACAGCCGGGCGACGTTGTAGAGCACAAACGTTACTACCCAGGCAAACGCGGTCTGTACGAACATCGCCAATACGGCCGCCCAGGTGCTGCCAAGCTCGCGTCTTACCGCAGCCATCGCGGCCACACACGGCATATATAGGAGCGTAAAGCTTAAAAATGACAGCGCGGTCAGCGGCGTGAACAGCTGCGTCATCAACGGAGCAAGCGGCTGCCCGCTCGTTGCGCCCAAAAGCACCGCGAACGTGCTGACCACGGCTTCCTTGGCGGTAAGCCCGGTAAGAAGCGCCGTGGCGGCGCGCCAGTCGCCAAACCCCAGCGGCGCAAAGACGGGCGCCATGAAATGCCCGATGGTAGAAAGCATGCTCTGCGCGCTGTCCGTCGCCACATCAAACCTGAAGGTGAACGTCTGCAGCACCCAGATGACGATGGTAATCAAAAAGATGATGGTAAAAGCCTTTTTGACAAAATGGCTTGCCTTATTGCCCATGTGGAGCACAACGCTTTTGGGCGAAGGAATTCGATACGGCGGGAGCTCCATCACAAACGGCACAGGCTCCCCGCGGAACAGCGTATTCTTGCACAGCAGTCCGTAGACGATGCCCGCAACGATGCCAAGCGTGTATAGGCTAATCATGACCAGCGCCTTGTTCTCTGTAAAGAACGCCTCGGTAAACAGCGTGTAGATGGTAAGCTTCGCGCTGCAGGACATGAACGGCGTGAGCAAGATGGTCATCTTGCGATCCCGGTCAGAAGCCAGCGTGCGCGTTGCCATGATCGCGGGAACAGAGCACCCGAACCCCACCAGCATCGGCACGAACGACCGCCCGGAAAGGCCTATCTTGCGCAACAGCTTATCCATCACAAACGCCACGCGGGCCATATAGCCGCTGTCTTCCAACAGTGAGAGGAAGAAGAACAGCGTGAGGATCGTTGGCAAGAACGACAGGATGCTGCCTATACCCGTGAGCGCGCCATCCATAATCAGCGACTGCAGCAGCGGGTTTACTTTCAATGTGATCAGGATTTCTCCGATCTTTGCAATCGCTCCGTCCACCAATGCGGAAAACGAATCGGACAAAAGGGAACCCACCGGCCCGAACGTGAGGTAAAACACCAGCATCATGATGCCGAAGAACAATGGGATGGCAAGGTACCGGTGCGTAAGCAGCAGGTCTATTCTGACGGAACGGCGCTGCTCAATCGTGTCGATGGGTTTATGCACCATTTTGGCGCAAAGCGATTGAATGTACGCAAAGCGCATATCCGCAAGCGCCGCTTCCCTGTCCGTTCCCAACGCGCGCTCCATCTCTTCTACGGTGTGGTCGATAATATGCAGTTCACCCTTTGTCAGCTGAAGCTTCTTCTGCATCGGTTCATCGCCTTCGACCAGCTTTGTAGCCGCAAAGCGGATGGGGATATGAAGCGCCGCCGCCTGCGGCTCGATCAGATGGCTGATCGCGTGCACGGCCTTGTGTACCTCGCCCGTGCAGAAATCAAGCTTGGGCACCTTTGGCTTCTCCCGCCCGATCTGCAGTATGTGATCGATAAGCTCTCCGATCCCCTGATTTTTGCTGGCTGCTATCGGCACTACGGGGATGCCAAGCGATTGTTCCATCGCCGCAACATCCACGGAACCGCCGTTTTTCTCCATCTCGTCCATCATATTAAGTGCCAACACCATGGGCATCTGCAGCTCCATCAACTGCAAGGTCAGATAGAGGTTTCGCTCGATGTTGGTTGCATCCACGATATTGAGTATCACGTCCGGGCGGTCGACGAGCAGAAAGTCCCTGGTCAGCACCTCTTCGCTGGTATACGGGGACAGCGAATAGATGCCAGGCAGATCCACCACCTTCGCGTCTTCGTGACGGCGAATGCTCCCTTCCTTTTTTTCCACCGTAACCCCTGGGAAATTCCCGACGTGCTGGTTGCTCCCCGTCAGCTGGTTGAACAGCGTGGTCTTGCCGCAGTTGGGATTTCCGATCAATGCTATGACCATCTTTTGCTCCTCATCAATTCCGTTATGTCCTTATTACAAACCATATGCGAACTGTTACGGATGTATATTCTTGCTTCTTTTCTTACTCCAGTAATGTTTTGCTTATCTTAGGAGTTCACAGCTTTGAGGTTATTTCTCTTCCATGTTCAAAACTGCGATTTGAATCTCCTTTGCCTCCTGTGCGCGAAGGGTAAGTTCGTATCCACGAAGATATAGCTCCATCGGGTCGCCAAGCGGCGCTACCTTTCGCATCATCACCTTGGTCTTTGGCGTTAGCCCCATATCCAACAGGCGGCGCCGCAAAACGCCCTGACCTCCTACGGATGTAATTACAGCCGACTGTCCGACGTTCAATTGGTTCAGCGTCATGCGGATCCCTCCATGATTAGCGTATGCTAACTCATCGTCAAAAAAATAATATTCGTTCCCTTACATCTACCATTATATGCAGATCCTCCGAGTTGTCAATAGCTAACTGCGCGCATGTGTTCGCCTTTGCCCTTGACAAAGGCAAGGTTGTGATCCATACTTATAGCGTACCTGTGTGACTGACGGCTAAGTGGAAAACCACGGAGAAGCACAGGAGAATACGCCGACCGTCTGGGCAACCTTATATTGGGTTGCCTTTTTTAATTCAAAAACGGACAGGCCGACAAAGGTTGGAAGACTTTCTTCTCTGACAATCATACAGCGGCACCCGATATGACAGACCTTGGGTTTGTCATGGAACAGAAACGAGGAATGTTTCATGGATATGCAAGCCTGGCGGGGATTTACACCCGGCATATGGCAGGAAGAAATCGATGTGCGTGACTTTATTCAGAAGAACTATACGCCCTACCATGGCGACGCCTCCTTTTTGCAGGGCCCTACGGAACGAACGCAGAAGCTGATGAACAAGGCAAGCCGCCTGTTTACCATCGAACAGGACCTGGGTGGCGTGTTGGGCATCGATACGTATACCGTCTCGTCGCTGACGCATTATGCTCCCGGCTACCTTGACAAACAATTGGAATTGATCGTGGGCCTGCAAACCGCGCGCCCGTTGATACGTGGGATCAATCCGTTTGGCGGCATCCGCATGACAAGGCAGGCCTGTGAAGCCTATGGATATACTTTGAGCCAAAAGGTCGAAGACGAATTCCAGTTCCGCACGACGCACAACGACGGCGTGTTCCGCGTGTACACCGACGAGATGCTGATGGCCAGACGCTCTCACCTGATCACGGGATTGCCCGACTCCTACGGGAGAGGTCGCATCATCGGCGATTACCGCAGAGTAGCCTTGTACGGCGTGGATACTCTGATTGCTCAAAAGCAGGCCGACAAGCGGGAAAAGGGCAAGCTGCTGATGGATGTGGAAAACATCCGCCTGGGAGAAGAGCTGTTCTCTCAGATCAGCTTCTTGCAGAAGCTCAAAGAGATGGCGCAGCAATATGGGTTTGATATCTCCAAACCCGCGAAAAACGCGAAGGAAGCGATACAGTGGCTGTATTTCGGGTATCTGGCGGCCATCAAAGAGCAGAATGGAGCCGCGATGAGCCTTGGCCGCACCAGCACGTTTTTGGATATCTACCTTGAGCGTGATCTAAAACAGGGAACGCTTTTAGAAACGCAGGCGCAGGAGCTGATGGACGATTTTGTCATCAAGCTTAGGATGGCCCGCCAGCTTCGCACGCCGGAATACAACGAACTGTTCGCAGGCGACCCGATGTGGATCACCGAGAGCATCGGCGGTATGGGCGAAACCGGAAAGCCGCTTGTGACGAAGAATTCTTTTCGCATCATTCATACGCTCTACAACCTTGGCACCTCCGCCGAGCCGAACCTCACGGTTTTATGGTCGGAAGAGCTGCCGCAGGCGTTCAAGGAATATTGCGCCAAGGCATCGTGCGATACCGACGCGATCCAATACGAAAACGACGACCTTATGCGCAAGACTTACGGCGACGATTATGCGATCGCCTGCTGCGTGAGCGCGATGAAGGTAGGCAAACAGATGCAGTTCTTTGGCGCGCGCTGCAATTTGCCCAAGCTGTTGTTGTTGGCCATCAACGGCGGGTATGACAACATGAGCGGGCTGCGGTTGGGGCCGCAAATGCAGCCGCTGCAGGGCGACGTTCTGCGCTACGAAGAGGTGATGGAGCGGTTTGCGGTATACCGCAGCTGGCTGTGCTCTCTGTATGTGAACACGATGAACGTCATCCACTACATGCACGACAAATACGCTTATGAGAAGATTGAAATGGCGCTGCACGACACCGATGTCGATAGATTCATGGCCTTTGGTGTGGCAGGGCTATCCGTCATCACCGATTCGCTCTGTGCCATCAAGTACGCGCAGGTACGCCCTATCCGCAACGCGGAAGGCATCATCGTCGATTTCGAGAAGGCAGGCGATGCCCCCTTTTATGGCAACGACGACGACCGGGTCGACTTCATCGCGGCGAAGCTTTTAGAGGACATGATAGGGGAACTTCGCAAGACGCCAGCCTATCGGAATGCAATACACACCTTATCGGTGCTGACCATCACGTCCAACGTCGTCTATGGCAAGTCGACGGGCGCTACGCCGGACGGGCGCAAGGCGGGCGAGCCGTTTGCCCCGGGCGCCAACCCGATGCACAACCGCGAGCACAACGGTGCGCTGGCATCGCTCAACAGCGTCGCCAAACTGCCGTATGCCTGCTGCCGTGACGGCATCTCCAACACGTTTTCCATCACGCCGAATGCGCTGGGGCGCACGGAACAGGCTCGTACGGAGAACCTTGTGCACATCCTTGACGGCTATTTCGCGCAGGACGCGCACCACCTCAACGTCAATGTGCTAAGCAGGCAAACCCTGCTGGAGGCGTTTGAACATCCCGAACTTCACCCGAACCTGACCATCCGCATTTCCGGCTATGCGGTCAATTTCCACAAGCTCTCGCGTGAGCAGCAGCGCGAGGTCATCGAGCGGACGTTCCACGAGGCGCTGTGATGAAAGGGTTCATCCATTCGTTTCAGACGCTGGGTGCGGTGGACGGCCCCGGGCTTCGGTTTGTGGTGTTCCTGCAGGGCTGTAACCTCAGGTGTCTGTATTGCCACAATCCCGATACCTGGGCTATGGGTGAAGGCATGGAGTATGCCGCTTCGGACGTCTTTTCACGCGCTCAGCGCTATCAGCCCTATTTTGGCAACTCAGGCGGTATCACGGTGTCCGGCGGAGAACCGCTGCTGCAGGCGGAATTCGTATACGAGCTGCTTTCGTTGTGCAAAGAAATCGGCATCCATACATGCCTTGACACCAGCGGACAGCCGGTGGGCACCGCCATAGAAAAGCTCTTGGACGTTACCGACCTGTGCCTGTTGGACATCAAGGCGACAAGCGATGAAGCGTATCAGGCGCTGTGCGGTACGGACCTGCAAACGCCGCTTTGCTTTTTGCAGCTGCTCGACCAAAAGGGCATTGCCACATGGATACGTCAGGTCGTCGTTCCGGGGAGGAACGACAGCGTGAAGGATATTGAGGCGCTCAACGCTTTGCTAAAGCCATATTCCTGCATACAAAAGGTTGAGTTGCTGCCGTTTCAGACGTTGTGCGTGGAGAAATACCGGTCTTTGAATATCCCGTTTCCGCTTACGGGAACGCCTGATATGGATGAAAAGAAACTGCAAAAGCTTCAAGACAGTCTTGCATTCCCCCATTGAACATAAAAAGCCGGCTATGCCGGCTTTTTATGTTCAATGCTTTATTCAAATTTCACTGGGTTCTTCCGGTATCAATCCATGGAGTATCCTGGTGAGCTTTTCATCAAGATCATTGGCAAAGAATCTCTCCGATGAATTCCGTATTTCATCAACGGACCACCATTTCCAATCCTTTGTCAGCCGTTTCTCAAGTTCGTCCATATTCCCGAAGAACAAATCTGAATGGTTGACTCTTATAAGATAGTATCTCTCTTCCGACATGAATTCTTCACCGGAATTGTAAACAAAAGGCTTGTTCCTATAGAATATCCACCGATAGTTCTCTATACGATCAAGGCCCAATTCCTCATGCAGTTCCCTGTATAAAGCCTGTTCAAAATTCTCGTCATTTTCAACACCGCCACCGGGCGTAACCCAAAGGGTAGGGTGTTCCAAGAGCATCGGCAATTCAAGTTTGAAAAGAAATATCTCGTTCTTGGGATTTAACAGGATGGCCCGGCTTGACTTTCTCACTCTCATGTACACACCATCCAAATCATCACCATACGTGTATTTTTTATGGGAATATCTCAATCTCCGTTCAATGGGGAGCTCCCAGAGGAGATCCGTAGCCCGATTTCATAGCACGTACAGAGCCTCTACCCGTATGGAGCATAAGCCTCGCTCTGCCTTGCCTGCTTCGATCTGAATCAGTCATGTTTTACAGCATTTGTTACACAGTATCATGTCTCGGATTCTTTCGCACCAGACCGATCGACCTCATCACGGCCACCTTTGCGTTGATCTGATTTTGAAGATAGATTGCGTCGAGGGCCGTAAACAACTCCCCTTTTTTTGTGACGAAATAGGCGGCGGGAAGCTGATTGAGCGCCAGTGCCATCACGTCGTTACGGCACTTCTCACAGTTGCACATGTTCGTTTCCTTGATGTATTGGTCCGCGAGCTTTACAACGACATCTTCCATATAATTTTTTAAATCATACATACATTGTCCTCCAAATTACTCATATCATTTTTCACTTTGCTCCGCTGTCATAAAATTTTGCAAAATCACAACATCGAAAGGAGAAAACAACTATTTCTCCATATATATATCGAATGTTTTTTTGTATAGATTGATATGACAATTAAAGTATACCAATGCTTTTACTGCCTTTACCAGGCATCATGGTTGATATGCGACATATTCTTCCAGACACCATCCGTTTTCAACCATTTTTCGCGCCGCGTCCAAGCCGACATACCTGAAATGCCAAGGCTCGCTTGCAATGCCCGTATAGGCCGCTTTTTCGGGCAGATAGCGCAGCACAAAGCCGTAGGAAGCGCAATGGTTCTTTATCCACTGCCCTTGTTCCGTATCGCCAAATTGCTGCATCGCAATGTTGTTTACCGCAAGATCAAACGCAAGGCCTGTATGGTGTTCGCTCTCCCCCGGGCGCGCTACCGTCTGATTGGCCATCGTCTCCGCCTGCTCCTTGTTCTTGGCCTGCGATAAGAGTTCGCCCACTTTTTCTTCAAAGAGTATGCGCTGCTTTTCGTATCCGCGATAGCTGGACATGATCACAATGCCCCTGATGCCTGCCGCCCCTGCATCCTTTAGCATTTTATCCAGCGCGAGAATCGCAGATTTGTTCGCGCGCATCGCGCTGTCCTTAAGCGAGAAGGCGGAGGTGGTCTTATAGTCCTTGATGCCGACCAGATCGGATGGTTCGTAGCCTTCGGGCCAAAGACGTTTTTT
Source organism: uncultured Clostridia bacterium (assembly GCA_964533965.1). Taxonomy (GTDB): domain Bacteria; phylum Bacillota; class Clostridia; order Christensenellales; family QAND01; genus RGIG3178. The sequence goes on along the minus strand of CAZHNN010000004.1, from coordinate 47,359 downwards.
GTTGATAATTACAAGGTTGCCTTCTTGTTGTATCGTCGTTTTATTCAGCTTTACGATGGCCTCGCCTGCCACCTCTTTGGCAGGATTCGCCGTCGCGATGGTGTTTGTCTGTTTGGCTTGCACCATGGTCTGGTCCGCTTCGCCAATCATTCCGATCGCGACGCAAAGCGCCACGACGGCCGTACAGATTGCCAACAGACGTATGGTAACCCTTGGCGCCATTTCCTTTTTAAAGCGATAGCGTCCCATGATCCTCTCCGATGTCCGCTTTTTCCAAAACATCCGGATTGAGCCGCAGCGGACGAAGTATTTCCGGCTACGTCATCGTAGAGGACAGAATTTATAAAATATGATCCGATTTGTTAAAAAGTTGTAATAATTGAGCCTGTTTACAACATTGCTTGCGATTTTTTCAGCGCGAGCATATGCCCGTATAGAACATTCATAATCCTTTTCTTTTTACAACCACAAAGTACTTTTATTGCTGCGTCGTATTGAGCGTCAACACGCGATAGTACACCCCATAATCCTTCTCATCGGTCTCATACAAGACGAATTTGCTTTCGTCCTGGTTCCAAAAGCAGAGCGATACTCCCTTGCCCGTATATACGAGTCTCATGTTCTGCAGCTCGGGCATGCCGGTGTTGAGTTTTATCCGTGCTGTATAGACTTCGGCGGTTCCATTGGTTATTTTAAGCATCACCGCCCGCTTTCCGCTCGCCGAAAAGATAATGCTCCTGATGTTCTCGGCCAGAACAGTTCCATCGCCTGTGCGCAAGTCCACCGCCACCATTTTCCCATCCATCGTCTGCACGATCGACGCGGTATCATACCAAAACCAGTTCTGGTCTATGCCGGCACGCTTGCTTAACAAAAGGCCTTTGCCTGCTATGACTTCCTTGCACGATCCCATAATGTCAGAAATCATGCCGGATTCACCAATGCCCCTTGACGCGGGAAATGCTTTTCCGTCCATCAAATTCATGAAGATGGCATCTCCGAGCCCCTTTTGATTGGTGAGCATCCATCCGGACATCTCATTGATGGATTTTACCTGCGTGAGCTGCAGCGTATAAGCATCCTTCAGATACATGCCGTCCAAAATGAAATCGCGAATCGCCTTCGTCTGAAGGTCATAGACATACACCCTGAAATAATAGCTTGTCGGTATTTGTTCCATAACCAAAAAGCTCATATATCGTCCATCCTGGGTAAAATTCAACGATAGCGATCGCAGCATCTGCGTCGGATTCAGCCGGACAATTTGGCTGAATTGCTCCGTTGTGCTATTAAAGAGCATCACTCTGATACCTGTTTTTATATCGTCCTTTGCCGTAAAGACCGCATATCTGCCGTTCGGCGATGTGCCCAGGAGCATTTGATGATTTGTGCCGGCAAACTTTTTGACGAACCCAAAGCTGTCGTCTGTAGAACACAGCTCGTTCACCGCATCGGTGGATGTTTCGCACCATAGGTGGGTTGCATCTAAAAATCCCCGCGCTGCTATGCTCACTGGCTTGCCGCTGATCGTCGTTGTCGTGGGAAAGGAGCGGATCCCCTTTAACGTACCGTCGAGCGCACCTTGATCCGACGGCGCAATGTCGGGTTTCATGACCACCGTACGGGTGCTGCTTGCCTGGCAACCTGCCAAAAGAAAGACGAGGATGCACAGCATGAACGAAAAAGCTTTACATTTCATTGCTTGCCTCGCCTCCTTTGATCAAATCCAGCCAGACCGTTACAACCGTCAAGCCCTTTTTGCTGTCGATGGATACCTGGCCGTGATGTTCGTCCACAATGCTTTTGACGATCGCAAGCCCAAGGCCCGCGCTTCCCACTTCCGTAATCTCGTTGGGGTTGGACTGGTAGAACGGGATGAACAGCTTATGCAACTCTTCTTGGGAAAGCGTCTTTCCCTTGTTTTCCACGGTCAGCCTGGCTCTTCCCCTTTCCTGGACCATCCGTATAAAAATCCATTCACCGCTGTCGCCGTATTTGATCGCGTTGTCGATCAAATTTAAGAGCAAGCGCTTGAGCGATGTCTCAATGCCGAACACGTAGAGATCGTCTTCGACCTCCGCCACGCATTCGCACGAATACCGACCCGCCTTGATCTGCATTTCCTCCGTTGTGCGCATGCACAGTTCGCTCAAACAGACGGGCGCCGGCTTGTCGGCGATGTGGGAGATGCCCTTGGAGTATTCCAAGAGGTTTTTTACCATGTCATCCATGCGCTTGCTTTCTGAGATGATGTACTCCATTCCCATTTCAAAGAAGGCTTTGTCGGTAAAGCCGTTCTGCTGGATGACCTCGGCGTAGCCCATGATGGTGGTCAGCGGCGTTTTCAATTCGTGCGTCAGCTGGTCGTAAAAATCCTTGCGGTGGGAGTTGAGCTTCTCCAATTCATCGCGGTCGCGTTCGATGATGCGGATCTGCCGCTCAATGCGCTTGACCATGACATTGTAATTGTCGATGAGCATGCCTATCTCGTCTTTGCGGTTGCTCTGTTTCAGCAGCACCCTTCGCCCGCTGGCCACGCGGTTGGTGGCGCGGGCAAGCGAGAGGATCGGACGGGAAATGTTGTTGCTCAACAGCGTCAGAAACACAAAAGCCACAAAGAACATACAGACGGAAACGATCAATATGAGGTTTCTGATGCCGTCCGCCTGTGCATACAGGTCGAGATAGGATTTTCGAACGCGCAGTATGCCGACTTTTTCGCTCGCTACAACCACGGGAAATGAAAAAAACACATCGAGGGTATCCTTCTGGGCCAGGATGGTGAACGAAAGGATATCCTTTTGTGCGTTTTGAAGGTCTTCATAATCGGTGCTGGTGAATCTGTCCGCGTTGGAGGCGCTCAACAGCTTGCCGTTTACATCATATGCCGCCACATCTGCGCCAACCGCTGCGCGAAGATCAAGCGCAATCTCTTCCGAAAGGCTGCGGAACGAATCGGCATCATTGTTCTTCCCGTTAATCAAAAATGCCTGTCGGACGTATACGGAGCTATGACTTCGAAACGACGAGAGTTCCTTCTCAATCGTATCGTCGTTGTTGTTCTGCAGGAAAATGCCGACAATGACATTGAGGACCAGCAACATAACGCTGAAAATCAACGCAAAGCCGGAAACGAACCGTGCGCGGATGGTACGCATCGTTAACTCCGGCGACTCAGGCGGTATCCCACGCCGAATACCGTCTTTAGTATCTCGTTGTCCAGCTCCAATTTTTGCCGCAGTTTTCGTACGTGCACGTCTACCGTACGCGTGTCTCCCGCATAGGCATAGCCCCAGATCACATCAAGGATATACTCTCGCGTAAATACGCGGCCGATGTTCTGCATGAAAAGGCACAACAGATCGTATTCCTTTGGCGTAAGCGGTATCTCCATGCCGTTTTTAATCACAAAGCGGCCACGCTTGTCCACCAGAATATCCTCGTAAGACATGGTATCGCCCGCCGTTTGCCTGTCATTTTCGGAATACATGCGGCGTAACGTGGAATGGATGCGAGCCATCACTTCGCGGAAATCAAAGGGTTTGGTGATATAATCATCCGCTCCGCTTTCAAGCCCCGACACCTTGTCGTTGATATCCGTTTTTGCGGTGATGATGATGATCGGCAGGTTGTATTTCTGCGTGATGATGCGGCAGATATCCATACCGCTTATGTCCGGAAGCATCAAATCCAACAAAACAAGCGAGGGTTTAAAATCCTCCATCGCCTGCAAGGCGTTTAAACCGTTGTGCGACATGTGTGCGACAAAGCCTTCCGCCTGCAATTTATACTGCAGCAGTTTGGCAATGGATATCTCATCCTCCACGATGAGGATTCGATTGTGTATCACCCGGCGGGCCCTCCTAGCACAAGGTCTCTGTGCATCATTATAACCGCATAATTAGTTATGGTAAAGTGACGGGATGCAAACATATTTATGTAAATATATGCATATCCATCTTTTTGTCAACGGTGTATAACCGCTGAATCATATACTTGGGAGTACGCATGAACGCTTTGAACCTGCTCCTGCTGTCGCTGGGGTTATCTGCAGACGCCTTTGCCGTTTCCGTAACAAACGGTCTTTGCGCGCGCCCTCCCCATGCCAAAAAGCGGCTGCTGATCGCTTTCTGCTTTGGCGCCTTTCAAGCAGGCATGCCGGTGTTGGGATTTTGGGCGGGGCAGCGCGTTGCAGAGTTTGTTGCCGCATACGCCCATTGGATAGCGTTTGTATTGCTTACCATCCTAGGCTGCAAAACGATCATCTCGGAAATGATGCAAAAACGTCACCGTCCCGAACAATTTCAGGACCAAACGGTGACGACGGTGCTCGTTCAGGCCGTTGCAACCAGTATCGATGCGCTGTCCGTCGGCATCGGATTTGCCATCATCGGAGAGTCCATATTTCCCGAAGCGATGGTGATCGGCACAGTCACTTTTATCTGTTGTTTTGTGGGGTTCGGCCTTGGCAGGCGCTTCGGTGTTTCGCTGGCCGACAAGGCGATGATATTGGGTGGCGTGCTGCTGATATTCATTGGTATTAATCTGCTCGTCTTGCACTATTTTCCTTACTTATAAGTAAAATGGCTGATAGCTCACGGCTTCCAGTCGACCCATGTATATTGGGATGGGTTGCAGAACACATAGCGCCCGTCAACAGTGTGGTACCATTTGAGAGCGACGCTGTACTGCTTTGCTTCATCAAAATAAACGTCTATATCATCGACGATTGTTGTCCCAGGCTCAATATCTTTTTCCCAGGAATATCCGGTAGCGCCGTATGTCGTTTCATAATATTGCTGCGTACTTTTGTTCCTAATCATGACAAACTCGAACTTATCGATGGCAACTTTTTCATTGTTGTTTATTGTCATGTTAACATTTGGCCAATAATCGGTGCTGCTGCTGTGAACTTCATAGGAAACAAGATTAAGCAAGAAGGAATATTTGGCATAGATTCGATCCATATAGTTACTCGGTTTATTTTCACATTCTTTTATGGTATCTCGTAGAACCTGCGCTTTCTGTTCGATATTGCTCTTTGTATGAATCGCGTTCTTTAAATCTTCCACCGAATTGTACATACAGCTCATTGAAATGATGGTCAGCAGTTTAAGATCGGCGGCATCGTCAACGATGGTCAGATTCTCCAAAGCATGGCATTGTACCTTAAACGAATCGCAATCCTCATTAAAAAGGGCAAGCCAGGCGGCATTATGTATGTTTGTCTTGTCATATGATTGGCTAATTTTTTCCGCTAGGTTGCAAACCGCCTGGTATTGATTCAGTACAGAATCAAAGAAATCGCTAACATAATCAGTTAACTCCATATCCCTCATGGCTATAGTTTCATGATAGACGGGAACTTCCTTATATTGCGGCGTATAGGAGTGAAAAGGATATGAATACTGATAGTAGACTCCTACCGCAATACCTACCGATATAATACTTAGCAGTATGACTAGAGGAAAATGCGCGATCAGCTTTTTCATCATTGCCTCATATTTGGATTTGAATAGAGAATAGGCATTCATCTCCATTATATATCAATCTGAAGGATGTTACTTTCTTAATTATTACATACGATAAATGTAAAAGTTGAATATTCGTCTTGATAATTCTATTTGTATATCCATGATCGAATAGTCCATGTGATAGTGACGCCTAACCCTATAAAAAAGCCGCTTCACACAACATAGTTGTCAAAAGCGGTTTTCTTATCGTGTTATCGTTGCGCCTTCACCTTCCGCCTTGGGCGTTCTTCTTGGCACGAAGTTGGTTGCTGAGGACGGCTTTGCGCATCCGAAGTGTTTGCGGCGTGACCTCCAGCAGTTCGTCGTCCGCGATGAATTCAATGCTCTGCTCCAGGCTCAACTCAACATAGGGTGTCAGCCGCAGCGCCTCATCCGATCCCGATGCGCGCATGTTGGACACATGCTTCTTCTTGCATACGTTGACCACGATATCTTCGTTTTTTGCGTTTTCGCCCACGATCATCCCCTCATACACCGCAATGCCGGGGCCAATGAACAATCTGCCGCGCTCCTGCGCGTTGAAAAGGCCATAGGGGGTGGATTCCCCTTGTTCGTGCGCGATCATGCTGCCGCGATTTCGCTGATCGATGTCGCCCTTGTACGGCGCAAAGCCGTCGAACAGATGGTTCATGATGCCGTTGCCCTTGGTATCGGTCAGCATCTCGCTGCGATACCCCATCAGGCCCCTTGCGGGAATGCTGAATATCAGCCGCATCCCGCCCTGGCCGTTCGGGTGCATATCCAACAGTTCCGCCTTGCGCACGCCGAGCTTTTCCATCACGCTTCCGACATAGCTCTCCGGCACGTCTACCGTCAGCTTTTCCATCGGCTCCAGCTTCTGGCCGTTCTCATCCGTACGGTAAATCACGCGCGGGCGGGAAACAGCGAATTCAAACCCCTCGCGCCGCATCGTTTCGATCAGGATGGAAAGGTGCAGTTCTCCGCGCCCCGAAACCTCAAACGCCTCGGTGGTATCGGTATCACAAACACGCATGCTGACGTTGGTCAACACCTCACGGTATAGCCGTTCCCGAAGGTGCCGGGACGTCACATATTTGCCCTCCCTGCCCGCAAACGGGCTGTCGTTGATCATAAAGCGCATCGCCAGTGTGGGCTCGTCGATGTTCACAAACGGAACCGGATCAAGGTGTTCGGGATCGCACGCCGTGTCACCGATGTTCACGTCCTCGATGCCTGCGACCGCCACGATGTCGCCAAACGCAGCTTCCTCGACTTCAGTGCGCTTGAGCCCTTCAAACTCATACAGGCGTACGATTCGGATCTGGTTCGTAGTGCCATCCGCACGGCACAATACCGCCGCTTCGTTTTTGTGCAGCCGCCCGCGCTCGATGCGGCCGATACCGATGCGACCAAGGTAATCGTTGTAGTCTACATTGGAGAATAACAGCTGTAAAGGACCGTCAATTTCGCCCGCAGGCGCCGGGACATGGCTTAAAATGGCATCGAACAATGCCTTTAGGTCGCCTTCGAGCGTGTCGGGGCTCATGCCCGCAATGCCTTGCCTTGCAGACGCGTAGACGACCGGGAAATCCAACTGCTCATCGTTTGCGTTCAATTCCAAAAACAGCTCGATGATCTCGTCGACCACTTCATCCGGGCGCGCGCCGTCGCGGTCTATTTTGTTGACCACCACCACGATGCGCTTATTGAGCGCAAGCGCCTTTTGCAGCACAAAACGGGTCTGCGGCATGACGCCCTCAAACGCGTCCACCAGCAGCAGCACGCCGTCGACCATCATCAGGATGCGCTCGACCTCGCCGCCAAAATCCGCGTGCCCCGGCGTATCAATGATGTTGATCTTGACGCCTTGGTAGCTTACCGCCGTGTTCTTTGCCAATATGGTGATGCCACGCTCACGTTCCAAATCGTTACTGTCCATGACGCGTTCCTGCACATTCTGGTTCTGGCGGAATGCGCCAGATTGCCGCAGCATCTGGTCCACCAAAGTGGTCTTGCCGTGGTCAACATGGGCGATGATGGCTATGTTGCGAAGATCCTCTCGCGTTTGCATAGGGTAAGTTCCTCTCCTTACATGCAGTTCCCCGCATGACGATAAAAATTAGAATAACATTTCTTCATGAAACCTTCAAGTCTGAAAATGCACAATCTATTTTTTCCTGATAGTTTTTGTTTTTATCCCATTGTAAATAACATCCTATCGCAAACATTCGGTCGTTATCATATATATCATTGGTTTTTTACATATAAAAATAAATATGTTTTCATTTTCCGTCTCTTTGGCGCATACAATGCTGTGCACAATGCGATCAAAGGAGGCGTTATCATGCCAACCCTTCGTCATCTCTACCCGGGCGGCAACACCGCCCTTGGCTTCTTCAGCTATTTTGACCAGATTCTCCCGTTTGACAAGGCAAAACGGATCTATGTCTTAAAGGGAGGTCCGGGCGTGGGCAAGAGTACGTTCATGCGAAAGATAGGGGCGCATCTGATGGATCATGGCCTGGATATCGAGCACATACACTGCGCTTCCGACAACGACAGCCTAGATGGCGTATTGGCGCCCGCTATCGGCCTTTTATTTGTCGACGGTACCGCGCCGCACATCGTCGACCCAAAATGGCCGGGCGCTGTGGACGGCATCATCAACCTGGGTGAATGTCTGGATGAAAAAGGCCTTTCCGTTCATAAGCAGGAGATCGGCGCGCTTTTTTCCGTTATATCCGGCTGGTTTGCACGCACCTACCGCTACCTTGGCTCCGCGGATTTCGTCCGGTCCGACACCGCCGCCATCGTAGCCTCGCATGTCGACAACGACGGCTTGCTAAGGGCTGCGGAACAGCTTGTCAAGGCGTATATTCCAGAAGCCAGCACTGCCCACATAGAAAAAGAACGGAAGCTGTTCGCCACCGCCATCACGCCGGGCGGGGTGGCCTGCGAGCTTTTATCACAACATGCCGCCCATCTCGTATCCCTGACTGGCCTGTGGACGGCGCCTACCGAATTTGTGCTGACAAGGCTTCGCGATGCGGCGCTCCGATGCGGGTTTGCCGTAGAAGGATACTATTGCGCGCTCAACCCCAAACGACTGGAGCATTTGTTCATCCCTGCGCTGGATACGCTGTTCTATACCTCAAATCCGTATCACGGGTATAACATCGCGGCTGATCAAAATGTTGACCTCAATGCCCATATCAGCGTTCCCACTGTACAAGAGCAGGATCTGTTGGTACGCAACGAAGCGCTGTTCCAACAGCTTTTGGGGCTTGCCGTGGGAGCCGTAGGCCAGGCAAAAGCGGAGCATGACACGCTTGAGGAGTTCTATGTCCGCCACATGGACTATGCAAGGGTGGACGAAATCCTGCAAAAAACACTTATACGCATCGAGCCTCTGCTCCACTAATTCCGTATCTTTGTTGTTGCACAGACATAAGGAGCCGGCAGGATTTGCCGGCTCTTTATTATATGTGTTGCTGCCTGAGGGTTTACCCTTTCAGAGCTTCAATCCATCACTCTCTACCCGGATGCAATCGTTGAAGGCGGCAAATGTTCGGATTCTTTTGTCGATGATGCTTTTTACCGTCTTGGTCGGCACTACGTTCTGTTCAAACCAAATATTCTTAATCCGCAGGCATTTTTCCTGTTTATCGTTAACCGCTTCGATTCTGCCGATAAACGCATTGCCGTATAGGATGGGCAAAATGTAGTAACCGTATTTTCGTTCGGCTACGGGTGTATAGATTTCCCATTTGTATTCGAACCCAAACAGCGCTTTGATGAGTTTCCGATCCCACAGCAAATTGTCCAGGGGTGCTATGAATTCACACCGCTTTTGTATGTCTGGATTTCCCTGTACAGATGTAAGCAGCGCCAAATCGGAGGACAGGCAGTACAGCGGGACGGATATGCCATCGACAGCGACTTCGCATAGCATGCCTTCGTGCAACAGATCGGCAAATATCCTGTTGCGCATATCGGCATTCAGCCCATCTATGTTCAAAAAGGCGTCGGAAGCCTTGTTCCACAGAAGGCTGACGGCTGCGATGCGGCGCAGCACATGCCACTTCAAGTAATCGTACTCGCTTTGAAACGGATCGCTTTGTTGCAATATATGTGCAGGCAGGCAATTTTCGGCGAGGTCATATGCCTTGACGGTACCCTTTTTGTGGTGAATCACAAGATCTCCACGAAAATACAGCGTTTCCAAAGCAGCGCGGGACAATTTTGTGTGGCTCCAGTACCAATCGACCGTATCGTTGAAATCAAGATCGGAAGAACTGACCGGCCCTCTTTGCCGGATCGCCGACATGATTTGTTCGCACACCTCGTTGATCTTCTCGCGGCTGCGGCCTTGTTGCGTATAATAAACGCGATACCGGGAGAAATACGGCCAATCGGATGTTGGCACGATCGAAAGGTTTTTGTCAAAATAGTCGATCAGGAGCCTGTCCACATACAGAAGATCATAGAGCGTTTGCTTGGTAAACCCCTGCACTCTGGATTGCAGCACGAGTTCCGCATTTTTGCCGCAAACGTCGATCGGGTCATACTGGATGCATCCTGCCTGTGTGATATAGTCCAAAACAGCCTGTTTGCCAAAGAATTTGTATTCTCCCAACAGTCCGTGTTTGAACAGCATAAAATTCCGCGCCTGCTCATTTGTCAAAGCAAGTTTATCCATACTCCGCGCCCTTTCATCTTGCCATTTATATGCCAGTACCATCATAGTGGACAACATGGGTCATTGCAACCGATAGCATAGCCGTTTGCATACAAAGCAGCCCTTATGATGTTACTCTCGCATTTTAAAGCAGGATTGTGGGGTATATCGAAAAAAAACAAAAACGCCCCTTGATGGACGTTTTCGTTTTCTAAAGGACGCTTTTCATATCAGAGCCAAGAAAGCATCCAGGTTCATCCGAGTTTCGAAGTTTATCGCGGCCCATTATAGGATGGTCAAATCTGACGACATGTGCTTCAGATTTGCTTCTGTTGATTGTTAAGCAGCTTCTCCCGTAAACAACGAAGTTTTCACGGATTAAAACGCCACTATACGCCCCTCATAGGCATAGAAAAGGATCTGCCTCAAATCCTCCTCCGTCGTATCCCGTGGATTGGTATCGGTACAGGGATCCTCCTGCGCGTTCTGGGCGATGTAATTCACCTGTTCATAAAATGTGTTTTCATCCACGCCGCACGCCTTGAAATTGGATGGAATGCCCAGCGCCGTGCACAGTGCCTGGATTTTTTCAACCAACGCATGGGTCAGTTGCGTATCGGTATTTCCATCCAGCCCCAGATGCCTTGCGATCGCAGCATAGCGCGTGCTGCAGACCTTTGCGTTGAAGCAGATGACATAGGGCAGCAGCACCGCGTTGCACCGTCCTTGCGACAGATGGAAGTGCGCGCAGACCTTGTGGGAAAGCGAACTGGCGATGCCGAGCTGCGCGTTGGAGAACGCCATCCCGGAAAGGCACTGCGCCAGATGAACCCGGTCTCTTGCAGACATGTCGCCGTGGTAGCTCATCAAAAGATCATCCATGAGGATCGTGATCGCATGCAGCGCCAGCGGGTCGGAAAACACGGAATTCCTGACGGCAACGAACGCTTCGATGGCATGGCAGAGCGAATCCATGCCGGTATCGGCCACGAGCGACTTAGGCATGGTACGCGCCAACGCCGGATCCAAAATTGCGATATCCGGCGTGATCTCAAAGTCCGACAGCGGATATTTTATCCTGTTGTCGTAATCGGTGATGACAGCATACGATGACACTTCGGAAGAAGAGCCCGAGGTGGAGGGGATGGCAACGAATTTGGCCTTTTTGCGCAATTCGGGCAACACGAACGGAGGCTTGATGCGATCCAGCGTCAGATGAGGATGCTCGTAAAACACCCACATCGCCTTGGCGGCGTCTATCGGCGAACCGCCGCCGATGGCCACGATGAGATCCGGACCGAATGCCTGCATCGCTGCAGCGCCACGCATCACCGTATCCACCGAAGGATCCGGTTCCACCCCTTCGAACAGCGCGATTTCCATATCGGCCTCGCGCAGGATGCCGGTCAGCTTGTCTAAAAAGCCGAAGCGCTGCATGCTGCTGCCTCCGGTAACGACCATTGCACGCTTATATCCTCGGAGCGCTTTGAGCGCTTCGAGTGAGCCTTCTCCAAAATAGATATCCCTGGGCAAAGTGAACCTCTGCATGCAGACGCTCCTTTCTTTTGGTTAGATTCTCCCGTAAACCCAAAAATTATGAAGCGATTCACCGATAAAAAAAGCGCCCCGAGACAACGGAGCGCTTTAGTCGCTTTTTGGTTTAGGTCTATTTGATCATGATCTGGGTTACATTCATCACTTTTATGTTCTTGCTGGCAGAAAAGACCGCCGGGCAATCGCCAGAAGATCCGTTTACATCGATGACAAACATCGTTCCCTTATCCGCCACTGCCGTCTTATCAAGGACCTGTTTGGATCCGTCCACGCCGACGATGGTCACGGATGTGTAGCTGGAAGCGCCCAGTTGCGAGAGTATGTCCTTCAGATATACGCCCTTGCATGTATAGTTTGTGCCCGAGACGGTCAGCGTCGCGGTCTGTTCGCTCAGATCGGAATAGTAATCCTGGTTGAACTCCGAAGCCGATGACGCGCCCTCCACCAACACAGAGAAGATGCTTAGCCCCTTCTTGGTTGCCTGCGGCGTCTTTTGCGATACGGTGGCCGTTACGGTGGGGGTAGGCTTCGGGGTTTCCTTTTTGCATGCCGATAACGATGTGACAGCCGCCAGCGCAATCGCCAGCGCGATGATCTTTTTCATTTGTACCATCCTCCTCATTTGTGCGGTTAGCCCGTATTTATACGTACGGTCCGTATTTATACGGGAAGTCCGCGCTTTGCCATTTAAACAAATGGGATCCTTCGCTTGAAGGGTGCCGGGTAAGCTTTTAATGCTTATCTTTGCATCTTTTCCGGTGCAGTGTATTGCTATCATACACGGTTTGCCTTAAAAAGGCAAATCTCCTATTTACTCTTAGGCTTTACGGGCGGAAATGAAACGGTATATTGGGATGCCTGATCCGGCCTGCCGCCGGGAACCGGCATCTGAAGTTGATACGCAACGCTGATCATCCGGATGCCAACGATGAGGCAGAGCGAAAACACCGTCGCAAACAGCGAATTCATGCCCACTTTGAGCATGAACCACAGCATAAGGGCACCCGCAAGGCCTGCCAGCGCATAGATATCCCTTCGCAGTATCACCGGGATGCGCTGCGCCATCAAATCGCGAAGCATACCGCCACCGATGCCTGTCAACAGTGTTCCCATCAGATACACGCCCATCGGCTGCTGCGATGCGATGAGCCTGGCACCTATGCCTACGACAAATGCGCCAAGACCAAGCGCGTCGCAAAACGTCCAAAGCATCGCAGGGAGCGGACGCCTGAAAAAACTGACCAAAAGGCATACCACCGTCACGTTTATCCAGATCCACGGCTGGGAAAGCGACACGGGCGTGACGTTCAAAATGAGCCCGTCGCGCAGGATCCCGCCGCCCACGGCCGTGATGGCGCCGAGCATAAACACGCCAAACACATCCATGCGCCGGGCCACTGCCACCTGCGCTCCTGAAAAGGCGAAGGCAGCCACGCCTATCATTTCCATCCACCAAAAAGCTACCATGCCGTCATCCCCCGTGTGGCTAAGGTGTGTTTAGGGCTTATCGGAAGGTTTACCCGGTAAGCCCCATCTGCTCATCGTCTTCAACAGTGTCTGCGGGTCTTACCTGTTCTGTGGTCTCGTCTTCGTTATGAAACCGTAACCATCCGGCGATGCTGAGCATGAAGAACATCGTCACGCCGTCCGGCGGGGAAAACAGCGTCATATCCATCATACCGTGGAAGAGGACCATGCTGCAGATGGCAAGCGCCAGCGGCAGAAAGCCCCTGCCGCCTCCCTTTTTATGCAGCCGGAACAGATCGCGGACATTTGCGTACGCGTAGATCAACAGCAGCACCGTGCCCACGATTCCACAGGACAGCAAAAGCTCCAAAAAGAGGTTGTGCGTGTGGACCTCCCCGCGCATCATAAAGCCGTATCTGGGATACACATCCCCGAACGTCCAGCCACCGTACCCGAACAGAGGCCGTTGTTTGATGCAATAGACCGCGGCCTTCCACAGATCGGTGCGGACACCGAAGGTCGATTTAGCGTCGTGTAGCCTCAGCCATTCGGGAAAAACTACCAATACGCCTGCCACAACGGCTGCTCCTATCAAAAAATAGATCGTTGCCTTCTTGGATTTCATGCTCAGTATGAGCAAAAGCGAGCCCAACAGAGCAGACGCCATACCGGTTCGCGAACCGGAGAGAAACAGCCCTAATAGACACGATGCTATCGCACACAGGATCAGCGGCTTGGGCGCCATGCGTTTGATCCACTGGTACAGCGCACACACCAGGATGAAGCCTGATATCATAGAATATACGTTCGGGTTGAAATACCAGGAATCGGGCCGGTACCCGCCTGCAAAATCGTAGCGCAATATCTGTGTGATCGCAAAGGCCAAGCTTGCCATAGTTCCCCACAGCACGGAGCGCAGCATAAATTTAAGCGTTTTGGGCGTCAAGGCGACGCGAAGATACACCATTGCCGCCATTCCAACCACAAAGGCAGCCCCAAATCCTTTGGAGAGCCTATCGCCGTACAGCAGTGATTGCACCAGGAAGAGGAGGGAAAAGCCAATCAATGCTTTGACGAATGGAACCGCCCACATGCGGGCCCTCAGATCCTTGTCCCTGAATATCCGCACGAGCATGAACGCGCACGGGACAGCCGCATAAAAGGGTGGAAGCCAGGCACATTGCGCAAACAAACCGACGACGATGTCGTCCGGGCTTTGGTTTCTGATACGTTGTATCCACTTTCGCATCGGCATATCCTCCCTTTACCGCTTGTGTAGGGTTTGAATAAATCGATTGCGATTTATTCAGTAAGGCTTACTATATCCCCAACCCATTTTTGCTGTCAATCGCTTTATGGGACTTTTCAAGCGAATAGAACGGCTATTCAGAGAATATGGAATGTGATATAGTAAATTATAATAGGAAAAGTTTTCTACAGGAGGTACAAAAATGGCTGTGTATCAAGTGGCGTGTTCGGATGCGAAATTGATCCTGGACACGGACAAGGGCCTGATCACGATCACCAGAAGTAATCGCTACGGCACGAAGCTTCCCCCGGTTACGGAAATCAAACTGAGCGAAGTGACGGCGTATGAAGAACAATACCTGACCTACGGCATCGAGAGCAAGGGCAGCGGCGCCATTAAATTCGTCTATCCCGGATGCCCCAGCGGCGGCGATTTGATCATGGGGTTCTCCACCCATGAAAACTATGTCCAGTACAAAGCCCCGGCAAGGGCGGATGCCATCAAACTGTTGAACGCCTTAAAACCCATCGTGGAAGAGAACAAGAAACGCTCCTAACATGCGCTGAATACAAAAACGGGCAATGCATATACATTGCCCGTTTTTTGTTTAAGCCTTTTTGTCCATCCGGTCACAAGATATGGACAACGCCTGTTTTTTACACGTTAAAGCGGAATACGACCACATCGCCGTCCGCCATTACATATTCCTTCCCTTCGGAACGCACCAGTCCTTTTTCCCGTGCCTGCGCATAGCTTCCGCACCGCATCAGATCGTCATATGCCACCACTTCGGCGCGGATGAAGCCGCGCTCAAAATCCGAATGGATCTTTCCCGCCGCCTGCGGCGCTTTCGTACCCTTTTCGATGGTCCAGGCACGCACTTCCTTCGGTCCGGCTGTCAAATAGCTGATAAGCCCCAGTATGGCATAACTTGCCGTTACCAAGCGGCTCAAGCCCGATTCCTTTACCCCCAGATCCTCTAGGAACAGCTTGCGCTCCTGCTCGTCCAGCGACGCCAGCTCCTCCTCCACACGCGCGGACACCACGATCGCCTGTGCGCCTTCCCGCTTTGCCGCTTCGAACATCGCCGCGACATGGGGATTCTTTGCGCTCTCCGAAAGATCCTCTTCACTGACGTTGCAGGCATAGATCATAGGCTTTTGAGAGAGTAAAAAGAAATCCTTCGACGCCACGTTCTGTTCATCGGCAAGCGGGCAGCTTCTCGCCGGCTTTCCCTGATCCATATGTGCCAATAGCTTGTCGCACGCCTCGAGTTCCGCGGCATGCGTCTTATCGCCGCTCTTGACGCTCTTGTAGATGCGGTCCCGCCGCCTTGTCAGCGTCTCGATGTCCGCTAAAATGAATTCCATCTCGACGGTCTCCCGGTCACGCAGCGGATCCACGGAGCCGTCCACATGGGTGACGTTGCCGTCTTCAAAACAGCGTACCACATGTACGATCGCGTCCACTTCGCGGATATGCGATAAAAACCGGTTCCCGAGCCCCTCCCCCTGGCTTGCGCCCCGCACCAGACCCGCGATGTCCACAAATTCGATGGTCGCCGGCGTCACTTTTTCCGGGTTATAGATCTTCGCAAGCTCAGTCAACCGATCATCCGGAACGGATACAATGCCCACGTTCGGGTCTATGGTGCAAAACGGATAGTTCGCCGCCTGTGCGCCGGCGTTGGTGAGCGCATTGAACAGCGTAGACTTGCCCACGTTGGGCAAACCGGCAATGCCAAGTTTCATCCGTATCCCCTGCCTTTTTTATTGAATTCGCTGACAAACCTTTTGTTTGTCAGCGATCACTCGCACCGCCTGCACTACGTGCGGTCGGCGGTGCGCTACGTTGTACTCTGTTCGTTCGTGTCGTTCGCCTTTTGACGCACATGTCGCCAAAAGGCATCGGAAATGTATGGGTTGCTTTTTAAAGATTCTCCAAACGAATCTATATGCTTTCATGCAGCCAGAAGCGTTGCTGAATGTATCTTGTATTTTTTATAACAGAGCACATTCCAACGGGAAGTCTTGCCTTCTGAACTGTGCATTAAGCCGTCGCGATTCTGCAAGTCCTAATTATAACCGTCCGCCTGCAAAAGGACAACCTTCATCTGTTTTTTCATGGTATTGGCACATGAAAGCTGCTATACTATAATGAATATATAAAGGGGGATACCACGTTGGCAGTTTGGCAAGCGATCCTCTTGGGGGTTGTCCAGGGCATAACCGAGTTCCTGCCGATTTCCAGTTCCGGACATCTGCTTGTGTTCAGCACGGTTCTTGGCATCAAAACCCAACCGTTGCTCTTTGAGATCGTGCTGCATGCGGGAACGTTGGTATCCGTCCTGCTGATGTTCTGGAAGGACATCGTTGCCATGCTCAAGCATCCGCTTGGCAAGATGGTGCAATACCTCGTCATCGCGACCATCCCCGCCGTCATCGTGGCACTGTTGTTGGGAGGGGTTATCGACCAGATCGCCGACGGGCGGTTTCTTGGCTTCGAGTTTTTGCTGACCGCTGCGCTTTTGGCCGTAAGCGAACGGAAACTGGTGCGCAACCCCCGCAAATTCACGGAGATGAATTCGGTGGACGCGCTGACCATGGGCGGCATGCAGGCGTTGGGTGCCGTATTCCCCGGTGTTTCCCGGAGCGGCTCGACCATCGTGGGCGGCCTGTTCCGCGGGCTTGACCGAAAGCTCTGCGCACGCTTTACGTTTTTAATGTCCATCCCCGCGATTCTTGGCTCGCTCGTGTTCAAGATCAAGGATCTGATGGAGTTGGGCAGCGGAAGCGACACCCCGGTCTTTGCGCTCGCGATCGGCGCTTTGTCTGCCGCGGTGTTCGGCATCCTCTCGATCCGCTTAATGCTCAACCTGATAAGCCGAAAGCGCCTGTATGGATTTGCCTTGTATGTAGGACTTCTGGGATTGGTGGTGCTGATCCTGCAGATTTTGGGCGTGGTGTTCATACCGCTTTTTTCCTAAAAGCTATCCTTTGAATCGAACAATAAAAATGGAGTACAATTTATTGCACCTCCATTTTTTATATAGAATTTTTCCCCAAGAGTGCCTAACAGACCCTGCAACAACACATATTTTACAGAAAGGAAAACACAAATGATCGAACAACTGCTCGCTTACAACAAGGATTTCGTGGAAAACAACAAATACGAACCGTATGTTTCCGACAAATATCCGAACAAAAAAATAGCCATCCTGTCCTGCATGGACACACGCCTGGTGGAACTATTGCCCGCAGCGCTTGGATTGAAGAACGGCGACGTAAAGCTGATCAAAAATGCGGGCGCCGTGATATCCACGCCGTTTGGAAGCGTAATGCGTAGCCTTCTCGTCGCGGTGTACGACCTTGGCGTCGATGAAATTCTCGTCATCGGGCACAGCGACTGCGGTATGCTGACGCTGAACAGCGAAAAAATGCAACAGAAGATGCTTGCGCGCGATATCTCGCAGGAAACTATTGACCTTGTCAAGTACTGCAGGAGAGAATTCGATTCCTGGCTAAGCGGCTTTGCAAGCGTGGAAGAATCCGTCAAGGACTCGGTATCGAAAATCCGCCAGCACCCGCTGATACCCAAGGATGTCGCTGTATACGGCCTTGTTATGGACCCGCACACCGGCAAGGTGGACCTAGTCTCATAATATGCTGTACGAAAGGGATAAAAAAGGGAGGAAGGCAAATGCCTTACCTCCCTTTTTCTTGTTGATTTAGCAATCTCCGCCGTCCATCATGACGGTAAGCTGGGTGGTGGCGCCGTCCGGTACCGGGGTATCGTAGGCGATGATCCTTCCGTCCATCATCGCAACCTGATGGATGATGCGGTCCTTGGCGTCGATGACCAGCGTATTGAATTTCTCGTCATAGCGCTTGCCCAGTTCCACCAGGATATCTCCCATCAGCGCGCTGTCGCCCGGCATTTCCACCTCGGCAAACGTGTCCCCGTTCGTCAGCGTTGTGACATAGCCGATGATCTGAATTCCAACCTTCATAGCAATCCTCCTCGATAAGCTTGTTCGAATAGAGCCGTTACGGCGTTTCGATTTCTTCTTCCTCTATGGCTTCGCCTTCCTCCGATTCCGAGGCTGGTACGATTTCCACCGAGGCGACGCGGCTTCCTTCGGACAGCCGCATCACGCGCACGCCCTGTGTCAGGCGTCCGATGGTGGAAATTTCGCCAAGCGTGAGCCGTATGACCGTACCATCCTGATCGATCAGCACAGCGTCCTCGTTGCCTTCCACCGATTTGAAGCCGACCATAGATCCGGTTTTTTCCGTCAGCTGCATGGTCTTAACGCCCTTGCCACCGCGTGTCTGTACAGGGTATTCGAGAAGCTCCGTGCGCTTGCCATATCCGTTTTCGCTGATGGTCAAAACGTACGGCTTGTCGGCTTTCTGCACATCCATCACGCGGTCGTCCTCTGACAGCAGGATCGCACGCACGCCATAGGCTGCCCTGCCCATCGGGCGGATATCCGTTTCCGAGAACCGGATGCTCATGCCCTGCTGTGTCCCAACGATGATCTGGTCGTCGCCATCGGTGAGGAACACAGAACATAGCTCATCCTCTTCGCCGATTCCGATCGCGATCAGCCCGTTCTGGCGGATGTTTTCGAATTCCGATACCGACGTCTTTTTGATCTGCCCCTGCCGCGTTGCCATGACCAGATACTTGCCGGAACTTCCGCCTTCCATCGGGAATACGGCCGTTACCTTCTCATCCCCGTGCAAGCGCAGCAGATTGACGATTGCCATGCCGCGCGCTTGCCGCCCCGCCATGGGGATTTCATAACACTTGAGGCGGAATACGCGTCCCTTGTTCGTAAAGAACAGGATGGAAGCGTGCGTGTTGGCGAAGAACAGGTTTTCCACGAAATCCTCTTCGCGCGTCGTCAGCCCCGAAACCCCTCTTCCGCCGCGGCGCTGTATGCGGTAGGTATCTGCGGGCAGCCGCTTGATGTAGCCGAAATGCGTCAGCGTGACGCACATATCCTCCGGATCGATCAGATCCTCCGTGTCCACTTCGCCTTCGACCGGCATGATTTCGCTTCTGCGCGCGTCGGAATATTCGTTGCGCACCTGCGTTAATTCATCCTTGATGATATCCAGTACCAGCTGCGGCTCGGACAGGACGCGCAGATAATAGGAAATCTGCTCGCGAAGTGTATCGAGTTCCTCCTGCAGCCTGGTGGCTTCCAATCCGGTCAACCTGCGCAAACGCATGTCCAAAATGGCCTGTGCCTGTTTTTCGGAGAAAGCGAACGCCTCCATCAACCGTGTCTTGGCTTCGGCGTCGTCCTGCGAGGACCGTATGATGTGGATCACTTCGTCGATATGATCCAGCGCCTTTAGCAGCCCTTCGAGAATGTGTGCTCGTGCCTGCGCACGCTCCAGATCGAATCTCGTGCGGCGCACCACCACATCCTTGCGATGTTCGACATAGTGCGTGAGTACCTGCTTTAAGGACAGGACGCGGGGCTGCCCGTCCACCAGCGCTATCATGATCACGCCGAAGGCATCCTGCATCTGCGTATGCTTGTAGAGGTTGTTGAGCACCACGTTGGCGTTGACGTCCCGCTTCAACTCGATCACGATGCGCATACCGCTGCGGTCGGACTCGTCGCGCAGATCGGAAATGCCCTCGATGCGCTTTTCGTGCACCATCTCGGCGATTTTCTCCACCAGTCGCGCCTTGTTGACCTGATAGGGGATCTCTGTAACGATGATCCTCTGGCGGTTCTTACCGAACGCTTCAATCTCCGCTTTCGCGCGCACAACGATCCGGCCGCGGCCTGTGGCATACGCCTGTCTGATACCGGAAACGCCCATGATCAGCCCGCCCGTCGGGAAATCCGGCCCCTTGATATGCTGCATCAGCGTTTCATAGCCTATGTCTGGGTTATCAATCAACGCGATGCAGGCATCGCATACCTCGCCCATGTTGTGCGGCGGTATGTTGGTAGCCATTCCAACAGCAATGCCGCCACTGCCGTTGATCAAAAGGTTGGGGATGCGCGCAGGCAACACGGTGGGCTGCATGAGCCTCTCGTCGAAGTTGGGCATCATGTCCACGGTATCCTTGTCGATGTCGCGCAGCATCTCCACGCAGATGCGGCTCATCTTCGCTTCGGTGTAACGCATTGCGGCTGCACCGTCGCCGTCCACGCTACCGAAGTTACCGTGTCCCTGTATCAGGGGGTATCGCGTGGAAAAGTTCTGTGCAAGGCGTACCATCGCGTCGTATACCGCGGAGTCGCCGTGCGGGTGGTATTTGCCCAGCACGTCGCCAACCACCGTAGCGGATTTACGAAACGGCTTTTCCGATGTAAGACCCATCTCGTGCATGCTGTAGAGGATGCGCCTGTGTACCGGCTTCAATCCGTCGCGCACGTCCGGCAGCGCGCGGTTGATAATGACGGCCATCGCATACGAGATGAAGCTGGTCTTCATCTCATGCTCGATATCTATGGGCAGTACACGGCCGATATTCAATTCTTCCACTTTTTCACCTCATCGATAGAAAGCGCCTTGCGTTTGTGCGCGTGGCGCTTGACCTTTCGGCCGTTACTTTTTCTTCTTGGATTTTTGCGCTCCGGCGGATCCGGATATCGGTTCGTCGGATGGACTATCCGAGTGAAGGATGCTCTCGTTGCGGTTGAGATTGTCGATGAATTTCTGGCTCAGGCGCTTTTGTTCCTGATCCCGTTGAGCTTTGGGCTTCTTGCGGTCCTGTAAAAACTTCCATATGCCGTAGCCGATGCACAGGATGGCCAAAATGAGAAAGAGGGGGCTGCCTGACATATCCGTTGAGAACAAGCCGGCTGCCAGTGCCTGCAGTTTAACGTTGCTTTTATCCACAATGGTTTCCTCCGATGTTAAATATCCAGATTGGCAACAAGCTTTGCGTTCTGCTCGATGAACTCCTTGCGCGGTTCCACCTGATCGCCCATCAGCGTATTGAATATCTCGTCCGCCGTCATCGCATCCTCGAGCGAAACCTTAAGCAGCGTTCGTGTCGCCGGGTCCATCGTGGTATCCCAAAGCTGCTCAGCGTTCATTTCGCCCAAGCCTTTATAGCGCTGGATCTCGACGTTCTGGCGTCCCTGTTCCGTGAGCGCTTTATCCAATTCCTCATCGGAATAGTAGTAGGCTTCCTTTTTGCCACGCGTGAGTTTGTATAGCGGAGGCTGCGCGATGAACACATGCCCTTCTTCGATCAGCGGACGCATGTAGCGGAAAAAGAACGTCAGCAACAGCGTGCGGATATGGCTTCCGTCCACATCGGCGTCCGTCATGCAGATGATGCGGTCATAGCGGAGCTTTTCAGGGTCGAATTCGGGGCCGATGCCCGCGCCGAAAGCGGTGACCATCGCCTTGATCTCGTTGTTTGCGAGCATCTTGTCCAGCCGCGTCTTTTCGACGTTCAATATCTTACCGCGAAGCGGCAAAATGGCCTGGAAAGTCCGGTCGCGCCCCTGCTTGGCGCTGCCGCCGGCGCTGTCGCCCTCGACGATATAGATCTCGCACTTTTTCGGGTCGCGCTCACTGCAGTCGGCAAGCTTGCCCGGAAGCGACGCGGAATCCAGAGCGCCCTTTCGGATGGTCTCTTCCCTCGCGCGCCTTGCGGCCTCGCGAGCACGCCGCGCCAGCAGGCATTTGCCCACAACCGTGCGGCCAAGCGCCGGGTTCTCTTCAAAATATACCGTAATGCCGTCATAGATCGCGCCTTCCACCACGGAACGGATCTCGGCATTGCCCAGTTTTGTCTTGGTCTGCCCTTCGAATTGCGGGTCGGTGAGCTTTACGCTGATGACCGCCGTGATGCCTTCGCGCACATCCTCGCCGCTTAAATTGGGGTCGGCCTGCTTGATGAAGTTAAATTTACGCGCGTAATCGTTGATCGCGCGCGTGATGCCGTTTTTAAAGCCGGTCAGATGCACGCCGCCCTCCACGGTGGCGATGTTGTTGGCAAAGGTATAGACGTTTTCGGTATAGCCGTCGTTGTATTGGATGGCGATCTCCACGGAGCTGTCGCCCTTGCAGGCCGCAATGTAGACAGGTTCGGGATGCAGCGGCTGCTTGTTCCGGTTTAAATAGGTCACGAAACTGACGATGCCGCCGTCAAAGTGGAACACGTCCTCCTTGCCGTCCCGGTAGTCCTTGATCGAGATGGTAATACCACGGTTGAGATAGGCCAGCTCGCGGAACCGGTTTTTCAACAGTTCATATTCAAACTCTACGCCCTCGTCGAACACGTCTTTGTCCGGTAAAAAGCGAATGACCGTACCGCAGCGTTCCGTTGCCTCCAGTCGCTGCACCGGCGTAGTAGGATCTCCGCAGTGGTATTCCTGAGAGTAATGATAGCCCTCGCGGTAGATATCCGCTCTGAGCCATTCTGAAAGCGCGTTCACCACGCTGACGCCAACGCCGTGCAAACCGCCCGACACCTTATACCCTCCGCCGCCGAACTTGCCGCCGGCATGCAGCATGGTAAGCGCCACCTCGAGCGCGCTCTTTTGCGCCTTACTTTGCATTCCAACCGGTATGCCGCGCCCGTTGTCGGTAACGGATACCGAACCGTCCTCGAAGATTTCCACTTCGATATGCGTACAGAACCCGGCCATCGCCTCGTCGATGCTATTGTCTACGATCTCCTGCACCAGATGGTGCAATCCCCTTGCGTCTGTGGAGCCGATGTACATGCCCGGGCGCACGCGTACCGCTTCCAGCCCTTCGAGCACCTGTATCTGGTCGGCGCCGTAGGTTCCTTCCACGTGGCTGTCGATCTCCTCGATCACAGACAGGGTATCCCTTTCCAAATCAAGCTCTTCCATAGTGTCCTCTCTAAAATTGCGTTGACGGCCTCTGGCAGCGTTTTAAGAGCGTGGCCGTTGAAATGGCTGACGTGTACAAAACAGGAGCCCCCGAGCCGCGCTGAACGAGCACATAGCTCTTGGGATCTCCCTCGCATAGATGAAAATAATTCCCGCTTTCACGGGCTTTTTCGATGTATTCACGCGACTTTGACATCTCGTTGACACGCTGCGCATCCATGATCATCACGACGTCTTTGGCAAAGACGCTGACGTCTTGTCCCAGGTGCAATAACATCCATTCTCTCCTGATTTTCAATCTCTGCTCTTTCATTATTATATACCATTTCTGGCGCTTTTAACAGCCCCAAATACCACAGGATGCGCTTTTATCCCTTGTTTTATGTGCAGGACAATGCTTTTTTTGATATGATGGAAACAAACGTTCAGACACAGGAGGTGCGGGCTATGCATATCGATTCCGTTGCGCTTCGCGACTTTCGGAATTATGCCTCGCTGCACCTTTCTCTCTGTCCCGACCTCAACGTGCTGTGCGGAGAAAACGCGCAGGGCAAGACCAATCTATTGGAAGCGATATACCTCTGCTGCCTTGGCAAGAGCCACCGAACATCGCGGGACGTGGAAATGATCCGCCAGGGACAGCAAACTGCCTATGCGGGCGTAAACGTCGTTCGAAGCGACGGCCCGCGCCATGTGGAAGTGCTGTTGTCCCAAAGCGAGAAGAAGCGGATCTCGATATCCGGTGTGTCGATACGGCGCATGTCCGAATTGATGGGACACGTGCAGTGCATCCTGTTCTCCCCCGAAGACCTTTTATTGGTCAAAGGCGGGCCAAGCATACGACGCAAATTTTTGGACGCGTCGCTGTGCCAGCTTCGCCCGCAATACTTTTTGGTGCTCTCCCGTTACAATTCGCTGGTGCTGCAGCGTAACGCGCTGTTAAAACAGCAAAAGCCGGATATTGCCTTATTGGATACCTATGATCAGATGCTATCCACCTTTGGCGCACAGATCATCGAACACCGCCAAAGCTTCATAAGCTCCCTTACACCGTTGACCGCGACCGTACATGAGTCCATTGCGCCCAAAGAGAAGCTCGATCTCTGCTATAAAACACAGGTCAATTCGGAAGGTACCGTCATGGAGCAGCTCGTCTTGTTGTATGCGCAAGCACGAAGCGACGATTTCCGGCGGCTCCGCACGTCCGTTGGTCCACACCGCGACGACCTGCAGTTGTCCGTCAACGGCGCCGACGCGCGCGCGTTCGCCTCGCAGGGCCAGCAGCGCACGGTGGCGCTTTCTATGAAGCTTGCAAGCGTGGAGCAGATGGCAAAGGAGACCGGTCAGACGCCTGTTTTGATGCTCGACGATGTATTTTCCGAATTGGACGAGAAGCGCCAACAGGCGCTGGTGTCGCACATCAAGGGTCAGGTGTTAATCACCACGGCCACAAAACCGCCAGAAATCCTAAAGAACGGTCAGCGGTTCATTGTGTCACAGGGCACCGTAAAGGCAAAATAATCACGTCATCATTCGCTTGATTTATGAATTATAGGTTATGGCAATGAAAAACTGCGTCTTAAGGGGAGAAAGAACGAATGCGCAGAAATGAACCGAAATTGCAGAAGAATGGGAAACGTTACAAACGGCGATGTATGGGATTAAAACATTCTATTTTAAACCATCCATTCCGGTGGAAGATTTCTATGATAGGTTCCTGTTCAGCATCAAGAAGAAGACGGAGGAAAACGCGGGCGAGAGGGCATTTATGGATGGATACCGCGAGGTCATGGTTGGTGGTGTCACGTATATGTGCGGAGGTCCTACCGATTTGACTTACGAAGGACCGGAGCAGGATTTGTTCTCGCGAATGGGAGGAGATGTGTTTTCCGTCTACGCAACGATACGCAAGATTTAAAACAGCGCCGTTCTGGTGTGATCAAGGGTATAATAATAAACGATGCCATAAATTTAATGGCATCGTTTTATCTTTTGTTCCTTTTCTTTAAGAAAAGAAATGGGGTTCTAGGGGCGACGCCCCTAAAGGTATTACACCCCGCATTTAGGCAACGTGCTGCCTCCGTATGGCATAACGATGACGGTAGCGTCGGGGTTCTTAGCCAACAGTGTATCCAGCGCCTGCTGGATGCCTTCGCCCTTTTCGCAATACGCCCGGTTCGTCATCTCCTCCGACAGGTCGCTGATGAGCACCAATCGGGCTTTCTGTGCGGTCATGGCAATCGCCGCGGCTTTGTGACCGCCAAGCTCGAAATGCTTCTGTATCTCTAAAACGCAGGTGTCGGGGTCGTGGTACTGGTTCAGCCAGGCTTCAAACACGCCTTCGCCGTACCCTTCCTGACAGCGCCCAACCCAGAGGATGACACCGCCTTTTTTCACGGCATGCCGCGCATTGTCCAGCGCCTTCTGCGACTGATAGACGTTGAGGTCCTTTGGGTAACCGCCCTGTGAAACGATAACGATATCCGCAGGTTCCTTGATCGGTATCGCATAGAGCGAATCGAGGAACTTGCATCCTTCGCGGTGGGCCAAAATGACGTCACCAGCGACACAATGCACGATCTTCTTGTGCTCATCCAACACGACGTTGACGATAAAATCAGCAGAGATGAAATCCAGCACCGATTCGATGTCCATGCGGACCGGGTTGCCGTCGATCTTTCCCGCGCAGGCGTTGTCGACCACCATGTTGCGGTGGTTGTGCTGGATGGCCCTGCGGCTGGACACGCCGGGCATCAAAGCTTTTGCACCGCCGGAATAACCCACGAAATAATGGTATTCGATGTTACCAAGGAGTACCCGCACATCGGCTTGCGCCACAGGCTTGAACATATCCACCGGGGTGCCGTCTGCTGTCGTACCAAGCGTGACGCACTCGTTCATGTTGGAATCGATGACTTTCACGCTCTCATAGACGGCATCGCCCACGAGCATGCGCTTTTCCTGCTCGGTATGCGCTCTGTGGCTGCCCAGCGCCAACACCACGATGATATCCTCTTTGTTGACACCGCCGCGGTACAATTCGTCCAACACCTTCGGCAGCACCTTATAGCTTGGCATCGGGCGGGTGATGTCGGAGGTTACGACCGCCACCGTCTGTCCCTTTTTCACCTTTTGGTGCAAAGGGGCGGAACCGATTGGGCTCTCAAGCGCTTGCTTGACCACCTGCTGCTCATCGGCGGTGTGTTCCAATTCGTTTGGCAAAAGCACCGCCATCAGGTTGTGGTCGGGAATATCAACCGTAAACGTTTGTTTGCCGTACCCGAGTTCTACATCCATAAAAGTTACCTCTATATACGGGCAACGCCGCTCTGTTTTGCAGCTTCTGCCACCGCTTTGGCCACAGCGGGCGCCACCCTCGGATCCAACGCATCGGGAATAATATAGGACGGGCTCAAAGACGCTTCGTCCACAAGCGATGCGATTGCATGCGCCGCCGCCACCTTCATCTCCTCGGTGATGTCCTTTGCTCGGACATCCAGTGCGCCGCGGAAAATGCCCGGGAATGCCAGCACGTTGTTGATCTGATTGGGGAAATCGCTTCGTCCGGAACCCACGACGGCAGCGCCTGCCGCCAACGCCAGATCCGGCATGATCTCCGGCACGGGGTTTGCCATCGGCAGAAGAATGGCGTTGCTGTTCATGCTGCGCACCATATCCTGCGTGACGAGGTTGGGTGCAGATACGCCGATGAACACATCTGCTCCCTTGATCGCATCCTTAAGCGTACCCTTTATCATTTCCTGGTTGGAGATCTCGCACAGCGCAGCAAGATCGCCGCTCATATTTTCGCGGCCTTTATACGCCGTGCCTTTGCTATCTGTCATAATGAAATTCTTCATGCCGGCTGCGACCAACAGCTTCGCCGTGGCCACTCCCGCTGCACCGGCTCCGGAGAACACCACCTTGACGTCCTCCAGTTTCTTGCCTACCACCTTAAGGGCATTTAGCAGCCCCGCCAGCGCCACCACGGCGGTGCCGTGCTGGTCGTCATGGAACACGGGGATGTCCAGCGTCGCCTTGAGCTGACGCTCGATTTCAAAGCAGCGGGGAGCGGCGATGTCCTCGAGGTTGATGCCGCCAAAGCTGCCAGCGAGCAGCGTAATAGTGCGAACGATCTCATCGACATTCTTGGAACGGATGCAGAGCGGGAAAGCATCCACGCCGCCCAACGCCTTGAACAGCACGCATTTTCCCTCCATTACCGGCATGCCGGCTTCGGGGCCGATATCGCCCAACCCAAGCACTGCCGTACCGTCGGTGATAACGGCGACAAGGTTGCCTCTGCGGGTATAGGTATAGCTGGCGTTAACGTCTTCTTTGATGACAAGGCAAGGTTCAGCCACGCCGGGCGTATAGGCTACTGCAAGATCGGCTTTGTTATTAAGCGGCACGCGGGAAGCGATCTCGATTTTACCCTGCCATTGTTTATGCATATCAAGCGCAAATTGTCTTTTCTCGTCCATTGACTCCCAATCCTTCTTTGCATATTTCCCGATTAGTATACCATAACGTCCGGGGCTTACAACGCTCTTTGTGTGATTTCTGACTTTTGTGTTATACTCATGCCAACGGATGCATGGCTTACAGGAGGTTATGATGAAAAGAATCCTGTGTTTGATCCTATCGATGTTATGTTGCCTGTTTTTGTTTACCGGATGCGCCAGCAAGACTGCCAAGTTATTGGTCAGCACCGATTTTGCGGATTCCGCGTTGTTAAAACAACTGATGCAGGCGTTTCATGACGAGACCGGCTATACCATACAGCTTGACGCCAAGAGCAACACCGACGTGGAAAAAGCGGTGAAAAAGGGAGATTTTGAAGCGGCGCTGGTCATGACGCAGAGCGCCTATACCAAGCTTACAAGCGGTGAATGGATCGGCGGAGATGTCTTTTACAACACGCTCTATTTGATAGGACCCAAGAACGACCCGGCCAGCGTGCACAACCTGGGTCACTATGCCGTTACGGATGTTTTAAAACATCTGTCCATCACGGGAGGTAAATTTGTGCATCCTTCGCTCGTGACAGCGCTTGGCATGCAGGACGTTACGATGTGGCTCAAGGTGGACACGGCAGCCACAGGCTCCCAACGCATCATCGCGGCGGACGACGGGCAGCAGATGATCAAGGCCGCCAGCGATCAGAGTGCCTATGCCCTTACGACGCGACAGAACTGGGCAAAATTCGGGGCGCAATATACAAACCTCAAGGTACTGCTCTCGGGCATCCCGGGAATGATGGATCAATACACCATCCTCGCCAAGAAGATCAATACAAAGCCCAATGCGGCGCAAGCGTTTTGCCAGTGGATGATGGGGCAAAAGGCAAAAAGCATCGTTCAGAGCTTTTTTGAGGCAAACGCCACCGTACCGGCGTTTGAATCCAACATTCCCGCGCAATAAGAAGCATATTGTCCCGATGTATTCTAAATCATAGTCAAATTTGTCTTGCCACCGAAGGATTTTCTTCATTGATGGAATGAATTTACTGGAGGGGGATCATTTTGAAAAAGACTTTACCGATCGGTACCGTTGCCAAAATGGTAGGCATGAGCCCAGAGGCGCTGCGATTCTATGAAAGAAAGAAAATCATCGATTCTTTTGTTGGGGACGTGAACGGGTATCGCCAATATGAACGTCCCATCGTTACGCATCTGTTGAAAGCCAGATACTTAAAATCCATGGGATTTTCCCTTCCTGAAGTCAATGAGCAGAATTCCCAGGGGATTTTCAGCTATCACGGTTTAATGTCAAAACAGGGCGTTCCGCTGGATGAATGGCTATCCAACGTAAAAGAACGGGAACGGCAGCTGAAGCTTGAAATCCAACAGATGGAAAAAGTGCTTTCAAAGGTGGAGGATTACCGCCGACAGGTACAGAGAATACAGTCTCTAAATGGAAGCTATCGCATCGAGATGAGCCCTGAAATGCTGTATTTAAATTTCAGCAATGAAAGCGATGAGATGCCGAACACCCAGGAATTCATCAATGAAGCCAAACAATGGGTGGATCTGTTTCCGATCTCCAGGTATTCATTTTTATGTTCCAAGGATATGCTGTCGCTTGATACTTGCAATCTCAAGCGGGGACTTTGCATTCCATTGCAGGAAGCGTTACAGCTGGGCGTATGCGTTGAAGACACACGAATCATCCGTTCAACGCTTTGCTTGCATACCATTGTGAGCCTGGACGTGAATGAAGCGGCTTCAACAAATATGATGCGCAATGCAGTGAACCATATCTCAAAACATAACTATACCATCGTTGGAGATGCGTTTGGCATGTGGATCGCAAACGCCCGGGAAACGAATTGTTATATCAAGTATTTTGAGATTTGGATCCCCATCAGCGAAGACTGATGCATGCTGATATGCCATCCGAATTTAAAATGAATAGACAGCTTGGATCACCGTTCCATATACACATCTCCTAAATATATATATCTGTTTATAATAATCAATTTTAGATCTATTTAAATAATTATCATAGTTTTGAATTTTTAACTTTTAGTATTTTCATTAACCCTCAAGTTGCTACAGAGTTTTATGCTAAAAATAGCATTTGCCGAAACGGCACCCATTGACCTTTTCAAAACTTGAGCACATTCGACACAAAAAGATATAATATTCTCTATAACATAAGTTACATTGCTCTTCAATTTATCTGTTGTTTAGTTGTGTAAAATGCTTTTTGTATTATAACACGATTCTCTTTTCATTTTCCCTCCGGATTGACTTTACAGCTACTTGATAGTCTATATGTGAAATTGCCATAATAGGTTCCTTTTAAAGACGACCGCGTTTCAACAGTATGTTCTTAAAGCATCCATGCAATCGGCTTCGCTATAAAAAAACGAAAGTTCAATACATATCACCGTCGCTGTCGCGGCCAAGGAGGGAAGCATCTGGCAGCACCTGCTATTACCTATTTGATTTATGGTTCTTTTGTTTTGATCAACATACTGAATGGAGGTCAGGTATATGCATATAAGCGTAGTGCAAGCAGTATTATTGGGAGTTTTTTATTGGGCTGCACAGATCTCCGCAGGTTACGGCCTGTGGCTTGGAACCCCGCTTTTTACAGGCATCATTGCCGGCATCATCCTGGGTGACATGGCGGCCGGATGTAAAATTGGCGCTGTCATTCAACCGATGTTCCTGGCGTTTACCGGCGGCGGCGGCACCGTCGTCTGGGATCAGACAGCCGGAACCATCGGCGGTTGCGCGATCACCATGGTCGGTGGGCTTCCGATACAACAGGCCCTGACCATTGCGGTTCCCATTTCCCTGCTTTTTGCCCAGGTCCATACGATTCGCCGCATTTTCTTTGCCTATCCGGCCAGCATGGCCGATAAAGCAGCGCTCGAAGGCAACGATCGTGCCATTATCTTCTACGGCGGATGGTTCTGTGCTATTGCCAAACTTGTTCTGTACTTCCTGCCTATGACTCTCTCTATCTACTTGGGCGCCGAAGCGATAGGCAAATTGATGGCTAACCTACCTGTATGGTGCACCAACATGCTTTCCGCCGTCGGCGGCGTACTGCCTGCACTTGGTATCGCAATGACTGTCCGCGTTATCGGGCGTGCATCTTTCTTCCCATTCTTCCTTGGCGGCTTTTTCCTGGTGCAGTACACCAAGATCGGCGGCCTGTTCCTCGCCATGATCGGCGGTTTCTTCGCGTTTGTTTACTACCTCATCCAAGACGCAAACAACAAGCAGGATGAGAATGCTGCTACTCAAAACGTGATCGCCGAAAATGCGCTTGATGAATCCAAAAGGCTGCTGACAAAAGCGGATTGCTACAGGATGTTCCGGCGCTGGTGGTGGTTCTGCGAACAGAGCAACAGTTTCGCTCGCCTGCAATCTATTGCGTACTGCTGCGCGTTCATTCCGGCACTCAAGAAACTGTACGGCAATGACCCCGAAGAGTACAAAGCTGCGCTGCAACGACACCTAATGTTCTTTAACACGGAGGGTATCTGGGGCTCTGTCATCCACGGCATCACGTTGGCCATGGAAGAGCAGCGCGCGATGGGCGCCTCGATTGACGTCGATGCGATCACGGGTATCAAAGCCGGTTTGATGGGGCCATTTGCCGGCATCGGCGACACGATCGACTGGTCGACGGTGATGCCGCTCCTTCTCATCCTGTTCATGCCGTTGGCTGCGGCCGGAAGTCCGTTAGGCGGCTTCATGGCATGCTTCTTGCTGTTCCTCTTCACCTTCATTGAAGGCCATATATTCAGCTACACGGGTTTCAAGCTTGGTACGCGCGCAGCGCATACCATACTCGCAGGCAATAGGATCAACCAGGCCATTTCCGTTGCCGCAGTGCTCGGCTTGTTCATGATGGGCGGATTGGCTGCATCGTTTGTCAATGTAGTCACCCCGATCTACATTCCGACGACCGGAACCCCGATGATGGTTCAGGCCGGTATCCTTGACAAGGTCGCACCTGGCATACTCCCGTTGGGCGTTATTCTGTTCACCTACTGGTTTATCCAGAAAGGGAATAGCATGTCCAAGGCAGCCCTTATGCTCACTGCCGCGGGTTTGGTCTTAGGCGCGATCGGCATCATCGGCAAAGGCGGATTGCTCTTCCAGGCCTACGTGGCGCCAACGAAGTAAACGCAATCCTGAGAGAATTCGTTTTCCCCTTACAAAAACACCTCTCCACTGTTATGGAGGGGTGTTTTTACATCTTTTCTCCTATTGCTTTTTCGGATCTTTTAATTGTTCCAGTCGTCGCGCGTGGCGATGATGTCCGAACCCGTACCCAATATATTCTTGACGATGACGTCTCCGATTTTCGCCCCCCGTGGCGCCTTATACGTTCTCAAATAGCAAAGGCAGTCAAACACCTTATCCTTTGAAATAGGCCGCTCTGAGCGAACGGCAATCGGTATATCGCCGTCTTCCACGCACAGAATGGTCGTAAGTGTTCTTTTCGGATCGGTGCATTCGCTGATTGCGTACGCTTCCCCATTTTTGCAGGTATTTCCACAGACCGTGATCTTTGTATCCTCTTCGATCGTCGCCGTGATACGGCAGCCAAGCGGACATTGTATGCAAAGAAGCTCCCTTTTCATGTTGCATCCCTCACTTCCACCATGATCGAACCGCCGGATTTTACATCGCAGCGTACCGTTTCCATCTCACCCGGGGTACAGATGAGCTTGCGCTGTCGGTACAGTTCATCCTTCCCCTGCGTGACGACAACCACAGGCCGCAAAACCGGGCGCGTCACGCGGAACCGAAGCGTCACCGTGCCTGCGCGAACGTGCTGCGGTACCGTATACCGCACGTTTTCCCCGCAGGTCACTTCAATCTCCGATAGCAGTTGGTGTTCACTTTGAGCAAACCACGCTGCGTTCTTCCCGGCGATCGTTGCTTCCTCACTCACATAGTCCACCAAATCGTGTACATGCAGAACGTTGCCGCAGGCGAAGATGCCGGGGACGTCTGTCATCAAATCGTTATCCACAACGGGACCGTTGGTGGCTTGCGCCAACGTGATGCCCGCCTTTTTACTCAGCTCGTTTTCCGGTATCAAGCCGACGGACAGAAGCAGTGTATCGCAGGCAAAAAGCCTTTCTGTTCCGTCTATCGGCTGTCGGTTTTTATCCACCTGCGCTATGGTGACGCCTTCCACGCGTTCCTTACCATGTATCATCACTGCGGTATGGGACAAAAGTAGCGGAATGTTCAGATCATCCAGGCACTGTACGACGTTTCTGGATAAGCCCGAGGAATACGGCAACACCTCGCAAACCGCCAGCACTTTTGCGCCCTCATAGGTTAAGCGCCTTGCCATGATGAGCCCGATGTCGCCGGACCCGAGTATGACCGCCTGGCGGCCCACCATCTTCCCTTCCATGTTGATCAACCGCTGCGCCGTGCCCGCGGTATAGATCCCCGAAGGCCGCGTGCCCGGGATGTTCAATGCGCCCCTCGGCCTCTCCCGGCACCCCATTGCCAATACGATGGACTTCGCCTTGATATGCAATAAACCTTCTGTGCGGCTGACTGCAGCGATGGTCAAATCCTCTGTCACGTCCAGCACCATCGTTTGAAGATAAACGCCGATATCCTTTTTTTGAACCTGCTGTATGAACCGCTCGGCATATTCGGGACCCGTTAGCTCCTCAGAAAACGCATGAAGCCCGAACCCTGCATGGATGCATTGGTTCAAGATGCCGCCAAGCCGCACATCGCGTTCGAGGATCAATACGCTTTGCGCACCGGCATCTTTTGCGGATATCGCCGCTGCAAGGCCTGCCGGTCCTCCGCCGATGATGGCCACGTCCGTCGTTATCATCCGCATGGCTCCTCCTTGATGATACCGGTCAAAATGGCACTGTTTCCGCCCCGTTTTGTGATGCTCTGCATCGGAACATCCAATTCCCTGGACAGGATATGGCTTACCTTTGGCAGGCAAAAACCTGACTGGCATCTGCCGGTCCCGCAGCGTGTCCGACGTTTGACGCCGTCTAGCGTTCTTGCTCCGGGCACGCGATGGATGGCATCGATGACTTCCGCTTCCGTCACCGTTTCACATCGGCATATGATATTCCCATACGCCGGGTTTTTTTCTATGGCCATTTGTCGCTGCTCTTCATCCATCTCCGAGAATTTTATGATGGCTTTCCGTTTGTTTTCAAAGTCCTCCCTTAGTGGAAGACAAAGTTTTTTTGCAATAGCTTCGCCAAGTAGCGAGCCTATGGCGGGCGCCGCAGTCAGACCGGGACTCTCGATGCCTGCAGCATGGAACAACCCTTCTACCGCCTCATCTTCGCCGACATAGAAATCATCGCTTTTTGGGTGCGCGCGAAGTCCCGCATAGGATGCAATGATCATAGATGGCAGCTTGTCCACGCTATGCGCCGCCGTTTCGAGGATGTCGGACAGCCCTGATAGGGTTGTAGCGGTGTCTTCCTTTTCCTCTATGTCCTCTGCATTGGGTCCGACAAGAAGGTTCCCATGGATCGTTGGCGTCACCAGAACGCCCTTGCCCAATGGGCCTGGCAATTGGAAAATCGTGCTGGAAACGATGTTACCCACCGTTTTGTCCATCACGCAGTATTCTCCCCTGCGCGGCGTGATGCCAAATTGCATACCGCCCACAGCTAGCGAGACATCATCCGCATAGACACCGGCGGCATTGACGACAATTTTACTCTCGTAACACTCTTCGCCCGCATAGACCGCAAAACCATTTTTGGTCTTTTTGATGCGGGTAACCTCTTTGTCAAACAAGAACGAAGCTCCGTTTGTCGCGGCGTTTTCCGCCATTGCGATACATAGCGTGAATGGGCAGACGATACCGCCTGTTGGTGCCAACAGAGCGCATACCGCATCAGGAGTCACATAGGGCTCAATTTTATGTAATTCTTCTTTTTCCACAATACGCAAACAGGGAACGCCGTTCTGCTGCCCCCTGTTCATCAATTCCAATAGCTGCGGCCTATCCTCTTCATCAAAGCAAAGGACCAATGACCCGTTTCTTGTAAACGGAATTTCAAGATCTTCCGCCAAAGAATCAAAAAGCCGGTTTCCTATTATATTGTAATATGCTTTTTTGCTGCCGGGTTTGGCATCATATCCGGCGTGGACGATGGCGCTATTGGCTTTGGTGGTACCTTCGCATACATCGCTTGCTTTTTCTAAAACGCACACATTGGGCGTATAGCGTGTCATCTCACGTGCCACAGCACATCCTACAACGCCGGCGCCTATGATGATGCAGTCGTACAAGCATGTTCCCCCGTCCGTTTTTATTTTCACATTTAACGATAACACCAAGTCCCCTGTTCGTCAATCGATTGGTCTGGCCCATAAAAATGCGTCCACACAGCCATCTTCCCCATCAAGATATGCCAAAGTGGGCGATATATTTTTGATATACACCATATTTGTGTCTGAAAGAACGTGGATAACACCTAAACCATGCAGCACGCCATTGGCCTGGTATCTTGTATGGGATACTTCAATAGCGTCGTAATAGAGTGCGAACACCCCCTGATCTGCACGCAACATAAACTGTATGACATATCTTCC
Source organism: uncultured Clostridia bacterium (assembly GCA_964533965.1). GTDB lineage: Bacteria > Bacillota > Clostridia > Christensenellales > QAND01 > RGIG3178. Next base: position 11,985 of record CAZHNN010000004.1, on the reverse strand, counting down.
CGGCTTGAACTTTCCGGCTATGTTCTGCATCTGCACCATCTTGCAGCTGCCTACGTATTGTCCGCCGTCGTGCAGATACAGGACATCCCTTGAACCGCCGATAGAGGAAAAGAATTGATGTATATTTCCCTGATTGCCTTCCTGCAGCCATAACCCGTAAGCGCTCTGTCCCGGCATCCCACGGGGACCGGTTGCTCCGCGTATAACGCGATAGTTTCTCTTCAAAGCCATTCCTCCCCTTCCCTAAACTATGGTCTTCCCCTTTTTTTGGTGTTTGATCGAAGAGGAGGAGATAATGGCTATATACATAATAAAAGAACCCCGCAAAGACGGAGTTCTTCATTATTTTGATCGATCAGGCTTGAATTCGAACGGGAAGTACGATGAACTGGTATGCCTTTCCCTTTGTCGGAGAGACAACGCACGGGGATCGGTCGGAGATGAAATCGAGCAGGATCTCTTCATCTTTGATGACTCGCAGCACATCCAACAGGTATTTTGCGTTGAATGCGATCGTAAGGGCTTTGCCTTCCATCATGGTGACTTCGACTTCTTCCGTCGTATTGCCACGCTCTCCGTTGGCTGATACCACCATCGCCTGTTCGTTTATTTCCAGCTTAATGAGGTTGTTCTTTCCTTCGCGAGCCAAAAGCGATGCTCTTTCCACCGCATCCGCAAACATCATCGTGTTGATGCCTATGCGCGTTTGCCTTGTCTGGGGAAGGATTTGTTTATAATTGATAAAATCCCCCTCCAATAGTCGGGTTACGATGGTGGTCTGTCCAATTTCCACCGCCGCCTGTGTGGAACCAAGCGATATCTTCGCTTCCCCTGTCCCGTCGTCGAAGATCTTTTCCATTTCATTCAACGCCTTGCCAGGCAATACCGCTCTCATCGATACGGCTTCACTTACCGGCGGAAGGGTTGCAATCGCCATGCGGTAGCCATCCAGCGCAACCATCGTGATGCCCTTCTCATCCGCTTCCAGCAGTTCACCCATCAGAATAGGCTGCGTCTCATCCACGGCTGTTGCGAAATTCGTTTGATGGATCAAGTTTTTTAGATCGTTCTTTTTGATCAGAAGCGGCTTAGAGTTTTCAATGACGGGAAGTACGGGAAACGTCTGTGCATCTATTCCCTGCAATACCATTTTGGAAGCTCCACACGAGATGCGAACCGTTGTCTCCAAAACATCCAAAGATACGATACCCTGTGGAAGCTTGCGAACGATCTCCGCAAAAAGACGGCCGGGAAGCACGATCTCACCTTGTTCCATCACCATTGCCGGCAATGTGTCTTCTATGCTCATGATGGTATCGGTGCAACGAAGCTGAACCGAATCCTTGGAAGCCTTCACATAGATTCCTTCGAGTATCTCCATCGGAGAACGGCTTGGCATGGCTCTGGACACCGTCAATACGCTCTTGATAAGATCCTCCTGGTCACAGGTTATTTTCATCGTCCTATTCACTCCTTTTGAAACGCTATGAAGAAATACATTATTTTGTTAATAAGTAGTCGTAGTAGTAGGGGAGGTGTAAATGTGGAAAACACATACATAGCGGAGCACTAGCTACTTTTTTCAACCCTCTCATGGTGAAAAACCATCCGTTTAGACGGTGTACAAAACCTCTTTTTTCCACACATGGAAAACAATCCACAATTTTTGGGAATAACGGTGTGAATACTAAGGGATTGTTTGTGTACTACCGGAAGAGTTATCCACATATTCAGACGGAATTGGTGATGCGTGAGATCAGATCGTCCACCGTCTCCTTGGTTGTAGCATCGGTATCGATTTCCTCCCGGATGCGGCGGCAGGCATGGATGACGGATGTATGGTCGTTTACGTTCAACAACTCCGCTATTTTCTGCTGCGGTGTATCCGTAAGCGTACGGATCAGATACATTGCGATATGGCGCGGACGAACCACATCGCGGCTTCTGCGCTTGGAAAGGATGTCGTTCGGGTTGATATCGTAATAAGTACAAACGCTCTGGATGATGCTGCGAGGCGTAACAACCTTCTTCTTTTGGTTGAAGAAATCCTTGAGCGCATTTTCCGCTAATTCCATCGTCACAGGCTTGCCCAACAGAGCAGCATACGCGATGACGCGGTTCAGACTGCCTTCGAGCTCGCGAATGTTGCTCTCCACGCGCATTGCGATGGATTCTATCACACCTTCTTCGAAATCAATGCCTTCCTTGATCGCCTTGTTTCGAAGAATCGCGACGCGCGTCTCGTAATCGGGCGGCGCAATATCCGCAATCAAACCCCATTCAAAACGTGAACGAAGCCTTTCTTCCAAAGAGGGAATCTCTTTTGGGGGTTTGTCCGACGTCAGCACGATTTGTTTATTGCTCTCATACAGCGTATTAAAGGTGTGGAAGAACTCCTCCACCGTTGTTTCCTTGTTGGCGATGAATTGTACGTCGTCCAATAACAGCGTATCGACGTTGCGATAGCGGTCGCGGAATTGCTCGTTTCGCCTGTTCTGCAGCGTGCTGATCATCTCGTTGGTAAATTGTTCGCTTGTAACGTACAGCACATTGTAATCCGGATGTTGCTGCAGGATTTCATGGCCGATAGCATGCATCAGGTGCGTTTTGCCAAGCCCGGTCCCGCCGTAGATGAACAGGGGGTTATATTTTATGCCGGGGGATTTTGCAGCGCCCATCGACGCCGCCCAAGCGAACTGGTTGCTCTTTCCCACGACAAACGTATCGAACGTATAGTTGGGATTCAGGGTGCCTGCGCGTTTTGGACGGTTGTTTTGCCCTGCATCCCATTCGTTGGCCAATACAAAGGTCGGCACGATGAGACTTCCATCTCCAGCCTCGTCAAGCGCACGCTGAATGAGCGTCATGTACCTGTTTTGCACGGTATCGCGAACCATCGTATTGGGTGCAAGTAGCGTCAACTTTCCGTTGTTAAGCGAGATAGGGCGCAAAGGACGGATCCAAGAATCAAAGCCGACGTTGCTCAACTCCTGTTGCAAAGCGATGGATACTTTGCTCCAGAGCTGTTCACTGTTGTCCATACGAAATTTCCCCCTTTCCGCGAGCTTTTCGCGGATGTCCACATCATATATACACATATCCACAGAGTTTTCCACAATCAGATATGCGCAAGATTAAAAATTCTCTTTCATAATGTGAAAATATTTCGATTTTATTAACAATTAGAGTATAAAACTAAACACGAACGTTGTGAAAGATTCGATGGTTTTTCCACACACGTGTTTTGTATCATACCAAAACGTCGATGGCGATGCAAGGGAACAGAAATGAAAACGTTACTATAAATAGAAAAATTCTGTCGGATCAAATATCCAAAGAGATGCTGTATACTTGGTTTTTCCTTACATGTAAATCTTGTACCGTCTTGAGAATCGCCTGTTTTTTCGGAATCCCGCTTTGTATTAGGGATACAAGATGCTCCTTTATCGCGTCATCCGTTAATTCCTCATCCTGTGCCTTTTCATGGAGCAGCAGAACGTATTCGCCGCGGGCTGCATCTTCACTCGCAAGAGCTTCTGATAAGGTCGAATCATACACCTGTTCATGAAGCTTGGTAAGCTCACGGAATACGGTGATCCTGCGATCCCCCAAAGCCCGCAAGAGGTCTTCAACTGTGCTCTTTAACCGATGAGGAGCCTCATAGAGAAAAATGGGTTCAGAAAGGCTTTTAAGCGCTTCCAAGCGCTTGTTTCTTTGCGTTCCCTTGGAAGGCAGGAACCCCTCGAAAAAAAAGCGGGAATCCAAAAGGCCGCTAACGGATAATGCAGTGGCAAGTGCGCTGCAGCCGGATACGGGGACGCACGGATATCCCTTTGGGCGAAGAGATGATATCAATTGAGCGCCCGGATCGCAAAGACCCGGTGTGCCAGCATCGGACACAAGGGCCCAATTTTCTCCTCTATCCAGCTTTTCCATCAAAAGAGAAATGCGATCGTTCTCGTTATGTTCATGCAGGCTCAAAAGAGGCTTTTTGATACCAAGATGGTTTAAGAGCTTCAGCGTATGGCGCGTATCCTCCGCGGCGATGCCGTCCACCTCGGTAAGGATGCGGATAGCGCGCAGCGTGATATCCTCGAGATTGCCGATCGGCGTTGCCACAATATACAGCGTACCGCTCATAAAAGCGCTCCTTGGTTATAGACTGCCTGCATCATCTGCGTGTATTTTCCATCCGCCTCGTGCACAAACAGCGGCGGCGACACGCAAATCCCCGGCTTTGCGTTCTTGATGCCTTCTATGAGCACCAGAGACGCGCCCTTGTCCGCGCGCGGATGGACCATCAGGATGCGCTTGACCGTCAGTTTCTTTTTTTCCATGGCCGACATGATCTCCTGGAGCCGTTTGGGCAGATGTACCATGCAAAACCGGCCGCCTTCAAACAGCGCTGCGGACGCCGCATGTACAACATCGTAAAGCGTGGAGGTCACTTCAAAGCGAGCAATGCAATCGCTCTCACAATCCCGAAGGCTGCCCGTGCCCAATGGATGATAGGGTGGATTGGATACGACGAGATGAAATTGTCCCAGAGACGCCAGCAACAGAGGATTGCGATAATCACCGCACTCGATGTGAACGCGGTCCGAAAGATCGTTTAGATGCACGCTCTGCTTCGCCATCTGCACCAGATTTTGCTGTATCTCGATGCCGAGGGTGTATCTAGGCTTATACAGCGCGTACATCAGAAGAGGCAGCACGCCCTGTCCGCTGCCCAGATCGAGCACGCGGTGACTGCTTTTTGCACGCGCAAAATGCGCCAGAAGCACCGCATCCATGCCAAAGCAGAAAGAAGACGGATCCTGGATGATGCGCAGGCCGTCGTTTTCTAGATCATCGATGCGCCACTTAGGCGGGATTGTCTGGTCCATACTGCTCCTTCAAGCTGGTTTTGGAAAAAGCGTGCGGCAGAAGATCCTGCAGCGTATGGCAGTGCAGCTGTCCGTCGGATCCCCAAACATACACGGACATCGCTGGGTTGCATTCAAGCAGAACCTGGCGGCAGATGCCGCATGGGAATGTGGGGTCCTGCGTGTCAGAGGAGATGTAAACGGATACGATGCGTCCCATGCCGGAGGCAACAGCTGTTCCTATGGCATTGCGCTCGGCGCAGATGGTGGCGCCATAGGACGCATTTTCGACATTGCAGCCTATGGCCGTTTTGCCGCTCTCATCCACAACGCATGCGCCTACACAAAAGCCGGAGTAGGGCGCATAGGCCTTTTCCTTGGCCTGCCTTGCCAGATCCATATAGCGCTCATGCGACTTATCTCCCATACATCCGCTCCTTTTGCTGGAGAATAAAAAAATGTCCGCTTTGTCATTTTCAACCGGAGGTTGAAAATGACGACACGGACATTTAATGGTGCGATTAACCTTCCGAAATCGCGCCGACCGGGCAAACCGATTCACAAGCGCCACAGGAAAGGCATTCGTCCGCATCGATCGTGAAAATCTTCCCCTCTTTGATGGCCCCTACCGGGCACTCGCCGGCGCAGGTCCCACAAGCAATACATTCATCGCTGATTTTATAAGCCATAATGACACCTCCTCACAAAGGTATTGTAACGCAACAGTATGGAAATTTGCAAGTATTATGTGGGTAGCTCCAAAACGACACGTGTGGGCTTAATCTAATACGACAGATAAAGACCCTCCTGTTTCGGATACAGCCGGAGCCGAAAGCGTCATTGCCCCTGCCGTCCGTTTGTTGGCTGCGCTTGGCCTTTGGGCGGGCCGTTGCGCCTGCGGTGATGATCACGGCGCTTTTTGGGCGCTTCCGCATTGTTCTCGCTCTTGGGAGCAGCTTCAGCGGTTTCTGTTGCCGGCTCTTCGTCGATAGTCCAAGGCTGCACGGGAATGTCATTCTCGTTTAGATGCTTAAAAGCCTGCTTCCCATGCTCCTGCGTCACGCTCTCATAGGATACGTCCACAACCTCGATCGCACCATCGTCACGTTCCACCTTCACCTTTACAAGGCCTGTCAGATAATTGTTTTCCATCACGATGCCGTGGCCCTGTGCGGTTTTGACCGCAGCACCCATGCGCGGCATTTGACGGCGCATCTGTTCGTAATAGCTCTGCTCGTAGTTAAGGCAGCACATCAGCCTCCCGCAGAGCCCGCTGATCTTGTTGGGATTCAGAGAGATGTTCTGCTCCTTGGCCATCTTGATGGAAACGGGCGTAAATGCGGGCAAAAACCGCTTGCAGCAGATGGGGCATCCGCATTTGCCCAGCCCACCCAACATCTTCGCCTCGTCCCGCACGCCGATTTGCCGTAATTCGATGCGGGAGCGGAAATGGTGCGCAAGGCCCTTGACCAGTTCCCTGAAATCCACGCGCCCGTCCGCCGTGAAGAAGAAGGTGATCTTGCTTGCGTCAAATGCATATTCGACGTCGACCGGCTTCATGTCGAGCTTGTATTCCGCGATCATCTGCTCAAACACCTTAAAGGCGTCTGCTTCCTGCGTCTTGTTTCTGGATGCCATCTGCAGGTCGCGCTCGTTGACTTTCCGCACGACGCTTTTCAGCGGCGCCACGACCTTATCGTCGTCCAGTTCCATGGACGCCATCACCACGTCACCGATCTCGGTACCGCGCGATGTCTCCACCACCACGGCATCGCCCACGGCACAGGGTATGTCCCCCGGGCTAAAATAATATATCTTGTTGGTCTTTTTAAACTTTACTCCAACGACCGTTGTCATGATTATCCTCCTTGAGCTGTATGCAAAGCCATTGCGCACATAGTGCGGCGTTGACGTTGTGTTCCAACATTTGTTGGGCATGGTGCACTGTATGGATATATCGGCTGTATCGGACGACGGATTGATCCCGATTTTTTGCAGCCGTCCGCATCAGCGCATCCAGAGAGTCCAAAAGCCCGGTGCAACGGGTTAATAAGTCCGCTCTTTCCTGCGGCAGCGTCGACGCTGCGGACATCGGATCGGAAGCCTTGAGCGCCGACAGAAGATCCTTTGCGAGGCTGACGTCGTCTTCTTGTTCCTTAAAAGGCTGCAGCATAGCGCAGCGCGATCGAATGGTCGGCAACAGGTTGGACGGCCGCTCGCTCAGAAGCAAAAACGCGGTGCCTATAGGCGGCTCCTCCAGCGTTTTCAACAGGCAATTCTGCGCCTGTGTCGACATCTTGTCAGCATGGAAAAACACCACCGCGCGCCTGCCGCCTTCATAGGGGCGCGCCGACAGCGTTCCTATGAAGGCGCGCACCTGGGAGATCTTGATGGTGGCGCCGTCCGGATGAACGCGCAGAAAATCGACATGGCCTGTCTTAAGTCTAACTTCCGCCGCGGCATCGGGTTGAAGGACGTCCTTGGCGAAGGCAAGGGCCAATTCTTCAAACCGTTCTTTGGGCGCTTGCTGTATATACGCATGGAATGCGTATGTCATAGCATAAACCTTTGGCAAAACGCGGCTCGTATTTCGTTTTGCACGACGTTGATTGGCCTGTTGGCGTCGATGGTGCAGAAGCGCTTTGGCTCTAAAGCGCTAATCGCCTGATAACCCTGGTACACGCGCTCATGAAAAGCGCTCTCCGCCGACTCGATCCGGTCCTTTTCCCCACTTACGCGAAGCTGCGCGTCGGCAGGCGACAAACAGAGAAAGAATGTCATATCCGGCATCAGGTCGCCCGTGGCATAGTCGTTGATGTTTTTAACGGCGTCCAACCCCAGTTCCCTTCCAAATCCCTGGTACGCGACGGAACTGTCCACATACCGGTCGCAAACGATGTTTTGACCGGATTCGATGTAAGGTCTTAGCACCGTCTGCACGAGCTCGGAACGGGCTGCGGCATAGAGCAGCGCTTCGCACATGGGGCTGATGGTATTTTTGGGATCCAGCAAAAGATCCCTGATCTTTTCACTCACGGGGTTGCCGCCCGGCTCGCGGGTGAACAGGAACGGAATGTTCTTTTCACGCAGAAAATCACAGAACAGATTGATCTGCGTGGTCTTGCCCGCCTTATCCAAACCCTCGAAGGTGATGAACCATCCCTTTTGCATTATTCTTCCCCCAAAAGCAGTGCGCGCAACGAGGCAACGTCATCCACAATGATATCAGGCGCGCATGCCAATAATTCCTCCCGCGTTCCAAACCCAAACGTGACGCCGATGCTTCTCGTGCCTGACAATTGCCCGCCCTGTATGTCGTAGATGCGGTCTCCCACAATCACGCAATCGGAAGGTTGCACACCCATAAAATCAATGCATTCGCGCACGAGCTTCGGTTTGTCGGCGGGTATGAGATTCGTTTCCGTGGCCCTGATCAAGTCGAAGTACTTTGCCACGCCGAGCCTGTCAAACAGCATGTCCAGCTGGCGCTTGCTCCTTGCGGATGCTACGGTCATAACGGCGCCGCGTCGTTTAAGTTCCATCAACAATTCTTCCATGCCGGGATACAGCGTGCACATCGCCAAGCCTTCGGATTCAAAGTACGCCGCATAGGCCGCGAGTGCCTTCTGCAATATTTCTCCGTCCAGGCGGTGGCATTCGCTGAATACGAGTGAGGAACGTCTGCCCACATACGGGAAAATTCGCGTTCCGTCCGTTTCCTCAATACCTACGGCGGACAGCGCGTATAGATACGACGTTGCTACGGCCTTCCTCGTGTCCACGACCGTACCGTCGACATCCCAGATGATATATCGTTCCAAGAAAACCTCCGAAGCCCTACGGCAAAACGTACACATTGCTGTTTTCCGCGTGCACAAGCTGTGCGCCCGCATCTTGCATCGCAAGAAGATAGTCGATCTGTTCCTGCGTGATGCGCTGTCCCGGCAGCACGATGGCGACACCGGGCGGATAGCAGCAGATGGCGCGCGCAGCGATGCGGCCGCAAGCGTCTTTTAGGCCGCATATTGCCATTGTACCATAAGCGGCGCATCGTGGCGATACCTCAGGCGTTCCGTGCTTTGGTTGAGCGATGTTGATAGGGAAGCGGTTCCCATTGGGAATCTTCGATAGGGCTGTATACAGACTTTCAAAGTCTTCATCGGTATCCATCGGCGTTATGATCAGCACGAGATTGCAGATGTCTGCCATCTCGACCCAGATGCCCTGCGATTGCAGAGATGCAGCCGCCTCGAACCCGGTAATGCCCTTATCCCGTATCGAGAGGACTAGCCTCGTGGGATCCTTTTGTATGGAGGGCGCTTGGACTAAATTGACAGGCAAGCCAGAGAGAGAGTCTTCAAAGCGCCTGATTCGCCCTATGAGCTCCGAATATCTCACTTGCCCATTTTGGCACAGATCGGTGCAGGCGTTGTCCAAAGCGCATAATAGAGGCCAGGAGGGGCTGGAGGTTTGTACCGTCGAAAGAGCATCCCAAACCCTGCGTTCCTCAAGCCCGCTGTTCTTCCCGAAAAGGAGTATGGCGCCCTGGTTGGAAACGCTTAGCGTCTTGTGCGCGGATACCACCCAAGCATCCGCTTCCACCGGCTGCGGCGGCAAGCAGGAGGCAAAGCCGAAGTGTGCGCCGTGCGCCGCGTCCACCAACAGCGGAATTCCCTTCTGGTGGCAAAGTGTTGCGATGGCGGGGATATCGGCCAAAAAGCCGTAATAATTCGGGCTTGTGATGAACACGGCGGCGATGGACGGATTGTCTTGTAAAGCGGCAGACACATCATCGGCGCTTGCGGGCAGCGACAGGCCGTCTTCCCGGCAGTTCGGCGGCAACATTTGCACGTTCGCTCCGCTGTGGATGAGCCCGGATACGGCGCTGTAATGGCAATCGGCACAGAGCAGCACGGTTTTTCCTTCCAGAGGTAAGGAACACAGCATCGCGATCACGCCGGAAGTGGAGCCGTTCACGCAAAAATGCGCGGCCTGCGCCCCGTATGCGGTTGCACACCGCTCGTGCGCTTCTTGTAATGCCCCTTGCGGGTGCATCAGGTTGTCCATATCGCCCGCTTCGGTCACGTCCAGTGGGTTCAATTTCCCCTTATGCCCCGGCATGCAGAAGCGCTGGCTTACACTTTCCAATTGCCGCCGGATCGATTGTTCCAAGGATTCACCCATTTAAGCTCGGATCGCTCCTTTTGCCACAAAGTCTTTTCATTCATTGTAACAAAAAAGGAGCAATATGTCGTGCTTTATTGGAGGCGTTACCTAATAGATGCTTTTCGAAAACAAACATAATAAGTAGGACTAGTATTGCTTGTTTTTTGCCAAGGGACCAGGGGGGCTTCCGATTTCCCCCCTTAGGCCCCTTGGTGATCCCCTAACCCCCTTAAAACGGCCATTGCATGGAGCTTCGCCCGTAACGACTTTGGCCAATTGAAAGGTATTCCATAAACCATTCATTTTCATAGATAACATGATTACCAAAACATAGCCTTGAAGGATTGCTATTGCCCAAATGGAACGGATAAAGTGTTTAGATAGCTATTAGGGAGAAACCCCTATTTATTATTAGAAGCAGACCACCAAATAGAAAACAGCATATAAGAATTCGATAGGCAGGCCAATCTGCCAATTGCATTAGAGAAGGCAATGTAGCTCTGAGTAGGCAAAGCATATGCCCCACGCAGTGGCCCCGAGCGGTACCGAAGGAAATCGCCAAGGGTGCTCATACACAAGGCAAAGGAATATGTAACGTATGTTTTGCTTCAGTAGGTAGCTCTCTACATAGGCATGATATCTCTTTTTAGGCCTGCTTCTGAGTCTCTTCAAGATGTGGCGGTGATTCTTCCGGTGATGACTTATAAAAACTTGAAGTGACGGCGTATCCGAAAATCACTTGAATCACTGAAATTAGGGCCGGATTGTTTAGCAATGAATGTATCAATGGATAGAAGAGGATTGGAAATACGCAGACAAGAGAAGGTATACCCAGGAATATAAGTTTAGGGATATTGATTCTCCATTTGCCTTGCTTTTTTATTTCAATGAAAAGATGTTCTGAGCCAAGCAATGCTCCCAGCACTACATATAGTACAATTGAAAACGTAAAGTAAGGTAGGGGTTGAAACGTCTTTCTCGTTAATTCTTGTAGATATGTCAGTATATAATTGCTTAGTAAAAAAGCAAATATTAAAACTACCATATAAATGGCATACCCCAACCAATTACTCCTTTTCAATTCAACCACTCCTTTTATAATCTAGTAACGACAAATCCCAACATATTAAATATGATTATAATATATAGTAGTTGCCAATATATTACAACTGAGAGGCAATCTCCTCTGAAATAAATTGAAGCCCACGCATTCGCATGGGCTTCTAAAAATGGAATCCGGCAGTGATCTATCTTCCCGGGCCGTTGTCAGCCAAGTATTGTCGCGTGTGAGGGCTTAACTTCTGTGTTCGGAATGGGAACAGGTGACCCCTCTGTCATATGAAAACACTCTAGACAGAAATAAGTGGTAACGGAAAGCTCTTAGCCTGCCAAAGTAGTTACGGGCGAAGCTCCATGCAATGGCCGTTTGAAGGGGGTAAAGGGATCGCCAAGGGACCTTAGGGGGGAGATCGGAAGCCCCCCCTGGACCCTTGGCAAAAAAGCATACGAAGCTTGTTCAATATCAAGCATTATGTTTCATGCTGCACAGATTGCTTTATTGGTCTATTGACTCGTATAAACACAAAGTTGAAGCCCACGCTTTCGCATGGGCTTCTAAAATGGAATCCGGCAGTGATCTATCTTCCCGGGCCGTTGCCAGCCAAGTATTGTCGACGTGTGAGGGCTTAACTTCTGTGTTCGGAATGGGAACAGGTGTGACCCCTCAGCCATAACCACCGGAAATTTGGTATCTTGTTTTGTGTAAGGTGCTCGCACACCTTCACAACCGCATAGAGAGAAAGATTTAACGCGTTGAGGACTTTTTGATCAAGCCCTCGACCTATTAGTATCGGTAAGCTTCATACATTACTGCACTTCCACACCCGACCTATCAACCTTGTGGTCTTCAAGGGGTCTTACTCCATAAAGGATGGGAGATCTCATCTTGAGGGGG
>CAZHNN010000003.1:21077-132473 GCA_964533965.1 uncultured Clostridia bacterium | reverse complement strand
TATATACCAAGTCGGCTGATGTCGGTGCGGATCTGGTCGGAAAAGTGGAAAACAATCTGCCGGAAGATGATCCGAGAAATCCGGCGGTCATTGCCGATCTGGTCGGAGACAACGTTGGAGATTGCGCAGGACGCGGCGCCGATTTGTTTCAAAATGTCACCACCGATGTTATTACCGGAACCTTGGTCGCCTCTACTCTACTTGGCAAATACGGCCCATTGGCAGTGTTTTTCCCGTTGATGTTGGAGGCAACAGGAATATTGGCTTCCATGATTGGCATTTCGATCACCAAAAAATGGGGAAAGAACATGAGCCCTTCCACATCTTTTAATATGGGACTCGTTGTAACTGCGGTCATTGCCTCTTTAGGTGGTTTGGTCGCTGTCAAAACGCTCCTGCCTGAGATGAATGTTTGGATCGGCGTACTTTTGGGAGTCGCAATTACGTTGGCAGCTACCGTAAGCACAAGATACTACGCGGGAATGGAAGGAAAACCGGTCAAAGACATTGCGGAGGCCAGTAAGGGTGGACCCGCCATCAATATCATTGTCGGATTGAGCAAGGGCCTTCAAAGTCCGATCGCTTCGATCGTCATGACGGTTATCGCAATCATAGCCGCCTATACCATGTCCGGTGGATCGCTTCTTATCATCGTTGCAGTGAATTTGGGAACAGACTTGCTGATCGCCTATATCATGGCCGCAGATACCTTTGGTCCCATTATCGATAACGCATCGGGTATTGCTGAGATGTCGCATCAGCCTGAAGAGATGGTAGAAAAACTCTCTTCGCTTGATTCGGTAGGCAATACGATGAAAGCAATCACGAAATCGTATTCGATGTCCTCTGGAACTGTAACGTCATTCGTCAGCTTTATGTATTTCTTTGCGATGGCCAACAACAGTACGCTGGATGTTTTGAATCCGTATACGATTGGATTTATGCTCATAGGTATTACGCTTCCGTTCTTGATCGCTTCCTTGACATTCCAAGCCACTGCCAATGGGGCTTACTTGATGGTGGCTGAAGTAAGAAGACAATTCAGGGAGATCAAAGGTATTTTGACCGGTGAAGCGAGCCCCGACTACGGTCTGTGCATTGACATCACAACGAAAAATGCCCTGAAGCAAATGATCCTTCCCGGAGTCATCAGCATTCTTGTCCCAATAGCGATTGGGTTTGCGTTTGGCGCCAAAGCCCTTGGTCCTCTGTTGATAGGATCTGTGCTGTGCTCGGCAATGTTGGGACCGTTCTTCAACAATACCGGTACTGCGTGGGATAACGCTAAAAAGACCGTTGAATCCAACAGAGAGCTAAAGGGTACCCCGCAGCATCAGGCTGCCGTTATTGGAGATACGGTTGGCGATCCGATGAAGGATGTTGCCGGACCATCCATCCTTATCTTTATGAAACTGATCGGGATGACTGCGCTTCTTGTTGCCCCTCTGATTCTTAAATAGAGGGCAAATGAACCAGCCACAGACGGCCGGATGAACGACCAGATGGCACCCATCTTTTTGGATGATGTGTTTGGAAGTGTCCACAAATAAACAAAGCCCCGGCGTAATGCCTGGGCTTTCTTCATCTGCCTCTTAAGCATATAACGATGGGGGGATTTGTACGCTATGTCATGTTTTGGCTGCTTCTTTTTCTGTTGATATCTTCTGTCTGATACCGTAAAACACCCCATATTACATTATTTTATGGATTGTCGAATTAAGAAAGTATTAAGGAAAGACCTACAACCTTAAGACTGTATAAAGATCGACCTTGACGACCCTATTAAGCCGTGATAATCTGCAGATATTGGTGTAAAAGGGCAACCGAAAGGAGCAAAAAATTTCATGTTCTTTATTTCTTTCATCGTGGGAGTATTCGCAATCGCAGTTGCTTTTGGAATACTGTTTCTCATTAGAAAAGAGCCAAAAGTTTCTTCAAAGCTCGCTGAAATTGCAGGCTTTATTGCAACCGGTGCCAGGGCATATCTTAAAAGGCAGGTAAAAACGATCGCGATGGTCACTCCCCTGCTTTTTTTGGTCCTGCTGCTTCTTTATAACTGGAAGGTAGCTACGGTTTCGGTTTTGGGTGTATTCACTTCCCTTACAGGGTCAATCATCGGGATGTCTTCTTCGACCAGTGTTAATTCAAAAGTAACAAGCGCCTGTGCAAAATCTTCCGATAGAGCGTTTCGTCTGGCGGTTTTGGGAGGATCTGTCACAGGGTTTTGCGTTACCGGCTTATCCGTTTTGGTCTTGAGTATCCTGTATGTGGTATTCAAAGACTATGAGATGGTGGTTGGATTCGGTTTTGGAGCCAGTTTAGCAGCTCTTTTTGCTCAGATCGGTGGCGGGATATATACCAAATCGGCGGATGTCGGCGCAGACTTGGTCGGAAAAGTGGAAAACAATCTTCCGGAAGATGATCCGAGAAACCCGGCGGTTATCGCGGATCTGGTAGGAGACAACGTTGGTGACTGCGCAGGGCGCGGCGCCGATTTATTTGAAAGTTTCAGCAATGATATCATTACGGGAACTTTGGTTGCCTCAACGATGTTGGGTAAATACGGTCCCAAAGCGATATTTTTCCCGTTGATTCTACAAGCGGCGGGAATATTATCTTCCATGATCGGAATTGCGGTCACCAAAAAATGGGGGAAGAATATGAGTCCCTCTGCATCTTTTAATCTGGGACTTATTACGACGGCAATACTTGGTTCTTTAGGCGGGCTGGTCGTTGTACAAGCCCTTCTTCCGGATCTAAATGTTTGGATCGGCATACTTCTGGGAGTTGCAATTACACTGATTGCAACCGTAAGCACACGGTATTACGCAGGAATGGAAGGGAAGCCGGTAAAAGACATAGCGGAGGCCAGTAAGGGAGGACCTGCGATCAATATCATTGTCGGATTGAGCAAGGGTCTTCAAAGTCCGATTGCCTCCATCGTTATGATTGTTATTGCAATCATTTCTGCCTATACCCTATCCGGCGGATCGCTCTTTGTAATCGTTGCAGTGAATTTGGGAACAGACTTGCTGATAGCCTATATCATGGCCGCGGATACCTTTGGTCCTATTATCGATAATGCATCCGGTATTGGTGAGATGTCGCATGCGCCCGCAGAATTGGTTGAAAAACTCTCTTCGCTCGATTCGGTAGGCAATACGATGAAAGCCATCACCAAATCGTACTCAATGTCTTCGGGAACGATAACAGCATTTGTCATTTTTACAGTCTTCTTTACTGTAACTAAATTCAATATTTTGGATGTTGCAGATCCATATACCATCGGATTTATGCTGATAGGCATCTCGCTTCCGTTTTTGATTTCTTCTTTGGTATTTCAATCTACTGCCAAAGGCGCTTATTTAATGGTGGATGAAGTAAGAAGGCAATTCAGAGAGATCAAAGGTCTTTTAACGGGTGAAGCCAATCCTGACTATGGTCTGTGCATTGACATCACAACGAAAAATGCCTTAAAACAAATGGTTCTACCCGGACTGATAAGCGTTTTTGTCCCGGTAGCTGTAGGGTTTGCTTTTGGTCCCAAGGCCCTTGGTCCTTTGTTGATCGGATCCGTCTTGTGCTCGGCGATGTTGGGACCGTTCTTCAACAATACCGGTACTGCATGGGACAATGCGAAAAAGACCGTTGAATCCATCAGAGAATTAAAGGGCACCCCGCAGCATCAGGCTGCCGTTATTGGAGATACGGTCGGCGATCCAATGAAGGATGTTGCCGGACCATCCATCCTTATCTTTATGAAACTTATCGGGATGACGGCGCTTCTTATCGCTCCTCTGATTCTTAAATAGAGGTCGAATGATCCCATCACAGACAATCGGATGAACGACCGGGTGGCGTCCGATATGGAGGGGAACACCACCGATCCCCGGCAGGAGAAGATGAACTCGATTTGGACATAGCCGGGGAAGGATTTCAAGTGGTTAAAATCTACAGGTAACAAGAAAGGGGAGACTCCGGTCTCCCCTTGTTTTGTGCGTAAGTTTCTGTTTGTGTCTTGCTCTCTCAGACTGCCAAGCTTTCCGGCTCGAGCAATGTTTTCGTCTGTTTGACCTCCCAGAAGAAGTACACGCGAACAGCGACGTTGAAGCCTATCAGCCAGCCGCCGATGACATCGTCCACATAGTGCACGCCCAAATAGATGCGGCTAAAGCCGATGGCAAGTATCATGAACAGGCACACGGCTGTGATGAGAGCCTTTAGCATACGGTTTTTCAGGAACCAAAAGGCCAATAGGATCAGCATCGTATACAGCGTTGCGGTGATCATGGCATGCCCGCTCGGGAAGCTATAGCTTGATTCGTTGATCAAGCGCAGGATATTTGGGCGCTGGCGGGCAAAGAGGTTCTTTAACAGTGAATTGATGATAGTGGAGAGGATCACGGCAGAAGCCACCGGGATTGCCACGGTTTTACGGGTCCGCTTGACGGCGATCAGTAGAAGACAGAATACGAGCACGGCAGCCGTATCTCCAAAGTGCGTGATGAACTTCAGTGAGGAGGTAAAGGCGGGGGTCATCTTGGAAACCGCTCTGTGGTAAACCCAGCTTTCGAACCGGATCATAAAGCTTGCATGGATGCAAAGCGCCAAAAGCGCAAAGAGAACCAGAGGCAAGATCTTCAGCAGTTTTTCCCTTTTTTTCATGGTTGCTCCCGTCTTTTTTAAGGATGCCGATCACGCATTTACATCAGTGTATCATATTTTTTTGCATGTGAAAAAGAATTTTCAAGGGGCTTTAAAAGATGGATGAAAGTGGTTTTATGAACGCCGGACTTGACACAAGAGAATGTACAACGGAAGATTTGCGTGCTTATATCGGATACACATGATATAATTTCAATCAAAGTAACAGCATGTCCCGGTTTGGGACGGCAAAGGATGAGAGAGTTTGGCGTTTTCGTTTAAGAATTATTCGAAGCGCGCGAAAATAGGGATGGCGCTGGCAGCGGTGGCGCTTACAATGATCGGTATTGCAATCGCCACATACCTTGCGCAGATGAAAGATGGATATGAGGCGAACCTGCGCTCCAAGAGGCTGCTTCAATTCGCACAGAATACGACGGTACCCGGGCGCGTGCTGCAGGACGTCGAAGGGTTTTCCATTATCGCGAAGCTTGATATACCGGCTATCGGGCAATCGTTGCCGGTCATTGGGGAATGTACGAAGAAATCGCTGTCGTATTCCGTATGCCGGCTGTCAGGCCCGCAGAAGCCGGGGGAGGCAGGGCATCTTGTTATCATGGGACATGCTTTTCGGGATGGTTCGCATTTCGGGCGTTTGGACCACCTGAAAATCGGAGATCCGATCATGCTGACCGATCCGTACGGTAATGTGTATTATTATGAGGTATACGAGATCGTGAGCATGAAGGCGGATGACAACCGTGCGCTGACCGTTTTTTACGGAGCGCGTGGACTGTCGCTCTTGACGACCGCAGACAGCACGAACAGGAGCGTGCTGGTGCGGTGCAAAGAGATGACGGATCACTAACAGCGAAGAAATTTGGCCGCATAAAGCGGCCTTTTTGTTTTAAGACAATTTGGAACGAAGTAATAGACTGAATCTATACACCCGACGCCCGAGGAAGGAAGGGGGATCTGTCCCTGGCCCCGTTTTAAGAGAACAAGGAAAGCGAGAATTGACTTGTGTCTACTAGAATGCAAGGCATCCGGTTTGAACGCTCAAGTTCGTTTGAAACCAGACCATGCAGACCGCATAATGGAGATTGGGTGTAACCTAAGCAAACAGGTGTGGAGGGACAGCATGGATGAGATCAAAAAACTGACACCGCAGCTTAAGGATGATTTTTTGTATCTGTTCGACAAGCTTGCCTTTGTCGATAATCCGGATTGGGCAGGCTGCTATTGCCAGTTTTACCGTTGCCCGGAAGAGGAATGGGGAGGTCGGACTGCCCAGATAAACAGGGTTTGCAGCGCACAAATGATCCAAAAAGGGGATATGAACGGGTTTTTGGCGTATGTGGACGGCAAACCCGTTGCATGGTGCTATGCGGATGACCGGAGTAAATTCACGCGGCTTGACGGCTTTTATGGCGAATGTGAAAATTCGCTTAAAATAGGGGCTGTCGTCTGCTTTGTGGTGGCGCCCGAATATCGCAGGAAGGGAATTGCGAAGAGGCTTTTGGAATATGCCGCCGAGGATTTCAAGAAAAGAGGATACGATGCGCTCGACGCCTATCCGAGACTGGATGGCAAGACGGAAGCGGAGAACTATCACGGGCCGGTACAGATGTATCTTAGGCAAGGGTTTGTGAAGGAAAAGGAAATCGGTTCGTTTGCGGTTGTTCGGAAAAGGCTAAAGGCGGAGTAAGGGATTCTTTCTGATTCTTGCGTAAAGAATCTAAACCCACCCACCGCCCAATTGAGAACCGGAGACGAGCGCCGCCCTGAGCGTTTCCAAGGAAACGTGGGGGGCGGAAGAAGCGAGTCGGAGGTTCTGAAAGCGTAGTCCGTAAGGACAATGTTCTTACAGACAGGGTGAGAGCAAGCGGCAGCGAAGCGCGAGCCCATGTCTTTCAGAGAGGTTAAAATCTAAACCCGCCCACCACCCGATGAGGAAAGGGGGCTTCGCCCCTGGCCCCGTTTTAGAAAGGGACTTCGCCGCTAGCCTCGATTTTCGGAATAGACTCTGTTCCTAATCCCGTTTTTTGGAAGAGGGCTACTCCCAGCCCTCATTTTTAGAGAGGGCTTTAACCCTGCCTCTGCTTTAAGGTTTTGTTCCCACAAGAGAACCATGGAAGCTTTTTATCATCATAGTTTAACAACAATTTCGAGGAATATAGATTCAGTTGTGCCAAAAACATACTCGCGTGTTACAATAGAGGCAACACTGTATGGGGGAATATGCAATGAAACGCTGTATCACCGCTCTTCTTATACTCTGCTCGTTTTTCGTTTTTTCTGGCTGCACTACCAAGGGCACCTGGCAGCTTCTACTTACACCGGCGCAATCACCGACCGCTTCGCCAACGCTGACTCAAAAGCCATCGCCTACTGCCACATCCGTTCAGCCGACCGCTACACCTTCGAATACGCCTACAAGTACGGCAACGGCAACAAGTACACCTACGAGTACGCCGATCAAAACGCCGAACGGCATCGTATATGCGAGTAAAAGCCTGGGCATCCAGTTTACGCTACCCAATTCCTGGCAAGGGAGGTATACGGTGAAGGAAAAGAGCGGCTCTGTGTCCGTCTATTTCAAACCGGCGCAGCCTTATGATGAAATTTACGACGGGTTCCTGTTTATCATCGAAAAGAAAACAGCGGCAACAGAAGGCGACAAGGAGTTTTTGGATGGATTTAAGGAGATCACAATAAAAGGGGTCACCTATTACTGCGGCGGGCCTACAGATGTGACCTACGAGGGGCCGGAAAACGATTTGTTCAGAAGAATGAATCAGGATATTCCGAACATTTACAAGACGATTCGGGCGATTTAAGCACTTCAGACGATCGAATCGGCCAAGGTGGTCAAAACGGCCAAAGTCGATCAAACCTTTTACAGTCGATCTGTCCGCCTAAAGCCGATCTGTCCAGTGAAATGAAACAAGGGAGCTGAGAGTCTCCTTTTCAGTTGTAAAGAGAAAGTAGAGGACTCTGCAACGACGTCTATGCGAGGTATAAAGAAAGAATCATATGTGAGACGAGGGAACAGTCCCGCTTTCTAGTAAAAATTAATAACCTCTCAGGATCAAAATCCTTTGAGGTTTAAATCAATCACCAATGGATACATTGAATATTATATATCAAATTGCTTTACATCTGCATAGCTAACGCATAATAAATCATTAGCAGTATATAAATACACATAATATCCTTTGTATCGCCACAGTGTAATATACTTACAATCTCCTGTAACAATCGCATAGGAAAGCATTGATTTGTCATTTTTGTATTTTTTGTCGGACCATTGCACGACGCTCTTGGTCGGCTTACCGTAAGCTGTTGTCAGCAAAGCTTTAATATAATCGAATTCTTCGAGAATTGGTTTTTTGGAAATACTCGTGTCATCACAATTAAAACTAGGATCAAAATCGATATTAAAATTTACATCATATAATTTATGATATTTAATATTCATAAAATACAATACATGACAATTAATATAATTTTGATCATATCCTTTGTAATTATAATAGTACTTAACGCTACCCAGAGAAAGTGCGGTGCCGTCCGGGCTTTGGCTGTAATGACTTTCAATCTCTTGAGCGCTCATACCAAAAACTACCCAATCGGGCAACATAAAAAAATCCGCCGGATTGGGAGTAGGCGTGGGTGCAGCCGTAGGTGTGGGCGTAATTGTTGCGACTACGGCGGCTTGGCTGCAGCCTGCCAGGATAAAGATTGCCAGAATAAGAGAAACGGTTGTAAGTACTTTCTTCATGGCAGATATCCCCTTAAATACGTATTACTTTGTTTTATGATATCATTGTCCTATTTAGATATCAAGCGAGGAGATATGGGGACGGCTCTCTTGGGGAACGCACTTTTCGCGGCCCTTTCTTCGTTTGGAGAAATGAATAAACTATCAATGTAATCCGGCAAATTGGAGGGGTTTAGCCTGATAAAAACAGGATACCGTAATGGATGGGCGGTGATAGAATGCTGATTCAAAACGGTACGATCTTCACGATGGCGGGTAGGATCATCGACAACGGATGCGTGCTTGCACAGAGAAACAGGATAACCGCGGTGGAGGAGTACATCGACCCGACCCGGAACGGCGATGATGTTGTCATCGACGCGAAGGGCAAATGGGTGATGCCGGGGCTTATCGAGGCGCATTGCCATGTGGGCATCTCTGAAGACCGCAAGGGGGTCGTGGGAGATGACAGCAACGAGGCGACCGATCCGGTGACGCCGTACGTTAAGGCCATCGATGCGATCAACCCGATGGATGCCGCTTTTCACAGTGCCATCCGGGGCGGCATTACGGGGTTGATGATAGGACCGGGCAGCGCGAACGTGGTGGGCGGGCAATTCGTATTTCTGAAGGCGCGCGGTCGGTGTGTGGACGATATGGTGGTGCTGGAACCCGCCGCGATGAAGGTCGCGTTTGGAGAAAACCCCAAAGGCCAGTACGGGCCGGGCAGGACGCCGTCGACACGAATGGGGATAGGATATCTGCTGCGCCAGGAGCTGTTTGCCGCACAACAGTATCTTGCACGAAAAAAGGAAGCAGCAGAGAAGGGCGAACCTTTTGAAGCTGATTACCGCTATGAATGCTGGGAACCGGTGTTTGAAAAGAAGATCCCGCTAAAAGCGCACGTGCACCGCGCCGACGATATACAGTCCGCAATACGCATTGCCAAAGCTTTTGATGTGGAGATGACGCTGGATCACTGCACTGAGGGGCACTTGATCTGGGAGAAGGTGAAGGAATCGGGATTCCCGGCAATCGTTGGCCCGAGCCTTGCGACGAGGAACAAGACGGAAATACAGTACGCGGATTTCAAGACATCGGGAATTTTGCACAAAGAGGGCGTGCTGGTGGCAGTTACAACCGATTACCCGGCGTCTTTGATACAATGCCTGCCGCTGTGTGCGGGGCTTGCGGTGCGCGACGGGCTTCCGATGGAAGAGGGGCTGAAGGCGATCACGATCAATGCCGCGAAGATATGCAGGGTTGATGCCAGGCTTGGGAGTCTCGAGGTGGGAAAGGATGCGGATATCGCCATCTTCGACGGGAATCCGTTATCTACGTTTACCAATTGCCTGTATACCATCATCGACGCAGAGGTCGTTTATAACGCGGAGGAGAGTGGGCAGGCGTAGGTAATCGTAGAGCGGGCAGGTGCCAGGGCGCTGCGTCGCAGGGAATGTTCCAACCATCCCCCTTTTGTGGAATTAAGGGGAAAAGTCTGGCCTTGGACCTCAAAATACGGAGTAGTAAGCCTATATATTCCAAGGCATTGCGCGACAGAGGCTTTGGCTATATAATGATTGCACAATTTCATAGTTGTCTCTATGGGAGCAGAGTAGGTGTTCGTGCGTCAAGTGTCGGTTGGACGGGGAGTTGCCAGCCGAACGAAAAGGGCTTTTGCCCTTGCGGTACGAATGCCGCATCCCGCTGCTGCATGGGGTAGGTATACCTCTGCATGTAGCTCTTTACAATGAGGAGGTATTTTTATTTGGAAAACAAAAGAAACATTTTTACCGATGTGCGCACGTTGGCGGTAGCCGCGATGTGCATTGCTCTGAACATCGTGCTGACACGGTATTTTTCGATCAACACGCAGTTCTTGCGGATCGGCTTCGGGTTTTTGCCGGTAGCGGTGTTTTCGATGCTCTACGGCCCCATCCCCGGGGGGATAGCAGCGGCGTTAGCAGACGTCATAGGCTATTTGTTGAGCCCAAACGGGCCGTTTTTCCCCGGATTCACGCTGAGCGCTCTGTTGCTGGGGTTGATCTTCGGATTGTTCCTGTATAAAAAAGAACTGACAGTTTGGCGCGTCGTCGTTTGCTGTTTTGTTGCAGTGTTTGCAATCGACGCGCTGAACACGCTTTGGCTTTCGATTTTGTACCACTACGGCATTCTGGTGATCCTTCCGCAGCGGCTGATGCAAGCGGCTATCAAGTTTGCTATCGAATCGGCGCTGCTCTTAGTCGTTGCAAAGGGATTGGAGAGGCGCCTGCAGGAACTGGCCCGGTAGGCCGGGAGGAATAAGCATGAAAATAACGCCCATTAAGACGAAAAGAGTGGAAGCGTTTTCCATCGGTCTGACCGATTTTTTGGCATCGGCATTGAAGGAAGTGCCGGAAAAGAGCGTGGTGGCAATCACCTCCAAGGTGGTGTCGCTATGCGAGGGGAATGTGTTGAGCCCGTTGGAGTTTGACCGGGACGATATCATCGAACGCGAAGCGGATCGGTACCTTGAGAAAAGCGGCACTTATGACGTGTATCTGACCATCAAGGGCAATGTGCTCACGCCGAATTCGGGCGTGGATGAATCCAACGCAGGCGGTTACCTCGTGCTATGGCCACAGGATCCGCAGGCATCGGCGGAGCGCATCTGGCGATATATCCGGGAGCGCTACGGGGTGAAGGAAGTTGGCGTCATCATTACGGACAGCACGGCGACCCCTTTAAAATGGGGCGTCTCGGGCGTTTGCATCGCACATTGCGGGTTTGAAGCCGTAAATGACAAGGTGGGGCAGAAGGATTTGTTCGGGCGGGAACTTCGCATGACGCGCGTGAATGTGGCGGATTCCCTTGCCGCAGCATGCGTGCTGTGCATGGGGGAAGCTGACGAGTGCACACCATTGTCGATTGCGCAGGAGCTGCCGTTTGTGCGGTTCGCGGACAGAGAACCATCGCAGGAGGAACTGAAGGCGATGAAGATAGGCTTGGAAGAGGATCTGTTCGGGCAGCTGCTGTGCGCGGTGAGATGGAAAAAGAGGGACAACGATTGAGTTGTGAGAAAGCCCATGGGATTGGAACCCGTGGGCTTTTTTATATTCAAAGGGCCGAAGGAATGGGATCTATATACAAGTGTGCGCGCAACCAATAACAAACCGCATGGCATGGCAGTAACGCCAATTTAAGTGGACTAGAAAAGAAAATTGGACGAAAAATACGGTTTTGCCATGCTATACTGGCAGTGTCAAAAGAGATGAAGAAGAGGCCGCTGATAAGCGGTCTTTTTGTTTGAGTAAATAACGATACGGAAGCCGCAGAGATGCGGCTTTTTCATTTGGAGCACCGCGGTAACGATTGATTGTGGCGGGTGCAGGGAACGCGCAGCACAGGCGATGAGCCGCGCAAGGGGTGGGGAATATGTGCGAATTTTTTAGAAGTGAAGCGAAGCTCAGTGAGCATGAGAACCGGAAACGAGCGCTACCTGTGGAATTATCCCCAAAGCGCCTCCGGTGGAGGATGAAGCGAGGCGAAGCTCAGTGAGCATGAGACGAATACGAACGAAGTGAAGTGTGAGTCCATAAGCGAACTGAGAGGTCTACGAATACGAGCGGCAGCGAAGGTCAAGCCCATGTCTTTCAGAGAGGTCAAAATTAATCTTAACCCACCCACCCCCCGATAAGGATAGGGGCTCCGTAAGGGGGCAAGCCCCCTTGACCCCAGGAATTGCAGGGCTGACGGATACATGGAGAGGGACAAACTGAGGCAGAGGAACGATCTAAACCCACCCACCGCCCGATAAGGATAGGGGCTCCGCCCCAGGCCCCGTAAGGGGGGCCGCCCCCTTAACCCCAGGCTGCTTGGGATATGAAGATGAATATGGGGAATTTCAATGGACCAAGCACCTCATCCGGCGCGGATTACCGCTCTACCTTCCCTTCAAGGGGAAGGCCTGGAAACGCCGCCTTTAAGACGAGTGTGTGGTGAAGGTCAAGCTCCAAATTCTAAGAAAACTTGCGGAGGAGGGATGGAGATGGAGAACAAGCCGAAGTATGGAAATAAAGAAAAAGCAAAGGCGATCGAGCTATATCACAGGCTGAGGAGCTTTAAGGCGGTCTGTGAGCTGACCGGCATCGCCAGAAGCACGCTGCGCCGATGGGTGAGCGAGTTTGGGGATGCCAATATGGTCGGCGGAAAGAAAGCGGATACCTGTACAGATTGCAATATGCCGGCGGATGAGAAAGAGGGCTTCGGCGTTGTTCGAAGTGCGATGCTGCAGCTGCTCTGGCGGAAAATCCAGACTGCGATCAACTCTCAGAATGCACTGGAAAAGCTGCTGGAAGCCGTGACAGAGGATGAGGATACGCCGCAGAAGGAGCGTTTAGAGCCGGCAAAAGCGCTTGTAAAGATGGCACGCCCGGAGATGAAGGAGCTGACCTACGCGTTGATGGCGCTCTGTGACAAGCAGACGCAGGAGAATTCAGAGCGGATCCCTGATTTGAGCCATCTTAGCACCGAGGAGATACGGATGCTTTTGGAAGAGGAAGGCTAAAGGCAAGGCTTCAATGATGTGTTGGTAAAAAGGGCGTTTGTGGATGGGAAGGATTCGCTATCTGAACCCATCCGCCACCCAATTTTGGATTTATGGGGACATCTGTCTCCACTAGACCCCCCTGATTTTTTTGTATCCTCATTCATGGATGAGGCATTTTGGGGAGAAAGTTCCGTAGACACAAAAGAATACAAGATCATATTCGCATAACCATGTTTTCCCGCCCGCCCTGTGATTTGGGTTCTGAAAAGGGGTCATCCCATTTGTTTTCCGATTATTTTGAATCCGATTTCCGATCATTTTACAGCTCGAAGCGGATTGCTTCGACGCTTTTGTATTGCTCCGGGGCAGGCGGGAATAAAAATACTCCAGGCAGGAAGGGTGTGGCTTGATTGATTTTCAATATCGGGTAAAATAAAGGCAGAAGCAGAAATGGGGCAATACGATGAAGGTGAGATACAATGGGGAGAGCGACCCCGAGGCGCTTAAGAACGGCAAGGTATAAGAAGTGATAGCCGTGGAGCGCGGATGGTACCGCGTTGTGGATGAATCCGGTGAACAATGCCCATATCCGCCGGACATCTTTGAGATCGTGGAGCCGAAGGAGAAAAAATAGTTTTTGTACGGGAGCCCTGCGGAAGCGGGGCTTCTTTTTGGTTTAGACCCCCCCACCCGTTTTTTTACGAAACAGTCATTGATTTCATAGAGCGTTTGATGGTACCGTAAAATCAAATAAACAAACGAAACAAACCAAGAAAGCGGGTGGCGGCTTGAAACGGCGTGTTTGGATAACGGTTGCCCTTTGTATCCTGCTGTTCGTTATGGCGTGCTCTGCGAAAAGCACTGACAGAGGGCCTGTCGACGCCTTTGACCCGCCCGATTTTTCACCTACGCCGGCACCTTCGGACTATATACAGCCGGGTAATTTTTCGGGACCGGATTCATACGCGGGCAGATACGTCAGGAACAAGACCGTTCATGCAGATATGGTACCGATGGCAAGGATCACTTTGCCTAAAGCCAGTTATTTCGTAAAACCTACGCCCGACGGCGGCGCGATTGCGATCCTCCAGGTGACTGTGGGGGAGGTGACAAACGGAGATCCGGATGCCGCATTGCGGGTGATCCGTTTTGCTACGGACGGAAGCGTGCTGTGGGATAAGCAATACAATGAAATGCTCTTCAAGGGTTATCTTGTTTCCTGTTGTATAACGGAGGACGGTGGGTTTGCGGTATCACTGCGCGTAAACGTTCAAAAAGGCATGTCGATTGCCGCAGATATGCTCTGGCGCTTTTCTTCGGACGGGAAGCTCTTGTTCAAGACAAAAGACGGAATCACCGCGGGCGCTCTCGACCAGATTTTTGCCGCGCCCGGTGGCGCCCTGCTGGCAGCGGGGATAGTGGAAAGAGAGAACAAGTTCTCTGTAAGCGTGTTGCGCTTTGAAAAGGACGGAAAAATCAAGGAATACGAGGGGGCGGGCACGGACGCCTTGATTCTGAGCGCCTCGCGGCAAAGCGATTCTGGGCTTGTGCTGGTTTGCCGGTGTTATGCCGATCCGGCACAGGACACAGCTTCTGAAATCGTATCGAAAATCATGAGCTTTGACGAACATTTGAATTTACAGTGGTCCAAGAGGATGACTTTGAATGAAGATTTTTCGGAAGTTCTGGCAGCCGACAGCATAGCCGGAGCCTTGGTAAGAGGGGCTGTCAAAAAGACGGTGGAAGGCTCCTCCATGAAACTATCGGTTCCGGTGCTGTTTCATTTTGACGCTAAGGGAGTCATGGATTGGACGTATACGGTTGAGGAAGACGGCATAAGCCAGGCAACGAAGCTTGCCGACGGGCGGTATATCGCCGGGATTCAACACTGGCAAAGCGGTCCGGTTACTTCCCGATTTGCCGTATTTTCGCCGGATGGAAAGCTCCAGGTAATGCTGGAACCGTTGTATGGGTTCGTTGAGCAGATCGTTCCCACAGACGACGGAGGGTTTACGGCGGTGCTAAGGCAGGCGGTACGGCAACTCCCGCAGCCGCCGTACATTTCGTCCATCTGGGCAGATACGGAAGCAGTTGTCGTTCACTACGATCGTGAGCTGAACATTGTCTGGATGCGGACCATCAACCAGTACAAGCACGAGAGGTGGCTGGATGTTGTGGTGCCTACAACAGACGACAGACTTCTGATAGGCTAACGCTTATATTGTACATGAAAACTTGTCATAAATTTGGCTCCGCAAAAGCGGGGCTTTTTTTACCTATTCGTTTGTGATGATCAAATAGTCGCCGTTTTTCAATTGCATTGCGTCGGCGCGAAGCGCACGGCTTAATTCCCAGACCGTGTTCTGCCGTTCGTTTGGGTCTGGAATATAGAGCGTCAGCGGGTCGCCGCCGATGACGCGCTCTTTGTTGTCGGTTAAGTAGACGATGATGGTTTTTTTCATGTTATCCTCTTGCGGACATCGTCATGATGCGCCTGAGCTTCCGGCTGCTTTCCAGAATCGGCGTGCTGTGGATGGAGCGGATGAGCATATCCAGATCGTGCATGATGGGAACGAACGCGATGACAATCTGGCCTGTCCTGAGGTTACGGCGCATGAACTGGTATCGCCGTAGACCCAACGAGCGTACCGCTTCGAACAGGATGGCCTGCTGCTGCCCAGGGTTTTCCAGCGTGATGCGGTTCTCGGGTGCTTTGGGGGTCAGCACGACTGCGATGCCGTCTTGCCGGAGCAGATTTCGGCTCTTTTCGGTGCCCAAATAGCTTGTTACAAAAAAACCGTCCACATATAGTTCCGATCCCCTTACCTCGATGCTGCCCTCGTTGACGGTACATATGTCGCCTACATTCTTGCCCTTTGAGAACCGGTGGCAAATTGAAAATGCAATAAGGCCAACGGCGGCGCTGCATGCGACATTTGCGATAAACGGCATAAAGTTGAACAGATGCATGGAGAGCACTGTAACGATGGATGTAATAACGCAGAAATAGTTGCGTGATTCAAACGTTTTGGCAATGCCGTCGATGTATGCCTTGCCGCGCCGGACATATTCGGTATCCTCAAGTTGCGTGTAACTCTCTATTTCCAATTTTCGCACTTCACGGAATTGCTGGATGGCCAGGGACAGGAAGGTAATGGCGGTATAGTCCTTGGTCAACAGCGCGGGGATTGCAACGGATCCGAGCGCCGACGCGATGAAGCCGAGCACAATGGTGCTGAAAAACGCGCTTGGATAGGACGGTACCTGACGGATATCCACCCGCAAGGCGAGCAGACGCGCCAAGAGCCCCATGGTCGTACCAATCGCAATTTCCCAAACTTCAAATCCGCTGAGCACTTTTACATATCACCCAGCGTTTAGACTGCGCATGACGGTAAAAAGTATTCTTCGGCTCGTATAGATTGGAAAGCGATTTGGAAAAACTATGGTAAATCAAAGAAGGAGCCGGCGCAGTGCAGACGGAACCAAACAATGTCAGAAGGCGGGAAGCTTGGGACAAGGTCACGGGCAGGGCGAAATACTGCGACGATCTGTCTGCGCCCGACCAGCTTACGGTCAGGATATTGACCAGCCCTCACGCCTATGCGCGCATCGTTTTGATAGACACAAAACAGGCGCTGAAAATGCCGGGTGTAAAAGCCATCGTTACGGGCAGGGAGTATCCGGATTTGGAAGGCATATTGATCGCAGACCGTCCGCCTTTGGCTGTTGATACGGTGCGGTATGCGGGAGAGCCCGTGGTGCTTATCGTGGCGGTGGATGAGGCTTGCGCTGCTGCGGCACTGTCGGTGATCAAGGTGGAATATGCGCCGATGCAGCCCTTGTCCAACGCCTTACAGGCAATGCAGAAGGGCGCGGCGATCCTGCATGAAAATCTCGCAACCTATCAGCGCAAGGTCGAGGATGTGTATCCCAAGGCAGATTCCAACATTGCCAGCGAATATCATATCCGCAAGGGCGACGCGAAAAAGACGCTGAAGGAATGCGACATGGTGGTAGAGCAGCATTTTTCGCTGCCGCCGTCGGGGCATTTGGCGATGGAGACGCGAACTGCGCATTGCAGCATTTCACCGGACTGTGAGACCAACATCACGACCGCCTCCCAATCGCCGTTTGCAGCGCAGGAGATGGTTGCGAAGTACTTTTCGCTGCCCACAGGCCAGGTACGCGTACATGTGCCGTTTGTCGGCGGAAGTTACGGCGGCAAAGCGTCCGTGATGCTCGAGCATCTGGCGTATATGGCGTCCAAAGCCGTAGGTGGCCGCCCTGTTCGCATCGTGCTCACACGCGAACAGGATATGCAGAGTGCGCCGTCCCGGATGGGGTTGGAGGCGGATGTAAAATTAGGCGCGAATAAGGACGGGTTCATACAGGCGGCGGAGATCACCTATGTGCTCGACTGCGGGGCTTACAGTGACAGCGCGCCATACATGAGCAAATCGATGGCCGTGGACTGCACGGGGCCTTATAGAATAGACAACCTTTGGACGGATAGCTTTTGCGTGTATACCAACCGCACATATGCGACGAGCTACCGCGGGTTTTCGCACGAAAGCTATACGTTTTGCATTGAGCGCGCACTGGATATGCTCGCAAACCGGCTTGGCATCAACCCGTGGGAAATTCGGTACAAGAATGCGATACGGCCCGGGAACCTGACGCCAACGCAGGTCGAGGCAACCTTGAGCAACGTGGGAGATGTGACGGTGTGCATGGACAGGTTGAGGCCTCTGTGCAATTGGGACGAGGGCGAGCGGATACAGGTAAACGAGCGGACGGTGCGTGCCAAGGGGCTGGCGCTGTTGTGGAAATCGGCAAACCCGCCGACCAATGCGCCATCGGGAGCGTTTATCACGTTTGCGAACGACGGCAGTATCAACATGAATATCGGCGTTGTCGAGATGGGCAACGGTGCCCAGACAAGGCTGGCATCTATGCTGGCTACAAAATTTCGCATAGGCATCGATTTGGTGCATGTGAATTTCAACATCGATACGCGCATGCAGCCCAAGCACTGGAAGACGGTCGCAAGCCTGAGCGGGTTTTTGGCCGGGAATGCGCTGATGCGTGCGGCGGATGACGCGATAGATCAGATCAAACAGATGGCGTCGGTTGCATTGAATTGCCCGGCGGAGGATATCGATATCGAGAACCTTCAGGCGTTTCAGATCAGCGATAAGAACAATGCTATCCATTTTAGCAAGCTCGTGGAGGGATATAAGGCGCCGGACGGCGGGTCGGTAGGCGCACCTGTTTTGGGCCGCGGCGGCTACATGCTAAAGGGCTTGATACCGCTAGATCCTCAAACGGGAAAAGGGAAGGCGGGGCCGGCATGGACGGTAGGCGCACAGGCGGTTGAGGTGGAGCTGGATACCGTCGATTATACCTACCGCATTTTGAATGCGAGCACAGTGATGGACACGGGATGTATTTTGGACCCAAAGGGATCCGTTAGCATGATTGCGGGCGGGATGGCGATGGGGCTGAGCATGGCAAGCCGGGAGAAGTTTGCCTATGAACCTTCCGGAAGACTTTCTACGCCGAACTTGCGGACATACAAGCTGATGCATATAGGACAGGAACCGGATTACAGAGTGGATCTTTGCGCCACACCGCAGGCGGATGCACCGTTTGGCACGCGCAGTTTTGCGGAACACGGCATCATCGGGATGCCGGCGGCGCTGGGAAATGCGCTTTCAACGGCGTTGGGGCAGGACCTTAATTCGCTGCCGCTGATGCCTGAACTCATCTGGAATACCGCGGGAGGGAAGATATGATACCGTTTGACTTCCTCTACGCAAACCCGGATTCGAAGGAAGAAGCCGTTCAGCTTTTTAAAGAATACAGCGCAAAGGGGATTGAGCCCGTGTATTACGCCGGTGGCAGTGAGATCATCACGATGTGCCGATCCGAGAGTATCAAGCCCGGGGCCGTGATCGACATCAAGGGCATCGCGGAAGCGCATGCGATGCAGATACAAGGGAACGAACTGGTGCTGGGTGGGTGCGTGACGCTACGCGAACTTACGGACAGCAAGCTGTTTCCGCTGTTGGGGACGGTTGCGGGGCGCATTGCCGACCACACAAACCAAAACCGCATCACGCTAGGGGGGAACCTGTGCGGGACCATCAGCTACCGTGAGACGTCGCTGCCGCTGTTGTTGAGCGATGCGATTGTAACGATCTTCGGGCCTTTCGGGGTGCGCAGCGTTTCGATCCACGGCGTGTTTGACAGGAGGATGCTGCTAAAGCGCGGCGAAATGGTGCTGCAGGTGCGCGTTAACAAGTGGTTTTTGCAGCTTCCGTACACGCATGTCAAGAAGACGGCAAACGAACGAATCGATTATCCTTTGGTGGATGTGAGCGCGATCAACGACAACGGCAAGGTGCGGTTCGCGTTTTCGGGTCTATTGGATTATCCCTTTCGAAGCCGCAGCATGGAAGACAGGCTGAACCGAACGTATGTGGACAGGGAACGGCGCGTGGAAAGCGCATTGGCCGCTATGCCGCAGAAGCCGATGACGGATTATCAGGGAAGCAGCAAGTACAGATTGTTTGTGCTGAAGAACACGCTTTTGAACATACTCGAGGAATGGCAATGAGACCTGTTAGTGGCAAGACCGCAGTGGAATTAAACGTGAACGGCGAGAAGCGGACGGTGCTGGCCAGAGCCTCCGACACGCTGTTGGACGTACTTAGAGGGCAATTAAACCTGACAGGCGCAAAACCCGGGTGCCTGAACGGGGATTGCGGCGCATGCACGGTACTTCTGGATGGCTGGCCGGTGAAGAGCTGCCTTGTGCTGGCCGTGGAAGCGAGGAGACATGCGATTCTGACCGTGGAGGGACTGCAGGGGACTGCGCCGATCCAGAAAGCGTTTGTGGAGCACGACGCGTTCCAGTGTGGGTACTGCACATCCGGGTTTTTGATGGTATGTCATGCGATGATGAACAACATGCCGGATGCGGATGAGTATACGATGGAGCAATGGCTAAGCAGCAATTTATGCCGGTGTACGAGCTACAGTGAGATTCGGGAGGCACTCGCTGAGTTGCTGCCGGGGCTGAAGAAAAAGCAGGTGGGCGAGTGAGGGAAATCTAAACCCGCCCGGCACGTGATAAAAGGAGCTCCTGCCCTGGCCCCGGAAGCGGGACCAAGTGCTCCTTGGATCCCCTAGGCGGGTGGGTATATTCATCGAGATAAGTATTTTTCATAAATGAATAAAGTTTCACTGTTTATTTTCAACGAATCATTAAGGCGTATTTAACTATCCGGTCGGATTTTGGTATACTATACAAAAATACAAAGTAGGCAATTAAAGGGAGGGCTCCTTTTGACTCTCCTACGGCCGAATAAGGAATAATAGGGTTATAATGGTGAACAATACGCAACGTTTTTCAGGCAGGATGGACGACTACGCGAATTCGCGTCCGGGGTATCCAAAAGAATTAATCGATTATATGTACCAGGAACTCGGGTTTGGTGAAAATTCCGTCGTGGCGGATATTGGAGCGGGCACCGGCATTTTTTCCAGGCAGATGTTGGAGCGCGGCAGCAAGGTTTTTGCGGTTGAGCCCAACAGCGATATGGCGGACGCCGCTTCCGTGGCCTTAAGCGGTTATGAAGGGCTTACACTCGTTAAAGCCACCGCGGAGAATACAGGCCTTGCGAGCGGCAGTGTTGATTTTATCACTTACGCCCAGTCTTTTCACTGGTTCAATTGGGAGGCTTGCCGCAAGGAGTTCCACCGCATTGTAAAGCCTAATGGCAAGACGCTTTTGATATGGTATCGGTTGTTTTCCGAGGGGAACGAGTTTACTCGGGAATATGAAAGAATGCACTATTCTTATTCCGTGAACAGGACAGTGGATTCGAAAACGATCGGGGAAAATGAGCTGAAGGACTTTTTCAAGGATGGCGCTATAAGGACACAGCATTTTTACCATTCTCATTTTTTGAATTTGGATGGGCTTAAGGCCAGGTTTCTTTCCTCCTCCCACGCACCGCTTCCGGAAGATGAGAGATATAAGCAACTGATGGAGGAGACGGAGAAGTTGTTTTTACAATTTAAAAACAATGGCTTGGTGGAATTCCGATATAGAACGGATTTGTATTACGGTGGGGTGTGATAGATAGATCTAAACCCACCCACCGCCCGATGAGAACCGGAGCCGAAGCGCTGCCAGTGGCAGAGCAAGCGAGGCGAAGGTTCCGAAAGCACGAGATGAGGGCGAGCAAATATGCGTAGCCCGAATCTGTGTCTTTCGG
Organism: uncultured Clostridia bacterium; assembly: GCA_964533965.1. GTDB lineage: Bacteria > Bacillota > Clostridia > Christensenellales > QAND01 > RGIG3178. The sequence goes on along the minus strand of CAZHNN010000003.1, from coordinate 111,250 downwards.
AGAGGTCAGACTCGGGAAAGGGGCTCCGCCCCTGGCCCTTATAGGAGAAATAGTAGATTAGAATTATATAGTTAAAGCGAAATGATAGACGATGTCCAAAGATGCCATGCGGATGAGTGTGGCATTTATCTTTTGCTTCTTTTCTTTAAGAAAAGAAGAAGGGTGTGAAGGAACAGAGTCCTTTTTTAATGGCAAAGGGGTGATGGGGTGCAGCGGGGAGCGATACGGCGGGCGCTAGAGGACGAGCTGTGCAGGCGGGACTACACAAAATACTGCGAGCGGGCATACCGCGGGGCGTGGCAGCCAGCGCGCCATCATTTGTTGATATCCAATGCTGTGCAGCGGGTGCTGGATGGCACTTGCCGTCGGTTGATGGTGTTCTTGCCGCCGCGGCACGGGAAAAGCATGCAGATCACCGAAGCGCTGGCAAGCTACTTTTTGGGGAGGAACCCCGACAAACGGGTGATCGTGTTAAGCTACAGCGCGGATCTTGCAGCCCGATTCGGGCGGGAGAACCGGCAGAAGATAGTCGAATATGGAAATCTCTTTGGGATTTCGGTCTCCAAGACAAGCGCTGCGGCGACGGCGTTCGACTTGCACAACCGCCGGGGCGGGATGCTCTCGGTTGGGTTTGGCGGCGGGATTACGGGGCAGGGCGCGGATCTTTTGATCATCGACGACCCGGTGAAGAACCGCGAGGAAGCGGAGAGTAAGAGGATTCGGGACAAGATATTTGCCGAATATCAATCAACCGCATACACACGGCTGCAGGCGGGGGCGGCGATCATCATCGTGATGACACGATGGCATGAGGATGATCTTTGCGGGAGGATATTGCAACAGGAACCGGAAGGCTGGGAGGTGCTGAAACTGCCTGCGCTCGCGGAAGAGGATGATCCGCTGCATCGCAAAATGGGCGAACCGCTGTGGCCGCAGATGGGGTACGGAAAGGCTTGGGCGGAGGAGACGAAACGGTCCGTGGGCAGCTATGCGTTTGCGGCATTGTATCAGCAGCGGCCTGCGCCGGCCGGTGGCGGGATATTTCAAAAGAGCTGGTGGCGGTATTATGATGCGCTGCCACCGATGGTGAATGTGGTGTTGAGCGTGGACGCGAGCTTCAAGGGTGGGGAGGATTCGGACAACGTATCCATCCAGGCGTGGGGCAAGCGCGGGGCGTACATGTATTTTTTGGACGATGATACGCGACAGATGGACTTTCCCGAGACTTTACGGGCGATCAAGGCGATGCACGAGAAGCACAACCCAAGGTGCGTGTACATCGAGGACAAGGCGAACGGTCCCGCGATTTTGAGCATGTTGCACAGCGAGATCGCGGGACTGATCCCTGTCAACCCGCAGGGCGGCAAGGTTGCGAGGGCGCATGCTGTAAGCCCGATCATCGAGAGCGGGAATGTCTTTTTGCCAAAGACACCGTGGGCGCAGGCGCTGATTGACGAGTGCGCGATGTTCCCACACGGAGCGAACGATGACCGGGTGGATGCAATGACGCAGGCGTTGAACCAGTGCGTGTATCACAACGCGGAACCGGAAGCAGTGAAGCGGGCGGTGAAGTGGCATGAGGATCAGTGGGAGGATTATGACAACGCGTCGGAAGAGGACAGGGGGAGGATGGTACAGATGTGGGGGAGTCCGTTTTGATCATAGGGGAATCGAACCCCTGGGAGGGATGCCGCTGCGGCGGATTGATCGAATCCCACCCACCGCCCTATGTGGAAATTAGGAGACTTCGTCCCCTATGACCCCTAATCAGAATTCTCTTGGATTCATTGGATAATCCGATCGCAATGGGCAAACTGGACGAAAAATACGAATAAATACTCTACAATGGAATCATGAAGGAGCATATTTAACTCCCAGTACTTGCTAATAACGCTGCGGCGGGGTTGATCTATACCCACCCGCCACCCAATGAGGAAGGGGCTCCGCCCCCGGCCCCGCAAGGGGTCAAGCCCCCTTGAACCCCCATTGTGAGAACCGAAGCCGATGCGCTGCAAGTGGAATTATCCCCGAAGCGCCTCCGATGGAGGATGAAGCGAGGGGATAATTCTGTGAACGTGAGGTGAAGACAAGCGGCTGCGCAGTCTGAACCCACAGTGAACAGAGGATGAAAAAGCGAGGTGAATGTTCCGAAAGCACGAGAACCGGAAGCGAGCGCTTGCTAAAAACGTGCCACGGGAACGTTTCCTAAACGCTCCGCGTACTGGCCCCACAAGGGGTCAAGCCCCTTTGAACCTCCAGATTACTAATTGATCAATATTCGGAAGTGATGGTAGGCAGCTGAGTTATGGTCGAGGATTGATATTGTATATATTTCTCCATATACTGGTATCATGGGGCATAAGGTTGCATCTTTTATGTGAAGGAGTGGGAAAATGAAAGTATTCAATGCCAAGGACATCGAACCGCAAGAAGTAGCATCTTTAAATTTCAACGGGCATGTAACACGACAGGCTTTTTTCCCAGGGGAAAGCGGCAACTATGTAATGGCGATCATGAACTTTTCCAAAGGGGTTCACAACAAACTCCACACCCACAGCTGCGACCAGATTTTGATCGTAACGAAAGGGTCGGGCCTTGTGACAACGCAGACGGAACAGGTAAAGGTCAACGAAGGCGACGTTATCCTGATACCGGCGGGAGAAATCCACTGGCACGGTGCGGGGGAGGAATCGGAATTTTCCCATATCACGATCACGACTGTCGGGGATACGATGAAGTATTACGATTAACCGGATGTAAAGCACACTGTACGAAGGGCCTGCCCAAAGGGGCGGGCTTTTTTGTGGTTTAAATTTGTCACCAGCCCTTTTGCGGAATTCGAGGGAGATACAATCCGATTAGGGATACTTTTGAGCGAAAGGGATCTAAACCCACCCGCCGCCATTATGCGGAAATCCAGTGGGACCTATCCCCTTAATCCCCTATGACTGTTGTCTGGGAGATGACAGAGTTTGTTTCTTGTAAAGGGGATCGTTGCATTATATAATCGTTTCGGTATCGGTTTTTCCGCTTTGCGGATAAGCTATCCGAAAGGATGGGAATGGGGAAGTCCCCGTGGTAAAACCCGCTACCCAATGAAGGGAGACGTTTGTCGTGATTGGGCTTTGGATCGGTTTGGGCGTAATCGCCGTAATAGCGCTGGCGTTGGTCGGGCTGGAAATATCGATACGGCTGACGAGGAAAAAAAACAGCCGGTTTGATTCGCAGGAGCTAAAAGTTGTCGACACAATAGGCAGAAACGACGACGGGACGAAGCGCCAGGATATCTTGCGGGGCATCGCAGCCAAAACGGGTGAGTATAAGAAGCTAGGGTATGAGCTTCGCCAATACATGGACAAAAACAACGAGAATGGCTTTGGCGTGTACGTGAACGGTCGGCAGATTGGGAGCATAGCCCGCGAGGATGTGCCGACGCTGCTTTCCGTTTGGGATAGGATCGAGCGGATTTTTTATGTGAACGCTTTTCCCATAAAAGGAGGGAAAAACTACGGTGCTACGGTGATTCTGAAGCTGAAGAAACAAGCGTAGGCAGTGGGTCGGATATAGGAAAGGGACAAACGAAAAGATTCGGGCTGGATATAGCAGAAAAGGGCGCCTCAAAGGTCGGTTTTTACGGGGATTCAGAAAACAGCCTATAAGCGGGCAAAAAAGCAGGCCTCATCGGATTCGTTTGATGAGGCCTGTTCCTCTTTTTAATTATTTGTATACAGAAGCTCTTAAACTGAACGTCATAGGAAATTTATTTTCGTTAAATTCATAATCATATAATCCTGTTTGCAAGTCTGGTTTCATTACGCCATTGCCTGAATCGAAGAAGTTTTCGGTAAATTCATGAAAATATTCAATATGCATGCCGCTACTGGCAAGGCTGTTGATGATATCTGAAACGGTATGCATCCAGGAATATGCCTTTATCTTTTTTCCTTTTTCGGATTGGTAACCGCCGAGTGAATCGGATACGTCGGGTGACTTGCCGAAATAGGGATATTTTATTTCATAAATGCCATTATCGATTTTTTGCTCGTCAAAGCAAAAGAAGAAAGGATGGGAATCAAACACATATAAAATACCGCTTTGATTGAGCAGTCCCCTGATCGTTTGTCCCCAAATTTTCAGATCTGGGAGCCAGGTCAAAACACCTTCGGTGGTAAATACCATATCATACGTTTCCTTGTGTGTTTCCGACAGGGTCATGATGTCCGATTCGATAAACTTGATGTTTTTTATTTTCAATTCTTCCGCCAGTTTAGAAGCATAGAGAACATTATCCTTTGATATGTCCACTCCGGTAACATCGGCGCCCATGCGGGAGAGCAATATCGAATCCGCACCGGTATTGCATTGAAGATGTATGACTTTTTTGCCTGCTATATCGCCAATTTCTTTTGCTATATGCGAATTGAGAAAATGCTTGCCCTCGATCAGTTGTTTCCTGAATCTGTTGTATTGGCTTTCAGCTATCTGGCTCCATGACATGTTGTTGTAATCGAGCTCTTTCATTTGCGCACCTGCCTTAAAATTGAATTTACCATATAAATCCATTGATGCCAACCGTGACATCGATTAGCTTGCTCCTAAACAATGTATGTGCTGCGGCCGACCTTCAAAAGGTACTTTTTAATTGTAAATTTCCGCATAGGACCAATGGCAAGTTTGATATAATGAATTTGGAAATGAATGGAAAAGGCGGGAAAAGATATGAAACGGAAGCTTGTCATGGTGGTGTTGCTGACGATCTGTATGGCCGTAATGCTCACGGGCTGCATCCCCGGCGACGGCAGCTATAAAGATAAGCCGGCCGGTTTCTTTTCGGGCCTCTGGCACGGCTGCGTTGCGCCGATTTCGTTGATCATCGGCATTTTTAATCCTGACATTCGCGTCTATGAAAAAAACAATACCGGATGGTGGTATGACTTCGGCTTTCTCCTCGTGGTGGGCGGCGGCTGCGGTGGCGGGGGAATGGCGGCAAAGCGACGGCGTGACAGGCGCAAGCGGGAGGAGAACATGGATATCTAAACATACCTTTATGGCAAAGGGGCGCTGCCCCTAACATCCCTGTTTGGGCTTTGCCCCAGACCCCAGGGGATATTAAATTCCTCTTAAACAACTCTGTCTTGAAACTGGACGATAAATACGAAACGAATGTGCTACAATGGCATCGTGGAAGAGTAGGATATCCGATGATGAAACCGTCGAAAGGCGGTTTTTTTGTATATCTAAACTCTTCCTCTGCAAGACGATGACATAAATCGGATGGGCGTAAGGGACTGGGAAATGGGCCGCTGCGGCGGGGCATATCTAAACCCGCCCGCCGCCCTATTAAGGATATTTAGGGGGCGTTGCCCCCTAACACCCCCAAAGGGAAAAGGGCCTGTGCTAGATCGGGTAAGTGTCAACTGGAAAGCAGCTTATCGTTCGGTTGAATGTGACATATGTGGACTTCGTCTATCCACCGGAATTGTTGTACGGCGAGGCCCACGCAGTGGCCGTTTCAAGGGGGTTATGGGGTTGCCAGGGGACCTAAGGGGAGAAATCGGAATCCCCCCTTGGTCCCTTGGCAAAAATACAACACTTTCAAAAATGATATAGACAAGAGTATAGGAATTGTATACAAACCTGTTATAGCTTATAATATTAATAAGCAAGTATAACGGGGTGTTTAAATGTCAAGAAAAAGCATTTTTGAAATGTTGGCTGATAATTGGGATTTGCATGAGGAAATTTCAAAAATAGATCAAATTCTTACATCATATATTTTTACAGGTCCTTATAGAGGGAGCACAGCCCCAGAACTTATTGATGAATATACTTTTGGAACATGGAAACAAAGAAACAGGTGCTTGAATTTCTGGGAATTTAGAAACAGGCTTGGCATATCAAACATACTTAACGAGCAAAATCCATCGGTTCTAGATGTTCTGATTTATTTAGAATATGCCTGTAATATGCACTATCTTATTATAAAAACACGGTTTTGGTGTACTCTTAATGAAGACACTATTTCAATGCTTAGTGGTAATATAACTGCTGCCCTTGAACATTTGGGCTATGAAGAACATTTTTTTGATGAAGAAGAAAAAGTTATTCTTGTTGAAAAAGACGCTGCAGCAACAGCGGTCGCGGAAATTGCCGATGAAGCTTTAGCAAAAAAAGTTATTGAATATAACCATTTTATATTGAAAGGTAAATTGACAGCAAAGAAAGATATTCTAATTGCATTAGCTGCTGAACTGGAACCGCAACGAGCACAGATAAAAAGCTTCAATCAACCATTAGAAAGAGACTTATTTATGCTCTTTAACAAAATGAATATTCGACATAATAACCGTGAGCCAGGTACCAACTTTGTTCCATATGTTGCAAAACTTTCCGATAGATCATTAGAAGTATGCTATGATGAAATTTATCAAATGGCACTATTAGCTCGGTTAAGCATAGATCATCAAATTCAGAGAAAGCAAAAAGTCGATGCGTTAAAAAAGAAGATTTTGAATACTAATTAGTTTACTTGTTTCAATATGAAACTCAAAAACTCTCCACCTTGGAATTGAACGAAAAATACGAAACGGATATTGTACAATGGTACCGTAGACAAGGATAGAATTTTCGACGCTTAGCCGCCTCTAGGGCGGTTTTTTATTGTTGCGGCAAAACGAAATGGGAGGTCGATATATTTGGAAAATGAAAAACGAAACGAAGCGGAAGAGCAACAGCAGGGCAGGCTGATGCTGTGGCAGCAGCGGTACGAAAAGGCGAAAGGTTCGTATGGGGACGTGCTGGCGTGCATGGACGAACGAGAGGCGCTGTATAAGGGGACTCGGCGGGTGGACCGGAATGTAAACGTGAATGTGGTGAACGTGAAGCAGGCGAGCCACATACGCAACATCGTATTTGAGCTCATAGAAAGCCAGATCGATTCGTCTATCCCAATGCCCAAGGTCACAACGATGCAGCAGGACAGCGTGCCGAACAGCAAGATGATTGAAGCCAGATTGAAATCGGACCTTGAGCGAATACCAATGGAGAAACTCAACGACGAGCAGGAACGGACGACCCCCATACAAGGCGGGTCATTTTTTTGGTCGAGTGGGACAATTCCATCCGCACGCACAGCACGGTGGGAGACCTTTGCGTTACGGTGCTGCACCCGAAGAGCGTGATCCCGCAGGGTGGAATGTACGACATCGTTTCTTCTGATTACGTGTTCGTGCGCCTCGAGCGGACGAAGGCGTACATCAAGCGGCGGTACGGGGTGGACGTGGAGGACGAGAACGAAGCGGAACACGGGATCGGTACCTCGGGCGACGCGCCGGCATCGGACGATAAGGTAACGCAGGTGATCTGCTATTACAAAAACGAAGACGGCGGTATCGGGCTGTTTTCGTGGGTGAACGACGTTGTATTGGAGGATCTTTCGGATTACCAGGCGCGGATGCTTTCTACCTGTTTGAAGTGCGGTAAGGAAAAGCCGCTTTTCGAGGATGCATGCGAATGCGGAAGCCAGCAGTTCCAAAAGACGCACCAGGACAAGGAGATGCTTGTAGACGACGTGATGATCACGAAAAACGGGATGCCGATCGTCGTTCCCACGGGATCGGAGATTCCCTATTACAAGCCGAACCGGTTCCCGGTGATATTGCGCAAGAACGTTTCGGCGTTCGGGCAGTTTTTGGGCGACAACGACGTGGACAAGATACGCGATCAGCAGATGCTGGTGAACAAGCTTGGCACAAAGATTGAAGAAAAGCTGCTTAAGGGCGGGTCGTACGTGTCGCTGCCCAAGGGGGTACGGCTGCGGCGAGATGATAGCGAATTCAAGACCATCGACGTGCAGAGTCCGCAGGAAGCGGAGATGATCAAGGTCATCAACTTGCAGCCCAACATCAATTACGACAGCAACGAGCGCGAGCTTGCCTATCAGGAGGCGAAGAGCACGCTTGGCATTACGGACACATACCAGGGCAAGCCGGATTATACGGCTACGAGCGGGGTTGCCAAGCAAATACAGGTGCAGCAGAGCATGGGTAGGCTGGAGAGCAAGCGGCGGATGAAGATGGCGGCTTATTCGGAGCTGTTCGAGATGATGTTCCTGTTCAAGCTTGCCTACACCGACGAGCCAAGACCGTTCGCTTCCGAAGGAGCGAACGGCGAAAAGGAATTTGGGGCGTTTACGCGCTATGCGTTCTTGCGGCAGGACGATGCGGGCGAATACTTCTACGACGACCGCTTTTTGTTCTCAACCGATCCTGCGGGGGCCTTGGGGCAGAACCGGCAGGCGATGTGGGATGAGACGCGGCGCAATTTGCAGGAAGGGGCGTTCGGAAACCCGCAGGAACCGAAAACGCTGTTGATGTTCTGGGGGTTGATGGAGACGCTGGGGTACCCGATGGCGGGCAACATCAAGGCCAACTTGCAGCAGCAAGCCGAGCAGGCGCAGGCACAGCAGATGCAGGGGATGCCGGGGCAGCCTGTGGGACAACAGGGACAGGCGATGCTGCCGGGGCAGGAGCCGAGCCTGGATGAGCTTTTGGCGGGGCTGAACCCATGAACAGGCTGGTAGCATATTTAAAAGGTCGCGAGCAGAAGGATTTGCGGCAGAAAGTCGCGCTGGCAAAGGCTTTGACGGCAGCACAACAGAAGGACGAAAAGCAGAAGCGGCAGCTTATAGAAACGGTAAGGGCAGCGCTGCAGAGAGCCATGGATGCGCAGCGGCAGGCAAGTGATGCGAAGCTTGGCGTGGCGGAGCTCTCAAAACGGCTGGGCAGCGTTGCAGATACTGCGTCCCTTGAGCGGGCAAACCGATTGGGCCAAGAGAATGTGAGGGCATTTCAATCCTTATCACTTGAGATACAGCAGAAGATTTCGCAGATCGAAAGGGAAGCCGGGGACAAGGCGGAGCTGCGCGTTGAAGGTGTGAACGTACAGTGGCGGAGAAGTAGCAGCGATGAATGGAAGATGCTGTTTCCGCTGCGCATGGTACGGGGCGACCGCGGGCCTGTGGGCACAGGCTCCAAGGGCGACAAGGGGGATCGGGGAGAAAAAGGCGATAAAGGGGATCTGGGTGAACGCGGCATTCAGGGACCGCAGGGTGTGCAGGGAGAACAGGGTGTGCAGGGCATGCAGGGCGAGCCGTTCATGCTCAAGAAGACCTATGCGTCGAATGCCGTGATGGAAGCGGATTTTTCAAGCGCGGACGTGGAAACCGGGCAGTTCGTACTGATCGATACCGGGAACGTGGAGGATGTTGACAACGCGAAGCTGTATTACAAGGGAACGACCAACTGGATGTATTTGACCGACCTATCCGGTGCTCAGGGCCTGCAGGGCCCGCAGGGCATCCAAGGGTTGCAGGGCGTGCAGGGGCAACAGGGCATTCAGGGCGAAAAAGGGGACAACGGCGAAGGCGTTCCCACAGGAGGCAACGCGGGGCAGGCATTACTTAAGCAGAGCGGCACGGATTATGACACCGCATGGGGGCAGGTGTGGACGCAAGGCAACGACGGCGCAGGCTCGGGGCTTGACGCCGACACGGTGGACGGCGTGCAGGCTGCCGCATTTATCAACGCCGATGGAAACTATGTTGTAAAGGACACACGCAACGACAACCAGCCGACGGACATGGGGCTAAGGGGCGTGAGCTTCGATTGCAAAGCCAACAGCTCGCAGAATTTAAGCGACGGAGGCACATACCACGCATCGGTCACCTTTCAGCAATGGGATGATAGCTCGGGCGGCACGACGCACCAGTTGGGGCTGACGGACAACAACAATATCTTCCTTCGCTCCTCAGCGATCGGCGGGACATGGGGCAGCTGGAGAAAGCTGTACCATGCGGGCAACATCGGCGAGCTGTATTTGGCGCTGCATCCGGTTGGCTCCATCGTATTCTCTGCGGACAATACGAACCCGGGGACGCTGTATGGCGGCACATGGGTCGCATGGGGCAGCGGGCGCGTTCCCGTGGGTGTTGATATTTCACAGACGGAGTTTAATTTGGCCGAAGAGACGGGCGGGGAGAAGTCGCACGGCTTAAGTGCAGCGGAAATGCCGACACACAGCCACGTGTTTACCGGCAGCTCCGTCACAACGGGAAACCAGAGCGCGGACCATAGCCATCACATGAGCTTTAATACCGGTGGACGAAGCGCGGACCACGCCCACTATGTGAGCATTTGGAGCCAGGGAAACGGCGGTCATGCTCATGAGTTGCGGTGGAATGACGCGAACTATAAGGTCGTTGCACTATCGAGCACGAACGCAAGCGGTTCAGGGGCAAGCGTATCAGGCTATCAAACCGGATATACCTCCGGCACCGTGTATACCAATGCGCTGGTGACGACAAATCCCGGTAACCATCAGCATTTAACGGATGGCTGGTCAGGCGGAGAAAACGTTGACCATGTACATGCTGCGACAGGCGATACCTGGGGCGTGAGCTCGAACCACAGCCATACCGTTACCGCAGCGGGCACGAACAGCAATGCCGGAAGCGGCGGCGCGCACAACAACTTGCAGCCGTACATCACCTGCTACATGTGGAAGAGAACGGCTTAGGGGGATACAAATGAAAGAGTTGAAATTGGAATTGCCGTACCAACAAGGCGCGGAGGTCATACGGCTTCAGAAAGCTCTTAGAGAGCTTTTTTTGTATAAGGGATATATAGACGGATTATTTGAACCTTTAACAAAAAAGGCGGTTTTGGCATATCAAAAACAAGGTGGCTTAACAGAGGACGGTATCGTTGGACCCCAAACATGGGCCGCCTTAACAAAATCGGAAGAAATGCTCGCTTTAGCGCGAATCCTTTGGTGGGAGGCACGCGGGGAGATAGAGCGGGGACAAATCGCCGTATGTAACGTTGTGATAAACCGCATGCGGGATAGGCGATGGCCGGATTGCATTGAAGATGTGATCGCGCAGCCGCACCAGTTCACATCATATGGCAACAGGTTCTATTTCAAGGTCAACGTGCCAAACAAACAGCAGGAGTTGGCAAAGAGGGCATTGAACGGCGAAAAGACCGTTCCGGACGATTATTTCTATTATTCGCGGAAGCCCGCCAAACGATATGCCAAGGACTTTATCAAGATCGGCAGGCATTATTTCGGGAGGGATATCCGCGATTAGGAGGCTATTATGAGAACACTGCGTTTGACAACGCCATATATGAAGGGCGAGGATGTCAGGACATTTCAAACACTTGTGACCGATGCGGGATTTCCTTGCGGACCGATCGACGGCATCTATGGACCTAAGAGCGAGCAGGCCTGCCGCGCGTTCCAGCAAGCCAGCGGTTTAGTCGTAGACGGCATTTGCGGGCCGAAAACGTGGGATAAGCTTTTGAAAAGCGGCGGGGACGACACGCTTGTTGCGTGGGGATTTTCGGGAACGATTGCCGCAAAAGGCAGGACGTATGCCGTGAAGCAGTTTCAGTCGGCGATGGGGCTGACGGTTGACGGTATCGTGGGGCCGCAGACGAGGACTGCGCTTGCCGGAGATATCATCGTGCCGCGCATTCCCGAGGAGGAGATGAAGTGCCAGTGTTTGCAATTTTGTGACGGATACCCCGTGGGGCACGTATCCAACGGGGTGCGGATATTGGCGGAGCGGATCTTCCGCGAGGTGGAAAAGGAGTATCCCGGTACGCAGTTCTATGTGACGAATCGCGCGCATCCGACGCCCAATAATGCCATTGCGGGCGGATACCGCTGCGAAACGTGGAATGAAATGCGCGGGGGAGCGAAGAACAGCAAACATCTGGAAGGCATTGCGATGGACATTTGGGGACACAAGGACGGCGTGAGCGACGCCGTTATCTTGCAGCGCATCGAAGAGGTGGCGCTTGCGATGAACACGAAGGGCGGTGTGGGATACGGCGCGACGTTTATTGTACACATCGATACTCGGGGGACGAAGGCGAGGTGGCGGTATTGATGGGCATAAATGAGGTCGTCGTAGCCATAGGCACCGCCTGCGCTGCGGTCGTCGCAATCGGGGGCGCTGCTAGTGTGATCAAAAAATGGGTGTCGCCCATTATGACTATGGCGGACAGCATCCACAAGCTTAAAGAGCGGATAAGCGCGTTGGAAGAGAACCAATGCGACACACGGGAGGGCATCGGCGTTTTGTGCCGGTGCCTTCTGTCGTTGTTGGATAACGCGGTGACGGGGAACAGCATTGAGAATATCAAGGGCGCCAGAAAAGAGATGCAGGAGTATCTGATCAAGAGAACCGGAAGCGAGCGCGCCCAGTGGAACCGGAAGTGAGTGCGCCCAGTGGGCGATAAAGCGAACTGAAGGTTCTGAGAGCAAGGGAGTGTGCAAAGCGGCAGCGAAAGCAGACGACCATTGCGAACAGAGGACCGAACAAGCGAGGCGGAGGTTCTGAAAGCATGAGAACCGGAGCCGATACGCTACCAGTGGCAGAGTAAGTGAGGCGAAGGTTCCGAAAGCACGAGATGAGGGCAAGCAAACATGCGTAGCCCGAATCCGTGACTTTCGGAGAGGTCAGAATCAGCGAAGATCAAGGCCATGTCTTTCAGAGAGGGTTAAATCTATACCCACCCGCCACCCGATGAGGAAGGGGCTCCGCCCCTGACCCGCAAGGGGGTCAAGCTCCCTTGAACCCCCATTTGAAAACCATAGGCGAGCTGGAGGTTCTGAAAGCACGAGAACCAAAAACGAGCGCCGCCCTGAGCGTTTCCAAGAAAACGCGGGGAGCAGAAGAAGCGAGCTGGAGGGTTCTGAAAGCATGAGGTGAGAGCTGAGCCGACGCGCCTCCGGTGGAGGATGAAGCGAGGCGAAGCTCAGTGAGCATGAGACGAATACGAACGAAGTGAAGTGTGAGTCCATAAGCGAACTGAGAGGTCTAAGAATACAAGCGGTAGCGAAGATCAAGGCCATGTCTTTCAGAGAGGTCAAAAAGCGTAGCCCGAAACCGTGTCTTTCGGAGAGGTCAGAATCAGTGCAGTTCGAGCCCATACCTTTCAGAGAAGGTTAAATCTATACCCACCCGCCGCCCGATGAGGAAGGGGCTGCGCCCCTGACCCCGCAAGGGGGTCAAACCCCCTTGAACCCCCATTAGAAAACCGTAAGCGAAGCGGAGGTTCTGAAAGAGGTTTGTGAGAGTATTCTGAATTAAATCTCCTCGACAATATTCGACCGAATAGATACTACCAATAAATGCCAAAGCATGATAAATTGTGGTACAATTTTTGTGCTGTAAGCTATAGTATACTGTTTAATTCAGGGGGATGGTGAATGATGCGGATAAAGAAGATAGTGATTTTCATACTATCAATTTTGCTTATCTATACGCTTCCATCCGCCATTGGGTTTGCAGACAGCAACGGGGACGCCAACAGCGACGGATACTATGACAACGATTTCAACAAGATCCGGGCGTTTTTGAATCGACCGTCCGCTGTGGCAGGAAAGACAAACGGGCAGCAGCTAAACGTACTATATGATCCGAACTACCCCGCCACGTGGCTTGGGATTTCATGGGATGCTTCATCGCCCAAAAGGGTAAAAACAATTGCCTGTCAAAACAAGTCCCTTTTAGGCGACCTGGATTTGAGCGGGCTCACATCTCTAACGTCGGTTTACTGCTCCGATAATTCCATAATAAGCATCAACACGAGTGGAGATATTGCGCTTGCAACCTTGCACTGCGAGGTCAATCAAATCGATACAATTGACGTGAGCGGGAATGTTGAATTAAAGGAATTCGCTTGCTTTAAAAACAAAATCGGTTCATTGAATATCGGCGATTGCTTCCAACTACAGCGTTTTGAATGTTTTGAAAATTCAATTCGTGCATTGGATGTGCGTGCAAATGCGGAATTGCAAAGCTTGGATTGCTCCGACAACCTGCTTACAACCCTCGACACAAGCTTCAACACAAAGTTAATTACGCTGGAATGTGAAAACAACTTGCTGACCTCTCTGGACCTGAGATGGAATACGGGTCTTGAGACATTGAATTGTTCCGGCAACGAATTCATTTCGTTGGAGCTTACCGGTCTTCCCAAGTTGAACACCCTCCAATGTCTGAACAACCCGTTGGCAACTATACATGCGTCTTTTAACGATGGGACGGCAATCAAACTGCAATCGATAGGCCATGGATACATTGGGGTGCTCCGTTCGGAATATGACCACGACTATTATGTGCAAGCGACGCCTTTGGACGGGTATCTGTTCCGAAACTGGTCATCGTCGGGCTCTGCGGTATCGACCGGCGCCCGCTATGATGTGACGTATGGCAGCTCCTATGACCTTCGAGCGAATTTTCAATACAAAGTATCCTTTGATTCGCAGTTGGGAAGTCCGGTTGGCAGCGTTGTCGCCGATATTAATGAGACCATCATTGCCCCTGCATCACCAAGTCGCACGGGATATGCGTTTAGCGGATGGTACAAGGAAAAAGCATGCACAAGCCAGTGGAATTTCGAAGCCGACAGGGTAGCAGGGGACATGACCCTGTATGCGAAATGGACAGCCAATGCCTATACCGTTGTGTTCAACTCGCAGAGCGATAGTCGGATTCCAAGCATATCGGCAAATTATAACACGTTGATTTCAGCCCCTGCTGTGCCTATGCGGAAAGGATATGTCTTTGGAGGTTGGTATAAAGAGGCCGCTTGCATTTCGCCCTGGAATTTCGCTTCGGATACCGTAACGGGGAATATTACACTGTATGCCAAATGGGCAAGTTCCCGGAGTGTCGTTGTAAAGGCCAACAGCAACAAATATGGGTCGGTTTCGGGCGGCGGCATCTATGGTAACGGATCTTGTGCAACCGTGACAGCCATTCCGAAGAACGGCTACTATTTTGAAAAATGGATGGAAAACTCAACGATCGTATCCAAAGATCCGACGTATACGTTTACCGTTGCTGGCAACAGAACGTTGAAAGCGTATTTCTGTGCGATCAGAACCCCCTCCGTTACCATACGGAAATCAAGGTACAACAAGGTTTCGGTATCCTGGAAAGCCATACCCTATGCCGATGGGTATGAGGTATATCGATCGACTTTTAGGCGCCGCGGGTATCAATTGATCAGAACCGTGGAAGGGGCATTCAATTGTACCGATACGGAGCTGCTGTCCGGCACGACCTACTTTTATCAGGTGAGAGCGTATTGCAAAACGGGAAGCACAACCACGTATGGCAAATATTCCTCTGCGAAATCCGTTACGCCGCAATGGACCATACCGATTTTGTCCGTCAAACTGAGCAACTACAATACCGCAAGCTTGAGCTGGAACTCCGTCTCTGAGGCGAATGGATATGAGATATGGCGCAGCACAAGCGATGGCGGGTTTGTGTTGGTGGGCGATGTTCAGGGATTGTGCTATTCGGACGTTGGTCTTGAGGCAGGAGTAACGTATTACTACAAAGTGCTGCCGTATGAAATGGTGAACGGACAGAAGTTTACCGGGACTTTTTCGAACATAAAATCGATTAAACCAAAATGGCCGACCATTAAGGCAAAAGCCGCGGCGCAAAGCCATTGCAGCATATTGGTCAGCTGGAATGAAATTTCGGGAGCGGCCGGATATGAACTGCGGTGCAGCAATTCGGCAAAAGGAAATTTTGAACTCGTTGCCTCGGATATCACTTCGTCGAGCTATCTGCATGATGGGCTGGAAGCAGGCAAGAGCTACTATTACAGGGTATGTGCTTATACGAAAGTGAACGGGGTGAAAGTGTATGGACCGCTTAACGCCAGCAGTACATCGGTGAAGCCCACATGGCCTTCGATTACGCTAAACGTAAGCTTACAGGGGTATCACAGCGCGAATTTGAGCTGGAATTCCATCCCGATGGCGGACGGATACCTATTGTATCGAAGTACAGCAAGAACGAGCGGGTTTGAGCAGGTGGGCATTATTACGGGAACATCCTGCACGGTCCAGCTGGAAGATGCGGAAAAGACGTACTATTTCAAAGTGGTGCCGTATGACGATGCGAACGGGAAAAGGTTGTTCGGGTCGTATAGCAGAGCAAAATCTGTCAAGGCCAAATGGCCGACGGTCAAGGCGAAGGCGGTGCTGCAATATGATGGCAGCGTTCTGATAAGCTGGGGCGCTATTACCGGTGTGCAGGGATATGAGATCTTATATAGCACGGCACCCGAAGGCCCCTACATCCTGTTGGCGGAGGGCATAGCAGATACTTCGTATGTCGTCTTAGGATTGGAGTACGGAACAACGTACTATTTTAGGGTCAGGCCCTATGAAATTGTGGATGGAACAATTGTTTATGGAAAGCTTAGCGCCTGTATAAAAGTCATACCATGATCGCAACAAATAGTTCCAAAAAGTAAGAATAGATCAGTAAAAAAGCGCTTCGGCGCTTTTTGTTTTCTAGACGCTATGGATCACATCAGACGGTCGCTGAAATGGCGGACCATCTTTTTTTGCCGAGGATCGGCGGATTGGGAAGGAGAAATACGGATGAGCAATGTTCCGGCGCTTGTTCTGCAGCTGATGAAGAGCGGAATGAGCAAAAATGATGCCCTCAAGTTGATCGCGCATGACCCCGATATGCACGAATTGGCAGCTTCTATGCCTAATCAAGACACAGACCAGCAGAGTGCGGGGAACACTGTGGTGCAGAAACCGAACAGCGGCTCGGCAGCGACCACTGTACCTACGATGAGCGGCACTGTTCCGACGCAGAGCACCAGCAGCGGCAACCAATATATTCAAATGCTCAAACAAAAGCCGGTGAGGTCCACCAGCACGATGGATGTTGCGAACAAGACGATGGAGGGTTTTCGGGACTCCGATTTGAACGATCCGGAAGTTTTCAAATCGTATGTGAACAGCTATTTTGGCAACATAGCCGCCAACGATCAAAAAAAGGCCGCGGAGGACGCATACAAGACACAGATCTTGCAGGGCGTGGACGAAAACGCATTTGCTTCGCTCGCTGGCGAACAGCAATATACCGACGATGAAAAGCAATATTTTGAGAACACGGTCGCGCAGATTGGAAAAGAGCGCGGCATCGATCCTGAAACGATGCTGAAGATCGCGCGGCAGGTGAACTATAACCCAAATGCGTTGACGAAGATAGGCGATGCGGCAGGCTTTAAACTGATCAGCGACAGTACGGCGGGGTATTATGCCAACAGGGCAGTTGATGGCGCATGGCACGGCGCGCAATACATTTGGAATGGGCTGACAACCAGCAACATCCCGGAATACGGGTAGACCTGGCTGGAGGATGCGAAAGCGGAGTATGACACCGCACCGGAGTACGCCAAAGACCTTGAAAAGCAGATGTATGACGCGCTGGGGGATTTTGTTTCCAATGCCCGCACAGAGCGGACGGCGCAAGCTGAAGCGCAGTTGCAGAAAACGGCGCAGCAGCAGGCGTGGGACAATGCCATGGGGGAGAGCATGTATGCCGATGTGGAAGAGCAGGACAAATGGTTTGGCAAAAACATGATGTATGCAGGCGGGCAGATCATCCCCGTGGCGGCGGCGTCAACCATAAATCCGGCCATTGGCGCAATCGCCGTAACCGCGCAGGCGAAGGGCGGGACCATGACACAGGGAGTAGGCAACGGGGAGGATCTTCAGACCGCTGAAGATAGGGGCCGGGTGCAGGGTGGCATTGCGTTGGCCACCTATGCACTACCGTATGCGGGCAAATACCTGCCAAACGGGTTGAGCACGGAAGCCGTTTGGCTTCCCGAGGCATTCGAAGCGGGATCCGCGGCCGGTCCACCGGCTATATCCGGTTCAACGGCGCTTGCGTTGAGAGGATCGGAAAGCGGCTTGTCGGCGCTGCCGTTTGCAAATACCGGCTTGATTCCCATAGAGGCAGCCGCAGCGGGGACTCTGTCGCCAACGGGGTTGAATCCGTATGTACCGATGCCTGTCACGGCAGAGGGGGAAGCGGGCATACCGATACCGGGAACAGGGACGGACGTCGGATTGCCTATAACAGGCGGCGCAGTGCAGGGTGCCATAAGTTTGCCGCAGAACGGCGGAGCGCCTGCCTTGCCGACACCGCAGACGAATGGCATACCTGCAAATGTGCCGAAAGGAACAGGAAACGGGGGCTCGGAGCTAGTGCCAGCACGGGTTGCGGCTGCGCCGGAGCCTACCATTTTACCGCCACAGCAGGGCATTGCCCCGCAGATGACAGGAGGCACAACGCCCGTACAGCCGATACCGGTGGAAACGCCGGCTTTGCCACCGGTGCGAGGGATGATTCCACAGACGGTACCTGCTTCGGTTGGAACGGATTCTCCAACCTTGCCGACGCTGCAAGGTGCAACTGTTCCTACATCGCCTGCGCCACAAAAAACGCTGCCGGTTAAATTGCCGGACGGTACATTTGTTTTTGAGCCCGTTGACGGCGTTCCATCCAGCCCAACGCTGCCGTTTAGGAACCCCGACGGGACGGTGGTGGATGTTCCTGTAGACAGAGTGCCGCAGGAGTATGTTGATAGCAACGGGATGATACCCTATCAGGAAGTCTCCACGACACCCGGGCAGAACCCGCTGGCGGAGGCGCTTAAAAAGCTGGAACAGAACAGCCTGCCCATCGGTGAAACGAATGCGCTGGAAGCATCGGGAATTGGCCCGCTGAGTACATTTACGGGCGGTGCAGAAAACGGTATAATAGGAAACAGCGGGGCCGTACCCCCTGATTTGCAGCAGATGATCCGCAAAGCTGTCGAAAAGAAACTGGCGGAGGCCGGGTTGGGCGGGAGTGAAGGGGAGTTTATTGATGGAATTGCAGTCATTGACGGCAAAGTTGGAGGAAAAATACCTCTCGTTTTCTTGTCTTTTGTCAGCCAATTCTCCTTAAAATCTGCGAAACTCTTCATATGCAACCCTGCCTTTTTTAAAAATATCCCCGTATAGAAATTAACCGATGTATCTGACAAAATGTTACAAAAATAATTCTGCAGGTTTCCCGAATGCATGACTTTATACAAACTCACTCGGTGCTAGGTCGAACACCGCAGCAGGCACCGCCCCAAACTATGCTATAATGCAAACAAAAACTAGGATGATAGGAATATGGGCAGCGTTTCGTTGAATGCAGAATTGATAGGACAAATACGCACGTATCTTGGTAAAATTGAGAAACTTGAAGAAACGCTGAATGCTCATAAGGGCTCCGGAGATCAAGCCAAATCCATGCGGTTCGATCGTACGCTTAGAGACGAAGCTGAAGGGTTGTATGAGGCGCATGTAGATATACTGCATCGGATTTTCGAGCAGCTCTTGCATCAGCAAACGGATGCATCCGGCACAAATTCAGATGAGGGTACAGAATTGTTAATGGCACTTTCAAACTGTTTCGGATTTTTGAACGAGGTGCATCAGGCTGCGGCATGGAATGACCTGAGCGATCCCGAATTATCCGTCGTAAAGGACCTCGTTGAGCACGAGATGCATGAGCGTAAAAAGGGCAACCTTCACATGGGCCTATACGTAGGCGAAAGGCTCTGCATGCCTTCTACCGATGACCAAGAGACGTATAAGGCTGCCATACAGGCATTGCAAGAGAAGGAATATCTTAGTTGTACTATGCCCGATAGCAACGGTTTATGGGTCTTCATCGTGCTGACGCAAAAGGCAAGAGACCTTTTTGCATAGAGGTACAGTAGCCCGGCAGCCTTCGGCTGCCGGGCTTTTTTGTTTTGCAATTAGCTTTTGCATTATATTCAAGCCATACACATTGACCTTTATTGCCGATAGAAAGCAACACGATAATCATCTAAATGGGCAAGAGCCCGCTTTAGCGGGCTCTTCTATTGCACCGTATCATAGCGCTTTTAGAAGCTTTCCTCTTTTAGGGCATCGATGATGTTCTCCTTTTTGATCTTGTTGGTCGAGTACAGCATTGTTGCGAATACGATGGCAAGGATCATCAGGATCGCGAACGCATAGCTTGCTAGCGGCAGGCTGAATGTTGACCCCAACACCGATTGCTGCAGCCGATACAACAGGTATGCGATCAGAACGCTGATCGGCAAGCCGTACAGCAGCCCCTTGAGCCCATAAAAGGCGCTTTCGAAGCGGATCATCCTGTTAAAGCTCTTGGGCGTCATCCCGACAGAGCGCAGCATTGCGAACTCCTTGCGCCGAAGCACGATGTTGGTGGATACGGTATTGAAGATGTTTGCAACGCAGATGAGACTGATCAGGATGATGAACCCGTAGACGAACACCCCCAAAAAGGTCGACGTGTTCTGCTCCGCGCGTGCCGCAGTGTGAACATTCGTGATCACAAGGCTGGATTCCGCGCCGGGTAGCGCTGACAGCTGCTTTTCAAGAGTCTGGTCGTCATCGGTTGAAAGGTAAATCGCATGTTGCGCCGCATTGGAGATTACATTTGAAAAGACCGCATGGAACACATCCTCCGACATCACCATTGTCGCATAGCTGAACCCCTGTATCAGCGTGCCCATAGGCCGCACTTGTGTCAGCGTGCCGACGCGGATGCTCGTAATGATGCTGCTATCCTCCGTTTCGCCCTTTGCTTCATCATCGGGCTTGCTTTGTGCCATCTGCTTGTTTTCATAGATGTTTATTGTGTCGCCGGGTTTGAGGGAGAAGACCTCGCCCGACTGCTTGATATATTTCTTATCCGCTCTCGAATAGAGGTATTCCTGTCCGTGGTTGATCAGAATTGCCTGCGGGTTTTTGGCATCGGTGTATGCGGACGCGTCCAGGCCTGTCGCATTTGCGTATTCCAAAAAGCTCTTTTGGTCGAGTGCTACTACTACCATGGGGAGATTATATTGACCGTCTTGGCGCGGCGAGAGAAACTGTTTGGCCAAACCGGTCAAAGCATCTGAAGACAGGCGCGTGTTTCTTGTGAGGATGGTCGCCTGAGCGCTCTTACTCACATGCGGCATGGTAGCGATCGCCTCAACGGCTTTTGTGAAGGCGAAAGCGTCATTGCCGAGCGGGGAAACGCTGATGTCATAGTTGAATCCCGCTTCCGTGGCGCCTGACAGCCGCGTTGCCATGCTCACATACGTGGAGACGGTCAGAAAGAGCACCAGGCTGATCACCAGTGAAACGATGGTTGCACGGTACTTCTTGCGGCTCCGTTTCAGGTTCTTCAAGGCAATTTCAGCCTCAAAGCCGAAGAGCTTGCGCGTAAGCTTGGACGTCTTGACCACCTTGCGCGTCAGCTTGATTTCACCCGTCTGCCGGATCGCGTCGATCGGCATGATCCTGGATGCGCGACGTGCCGGGATATAGACGGAGATAAAGATGGTAGCAGCCGACAGCACGACTGCGATCGCTATCGCTAACGGAGAGACAACTAGGGTAAGCGCAGTGCCGTTGGTATTCAACGTGCCCTGCAGCAGCGGTGCAATGGCCCTAAGCGTAATGCCGATGCCGCCGATGCCCGATAGGATCCCAAGCGGCACGCCGATAGCGCCGATGATAAGCGCTTCATAATACATGCTCGATCGCTTTTGTCGCTTGGTCGCGCCGACACTGGACAACAGGCCCAGCTGTTTAGCTCTTTCGGAGACCGAGATCGCAAATGCGTTGTAGATCAACGATACCGACGCGATGATGATGATACCGATGATGATGGCCGAAAACGTAAACAGGAACGAAAAGAGATTGTCCCCACTGATGGCGCCGTAGTAACGCAGCAAATGGTCGTTATATACGATATCCTTTTTCGTATTGCCGATTTGCTGTGCAATCGCAGGCATTGTTTGAAAAATGCCGCGGTCAATATTGCGTGCTGTAAGATACACATCCACCTTATCGGCCTGTGCCAGCATGGCCTTGTCGACATATCCCAACACACCGCAGCCTGCGGACCAGCTGTTTTCAAAACTGGGGCGTTCCATCACGCCCACGACGGTGAAGGTTTGCGTTTTTCCAGGGATGAACGTTTCGTCTAACGCGGTCGCATTGCCGTTTTCATCGTATTGATACCGGATTCCGCTGTTGTCCATTATCGCTTCTCCGGCTAGGGTTTGACGCTGCCCCAGCGTTACATGTATCGTGTCGCCGATCTGATAGGGAACACCGGCGACGTTTTGGATGGTTTCGGATATCACAACTTCAGAGCCTGTTTTCGGAAACCTGCCGGAAACCAGGCGGATGGACATCTGTTTATATCCGTTTTCGTCATAGCTGCGAAAGTACAGGTAAGGCTTTTGTTCGCCCTTTGACCCGATAATCGGGGCAAAGCCCAACTCCTGCGCCAGAACGACGGAGCGAATATTCGAATTGGTTTCAATAACTGATATGTTTTGTACCTGTACGTTTTGTATTCTTGCGTGCCAGTTTCCGTTTTGAGCGATTTCGGAACGCTGCAGCGCCGAAAGAAACGAGGCGATGAACGTTGGCACCGCCGTTATCATCGCAGCCGAAAGGATGACGCCGATGATGGTGACGACGGTGCGCTTTTTGTTGGACAACAGGCTCTTTTTGGTGAATTCCCTCATCACGTTCATTTGCGCAGCACCTCGTCACGGACGATCTTGCCGTCCTCTATGTGTAGGATACGGCCGGCCTGCAGCGCAATGTTCATGTCGTGTGTGATGACAATCAACGTTTGCCCGTATTTGCGGTTGCACTGGCGCAGAAGGGACATGATCTCCGCGCTGTTCTTGCTGTCAAGGTTGCCCGTGGGCTCATCCGCCAACATCAACGCGGGGTTGTTCACAAGCGCACGCCCGATTGAGACGCGCTGCTGCTGTCCGCCGGAGAGCTGGTTGGGCAGGTGCTTTTTGCGGTCGCTCAGGTTTAGCATGGAGAAGATGCCGTTCAGCTGCTCCTCGTCGGGAGTGCGAGCGTCCAATAGCAGCGGCAGCTTGATGTTCTCCTCTACATCCAGCACCGGGATCAGGTTGTAGAATTGATAGATCAACCCTACCTGACGCCTTCGGAAGATGGCGAGGCGGCTTTCGTCCAATTGATAGATGTCCGTGCCTTCCACCAGCACTCTGCCGGAAGTTGGCCTGTCCACACCGCCGATGATGTGCAACAGCGTGCTCTTGCCCGAGCCTGAGGAACCTACGATCGCTACGAACTCTCCCTTCTGCACACAAAAGGATACGTCGGAAAGCGCGTGCACAGCGGCTTCGCCTGATCCGTACGTTTTGCAGATATTTTCCACCTTTAAGATTTCCATGGTAAATAGTGCTCCTATCGCTTGATGCATTCAGGATAACGTGCTCATATGACGGGATCGTGACGGCTTATATGACGGTTCTGTCATGGAACCATTGGTTAATTCTCAGCCTCTGGGTTTTGCACTCATCGGTATCACCAAATTTTGAATAGCGCTTCACGTGCGATTTCGTTTTGCAGGACGTAAAACTAACTCGCTTATCCGGCAGTTCTCATTGAATCACCGGTTCCTTGGGAAATCGGATCACAAAGCAGCTTCCCACATCGGCAGCATTACTGGCATCGATGGAACCGCCCTGCTCCTGCACGATCGCGGAGGCTATCGCAAGGCCAATGCCGATGCTGTCATCTGCGGCGTTCTTCCCCCTGTAGAAGCGCTCGAAGATATGCGGCAGGTCCTTCGGGTCGATACCTGCTCCACTGTCGCGGATCTGGATCTGCACAAACAGCGGATTCTGTGTGCAGGAAATCGAGATGCTGCCGTTCTGTGGCGTATGTTCGACGCAGTTTTTCAATATGTTCAGCAGCGCTTCCGCCGTCCAGTTGGCGTCGCAGCGCAGCTTGATGTCCTGGCCTTGTATGGTAAGCCTCTGGTTTTTCAATTCCAGCGGAATCAACAGCGGCCCGCAAGCCTTCTCAAAGAGCTGCTGTGCCAAAATGGATTCGGGCTTGAATTCCACCGTCTTGGCGTCCAGCCTCGAAAGCTTCAGAAGGGAAGTCACCAGCCATTGCAGCCGCTCCAGCTGTACGCGGATGCGGTCGGTGAATTCAAGGCGCTTTTGATCGGGAAGATCCTGCTCCAATAAGAGATCGGTCATCACAAACATTGAGGTCAGCGGCGTTTTGAGCTGGTGCGAGATGTCCGAAAGAGCGTTTTGCAGTGCCGCCTTATCCGCCTGCAGCGCCTCGTTCTGCCGGTTTAGCATCACGGTGACCTTGTAAATCTCATTTTTCAAGATCGAAAGTTCGCCCTCGGCGTTGTCGCGCACGTCAAGATTGTAATTTCCGTTGCTGATATGCTTTAAGTACTCGCTTAGATGTTCAATTTGCCTGTACCGCCAGATTGTGAATACAACGGTTGCTGCAATTATAAAGCAGGAACACGCCAGCACCAAAAGGCCCGTCCAAACGGACAGTATAAAGCCCACGACGGTAAACAGCAAAGAGGGGACGGATACATAGATAAGCAATCGCCTGAATTCCGAATTGCGAAGCATCTTATTCACCCGCCTTATAGCCCAAGCCGCGTATGGTCTGGATGAGCTTCGGGTTCTGCGGATCGTCCTCGATCTTTTCGCGCAGACGCTTGATATAGACCGTGAGCGTATTGTCGTTGACAAAATCGCCCGCGATGTCCCATATGCCTTCCAACAGCTGCGGGCGGGACAAAACCTGCCCCGCGTTTGTCGCCAATGTCAACAGAAGGCGGTATTCGAGCGCCGTCAGCTGTATGTCCTCGCCTGACTTTGCGACCTTTGCCTGTTTCGTGTTGATGACAATGGGGCCCAGATGAAGCTCGTCCCGGTTTTCATCGGGAGAACCTGCCCTGCGCAGAACGGTGCGCAGGCGGGAGAGCAGCTCTCTCACGCGAAAGGGCTTGGTGATGTAATCGTCCGCTCCAATGTCCAGCCCCATCACGATGTTGACCTCTTCGTCCCGCGCGGTCAAAAACACAATGGGTACGTTGCCGCGCCGGCGGATCGCTTTGCACAGGTCGAACCCGTTGCCATCCGGCAGCGAAACGTCCAAAATGACGAGGTCGAACGGCTCTTTTTGTATGGCAGACTCTGCAGAAGCAACGTCAAAAAAGCTCAGCACACGGTAACCTTCCTGCGCGAGCGAATATTCCAGCCCCATTACGATGGTCTTGTCGTCTTCTACCAACAATATCGTCTTCAATGGCATCACCCGATTGCATTATACCCGTCTTTGCATTCGCTTGCATGACAGAATTGTCATTTGATAAAGCGGGATTAAATGAACATCCCAATCGATAGCTCTCGCTTACCGACATCTTATTCCTGCCGCATTTCAACAAAGCTCTACAACTATATTACGATGGCAGCCCTGACTGCCAGATATAACAAAACAAAAACAGAATACCCCGCCTTTACCAAAATGGCGGGGTATTTTTAATGTTGGGCAAACGCCGTCAAAAGCGGTCGCCCCTCCAGTCGTCATCATGCTCATCCCGATCAATCAATTCGCGCAATAGCAACAGGCGTAGAAACTCGTCGAAATCCAAATCGCGGTGGTCGCGCCAATGCCTATGGAAGAAACGATCACGGTCGCGGCCATCCCTATCGCGGCCGTTTCTGTCATGTGGACGGCGATCCATTGTGTACCCCCCTTTCACCTATCCGGTTTACTCTACAGTATTCACACAAGACAGTGCACGTGTGGCGGCTATGAACGACGCTTTTGTTTGCCGGTGGAATTTGGTATGATGAAGCAAGCAATAGCAATACTTCCAATGAGCAAGAGGTGGGAGTAATGAAGAAAAGCGAGATAAGGGAAATTGTAAAGCGAGCAGCGGAGAACAAACAATCTATCAATGCGGATTTTAGATACGACTCCAATTACTTTAACTTTGTCCCCTTGAAAGTCGATCAAAATCTTTTTCTGGCATTACATGACCTCGATTTTGAATTGGACGGCTATATTATTTATCGATGGAACGATTTAGTAACCGTAAAAGAAAAAGGTGACTTTTATAATACGATACTGCGACAGGAGAGGTGTATCGACCACATTGATATCCCGTCTATCAATACCAGCTGCTGGAAAACCGTGTTCGAAAGTCTAAAAGAAATGAACCAAAACGTGATTGTAGAAAAGCGATGGGGAAGCTCGGATGGTTGGGAATTCATCATCGGAAAGATTGACAGGATATATCAGAAATTCGTCTATGTTTGGCACTTCGATGCCGACGGAGTTTGGATGGATGAGCCGGTGAAAATTCCCTATTCGGAAATAACCCATGTAACCTTCGGCAGCAGGTACATCCGCATGTATTCAAAGTATTTAGATACACAGGAGCATATCAGGTAAAAGGCTAGGTATAATACCATGAACTACAAACTCACCATTCAATACGACGGCGGGCGGTACAAGGGCTGGCAGCGTCTGCAGAGCGAGAACACCGTGCAGGGCAAGATCGAACAGGTGCTTTCTGAGATGGCGAATCATCGCATCGAGATCAACGGCTGCAGCCGCACCGACGCGGGCGTGCATGCCTTTGCGCAAATCGCCAATTTCAAGCTGAACGAAAATTTCCATCCGCAGGAAATAAAGCGCTACCTGAACCGATATCTGCCGCAGGACATCAGCATCACAAGCGTTGAACAAGTGCCCGACAACTTCCACGCGAGGCTGCATGCGAAGCGGAAGACCTATCTGTATCAGATATGGAACGAAGCGCACGCAAACCCGTTTTTACGGCGCTTCAGCATGCATGTGGAGAAAAAGCTCGATTTGAAATGCATGCGCGATGCGGCAAAACACATATCCGGCATGCACGATTTCACCGCTTTTTCGAACGCGAAATCCAAATCCAAGTCCATGACGCGCGAGATCTATTCGGTCGACATCACCCAAGACGCAGGCATGATCCGCATACGAATCTGCGGTGACGGGTTTTTGCATAACATGGTGCGCAGGGTAGTGGGCGTATTGATCGAAGCGGGACTGCACGAGATCGATCCCGATTCCGTGCCGCAGATCTTAAATTCCAAGCAGCGAAGCGAGGTCGGCGTTACCTCCGAAGCGTGCGGGCTGATCCTCGAGAGCATCGAATATTGATCAGAGGGCTCTAATGGGTCTTTGCGTTATAGCATCCGTAAACCGCTTGTGCCACAGGATGTACACGACGTCCGCCGTCAGCATCCCCAACAGATAGCCGCCCAATATATCCCCGGCGAAATGCACGCCAAGATACAGGCGGCTGTAGCCGATGAATATGATCATTGCAAGGCAAAGCGTACTCAATATCAGCTTCAATGGTACGCTTTGAATGAATTTGAAGATCAGAAGGATCAGCAGCATATACAGAGAAGCATTGATCATCGCATGTCCGGAAGGGAAGCTGTAGCTCGTCTCGTTGACCAGCCGCAGGATGTCCGGACGTTCCCGAGCGAACAGGTGCTTGATTAGAATATTCAATGTGGCTGTTGAAAGTACGCAGACCGATACCGGAAGCGCTATTGTCCTGCGGCTTTTGGGTATCAAAAACAGCGATAGGCAAATCGCCGCCACCGTGGCTTGATCACCCAGATGCGTTACCGCTTTCATGAGCCTGGTCATGCCCGGCGAAATCGTTTCAGCCGCTTCACCATACGCCCAGTTTTCAAATCCCATAATCACGCCTGCCCTGACGCTCAGGCTTAACATCAGAAACAACAGCAGCGGTACGATGATGAACCAGGCCTTTTTTTTATACATGCGCCACATCCAAAAACAGCATTTCTAACAGTTTGCTACGTTTTAAGCTTGAATATGCCGACGGCGGAGGACATACTACGTTCATCCGAACATTCCTGTTTGTGGTATAATTGTCTTGTAAACCCATGCGACAAACCGGTCTATCCACATAGGAAAAGGAGGATGACAAATGATGTACTTCGACGGTTTTCCATATGCAATTTTCAGTTGGGTGTTTCCGCTATTGGGCATCCTGTTGTTCATAGCGGTCATCATCTCGCTGTTCAGGCACCCGCGCTATTACTGGGGACCGTTTGCCTGGTGGAGATACGAGTACCGCGATTGGCAAAGGACGGATGAGGCGATGGATATACTCAACAAACGCTACGCGCTCGGCGAAATCACCAAGGAAGAATTTGATCGCATCAAAAACGATCTGCGCGGTTAAAGTTTTACCATGGAAAGCGTTGGCGTTTTCCGCATAGGTAAAATGCTTTTGGCACAAACATAGTATGCGCGGCATTTGTATGCATCATTGCGGCGCATAGTGCACATAGTGCGCACTGAAAGGAGAAAAATGCTATGATGAGATGGTATTGGGGATATGGCGGCGCAGGCATGTGGCTGTATCCGCTTATATGCGTTTTGCTGGTCGTGTTTGTCATCGCGATGATCGTTCGAATGGTGCACTATCGACATTTCTACGGCGGGCCATACCATAGGTACAACGGGCCGCCTCCGCCCCATGGAAATCCCGGAAACACGGAATCGGCGCTGGACATCTTGAACCGGCGGTATGCGAACGGAGAGATATCCAAAGAGGACTTCGATCGCATGAAGAAGGATATACAGGGTTGATAAAAGGCCCGGTCCGGCTGTTTATTTTTTTAACAACTTAGCCGGTTTTAAAAATTGAATGCCCGATTGGCAAATCACTTCTGACGTCATGAAAAGCAAAGGAACCAGGCAAAGCATGTGCATCTGAGTGTCCATGTCAGCAAAAAGCATGGTATGATGTTCCCATAAGAAAAACATGGGAGGCCGTCATGAGGATCATCGCAGAGGGAAAAGACACGATCGCGGTCCTTGACAGCGAACAGCGGATTTTGAGCGTGCAGGACATTCTGGATCGTATGGCGACGCTAGGCTATGAGCATGGCATTACTGCGATGATCGTACATGCCGAAAGTTTGGGGGAGAACTTCTTTTCACTGAAAACCGGATATGCAGGGGAAATTTTGCAGAAGTTTTCCAACTACCAGATGAAGCTTGGGATCGTGGGCGACTTTTCGGGTTATACGAGTAAGCCACTGCAGGATTTTATAAGAGAGTGCAACAGTGGAAACCGTGTGTTTTTCAAGGGCAGTGAAGAGGAAGCGGTGCAGGCGATTTGCGGTGTTCTGAACGCCCGTTAGAACCTGGTTTCTCATCACTCCGGCGGTAGACGGGCATAAATAAAAAAACCGGCTCGGCTGTTTTTTAAACGGTCGGACCGGCTTTTCTGTTTTTGTTCAGTCGCTTGCCGCCTCGGCGGGCTTATCGTCATTCGCATATTTAAGCATCAGCTTATCTGTCAGCTCCGTGTACTTCATCTGGCACGCATAGGCGGTTTCCTCATCCAGCTGTCCGTGCAGGGAAGGCGTCTCGAAGAACCGTTTGGGGAACTTAACCTCTTCCTGCTCGAATCCCATTGCCTTCTTGATGCGAAGCTTTATCGCATAGATCTTCTCGGCGATGGTGTCCAGATCCTCGGAACTCAAATTGTACCCCATCGTCGAAAGCGCGCTTAGGATGGTCGGTTTGTCGTACACCTTGCGGGCAAACAGGCACATCACCAGCGAGTTGACCACGCAGCGTTCCACCTCTTCCTTATAGAGCTTGCCTGCCAGATCCTCGGAATAGGCTTCCTTCATGCTCTGGTCTAGCGAGTATCCGCCGTTGCACAGGTGCGAATGCCTCGCGCCGACCGAAGCGCCTACCAGAGCGCCGTAGCCGGTGTGATACCCGGGCATCTCGTTGCCACCGATCTGCATCGCGAATTCCGCTCCGCCATACATGGACGACGCGTATTTCACGCCCCTGGACAGGGCGTTATAGAAGATGTTTTCACGGTTTGCGATATACACGATCGCCTTGTCGTAGCTCTTCGTATCGCCGAACGCAAGCGGTACGATGGTCTCCTTCTCTCCAACAAGCCCCCTTTGCAACATCTCCGTTGCCCAGCCCAAAGCCACGCCGGTGGACATAGCGTCCATGCCCATCTCCTCGACGGTATCGATCAGCTGAAGGATCTCATCCGTCGTCTTGATGCCCAAAAAGCTTCCCAGCGCGTAGATGAGCTCGTAGTCATAGCCCACGCTGATGGACTCGTATTCCCACCCGTGGTTGGCAAATTCCCTGCGGAATTGCCCAATGTGGATGCAGCCCACAGGGCATCCCGTGCAGGCGATCTTTCGAACAAGGTTTTTCTCGGCGAACTTTTCACCCGAAATATCCGCCGCGTTTTCAAACCGCCCGGACTGCAGGTTGTTGGTCGGCAGCCCGCCCATGGTGGAAAGCGGCAGCACGTTGATCGGCGTGCCCAGGTCATGATACTTCTGCATCAGCTCGGTGCCGGTGCACTTGTCGTATATCTCGCGATACGTTTTCCAGTATGCGTTGAAATCTCGGATCGGTATGGAATTCTCGCCGAACACCTGCATCGCCTTGAGGTTCTTGCTGCCCAACACCGCGCCCAATCCCAGCCGCCCGAAATGGCGGTAGGTATCCACGGAAACGCTGGCATAGGTAACGCCGTTTTCGCCTGCAGGGCCAATGCGGATGATGCTTCGCTTGCCGGGACCCGGTTCTTTTTCACGGATGATGCGGCCGATGGATTTGCACGGCAGGCCCCACATGGCGCGCGCATCGCGGAACGACACGTCGTTCTGCCGGATCGACAGGTACGAAGGCTTCTTGCATTTGCCCGTCAGCACGATTGCATCCAGGCCGGCGTGCAGCATCGCGAACGCGAGCCGCCCGCCCGCGTAGCTTTCGCCCAGCTCTCCCGTATGCGGGGAATAGAACACCGCCACCGTCTTGGTGAACGCGGGGAAGACCGAGCTTGCGGCACCAATGGCGAATACGGCCGGCTGCTTTTCATGCAACGGTTCCAGCTCAGGATAAAAATTCTCTTCAAACAGTTTGACGGCAATGCCGACGCCGCCCAAGTATTCGCGCAAATCCTTGCGCTTTTCTATGCGGACCTTCTGCGTTGAAAGGTCAACATACAGGATGCGTTTAAACTCCTCGTGCAACATCCGAAGGCACCTCCTCCATTGTCAGGCAGCCGTGCGGGCAAAAGCGTGCGCAAACGCCGCAATGCTTGCAAATGATCGGCACATGTTCATCATCGTCAAACTGCACGGCGCTGACGATACAGGCATCGACACATTTTTTGCAGCCGATGCATTTATCGGCGATCAGCGTCACACCGCCCCCGTCCCGGGGCTGCAAAGCGCCGGTCGGGCAAGCTTCGGCGCAAGCGCGTTCATCCGTGCAGGCATGACAGACGATGCCCACAAAGCTGCTGGTCATACCGGCCACGGTTTTGACCCGTATGGCACTTTTGAATGTACTGTGTTCGTGTTTGTTTACGGCGGCACAGGTCAGCATGCAGGTAAAGCACCCGATGCATTTGTTCATCCCTGACGCCTTCATTACTCTTGGCATGGTAACCCCTCGTTGAATTGATAAAATTTTCTCAATACTATTTAACGCCATTTCTATCACATTGTCAAGAGACCTTTGGCACTGTTTACCATATGTCAAACAGCCCGTCCGTTGCTATCTTACATCTACTATATCGTACAAATATAGTAATTATTGGATAGAATGTCAACAATACATGGGGGAGAGCAACCGAACAGAAGAATTTCTAATCGGCCGTACATGGCTAAGAAATGGGCATAAACGGGGAAGGAATGTAAAAAAGGGAGACGCGTAGCAGCGTCTCCCTTATGGGCATTACATGGGGTATTTGTTCTTTACTTCTTTACGGTCTGGGTTCCGGTAACGGAACTGGTGCTGTCCATCTTGAAGCTGTTTTTGATGGCATCCGACGCAAAATAAACGTTGCCGATCACCTTTGCATCGATCAGTTGAAAGTCAGCCACATTGACATACAGATCGCCCTTGAACGTGCCGTGCTGAATGCTCGCGCTGGGGCTGTTGATGGTCAGCTTGGGAGCCGTCAGCGTGTACCGCGCGGTGATGTTGCGGTTGGCATCCTGCGCGTAAAGGGCTATCTTGCGCTGAATGATATCCTTGCCGCTCGTGTCCTTTTTCCCGTTGACAAAGGTTCCGTCTAGCGTAAGATTCTGGTTGATTGTCAAATCCTTTGTGATCGCGATGATCCAGGTGCCCGTACCGCTGATGGCTTTAATAAATGCCGCTTCGGTGTTGACGATGGAAGCGGAGCTTACAACCTGGGTTTGCGCCGGTCCGGACGGCAACGGAGAGGTTGTAGCCAGTGGCGTCTGCGTTGCTTGAGGCTTCGCCGCGTTGCATCCGGCCAAAACCATCAATAAAGCAAGCAGCATTATAAAATACGCTTTCTTCATGACATCCTCCTTCTTCTACCTTTGGTATGACGGTAAAAGTATTTCTTATCGGGTAAATCCTATGCATTTGACAACCGCGGGACATATTCATTTTAAAACATGTACGGAACCAGGACAACAGTAACATATTAAAAATTGAAAAATGAAATAAGAAGACCGGCAGAAAATGGTGCGGGAGAGGTGCACGGTGTTCTGCCGGTTCATTCTTGGCATTTCGCCGATCACGCGAAATGCAACATTTCCGTCCTATAGTCGCTGCCAGGACGAATGACATTTCCTGCCGCCCAGTCTTGATGAATATACATACCAGGCTGCATAGGAATGTATGTATGGGTACATAGTAAGGCTCTATAGAAGCCATGTCATCACATAAACGGGTGATTTAGACCCAAAGGACATCACCCTTTTTGGGTGAAATTACGAATTGACGTTCGCATCCATTTTTGTTTTATGCCGGAATAATGCTTGTAAGTATGTATATGGTATCGTATACTTACCATGGGATTATAAATTATTCGAGCTGTCAATATGCATATTTTATTTATGTTTTGGTATAGTGAATTGCGCCTTGTCCTGGCATAAGCAAAAGTGCAACTAACACGACTGGGAGGACACCCGAATGGCGCGCAAGCGCAAGGGATTGCTGGCCGATGAGCGAAGTCTGTCAGTGGCCGTTTTTGTACTGTACTATTCTTGGGTAATGGCAATTCCTTATTTGGGGCAGATTCTGCTGGCCCTTGGGGAGCTATACGGCATCAACGTATACACTCTTATGTATGGCTGTTTGTTTTCACACATGGCCGGGCTGTTTTGCTGCGGCTTCTTTTGTAGAACCCTTCGCTGCGCAAAGATATTTCTTCAGATTGGATGCATCATAAGCTTTGCGGCAACGGCTGTTCTGTTCTTCCCGCCCACATGGCTGTGGACTGTATTGATGCTTGCGGCATCGTTGTTTTCAGGAATGTTTGTCTCCGCATGGGCTTACTTTTATAAGAATGGTACACCGCATACCATGCGCATGAAGACCGCTGCGGATGCCCTGGTCACCAGCAATCTGCTGATGGTCGCGTTGAATTTGATCACCATTCACGTATCCGTACACCTAGCGCTGGGCTTATGTATGCTGTCCTTGTTATCTTCCTTATATCTGTCGCGGCGCTTGCCGGAGCAGGAAAACAGCTTGAGACGGGATGGCCAAGCCTCCCCGGAGGAGGAGAAGAATGAGAAGGGGTATGTAAAGTCCCTGACGTTCATTGGCCTGTTCATCTTGCTCTCTACGGTCAACGGCGGATTGATGTTCCAGGTCATCAAGCCCGCCTATGAGCATTTGACCTACCTCTCGAGCTGGTATTGGACGGTGCCTTACATCGCCGTGCTCGCCATCATACGCAACCTCCGTCAGGTTGCATACGGCGTTTATTACCTTTACATCGGAGTCGCGATGGGGGGCTTGGCGTTTTTGGCGTTCTGGGTGCTTCCCGTCACGATTTGGAGCTATTTGATCGTCGACACGCTTTTGATGTGCGGTGTGGGCATCTTCAACCTGTACTGGTGGAGCGTATTTGGCACCATGCTCTCGTTTACGAAGAACCCATCGCGTGTTGCGGGATTAGCACTTTCCGCAAATGTTATCGGCGTGATGCTCGGTGGCGTCTACGGGTATTTTGTCAACACAGGCATGTTCACCCAAATGTCCGTAATCGTTGTGGCGCTTGTCGTCATCTTTATCATGGTGGCGCTGCTGCCTTTGGTCCACAGACGGCTTCTTCATATGTTTGGCAGTTATGCGTTTGTAAGCTCTGAGAGCATCGACGCTCCTGAGCAGACGACAACACAAATACCGAACTTCCAAACGCTGTCCGCAAGGGAGCACGAGGTCGCGATGCTACTGTTAAAAGGCTTGCCGTACCGCATCATCTCGGAGCAACTGCATATCAGTGAGAACACCGTCAAGACCTATGTAAAGAACATCTATTCCAAGCTTGAAGTGCAGGGCCGCACGGAATTGATAAAACTAGGTTCGAAAAGGGGGAACCTGTAGCACCCCTGTATCCATAAGAAAGCGCAAAAAGGGCTTCCCGTCGGGAAGCCCTTATATATGCCGAACGCCAAGCAATACAAGAAGGGACCCCTCCACTTCAAGCTGCACTGCGAAGCTTCTACGGTGGCGAAATCCCTTCCGCAAACACCGTACCGCAGAAGCGTTCGGTGCTACCATCAATATGCACAAAAATGGAAAAAGGATACGTTGCATCCCTGTGGTTAAATCTGGAAACACGCCGTGTTGCCGCTTGCAAATTAACACTGATATGATAGAGTGAATCACGCCGAAGTGTTGTTTTGTTCAAAAAGAGGAGGGTTTTCCATGGATAATCTGTTCGCCTCCAATCAAACCGATTGCGCGCTAGGTGTGTTGGTTTTGTATAATGTGAGCCAAGCTCCTTCGGAGACTTTTTCGCGTGAAAAGGCAGCACTTCTGGAGTTGCTCCGGCAGCGGTACAAAGGCGTTGAACGGCAAACACTCAAATCGATGCCTCCCATCGACTGCTATGTGGCATACTATAAGCGTTTTGGCTATACCTACCACGTTCTCTCGCAGCTTGAAACCGTTGTGGGCGGCAGGGACATTCCCGCGGGCATCCCACTTGTGGAGTGCATGTTCATGGCGGAACTGAAGAACATGCTGCTGACCGCAGGGCACGATATGAAAAAGCTTACGTTGCCGCTTTGCATAAAAGCCGCCACGGGAGAGGAAAGCTATACTGCCTTGGGCGGCAAAGAGACCAAGACAGTGCCGGGTGACGCAATGATCTTGGATTGCGTATCCGTTCTCTCAAGCATACTGCGCGGGCCGGACAACAGAAGCTTCATAGACAGCAACACCCAAAACGCGCTTTTTACCGTTTACGCGCCCAAGGGCATCGAGGAGGAGCTCATCATAGCTCACCTAGACGATATCGAAGCGTATGTCCGTCTGTTTTCGGCAGACGCAGTGACAATCGTAAAAGCGGTTCTGCCGGCTAAGAGTACATAAACACGCAACCGTAGCAGACTGTTGCAAAACGCAAATGCCTGTATTATTATTTGACTGATTCCCCTGCGGCGGATTTTATCCGTATTAACCGTATACAAAGCGTTTGAGCGCTTGAAATTTGAACTGTTCAAGGAGAAGAAAATGTCGGATATTGTAGATCGTATCCTGGAGCTCAAAGAGCAAAACAACGCCGTCATTCTGGCGCATCTGTATCAGATGCCAGAGATTCAGGATGTGGCAGATTTTGTGGGAGACTCTTTGGAACTGGCCCGTAAGGCCAAACAGACCGACGCTGACGTCATCGTCTTCTGCGGCGTGTGGTTCATGGCGGAAACAGCCAAGATCCTAAACCCGGCGAAAACGGTGCTGCTGCCCGAACGCGCAGCAGGCTGCCCCATGGCGGATATGGTGACCCGCGCGGACGTGATTCGCCTTAAACAGGAGCATCCGGAAGCCGCCGTCGTATGCTATGTCAACTCCAGCGCAGACGTCAAGGCGGAAAGCGACATCAGTTGCACGTCCAGCAATGCCGTGCGTGTAGTGCAGTCGCTGCCCAATAAGGAGATCATCTTTGTGCCCGACCAGAACCTGGCGCGCTATGTCGCAAGGTTCTGCCCGGACAAGACCTTCATATTGCATCCCGGCTTTTGCCCGACACACCAGAAGATCATTGCCGCCGACGTTGCCGCAGCGCGCGCGCAAAACCCCGGCGTGCCGATCCTGGTGCATCCCGAATGCGTGCCCGAGGTCATCGACCTTGCGGATTTCGTGGGGAGCACGGCGCAGATCATCGACCGCGCGATAAAAGGGGAAGAGAAGAAATTCCTGATCGGTACCGAGAGCGGCGTGTTGTACCGTCTCAAACAGCTGTGTCCCGAAAAGGAATACGTCGCGCTTCGGACCGGGCTTGTATGCCCGAATATGAAGAAAACTTCGATCAACAGCCTGCTGCAATCGCTGGAGTTGATGCAGTACGAGATGGTCCTCTCGCCTGAGATCATCCGAAAAGCATCCAACAGCGTGGAGCGCATGCTGGCCATATAGGCACTAAGGAGAAAAATGTCAAGACGCTTTATCTTTTCAGGGAAATTGGAGGACATCGAGTCCATCAAAACCGATGTCGCCATCGTGGGCAGCGGGGCGGCAGGGCTTTTCACCGCGTTACACCTAGACCCAAGACTCGATTGCATCGTGCTCAACAAGATGGGCCCCGAGATATGCAACTCCATGTACGCGCAGGGCGGTATTGCCGTGGTCCTCGGGCAGAGCATCGGGGATTCGACGGACAAGCACTATGAGGATACGCTGGTGGCTGGCGCGGGGCTTTGCGACAAGCAAGCCGTCCGTGTACTGGTGGACGAAGGCGAGGACTGCATTCGCGACTGCATCGAGTTTGGCGTGCCGTTCGACCGAAAAAACGGTCTCATATCCTTGGGACGCGAAGGTGGCCACAGTGAATTCCGCATCGTACACATCGGCGGCGACGCTTCCGGATTGCACCTTACACGGCAACTGTACGCCGTGGCGTCAGAGCAAAAGAACATACGCATCATACACAACATGCTGCTCTCGGATATATTGAAAAACGAAAACGGCGTTGTCGGCATATTGGTAATGGATGAAACCGGTAAAACCATCCATATCCAATGTCAGCGTGTGGTGCTTGCAACCGGCGGCATCGGCCGGGTGTACCGGAACTCCACCAACGCAGCAAGCGCCACGGGCGACGGGATCGCCGCGGCAACCCGCGCCGACGTTGTTGTGGAAGACATGGAGTTTGTCCAGTTCCATCCGACAGGGCTGCTGCATCCGGACAACACCGGGCGCTATTTTCTCATCTCCGAAGCGCTGCGCGGCGAGGGCGCTATTTTGCGCAACCGCAACCGCGAGGCGTTCATGCAGGGCAAACATCCGATGGCGGATTTGGCACCGCGCGACATCGTCTCAAGGGCGATCATCCACGAGATGATGCAGAAGAACCTGCCGCACGTCTACTTAGATTCCACTTCGATACCCCGTGCGGAGTTGCAGTCGCATTTTCCAACCATCTACGGGGAATGCATGCGCCGCGGCATTGACATCGCGATAAATTGGATCCCCGTCATCCCTGTGCATCATTATTTCATGGGCGGCGTCAAGACAGACCTTCACGCACGCACCAACCTCAACGGTCTGTATGCTTGCGGCGAAACGGCGCGCACCGGCGTGCACGGCGCAAACAGGCTTGCTTCCAATTCGCTTCTGGAGTGCCTGGTGTTCGGCAAGCGCTGCGCGCAGGACATCAACGACAACATCGACAGCTTCGGAGACGAAAACGACTATGTGCAGAACAAGAGCGACATCTTCGCGGAAGAGTTTGACCTCGATACGTTCATCACCGAAATGCGCGATGTAATGACCAGAAAATGCGGCATCATCCGAGAGGAGAAATCCATGCAGGAGGCGGCTGAACGCATCGGCCAGCTGCACGATGTCCTCAACGGTGCGGAGCTTCTCGACAAGAAAGCAATTGAAACATTCAATATTGCGTCCGTCGCCAGCGAAATTTTAACGGCAGCCAGGGCGCGCAAACACAGCGTCGGTGCCCATTACCGCAACGACGATATGGGGGGACAGTAAAAAATGAATTGTCTGAATCTGGATGAGTTCATCGAAAAAGCGCTGATGGAGGACTTAGGGTCCGGCGATGTGACAACGCAGGCGGTTGTGCCCAAGGGCAATTCCTCGTCGGCGAGGCTCATCGCCAAGGAAGATGGCGTCATCTGCGGCCTTCCGGTCTTCATCCGCGTGTTTGCGATCCTAGACGAACGCGTCAAGGTGATCCCGCTGGTCAAGGACGGATCGTACGTCTGCAAGGGCAGCGTCATTGCGACCGTGGAAGGCCCGTCACAAAGCATATTGACCGGAGAGCGCACCGCGATCAATCTGCTGCAGCACATGAGCGGGATCGCGACCCGCACGCGCCAAGCTGTCAAGGCAGTGGAAGGCACGAGCGCACGCATCACGGATACCCGCAAGACCACGCCGCTGATGCGCGAATTTGAGAAATACGCCGTGCGCGTCGGCGGGGGCGTCAACCACCGCTTCAACCTGTCCGACGGGGTACTCATCAAGGACAACCACATCAAGGCTGCCGGATCCATTGCAGCCGCTGTGGAAGCCGCGCGTTCCTATGCGCCTCACATGCTCAAGATCGAGGTCGAAGTGGAGTCGTTCGAGCAGGTCGAGGAAGCGCTTGGCGCCCAGGCAGACGTCATCATGCTGGACAACATGTCCATCCCCGATATGGCAAAAGCCGTCGAGATGATAGGCGGGCGCGCCATGGTGGAGGCATCCGGCAATATGGGTGAAAAAGACCTCAAGGAAGTAGCGGATACCGGCGTGGATCTGATCTCCATAGGCGCGCTTACACACACCGTACGTGCCATGGACATCAGCCTGCGATTTTCGTAATCGATTAACTCAAAAACTCCCGCATTGCGGGAGTTTTTTTTCTTAAAGGGTGGGGCATTCCTTTATTACATACACGCAGGCGGGCAGGGCATCATCTGCCTTCGCCGGACATGATGCTGCAGACGTAGACGAGAACGAGCACACCCGGCAACAACAGGATCTGCGGACCAAACGTTTTCCAGAATTCCGCAAAACTCATAAATCCGTTTACTGCTGACACCAACAGAAGAACTGCCGAAAATGCGCAATACGCTGTGATGGCGGCAAGAGATTTCCGCTTGCGGCCATTATCGCGGCTTTGCCGTACTCGGGTTGTGCCTTCGAATACGCGATACACCATGTATGCGGCCACCGCGATGACGAAAAGAAGGGCCAAGACCATGAGCGTTGCAGCCGTGCTATAGATCAAGCCCAGTACTGTGGCAATGCATGCGGTGATAACGGTGGCTTTACCCAGGCCGGATACCTCCCTGCGAGTATTGGTTTCGTTGTAGATGCGGTAAACATATTGTTCTGCCGTCCTGCTCATGGATTCGTTTTTCATGCCCTTTGCCCCCTTCTGATACCAGTATACAAACCTCGCGCATCAAAAATGGTGCAGAGCGTCCCCCGGCATGACGCGGGAAGCACTGCCTTGCAAAACGGCTTGAAAAAAGAAACTCCCGCAAGGAACGGGAGCTTCCATTTTTTTCGCATGCGCGGTATTTGTTTTTTCATCAGCCGTTCTTTCGTCTTATGTTGGCGATAGCTTTTGCGATCTCAACGAATGCCAACAGTCCGAATGCAAACCCGATCACCATAGCCCAATCGCCAAACGGCATCAAAACCAGTCCCAATACGTTGCGCAGCCCCGGGATCAAAAAAGCGATGGCAATCGTCGTCAGTCCCAACAGCACCGACCAGACCAGCGGCTTATTGGCCGAGAGCTTGTTCATTTTGAACAGCGGCAGCCTCAGGCTCCGATAGGCGAAGATGTAGATCATGGAGTTGATCGCCAGCGTCAGGAAAACGATGCTGCGGCCTTCGGCGACGTTTTGATGGACCATGTAGAGGTGGTTGAAGGACAGCAGTGAGAAGACCGCACTGGATATGCTGATCACGCAGATCAACAGGAGGCCTATGCCGGAGAGGATCGGTTCCTTGATCGGCTTCGGCTTTTCATCCATGATGCCACGCTCTTTGGGCTCAAAGCCCAAAATAATGTCCGCCGGACCGTCGCAGATCAGATGGATCCAGAGGATCTGTCCCACCATCAGCGGAACCGGCCATTTCAACACCATCGCCACGAGTATGGTCAGCACCTCTGCAAAGGAGTTGGAGAGCATGTAGGCCACTACTTTTTTGACGTTCTCGAAGATGACCCGGCCTTCCTCAATGCTTGCTACCACCGTGGAGAAATCGTTGTCCAGCAGGATCAAATCGGCAGTTTCCTTTGCCACGTCGGTGGCGGTCCCGACAACAACGCCGATATCCGCGCGCTTTAGTGCCGGGGCGTCGTTGACGCCGTCGCCTATCATCGAGGTGATCTCGCCGTTTTCGTTGAGGGCGTTGACGATACGGTATTTCTGCTGCGGGCGGATCCGTGCAAAAACATCGGTCTGGGCGACGCGCTTTTGAAGCTCGGCGTCGCTCAACGCGTCGATCTCATCGCCTTCAAGTGTTCGCCCTTCACCGGTTAAGATTCCGATGCCGGCGGCGATCCGTTCCGCAGTTCTGCGATAATCGCCTGTGATCATCTTGACCTGTATCCCGGCATGCTGGGCAGCCTTTACCGATTCGATGACATCTGCGCGGATGGGGTCTTCCATGCCCACAAGGCCGGTCCACGTATATCCCGTCCGGTCTTCGAGCTCACCTTCCTTCCGGTAGGCGAATCCAAGGCACCTCTGGCCTTTGTCCGCACAACTGTCTATTTCACCCAGAAGCTTTGCCCGCGTCGGTTCATCCATGTCGCACATGGACAACACGATTTCCGGCGCGCCCTTGAGAAAGTACATGCGAGAGCTTTCGAACCTGCCTTTTGTCACACCCGTGATCATGAATTTCGTCTCGGAAGAGAACAGCTCTTCGGCGAACCGCTCCGATTTGGCGACCAATTCCTGCGGGTCTCCCAGCCGCTCTTCGGCAAACTGCCACAGGGCGATTTCCACCGGCCCTTCCAGGTTGTTGCAGAAGATCATGTTTTCCACGCTGCGGTCAGCATCGATCAAATCGGAGGAGATGACCCTCATGCGCCCTTCTGTCAGCGTACCGGTTTTGTCTGTGCAGATCACCGTGACCGAGCCAAGCGTTTCCACGGCCAGCAGCTTTTTTACAAGGCCTTTGCGCTTTAATATCTTGCGCATCCCGAGCACCAGGATGACAGTTACGGCGATCAAAAGCCCTTCCGGGATCGCGGCGATCGCCAGCACGATGGCGGTGCGCATCATATCCCAGAAACCTGTCCCCATCAAAAGACCAACTGTGAGGATCAGGACGGTGAAGCCGATCACGACCTTTGTCAGAAGGCTGCTGAAAGACTTGATGCGGATCTGGAACGGCGTGTCGTTCTCCTGTTGTTCCGAAAGGCTGGCTGCGATCTGCCCGAGCTCGGTGTTGATGCCTGTGCGGTCGATCCGCATGATGCCCCTGCCCATTACAACGGTTGTACCCATATAGACGGCATGCGCCTTATCGGCCGGCATGCCTTCGTTAACAGGACCTGATAGCTCCTTTTTGTTCACGGGTTCGCTCTCACCGGTCAGGATCGATTCGTCCATCGAGATCCTGACGGATTCGATCAATGTGCCGTCCCCCGGCGCCTTCTCTCCCGTGCTTAGAACGACCAGATCGCCCGGTACGAGCTCCCAGACTTCTACCTCCCCGCGCTGGCCGTCGCGTATGACGGTTGTCGTCGGATGGATCAGACCTTTTAAGGCTACATAGGTCCGCTGCGCCTGGAACTCCTGGAAGAAGCCCAGCACCACGTCTGCCACGACCACGACCATGATGATGCAAAAGTCGCTCATTTCGCCCATGATCAGCGATACCGCGGCTGCGGCCAGTATGATGTAGATAAGCGGACTCTTGATTTGATTGAACAGCAGCTTCCATGCCGAAGTCTTTTTTTCTTCCGGTATACGGTTTTCCCCAAACTGCTTGCGGCGTTCCCTGACCTCGTCAGTGGATAGACCCGGATGCCCGTTGGCAGTACGCACACTGTCAGTCGTATGGCTGGCATTGTCCATAATGAATGATACCTCCCAAATAGATAGTGAGGATCGTCCTTACTGCACCGTCTTTGTGTAGTGTCCCGCACATGTCCATAAAAAAACACACATCAATGGAACACTTCTGTCCCACAAATGTGTGTTAACGACATTTGCTGCCGATTGACTCGGCCCAGCCCCACAAACCTTACGAAAGGTTCATCGCCTGCTCAGATTGTACTGTAGTGATTATGCAGTGCAAAGAGATCTTGTTTATCATACTATGCAACATAGCGCATGTCAAACACTTCTTGTTTAGTCCAGCTGATTCAGATTTTCCACCGTTTTCTTATCCAGCGCCTGGATGACAGCCATGATGAGCTCCACGCTCTGCTTGTAATCGTCGATGTGCGCAATGCCGATATGGTCGTGGATATAGCGCACCGGGATGCCGATGACGATGGATGGCACGCCTTGCCGGAACAGATGGATCCTGCCCGCGTCCGTGCCGCCGCCCGGCATGATCTCCACCTGGTAGGGGATGTTGTTCTTCTTTGCCAGATCAACCACAAGGTCGCGTAGCGCCAGATGCGGGATCATGCTTGCGTCATAGAACGCAACCACAGGCCCTTTGCCCAGGCTTGTGCGCGTGATGGCCTCAGCGTCGGTGACGTTTGGCGTATCAAACGCGATGGTCACGTCCAGCACGATGGCAACATCCGGCCTGACCACCGAAACGCTGGTGGCGGCGCCCCTTGTGCCCACCTCTTCCTGCACGGTCATGACGCCGTAGACGGTGCCGGGGTGTTTCAACTCATTGAGCCGGTCGAAGCATTCGATGATCATAGCGCAACCCGCCCGGTCGTCCAGCGCCTTGCACATAAAGGACTTCTGATTGCAGCAAACCTCAAAGCTGCTCACCGGCACGATGGGGTCGCCTGGCGCAACGCTCGAATCCTCAGCTTCCTGCTTGCTTGTGGCGCCGATGTCGATGAACATCGTGCTCAGCTTAACCGCCTGCGCCATCTCCTCGGCCGAAAGCCCGTGCGGAGCTTTTGCGCCGACAACGCCCATGACGGTGCCTTTCTGCGTGAGTATCTCCACCTTCTGGTCCAGCAGCACCTGGCTCCACCAGCCACCCAGCTGCTGGAAGCGGATGAACCCCTGGTCCGTGATCTGCGTGACCATGAATCCAACTTCGTCCTGGTGCGCGACCAGCATGATCTTCGGGTGTTCCTCGGAGGTTTGGCGAATTGCAATCAGGCTTCCGATGTGATCGTTTTCCACCTGCGTGGACAGGGGAGCAAGATACTCCTTTAGCAGCCTGCGGATCGGCGTTTCAAACCCCGAAACGCCGGGTGCGTCGGTTAATGTTTTCAATAGCTGAAATGAATCAAACGGCATAGCGATCCTTCCTGTCTATTTGTTTTTTGCAGTATCGATTTCCTTTTTAACCCGGGAAATCCCCCATGCATTCAAAACGTCTATCTCATAAATGGCAAAGGATGGGCTCAGTTTACTGCGCCTCGTCCTCCTGCAGAATGAAATTCGCGACGATGTTGCACACCGCCTCCACCACCTCGGGTTCTATGCGCTCGGGCGTATCGTCCAGCGTGTGGTAGACATTCTGTTCGCAGAACAGCGAAGTCGGCATCGCTACGATGGATACCGCCTCAACGCCGGCTTTGGCGAACGAAGC
Organism: uncultured Clostridia bacterium; assembly: GCA_964533965.1. Taxonomy (GTDB): domain Bacteria; phylum Bacillota; class Clostridia; order Christensenellales; family QAND01; genus RGIG3178. The sequence goes on along the minus strand of CAZHNN010000003.1, from coordinate 67,681 downwards.
TGCGTCCGTGCCGCCGCCGCCAAAGGGGATATCCCGTATCGGGATGTCGTAGCCAAGCTCTTTGGAAAGGCTTTTCAGCGATTTAGCAAGGCCTTTGGAAAGCCTGACAAAGCCGTTGCTGTCGCTTTTCATCAGCGTCAAATCAGAGAGCGTATAGAGACTGTCAAGGTTAATGACACTGGTTTTGACGGACTTTAATTCTTCCTTATGCTGCCGAACATAGCTCGAGGATCCGCGAAGGCCGATCTCCTCACCGTCCGCGCACAGAAAAACCAATTTAGTGTGATGAAGCGCTTTTCCTTCTTCCGCACGTGCCGAAAACAACAAAGACAATTGCGCACTTATGGTGCAGCTGATCATGTTGTCCCCGGCGCCCGGCGAGGTCTTGTCCGAGATAAACGCGTAGAGCGGCAACAGGAAAGCCGCACCTAAAAGCGTGCTAGCACGGATCCATGTTTCAAGGTGCAGGCGGATCGATATGATAAGCGCAACGGCTGCCAATATCGCAAGGGCTGCCGCGAGCAGATACGCTGCAATTGCCAGCAAAAGCCGAATGCCGGCGAACCTTTTGAACCGGGACAAGAAGGTGAATACATGCGCGCTGTCCAGGTGTGAGACGACCAGGATCTGCCGTTTTGTTTCCTCCTTCGGCTCAATGGATGCCACGACGTTCATGCCCTCCGCCTTGCCGAAAAGGCCATCAAACAGCGAACCGAACGCAAAGAAGTGGATGCACAGGTACACGAGTGACAGCCCGCTTACGATGCACGCGGGGATATAGAGGAAACCGCCGAGGTTTAAGAAGATGGCGGTCAGCAAAAACGAGATCGCCGCGATCTTGCCCATCAGCCACAATGAATCGGGATGGTGGCTGAAATTTTCCTTCACCACGTTCTTGCAATAGGCGCGGAAGTGGCTTGCCAGATCCTCCGCCGCGGCTAGGCAAGAGGATGTGCCCGTAGGTCTCGCGCCATTGCGCGAAAGGATCCGCTTGGTCAAAGACAATGCCGATTCGACGAAATGCTTATCCACACGGATGTAATCCGACTGCTGCATGAGAATACCTCGATTCAAACCAAAATCACAAGCTGGGCTTAGTATGTCTTCAGGATCATGTTTGAATTCCCGTATTCCATAACTCTTTTGGGGCCCACAGTCTTAAGAATTTTGTCTATCCAAACGATCTTAACAGGCAGAGGAAGCTGCCCGCCCAAGACTCATGCGGGCTTGGATTTTTTGGCTTTTGTGCGGGGGGCGGGCTTTTTGCCGGTCTGTTGCTCCACGCTGGCCTTCAATGCCTCCATGAGGTCGATCACGTTGCCCACGCGCTCCTGTTTGGGCGTTACGATCTCCTTGCCCTGGATCTTCTGCTGGATGACTTCCCGAAGCCGCTGCTGGTATTCGTCGTGATACGCCGCAGGGTCAAAGGCCTTGTCCATCGAGGTGATCAGCATCTTGGCCATCTCCAGCTCTTCGGGCTTTACTACGTCCTTTTGGTACGTTCTTGGGATCTCCTTGATCTCGTCGATGAAGAACATCGTTTCTATCAGCATCCCGTCCTGTGTCGGGATAAGCGCCAACAGCTTGTCCTTTGTTCCCATGATCGTCCGGGCGATCGCGACCTTGTTTTGCTCGAGCATTGCAGTGCGCAACAGTTCAAACGCCTTATCGCCTCCGGCGTCCGGCAAAGCATGATAGGTGGTGTCATAGAAGATCGGGCGAATGGCGGAAAGATCGGCAAAATGCAAGATCTGGATCGTCTTGTCCTTTTCGGTCTTGATCTTCTCGAAATCCTCGTTCGTCACGACAACGTATTTATCGTCGTCGTATTCAAAGCCCTTCACGATGTCCTGTGCGCCAATCTCCTTGCCGCAATGCGCGCATACCTTCTTGTAGCGAACGCGTCCCTGGTCCTCCTTGTGCAACTGGTTAAAATGGATGTCGCTGTCCTGCGTTGCGGTGTACAGGCTGATGGGGATGTGCACCAACCCGAAACTGATCGCACCCTTATGTGAAACCGCCATTTTTAGCCTCCCGTTTTTTGTTTAGTGTTTCAAATGGCGGTAGGATTCATGCCAGGCAGAAAAGGGCAGAGAAAAGACCTATAAAAACAAACAACCGCATTTGCGGTTGTTTATATTACGCGTAAACAAATGCGTTAAGCTCGTGAACGATGGAGTATGTATTTCATCGGAGACCCATAGCATTGTTCATCTTTGATGACCGCTGTATCTTTGTCGATGATAAAAACGGTAGCAAAGCCATAATAGAAGCCTTCCCGGATGCCCTCCTCCAGGGGATATGAAACACCGGCGGCATGCTCATACGGTGCAAGGATGTAACATGTTTTGGATTTTGAAAGCTTTCTAATCTCACGGATCAGCTCTTCGGAAGTATATTTGTTGCTTGATGCCACGATAAGATTCTGTTTGATGAACATCGTATGATGTCCGAATCGGTATATACCTTCCATACGCTTATCTTTGCTCTTGAGCTCATAGAGCAATCTGTCAACAGCTCTTTTTTCACAGAACGTACAAACAAAGTTCTCTTCAATAGCGTAATCCATTTTCTCCTCTTATCTGTATGTATAATTCGACATTTAAGTATATTAATGAAATCTTAAATAAACAACCTTATCATAACAAATACAGTAGGCAATATCCAGAGGAGTAAAGGGACGTCCTCAAGCGAGTGGCAACTGGTGAAAAAACATACAGTCTTCTCAAACCTACGAAGGGGGGTTAAAGGGGGCATAAAGTCTCCTTTAACGGGGTTGGGGGCTCGGAGCGTATGAAAAACGTGTCAGTGACACGTCTTTAGCGGAGCGGGAGCGGCGAAGCCGCGAGTGGGAAAGCATCTCTGGTAATTTTGACCTCTCTGAAAGACATGGGCTCAGCCTTCACTGCCATTTGGCTTCACCCTGTCCGTAAAACATTGTCCTTACGGACTACGCTTTCAGAACCTCCAGCTCGCTTCTTCGCCCACAGGGCGCGCTCATTGCCCTCTCTGAAAGACATGGGCTCGTGCTTCGCTGTCGCTTGCTCTCACCTCATGCTTTCAGAACCTTCGCCTCGCTTTCTCTGCCACTGGCAGCGCTTCGGCTTCGGTTCTCATTGGGTGGCGGGTGGGTTTTGATAATCCCTTACAAACTGCTTGCGAATTGTCTTTGATATTTATGCAGAAACAATTAGATTTTTCTTCTCATCCCCTACCAAAACGTGTAAGATAAAACCATATGATGCAAGCAGGTGAGCACTGTATGGAAAACCCCGTCGGCGCATTTTCGATAACAGAAGCCAAACGCCATAAGATTAACTTTATCATCACGCAATTTTTTGTGGGGATGTTCACGGCGAGCACGCTGTATTCCTCGGCATATCTGATCGAAATGGGATTAAATACCGCGCAAGTAGGCATTTTTACGGCGATACGTTCCATCTTCGGCATCATCACGCCGTTTCTTTGGGGTATGGCGGCGGATAGGTTCCATACCCTCAAAAAGGTGTTCCTTGCCTGCCTGATGGGAGTATTGTTCTTCTATCCCACACTCCCGCTTACCCGGTATATCCCGCTGGGAGTTCTTACGCTGGCGCCCGTGATGACCATCATCGTGCACTTTTTTTACCGGCCGCTGGATTATATCTATACGAGCTGGCTGGTGCAGATGGTGCCGCGGATCCCCGGCATGGAATATGGCAAGATGCGGATATTTTCTTCCATCGCAAGCGCGCTGGCTGGGGTGATCTTCGCCTTTCTGATAAAAAGGTTCGGCACGGTAGGCGTGAGCTATTACGGCGGCGGCCTTGTGGCGATCGTGTTGCTGTTCATCATGCGGCCGTTGCCGGATGTCGTATCCGAAACCTCCGAACGCGTGCGGTTCCGCGACATGCATCTGGGCGGCCTGTTCAAAGGCCCGATCTTGATGCTGGTCCTGTTCGTTACGATAGCGTATATCCCCAGTTGCTCCATGACCATCTGCATCCCGTATCTTTTAAAGGTGATCCACGCCGATACGTCGGTGTTGGCGTGGTACAACGTCATACGCCCGCTGTGCGCCATCCCCATGATGTATATTTCCAGCCGCCTGGTGCGAAAATTCGGTGCACGAAGGACGTTGGTGTTTTCCGTTTTTGTCACGGGTCTGGGTGAGATCGCGTTCTTTATGGCCGGCAGCACAGCTTCCATTCTGGCAAACGGCCTGATACTGGGCTTCAATTCGGGGCTGTTCAGCGTAAGCCAGGTGCTCTATGCGCAGGAGGTGGCGCCGCCTGAGCTGCGCAGCACCGTTCAGATGCTCAACAGCACGGCACTGGCGCTGTCGGCTATGATCGTTAGCGTGCTGGTGGGAAGCCTGATCGCCACAACCGGCGAGGGCGTACGGACGTATTACCTCGTGTCGGCCGCGATTGTAACGGTAACTGTGGCGCTTTTTATGATCACCAACCGGCTGATGGCACAAAAGAAGCTGAAAGTGGCAGCATAGAAGAGATATGGTTTTATTTTGAGGCCGTTCGGTGGGAGGATCTAAACCCACCCTCCGCCCGATGGTGGAAAGGGGACTGTGTCCCCTATAGCCTCTCCCTGAAGGGGTTATAGGGGTGAAAACCCCATACCTTAACGGGTGGCGAGCGGTATAGATAAAAAGAAAAGCCCGCACATGCGGGCTTTTTTAGTTGGCTATCTCTCAGACAGGCTTATGCTCTCCAAACTCCACCTTGTTCAGCGCCTTCTGGCCTTCCAGATCTTCAAGGATGCGGTCCAGCTTGCGGTCCATCACCTTATCCTTGAGTGCTGCGATCCACAGGCATCCGATCACGAGAAGAAAGAACGCACAGAAGAAATAGGCTGTCTTGCTGTAGCCCTTCTGTTCGGCTATGCACGCAAACCGGTAGCTGATGAAGGCCCAAAGAGCCAGGAACAGCAGGAAAAAGACGACGGCGAACACGAATGCCCCCGCAGACATGATGTGGAACATAGAAAACTCTCCAGGGTAAATGTACATGGGAATCCCCCTCTGTAGCTTTTGATTGCTTTGCTGCCATCAGTATACCATACTCTGCCATTTTGTTTCAGCCCTATCGAAATCCGGCTGAATTCGCCTCTTCAATCTTTTCATGCATTTGTCATTTTTCGTCATGGAAGGCGCTGTTGCGTCATATTCCTGTTGTAAGCGGGATGGGTAGAAGCACCCGCCGGCTGTTTTCGGACTCCTAATTTTCCAATCGTTTCGCGCGGGCTGCGCGATTTGAAAGCGAAGGAGGGATGGAATGGCAGGTGACAACCGTTCGCAAGTCGTAGGTCATTGCATAGTCCCGGGAATCAGGGCGGCGCCTGCGTAAGGCGCAGAGACCACGCGGGAGCCGGGTGGAGCGGCATAGCCCGTAAGGTCAGACAGCGGGAATCTGTAGAGTGAAGGAAGGTTAATCGCTTTGGCAGCGCTTGCGTTGCCGCATATGGGAATGAGAGGCATCGCGCCCGATTCGGGCGCAGGATAAAAGCTCCGGTCGGCCGATCGGGGCTTTTGTTTTATTTTTGCACCTGTCTTAGCGGCGCTTCCATAAAGACGCAACCAAAGGGGAATCCGGTGCCGGGTACCGGAATGACTTGCACTTTACTCTTGTGATCCGAATTGTTATTATATGGATTGTATGAGAGTTTATAGCATGTCAAACATGCTTTCATGTCTGCTTACACGACCACAAATAAGGAGAAATCAAAATGAAACTGCTCGTACAATCGGATGATTATGGATTTACAAAAGGGATAACCGACGGAACGTTTGACGGAATGAAAAACGGCATCATCACCTGTACCGGGTTGTTTGCCAATATGCCTTCGGCAGTGTATGCGCTCGAACGGTTCAAGGAAATCAACCATGTATGCCTTGGGGTCGATATCAACATTGTCTCCGGCAAACCATGTGCCGATCCCAAACTGATCCCAAACCTGATCGATCCGGTTACGGGCGAGTTCGTCCTTTCCACCGTTCGGTTCAAGGACGCAAAAGCGAACGAGACCGACCCGTATCCGTATGACGAAGTGGTAACGGAAGCTACGGCCCAGGTCGAAAAGTTCATCGAGCTTGCAGGCAAAAAGCCGAGGTACATCCATACCCACTCGATCGGGGAGTGGAGCCAGAACTACATTAGGGCCGTCAGGGATGTCGGCAAGAAATACAGCCTGCCGTTCTCGCGCGATGTATCGCTGGAACTGAAGATCAAACCGCTCCCGAGCCTGAATATCAAGCCGTTTGGCATACTCGAGCAATTAAAAGCGGACCCCGAAGCAAACGCACTCGTCCAATTGGAAGCGCATAAGAACGAACCGTTTGTGCGAATCGGCGGGCACTGCGGTTTTGTGGACGACGAGGTGCTCAAATATTCAAGCTATACCATTATCCGCGTGAAGGACCATGTGATGTATACGTCCGAAAAGATCAAGCAGTGGATCAAGGACAACGGCGTGGAACTGGTATCCTACGACGATATCTACCCAATGAAATAGATAGCGGCTAAAAGGGAGAAGCGCCCGTACGGGCGCTTTTCCTCTCTAGAATGTCTGCTTGGAGTTTGAGATGATTTCTCTGGCTTTTCGATTGCATTAATCAATTTTAATAATTAGGTATTTTGGTATAGTGGACAAGATTTTCTCAGTTCTTTTATCATAATTAAATAATTGATTAAATTGATAAATTTTAATATATTCTAGTAATACATCATCGGCAAGGATATGATTAAGAAATCCTTGAATTTCTGGAAATAATTGTGCTTCAAGTTTCAGTCCTACATCACGTCCCCATGGATAATTCCAATTGCTGATTCTCGTTAGGTGAACTATTCCTTTACTTATGCGTTTAATTGCTTCTTCATTATTTGAAAATAATTCAAGCGGTCTGTAACCATAGTCTATAAAGCTATTAATATCATCTTTCTTAATATGTTCGTTAGTAGCATAGAAAAAATAATATAATGCTCGTGCATTTATTAAGGCAGTTTTTGGATAATTGTTGCACTCTATTCTACGTGAAATACTTATATTTTTATTAAAATCAATAAGAGTATAAACATACTCTTCCATAATAGTGAGTATATCATTTAGATAAAATGCTCTATTTTGAGAATCAAGCATGTTTACTCCTTCCAGATTGCTCTTTATCTAGAAACCATGAGTATAGTAAACAAATTTTTAAGAGTTCCCATCCATCATAAAGAAAAAAGGGAATAGAATTTCTCTTAATTCCCTTTATTAGTCCACTAGCGGATTGATAAACTCCGCCCAGTCAACTACGAAATCAACGGCAGCCCCAAGCGTTCAAGAAAGAGATTCAGCTGCTTGCGATACGTATTCCTGGGGACGATAGCTTTTGCTCCGCCGGATTGAATTCCGATCTCCGCAGGTAAGATGAACAGCGACATCAAGCGTGTTAAGAAGTCAATCTTCAGCCAAGCTTCCATGGTCACGGTCTGATTTTCCTGTTTGATTGTAAGCATGCTGGGCGCGACCATGAGACCCGTGCCCTTTTGATAGAGCCGCTCTGCACCGTTGTTTTCCTTCAAATTAAACTTGTTTTCCAAAGCCCATCTTTCCACCGACGGCCAAACGTTAAAATTGCATGTAAATTGAATGTTCGTTCTTTTTTCCATAGCGATCCCTCTTTAGTTCATTAATTGAGTCCATGGTGATGTGTTAAATTATAGCATATATTTGATGTGCTTATTGGTATTTCCGTAGATAAATGACCAATTATATACCTTTTCAGATCAATGGGTGTTCTTTCTTCCTTTCACCTCCGGTGGGCTGGTTTAGATAATCCCCGCCGCAGCGAATTATTTCTCGCCCCTCCGATAATGAATAAGGAGGACATTGTCCCCCTTATACCATTTTGGAATTTCATCTATAAACATATGTACTAAAGGTGCTTGGGCACAGTCCCAGTTATGATTGGCAGGTGCAAATCACCCTCCAAACTGCTTTTGAATCCCCTGTGACATCATATCCGCCATCATATTCGCCTGGTTCATGATCGAGTCGAAAATCGCGATGTCAGCGGCGTAGTGACCCTGTAACCTTCTTGTTGCCTCTTCCTCTGTCAGGCGAAGGTGTTCAAAGAGCATGTTGCGCCAAACGCCGGCCCGCCAGTTCGGGTTGATGCTGGCCAAAAAGTTTGCGATCTCCTCCGCATTCTGGTACCACAGCCTGCGCTGTTTGTCCGCTTCCGCGCTGTTGCCCGCTTTCGCCGCATTGACCAGCGCTGCCGCTATCGTCAAATGCTGCTCAAAAAGGCGCCTGAATGCATTGGCTTTCGACTGCCCGTAAAAGCGCCTTAATGTATCGGCAAAGTCCGAAGGATTGCGCAGAAGCCGCTTTGTCACCAAGTCCAGATCGGCGAGGTTCGCCGCGGTGCTGATGATGAACATACGCGTCCAAAACACATGTTCCATCCAAAGCTGGCGCATCCTGTCATGTAATTGCATCGACGAGCCGGAACGATGCCTGCGGTTGTCCCTGTTATCCATTATCTTCCCCCCTTTTTTGTGGCATTCCATACTATGTGGGGGATGTATACGTTGACAGTACGGACTGGGAACAGCGGATAAAATGCGGACAAAAAGTAAGAGAACCGGTTCCTGGCCTGGGAGCGCTTGTTTCCAAGAATCCGGTTCTCGCCGATGGACGATTCCAGTCCAGCGGTGAACTTACTATGTGCAAGTTTTGGAATTTTATCCGCAGCAGAGGAAGATCAATCCAACCAACCACCCGGTTAAAGAGATTCGCCCCACCCCAAGATCAATGGTGGCGGGCGAGTATGGATTCATTCGACCAAAGATATGGATCTTACCGGTTCATACGGCATACCGTGCGAAGGGAATGCCTTCCGAACGCCAAAATTCAGAATGCGATCCCAGCTAAGTTCCATGATCTTGTCGTTATACGCTTCAAGCATCGGAAGATCCGGCAAGTCGCCCAAAAACGCAAAATCGTCCGCAATCAGCGTCACGCTGTCATCGCTGTGCCCGGGCGTGGGGAGTATTTCGCCGAAAAAACCCATGCGTTCAAAGAGCGCGCGGCTCTGCTCGCTTGAGACGACCGTGTAGCCGTCCCGTATCGGCTTATAATGCTTGTCAGGATGTTTTTGGAAGAACTCGTTAAATTGCTGCACGAACTGAGCCTGTACCGTATGAAGCAAAAGCTCCGTGCCCCATTCCCGGATCGGCTGCACCAGCCCCGCGTGGTCGGGATGGAAGTGCGTTACGACCAGATAGCGTATATCGCAGTTCTTTATGTCATGCTGGCCTAGAAGACGCATCAGATCCGGCATCGAATCCGGCCATCCGGTGTCGATCAGGATGTATCCAAAGCGTGTCTGAAGAAGGTAACAGTTCGTGTGCCGCAGCGGAAGAGTTATCACGTTCGCCATTGTCCGCCCTCACACATCAAGCCGCATCAGCCGACGCCGGGTCCCTATTGGCCCGAGATCGGCGAATCCGGCTTTTTCAAACGTGGATGCAAACCCCATGCTGCGGTAGGAAAGGGAAGCCTTATTTTCACCCTCTTTTGCCTGCAGGTGTATCGGGTGCGCTTCGATTGTTTTTGCACCCTGTGATCCGGCGTAGCTGATGGCCGCCTGCAGCAATGCAGGGGTCAGGTGCAATCCGCGAAGGGGGCGTTCAAGAAAGAAGCAAGCGATCGTCCAAACACCGCGTTGGTCCTGCGCTGCCGCTTCGGGCAGCTTCGGAAGCCGTTTGTATGTGCTGCGGGGCGCTATGGAGCACCAGCCGACAGGCTTTTCGCTTTGATATGCCAAAATGCCGACAGGCGTATCCGAAAACACGAGGTTCTTCATCGCGGCCTTGTAGCCTTCCGGCGGGAGACTTTGAAAATCCTTGTCCGCAAGGCGCCAGGACATGCACCAACAGTAGTGCGGGCCGCCCTTTTTCTCAAAAAGCGCTTCCATATCGCCCCAGTTTTCGGCTGTGACCGGTCTGAAGGAGAGTTCCTGTTGCATGATCTGCCCCTTAGGCATCTTTTTTGCCTTCGCGCTCGATCAACGTCACATGTACGGTATCACCCGGCTGCTTGTTGATCTGCGCGCGGATCGCCTTTTGAATGCCAAGGATATAGCAGGGCGTACCCATCCTGACGAGGCTACCGTCGTACGGCGCGCCGTCAAACGTTGCATGCACCGGCACGCGCCCTTTGCCGAACTTGGCTTTTACGTCAAAGGGGATCTCCACATACGCGCCGTCGATCCCTTCCACTTTTTTGATCTCTGCATCGAATTCATATGTCTTTGGCATGTTTCCACCTCGTTTGCTCTTTGTATTCATCATAGCAAAAATGAAGCAAATGCACAGATGAATTTTCGCGTTTGAAGTATTCCCCCAAGGGTGGATCGAATCCCACCCGGACAAAAAGAAAGGGGCTTTGTCGCAAGCCCCGATTTGGGAGAATGTCTACATGTCTTTTTGGTTTAGGAGCACTTGCCTATTTGGGCGGCGGGTGGGGTTCGATCAATTCCTGCCGCATGGAAAACGTTACGCTAAGAATCACTTTAATCTGCCAAACGTACATCGCACATTCCGTCTCAGGGGGGTTCAAGGGGGACTTTAGTCCCCCGTAAATACATTAATTGGGTGGTGGGCGGGTTCAGATAATCCTTAAACCTGACAAAAAGGGCATTGCGACCTGCATAGGTTGCATGCGTAATATCCCCCGCCGCCCTCACTGGAGGCAAAACAGATTTCACGGCATTTTTTCTGTACGATCGTGACGCCATCCAGCGCCTGCTGCGGGCATGTGTCCAAACAGATCCGGCAGCCGTCGGGGCAAAGGCTTTTGCCAATTTCGTCCGCGTCCAACTCGGCATCGGTCAATACCGCCCCCAGCCAAAGCCTGTTTCCGTAAGTTCTATTGATCAAAAGCGTGCTTTTGCCAATACTCCCAAGTCCTGCTAACGCTGCCGCATGTTTGAGCGAAAGGATGCCGCGGCCTTCCCGGTTTACCGCGTCCCAATATTCGTATGGCTCTGCGGATGGGATCGGCACGGCGTAAAAGCCTTCCTGTTCCAGTTCCGATACCAGCTGGACCGCAATGCCGTCGACCGCGCGCAGCAGATGCTCTCTTGTCAGCATATATGTCGTATTCGTCTTGGAACGAAATACGCCTTTTGGGAACTGTTTGCCGAAAACGATCACAGACTTTGTTTCGGGTAGTATATCCACGGGGTGGAACCCCTTTGGCGCATTGGGGAAGCGCTCAACATCGGCGATGCCGCACACATCTGCGCCCAAACGAAAAGCCAGCTCCTTAACTTGCATGCTCGTCATAGCGTTTACCTCACATTGTTCTTATAAGACATCATACAACGGGGGAATTGTGCTGTAAAACCAATTTTTCAGATGGTTTGAATCGAAAAATCCGATGTATCCCCGTAAACAAACAAATCCGACGACATGCACGTCGGATTGTAATCCTTAGCCCGATACACGAATTCTTCTCGACGGAAAAAACGTTTTCCGTCGAATCATCCCCCCAGTGTCACATCACAATCCTGATACCACTGCATTGCTTCCATAAAATGCTCTTTTTTAAAATCCGGCCAATACTCTTCAATGATGTAGAAATCCGCATATACCGATTGAACGGGCAAAAAGCCGCTCAGCCTTCTTCGCCCACCCCAGCGGATGATCAAGTCGACCCGTGGGATAGAAACCGATGCCAGATTGTTGTCCAGATACAGGTGATGCAAATCCCATTCCCAATCGTAGTTGACCAAAAAGTTCAGGTTGATCAGCCCGCGCCCGAAGTTAACGCGGTGGTTGGCATACGGCAGCAGCTCTTCGGGAAACGCTGTGGAGTCAGTGTTGCCGATCACCAAAAGGTTCGCATCCCTGCCGCTAAGCTGCTCCACCGCGTCCACACAGGCTTTGGTGAAGGCCTCTCGCTGGTCCATCGCGCGCTTGTTGTTGTCCTTGGTGAACCCGTAGAAGGTAGCTTCCCGAATGCCATATTCGAGCATCAATTCGTAGAGTGCAAAGCCCGGCGAAATGCCGTAGGCGTAACCATCCTTCTTCTCGAAGCCGTTTTGAACCGCCCACCGCCTGTTTCCATCAGGGATGATGCCTATATGGCTGGGAATCCTCGTAAACTTTTCCATGCGCTTCCTTCTTAGGGAATGTACTGTTCAGCATACCGATTGTACCCAACGACGAAAGAAATATGAGCCGTAATTGCGGCACCATATAATAATCGACAACCCGGATTAAGATGGATCCAGCAAACGGGTTGACAAGGCTGTGCATATTGCTTATAATGCCAAAGGATTTACTAAATTAGTAAATTAGTTATATCGGACGGACGAAGGGAAGCGAAAAGATTGGAAACAAAACATAATACGAGCATCGCGGCATTTCTGGATGAGAACGGCAGAATCAAGCAATGGCCCGCCCACAACAGGACGAGGATACCGGTGCTGGAATATCTTTGTGGCAAGTTCGAAAAAGGCAAAACGTACACCGAAAAGGAAGTCAACAGTATCATCGTTCAATGGCATACTTTCGGGGATTATTTCATTCTCAGAAGGTCGCTCATCGACTATAAATTCATGGCCCGCACGACGAATGGCGCACAGTACTGGGTGGTTGAAAAACCGGAAGAACAGGGGGAACAACAATGGACAGGCGAAGAGAACTCAAACGGCAATACAAGATGACAAGGCCCGATATGGGACTGTTCATCGTGCGTTGCAATAAGAACAACAAGGTGTTCCTTCAGCCGACGCAGGATCTGCGCACGGTTCAGGCCGGCATCCTGGTGCGGCTCGGGAGCAACATGCATCCGAATCGGGAATTGCAAAAGCAATGGAACGAATATGGCGAAGACGCCTTCACAATGGAAGTGCTGGAGACGCTCTCCTATGACGAAGACGCTTCGAAAACCGACTACAGCGAAGATTTGAAACTTCTGGAATCAATGTGGGAAGAGCAACTCATCAGAGATGGAAAGCAGCTGTATCAAAAGCGGATACCGACTGCGTAAAAAGATAGACTCGTGGGGATAGTACGTTACCAAATTGGCAAACTATCCCCATGATTCGTATATTCGTCATGTCATTCTATATCATCGCCTGCATCTTCTTCGGAAATTGGAAGAAGTGGAATCACTATTATCCGACCATCTTATTTGCAATAATTGGCGATTTCATTTCCGATGTGGTTTTCTACCAATATACCTTATGGAGATACATGGGCTGGGCAAATCATACCATTGTGGATTTCACCTATATGTTCATCATATTCCCATGCGGTATCAATCTCTACCTGACTTATTTTCCCAAAGGTAAACTCAAATCCGTACTGTATGTCCTTGCGTGGACGGCAGTCAACTCGCTTTTTGAATACATATCCTATAAAACTGGATTCTTCAGCTATGAACATGCATGGAACATGGTTTGGTCTGCCGGTGTATTCTTATCGGGATTCGTGCTCGTCAAAATCCATTACCACCATCGTTATATTGTCTGGCCAATCTCTTTTTTGCTCGTTGGGTTGGTAATGTGGCTGTTTAGAATGCCCTTTGCTCTACTAAAATAAAAAAGCACTTTTCACTTTCAAAAAGGCTGAAAAATAGGGCATATATCATTGTCTATTTGGCAAACTAACCCCGCCATGAGATTATTGATTATTTTATCGTCTGCCGCTGTTTGCTATAAATGGGGAGACTGGCGAAACTGGAAAAAATACTATCCCACCATTCTGTTCGTCATCTGTGGAGACCTCATTTATAATTTTGTTTTTCATGACTTTACGCTTTGGAGATATACGAATTGGCCGAATCATACGTTTGTAAACCTGATGTATATGTTTTTGGTATATCCAAGCGTAGTCATAACCTATTTGACAAGGTATCCCCGCAAAAGAAGCCATGCTGTATTGTATGTTCTCGGATGGGCCATATTTGGCGTCCTTTTTGAAAGAATCGCTGTATCGTTTGGCAACTTTACCTATGAGAATTCATGGAATATATGGTGGTCTTCCGGTTTCTTCCTTATGGGATTTATGTTGATAAAGCTGCATTATCACCATCCGATCATCACATGGGCAACCGCATTTTTCTTCCTCTTTTTATACATGTTTCTTTTTCACATACCTTTTGCAGGTATCAAATAATGGATTTTATGGCATGGATATGTTACATTATTTTGCACGCTTTGTTCATGATAATAGTAAGAATACCTGCTTATGCTTATCGAAAAAGGAGGATATAGGATGGCGATACCGCCGCCACCCACCGCATTGCTCAATGGAATACAGCGGGCAAATGCGCTCATTTATCTATCACAGCATGAAGTTATAAGACTTTGGCTTGCCTATGACGTTTTCTCCTGGCGCTGGTTTGTCAATCTGGCAATCGCCATCGTTCCCTGGGTGGTATGGCTGAAGCTTCGGAAAAAAGATAGCACCTTTCGGGTCCTTTCCGCCGGGTTTGCGGTTATCATTGTTTCCTGTTATCTCGATTTTCTTGGAACCAAGCTCGGGCTTTGGGCGTACTATTCGATGCTTGTGCCATTTAGTCCGCCTTACCTCCCCTGGGATTTTTCCGTGATGCCCATTGGCGCGATGCTGCTTTTGCAATACAAACCCAATGCAAACAGGTATCTGAAGGCAGCACTGTTTTCTGCATTTGCTTCTTTTGTTGTACAACCGATTTTCTCCTGGCTTTGGATCTATGACCCGAAGAACTGGCATCACTATTATTCGTTCCCGATCATCTTCTTGATCTATTTGATAGGCGATTTTGTCATGCGCAGGCGGAGCTATGAGCAACTCACATAGATTAAACGATTTTATTCGGTTCGGATATCTATACCTATCTTACGCTCGATAAAGAGGGTTGAAATCACTTTATACAAAAATTCGCATTCAAGACATTAAGATGAACAAAGTATTTGTCCCTGATGGGGTATGCGGCGAAGCCCCATTTCCTTATTTGGGTGGTGGGTGGGATTAGATTCTTCTATCAGAACACCGCCTATGGCACAAACCCATTCCATACGGTACAATGGAACAACTGCTTGTCTCTATCCGCAAACACAGGCTATAAAGCCTGAAAGGATGATCCCATGGACCTGCTCTCTGCCATAGACCACAGGATATCCCGCCGAAGTTATCTGGCGCAACCTATCGATCCTGCCACAAAGCACACGCTCGGCCAATACCTCTTAGGCCTGAACGCGCAATCCAGCCTTACATTCGAATTTATTGAAGACGGCAGTTCCGCCTTCAATGGCTTCAAGAGCTACGGCATGTTCTCCGGTGTACGCTCGTTGCTGCTGCTCAAAGGCCCCATATCGGATCAGAACCTTTACGAAAAGGTCGGATACTACGGCGAAAAGGCTGTGCTGTTCGCGACCGATCTCGGCCTTGGTACCTGTTGGGTAGCAGGGAGCTACGACAGGAAGAACGATTTATTTAAAGTGCCCGATGGCGAGAAACTTGTGATTGTTGTTCCCATCGGTGTTGTAAAACAAGAGCGGACGGCAAAGGAGAAATTTTTTCACACGTTGGTGCATCGTAAGACGAAAACCATCGGGGATCTATTAAAGGCCGACTGTACTCCGCCGCAGTGGATGCAAAGTGCGATGGCAGCGGTGCAAAAGGCCCCTTCGGCTGCAAACCGCCAATCCGTGTCGTTCACGTTTCAAAAGGGTGTGTTGTCTGCTTCCGTTCCTGATACTATCCCTACCGACCGCATCGATCTTGGCATTGCCAAACTGCATTTCGAGCTTGCGGGAGACGGGCACTTTGAATTGGGCAACGGCGCAATATTCCGAAAAATCGAATAGCGGTAAATCACTTCCATCCCTTTGAGGTAAGGGGACAAAGTCCCCTGCGGGCCAGGGGCGGAGCACCTTCTTCACCGGGTGACGGGTGGGTTTGGATTCGTTGACACCATGCGGCTTCCATGCTATTCTGAATTTACGTTGAATGGCGGAATGAATCCGCCCGGCTTTTTCAAGTGGATACAAAGCTTGTCATGAAGGCAATGCGCGCGATGCGTGTATGCTTTTTTTATTGCAGACAAACCGGATCGGGGGAATTATATGACATTGCATGAGTTCTTCAAGGATAAAAAGCGCGTGGCGATCGCATTCTCCGGCGGCGTCGACTCGTCCTATTTGCTCTATGCCGTGATGAAGGCGGGTTGCGATGCCAGAGCCTATTATGTCAAGACGCCGTTTCAGCCGGAATTCGAGTTCGAAGACGCGCAGAAGCTTGCCGCACAGATAAACGCCCCTCTGAAAGTATTGACTTTCGATGTGCTGAGTCTTCCGGATGTTGTCAAAAATGACGCGATCCGCTGCTATTACTGCAAGAACGCGATCTTCTCTTTGATCCAACAGGCGGCAAAAGAAGACGGATGCGAGCTCATCGTGGACGGAACCAACGCGTCGGATGATGCCGACGACAGGCCGGGCATGAAGGCTTTGGCGGAAATGGGCGTGCGCTCGCCACTTCGAGAGTGCGGTCTTACGAAGGCGGAGATTCGAAGGTTATCCAGGGAAGCCGGGCTGTTCACCTGGGATAAGCCCGCCTACGCCTGCCTTGCGACCAGGGTGCCAACCGGAACGCCAATCGATCTATTGATGCTGCAAAAGGTGGAAAAGGCCGAAGGCAAGCTCTTTGAGCTTGGCTTTACAGACTTCCGCGTACGCCTTATGCCGAATACCGCGAAGCTGCAGTTCCCCGAGGACCAGCTACACAAGGCGGTCGAATTGCGAGTTGAACTGTTGGAAGCGCTGTCGGACTTTGACGATGTGCTCATCGATCTGAAGGGCAGGGGGTAAGGAAATGGAAAAGAACGAGACGCTTGATCTGTTGAAAAAGGTACAGCAGGGCAACCTCTCACCCGAAGAGGCGCTGCTTCAATTGAAGCTGCGACCGTTTGAAGATTTGGGTTATGCCAAGGTGGACCACCACCGGGGGCTTAGGCAGGGCGCGCACGAGGTTATATTCGGGCAAAACAAGACGCCGGACCAGATTACGGGCATCGTGCAAAGCATGATGCGAAACGGCACGAAGGATATCCTGATCACCAGGCTGTCGGAAGAGGCGGCAAAGCACCTGCAGGGCATTTTGCCCATCGAATACCACCCGATCCCCAAACTCGGCATAGCGAATAAAAACGAAGAACGAACGCTTGTCGGTTCCATCGTCGTGGCTTCCGGCGGTACGAGCGACCTTTCGGTCTGCGAGGAAGCTGCGCTTACGGCGGAGACACTGGGCAGCCATGTAACGCGGCTGTACGACGTCGGCGTGGCGGGATTGCACAGGCTTTTGGCGAGGCTTGACGATCTGATGAAAGCCCGTGTCGTGATTGCGGTCGCAGGCATGGAAGGCGCGCTGGCAAGCGTGGTAGGCGGCCTTGTCGACTGCCCGGTCATCGCCGTACCCACAAGCGTCGGCTACGGTGCAAGCTTCGGCGGCATTACGGCGCTGTTGGCGATGCTCAATTCGTGCGCATCCGGCGTATCCGTTGTCAACATCGACAATGGCTTCGGCGCGGGATTTTTGGCCAACCGAATCAACAGGATGGAGAGCATAAAATGAAGACCTTATACATCGAATGCAACATGGGCGCAGCGGGAGACATGCTGATGGCGGCTTTATTGGAGCTTTCTCCCGACCCTGAAGTTTTTTTGAAAAAGATGAATTCGCTTGTCCCCGGCATTGAAGTGAAGCGAAGCGAATCCGTCAAGTGCGGGATCAAGGGAACCCACATATCTGTGATTATCCGCGGCGAGGAAGAGCAAGTGGCGTTGCCGCTGGAGGAGCACGCCCACCCGCACAACCACACCCATTCGCATGATCATGACCACGACCGTCCGCATGAACACGATCATCATCACGACCACGATCATCCGCATGTACCCCATCACGACAATCCGCATGACCACCCGCATGGTGCAGAAGTACACGAGCATCACCACCACAGCGGCATACATGACATAGAGGATATACTATCCGGTCTTGCAGTTTCTGACAATGTCAAAAAGAACGCGCTTGCGGTCTATCAGCTCATAGCTGAAGCGGAATCGCACGCGCACGGCGTTCCCGTCGACGAGATCCATTTCCACGAGGTGGGACAGCTCGACGCGGTGATGGACATCACCGGCGTCTGCATGATGATGGAGCAGCTTTCGCCGGAGAGGATCATCGTTTCACCCATCCATGTGGGAAGCGGTCAGGTCAAGACAGCGCACGGCATTTTGCCCGTTCCGGCGCCCGCAACGGCGCATATCCTAGAGGGCGCTCCGATTTATTCCCGCGGCATTCGCGGCGAGCTGTGCACGCCGACCGGTGCGGCGTTGTTAAAGCACTTCGCGCAGAGTTTTTCCGAAATGCCCACAATGAAGATTGAAAAGATCGGTTATGGCATGGGTACCAAGGATTTTGAGGCGGCGAACTGCGTGCGTGTCCTCTTTGGACAGAGCGGGGAGGCGTCAGCCAACGACGAGATCGCGGAGTTGAGCTGCAACCTTGACGATATGCCGCCCGAGGCGATCGGCTATGCGCTCAAGCAGCTATTGTCCGGCGGTGCGGTCGATGCGTTTATCACGCCGATCCAGATGAAGAAAAACCGCCCGGCGCAGATGCTCACCTGCCTGTGCCGCAAGGAAAACGCCGCGGAAGTGGCAAAGTTGATGCTCAAACACACCACCACCATCGGCGTGCGGCAGAGCGATTGCAAACGCTACATCCTACAATCGACGTTCCAAAAGGTCGAAACGCCCTACGGAGCCGTGACCATAAAGGTATCCGAGGGCTACGGCACCACAAAATGCAAGCCCGAGTTCGATGATGTGGCAAGGCTGGCAAAAGAGCACGGCGTACCGTTCGATACGGTATACCGCGCGGCTTTACACAAACAATCTTGACGTAAGAAACAAAGCGCATAAACGAAAACCCTCCGCAGATAGACTTGCGGAGGGCTTTTTTTATTGTACTGCCTTTGGGCAGTATAGTTCGTTCTGTACCTGTTTTAAGTGCTGCGTCAAGCGCAGGTTCTCACTGAAGTCGGTGGGTATGGGTGTATGCTTCTTTTTTATTGCATTCGTAGTGTTATAATACAGACATAGGACAGCAGGGAGGGGTTATCGATGCAGCAAAATCTAAACCATTGCCTTGTGATCGGTGTTTCTTCGCGGGCGTTGTTCAGCCTCGAGGAAGAGAACAGGATTTTCGAAGAGAAGGGCCAGCAGGCCTATTCGCAATACCAGATCGAGCACGAGGATGAGCCCTTGAAGCCCGGGGTCGCGTTCCCGTTGATAAAAGCGTTTTTACACCTCAACGAAACGGTAGGGCAGGACATTACCGAAGTTGTGCTGATGAGCCGCAACAACCCCGACACGACGCTTCGCATCTTCAATTCATTCAAGTACCACAACCTGAATATAAAGCGAGCGGCATTGTCCAGCGGTGCATCGCTGGCGCCCTACCTAAACGCGTTCAAAGTGGACCTGTTCCTCTCCGCCTACGAGGAGGACGTGCAGATGGCCAATAGAGCTGGCGTAGCCTCTGCGCTAGTGTACAATACCTCCGCGGATTATAAGACGGAAACGGACATCATACGCATCGCGTTCGACGGGGATTCCGTTGTATTTTCCGACGAGGCCGATAGAGTTTATTTGGATAAGGGACTGGATGCCTTCATCGAGCACGAGAGTAACAACGCGCACAATCCTCTGCCGGAAGGTCCGTTTGCGAAGCTGTTGAAAACCATATCGTTCATTCAATCGCAGTTTGCGGATCCCGAAAAGGCGCCGATACGGACGGCTCTCGTTACGGCACGCAACAACCCCGCGCATGAGCGCGTCATCCGCACGCTGCGCGAATGGAAAGTGCGCATCGACGAGGCGTTCTTCATGGGCGGCGCGGACAAGACCGCCGTGCTGCAGGCCTTCAAGCCTCACATGTTCTTTGACGACCAGGACAGCAACATCAACAGCGCGTCTTCGATCGTACCTTCGGCGAGGGTGCGGTAAATCTAAACCCACCCACCACCCTATAATGGAACTCAGTGGACTCATTATAGGGCCGTGGGCGGGTTCAGATTGTATCAATAGAAAAGGGAGCGAATGCTCCCTTTCCTAAATCTATTGGCTGTTTTCGGTCCTGTTTTCTATTGCCGGTATGTCCCGTCCTGCATCTGCATGATCTGCTTATAGCCCGCCTTAATAAACGCGATGATAAAGAACCACGCGATGATGGTCAGCACGATCGGCACAAAGAAGATCTCATTCAAAAACAATATCGGCATATCCCATATCGCGTGCAGCGTGATGGACACCGCAAACATCTTCAGAAAATCGATGTGCCCCAACATGGAAAGATTGAACGGCCGGTCTTTTTTCAACAGGCAGATCGCACCGCCGGTGATACCGGCCCACACGATGTGCCCTCCGCCGGATAGCACGCCTCGCAGTAGGATCACCTGCATCATCGCGTCGATGCTACCGGACTGCAGCGCCACTCTGAACGCGTATCCAGCCGATTCGAACGTGGCAAAGCCTGCGCCTATCGCAGCGCCGATCAGAAGCCCGTTGAGCACATATTTCGGATTCAGCGTTTTGATGAATGCGGCGACGAGCACCAGCTTACTGACTTCCTCCACAACGCCCACCAGTATCGCCCCGAGAAAATCCAGCTCGCCCGGCTTGAAAATCTCATATAGAAATAGCGAAACGAGAAACGAGCCAACGCCACCCAGGAAGAACATCTTAATGACTTCAAAGACGCTGATATTCCTCGGTGCATTCGCTTCGAAGAAGAAGATCAAAAGCGTGAAGGGAATTGCGATGGAACCAATGAATATGAGGCCGGGGATCGCGTTGGTGCTGTTGAAGCTCGTCATGCTGAAATACAAAAACAGGAAGGTGATTGCAAAGAGCAGCAGGATACGCGAATATAGCCACGGCTTTTGCAGCGTTGCAGAGATGCTCATTTCATCAGGCGTAGTCTCTGTCGTTCCCGCAATGAAAATCTCTTCGCTCTCCCGCCTTGTGTGCTTTCGGAAAACATCTGAAAGCAACAAACGAAGCTCAAGGATGTTCTGCCCTCTTGTATCCTTTACTTCTTTGAAGCTGTCGATCACATCGCCGAAAATGGCATTCGACTCGCGCTTTTGCTCAGGCTCGTTCTTTCCCGGTTCCGGTGCCCTCTGCCCGCAATAGCCGCAAAAATTCCCGTGCAGTTCCTTACCGCAATTCAGACAATACATACAGACCAAACCCCCTTATGAAGCAACCAAAAAATACTTTACTTCATGGCAAGTTCCCAGTCAACCGTTTTGTTGGCAGGAATTGACTTTTCAGCTTGCCGATATATCTAAAAAGAGAGCCTTTGCTCCCTTTTATGATACAGGCAGAATATGGTATAGTAAGGGTGAACGGATGTACGTTCCTCTCTTGCAACGGCCGGTTCGGCCGCGATTTGCTGTGTTCGGATGTAAGCGCGAGTTCGCCCGCAACGACAAAACACCTTCAACCTTTCGGTTCTTTGATAGGAATACCAAAAGGAGGAGTTGACATGGCAAAGCTGACCTATGCAATCGAGCAAAACGGCTTAAAACACCTGGAACTCACCTACAGGGGATTCGTCTACGACGGAAGCTACATCACAGTGACCCTGGACAAAAAGGAGCTGGGCGCAATACCGGACAAGATTGCGCTCAAGGCAGGGCAGGAGTTCCTGCTGGAGGACGGTACAACGGTTTACGTCTCCGACACATCCCAAAATGGCGTCGAAGTTCGGTATAACGGCCTAACACTGATCCCTTTTGCACCTCACAAGGACGTATCAAAACACCATCTTGCCTATGTGGTTACCTACTTCATCGGATTCTACTCGCTGTTGCTGGCTATCATCGTATTGGCGTTGGGCGATCTCGCCCTGATGAGCCGGTTCATCCTGTATTGGCTTTTCATGGGCGGCATCTTTCTGGTTCTCGGCTATTTCGTAAAAAGAGCCCATGATTGGGCGCTGGTCATCGCCTTTTTGTGGTATGCCGCGGACATAGTAACGCTGTTTTTGCTTCCGGCACAGCAGCATTACTGGGTGGCCGGCATCCTCGTCTATCACCTCGTCCTGCTGTATCCGATGTTCATAGGCATTGGCGCGATAAAGCGCATGACCAAGGCGGATGAGAACCAACCCAAAAAGCCTTTGCAGTAGCGCGCTGTTCTTAGCAATAGCTAAAAAAGAATGAGGGGGCAAAACGCCCCCTTTTCTTTTCTCCTTTGCCACTCTATTGGCAGCATCCCCAAAGCATTTTATCCTGTGCTTTGAAAGTGGAATGTTGTTAATAAAGACTCGGTATAAAAACATTGATCATCGACAAACATACTGTTCCATTATTCATGCAAATACCGTATAATTACTTGTACAATCGACTTATTTTTAGTAAATGGCGATTCGCCTCGGGGGGAAATTACACGAAAATGCACGAATTAAAGGCAATGATCGTGGAGGACAACAGGCAGTTTGCAGAAGCCATACAGCGCTTTTTTGCCATGAAAGAGGTCTTTCAGATATGCGGGGTAGCGCACAATTCGCTCGAAGCAATAAACCTGCTGCGGAATGTGACTCCGGATGTTATCTTGCTTGATCTTGTCATGCCGCAGTCAGACGGATTTGTATTGCTCGAACATCTGCACAGCCTCGTGGAAACGCCAAAGCCCGAGGTCATTGTGCTGACTTCACTAAACCATGAGTCGGTCATCCAGAGAGCCAGCGATCTTGGCGCCGCCTATTACATGGCCAAGCCCATCAGCCTGGAGGATCTGCATGCGCGTTGTCTGGATGTCGTTGGCATCCGTACGGTGCCGCAGAACAAAACAAACACGCAGCAAAACAGCGTCCCGATGGTGCAGCACGTCGCCGCAGCTATCTTCAACATGGGCATCCCTTCGCACAGCAAGGGATATGAATACCTGGTGGAAGCCATTTGCCTTGTCAGTGAAAACCCCGATCTCATCTATCATATCACCAAGCAACTGTATCCACAGATAGGTGAAAAGTTCAATACCACCGCCAACAGCGTGGAGCGGGCCATACGGCATTCGATTGAGCTTGCCTGGAAAAATGATAAACTGCAGAATGCCAACAGGGTCATCCACTCTGTCGTCTTTACACCTCAGCATAAACCAACCAACGGTGAATTCATCTCCATCGTCGTTAAAAAATGCGTGTTGTCCGGTTAAACGCAAAGGAGCCAGCATGTTGTACGATCGCCTGCGGCAGGAAGCCGAAAATTTGCGCAAAAGGGAACAGGAATACCTGGAACTGCTGGATGGATCCTCCGAAGGCTCCTGGATATACGATTTTGGATCCAAAGAGTTGGATTATTCTCAATGCTGGGAAGAACGCATCGGTACGAACAACGTCCAGATCGATGATATAAACAAATGTCTGGCCGAAATTATCCACCCTAGGGACATAGAGCGGTTTTTCAGACAATGGACCGAAGCCATTTCGAAAAAACTGTTAAAACACAGAATGGAATATCGCGTAAAAAAGCCGGACAATGAGTTTGTCTGGCTTTTGGATCGTTCCAAGATATTGTATAACGACGACGGAACCCCTCAGAAGATCTACACCACCACAACGGATATCACGGAGCAAAAGAACAATGAGTTGCTCTTAAACCGTCAGAACAGGATTTTGCGCGAGATCAACCATATCTATGAGCAGGCGTTTGTGTCGGAAACGGTGGACATGACAGCCAAAGGCTGCATGGAGGTCGTCAAAGCGATCACCGATAGCCCGATAGGGATGATATACGAGGTGGGCATCGAAACATCGCAACATACGTTTGTGTTCAGCACGCCGGATAAAACCACCATCAAAACATCTGATCTCTTTTCACAAACATTTAACCCCTTAAAGTACGTTGAAGATATACTGCGCGATGGTAAATCCGTGCTCAACAATGCGGTGGATTCCCAAAACGATGACAGATTTCCAAAAACGCATCCTGCGATCACATCTTTTTTGTGCGTTCCCTATTTGCGGGACGATAAGGTGCTGGGCCTGATCGGCGTTGCAAACCGGTTGGGGGGATACCGGCAAGTCGACCTGGAAATGCTGGAAACCCTCACCCCCACCGTATTCGAGGTGCTTTTCCGCAAAAAGGCGGAGGAGGATCTGCGCAACAGCAGGAATACGCTTCAGACGGTCATAGAAAGCGCGCCCGATCCCATCTTTTTAAAGGACCGGAACAGCAGAATTGTGCTTGCGAACACTGCGATGGGAAACAGAAGGGTCGGCGTATCACTGGAGAGGCTCATTGGCCATTCCTTTGAGCACCTTGAGGATCCTGCCGTTGTCCAACAGTATATGGAAGCCGATAAGCGGATTTTACAATCACACATGCGAGAGGAATTGGAAGAAGATATTCCCACCACGCATGGCATACGTACCTATATCACCTCCAAGGCACCGTGGTACGACATAAACGGGGACGTCGTCGGTCTGGTCTGCGTATCCCGCGATATCACAGAGCGCAAGAAAATGGAGGGAGAGATCCGCAAAAGCGAAGAAAAATACCGTACACTGTTCAACTCGATCGATGAGGCTTTCTGCATCATCGAACTGCTGTATGACGAGAACGGCTTGCCGTATGACTTTGCATTTTTGGAGACGAACCCTGCATTTTCCAAACACAGCGGCCAAACCGATGTCACCGGAAAGCGCATGAGAGACCTGGCACCCAATTTGGAAAAGGTTTTTTACGGGATGCTGGGGGATCTGCTGCAGTCGGGTACACCTGTCCGCTACGAAGGGGAATCCAAGGCGGCCAACCGCTGGTTTGACGTTTATGCATTCAAGATACAAGGGCCGGAACCAAACCGGATAGGCGTCCTTTTCAGCGATATAACCTCCCGCAAGAAGATTGAAAAAGAGCTCCGCAGAAGTGAATCCCTGCTGCGTTCCATCATCGAAGGA
This sequence comes from uncultured Clostridia bacterium, assembly GCA_964533965.1. GTDB lineage: Bacteria > Bacillota > Clostridia > Christensenellales > QAND01 > RGIG3178. The sequence goes on along the minus strand of CAZHNN010000003.1, from coordinate 42,674 downwards.
ACGGCGGACTCCATCTTTCTCAAGGACAATAGGAGCAGAATCGTGCTTGGCAATTCGGCATTTGCCAAAGCTGTGGGCAGGCCGATCGAAGAGATAATCGGCAAGGATCCGTTTGAATACCGCCCCTATGAAGTCGCCAATCGGATGCTCTCGGACGATCGGCGTATCATGGAATCGGATAGTGAGGAGTTCATCGAAGAAGCGGTGCCTACCGCCGATGGATCTGACATTCGCACACTCTCCACGGTAAAGACCCCCTGGCACAACGAAAACGGCGAGGTCATCGGACTGATCGGCATATCACGCGACATATCGGTGCGTGTGAAAATGGAGGAAGCGCTTCGCCGCAGCGAATCCCTTCTGCGGTCCGTAATCGAAGAGATCACCGACCCGATCTACCTCAAAGACCAAAAGAAAAGAATCGTCATGGCAAACAAGGCTTTCTCGCAGATGCTCGGCATTCCGCTCTCCGATCTCATCGGGAATACTGTCTTTGAATACCGCATGGATCCGATTTATGCAAGGCGGGTGGACGAGACCGACAGGCGCGTTATGGAAAGCAATGTGCCCCTTGTGTATGAGCAATCCATACCGGCGTTCGGCGGAGAAAATATGCGAACGTACATGACGACCAAAGTGCCCTGGCACAACGATAAAGGCGAGATCATCGGGCTCATTGGCGTATCGCGCGAGATAACAGAGCGCAAAGAAATGGAGGAGGAGCTGCGCAAGAGCGAATCCCTGCTTCGTTCCGTTATCGAGGAGATCGAGGACCCCATTTTCCTCAAGGACCTTGAGGGAAAAATCGTATTGGCAAACACCGCGTTTACACAATTGGCGGGAATGCCAATTGACCAGCTAATGGGGAAAACCATCCTTGAGTACCGTAAGGACAAAGAATATGCGTCAAGTGTGAATGCGTCGGACCAACGAGTGATCCAAACGGATTCTCCCGTTGTGGTCGAGCGAGCGATCCCTTCACCCGATGGCACGTATGAACGTACCTTTTTGACTTCAAAGATTCCTTGGCACAACGAAAAGGGCGAGGTAATCGGCTTAATCGGCGTGGCCCGAAACATATCGGAACGGAAGAAGATGGAGGAAGAGCTCAAGAAAACGGCGCTCGATCTTGAACAGAAGAACCGGTTGATCACCGACTTCTTCACAAACATGACGCACGAGCTCAAGACGCCGCTGACCATCATTCTAGTGCAGTTGGAACTCATGCGGCTTTGCATGGGCGACGAGCAGAAAATGCCTGATCTCATCGCTTCTGCAACGCAGAACTCCTATCGCTTGCTGCGCCTTGTCGGCAACCTTTTGGACATCACCAGAAGCGACGGCGGCCATCTGCAGGCCATCATGGCCGATGCGGATGCGGTGGCACTGGTGCAGAGCATTGTAAAAACCGTAGATGCCTACGCAAAAGCAAAGTCGATCCGCCTTACGTATAGCTCCACCGTCAAGGAAAAAATGATGCCGCTGGATGTGGAAAAGACCGAGAGGATTCTCTTGAACCTCCTGTCCAACGCGATCAAATATACCGATACCAACGGGAGGATTGCAGTGCGGCTGGAGGAACAAAGCGACGGCGGCATAGCCGTTTCGGTGGAGGACAACGGCATAGGTATCCCCGAGGATAAGCTCGATGTCATCTTTGACCGCTTTGCCCAGGTGGATTCTTCGTTCTCCAAACAGGCGGAGGGCTGCGGAATTGGCCTGGCGCTGGTCAAATCGCTGCTGCAGGTTTTGGGCGGCAAAATCAACGTTCGCAGCAAGGTGGGCAAGGGCAGCTGCTTTACCGTGTCTTTGCCGATGGTGCACGAAGCCGCGGACAGCGGCATCAGCATGTATGACATGAACCTTGCCAAGAAGGCCGAAATGGAATTGTCCGACTTGAATTTGGGACAGTGAAATCAGATCCGTCTTATGAGGCGTCCGATGTAGGATGCTTTTTTATGTGTATGAGGCATTGTGAAGGGGATGATACAAAAATCCTTTCAACTTTACTTTTTGGATTATAACAAATATAATAATACCGAGTGCGACTTATGATAATACCATTATGAATATCGATGGAGGACATGCGATGAGCCGGTCGGAAAGGGTAAAACGGGTTCTCCTGGTGTCAGCGTTTGCGCTGTATGTCTTCGTTTTGGCGTACCTGGCGCTTTATAGAAACCGGATTTATGTTTTCAATGGCGTGTGGACTCCACTTCGGAGCGTCAACCTAGTCCCTTTTAAAGGCATTTTGGAATACATTATGGTGTATTTCGGTTGGCGGGTCATGGATGTAAACCTGCTGGGCAACATCGTCATATTCATCCCCATGGGGCTGTATCTTCGGGTGTTCCAGGCGGATAAAAAGTGGACGGTTACGTTCTTGTGGGTATTGGCGGCAACGGTCGCCATCGAATGCATCCAATTCATCTTTGGGCTTGGCGCCAGTGATATCGACGACGTCATTCTGAACAGCCTTGGCGGACTGATCGGCATATTTATATATCACGCCATATCTCGTTTGTTTAAAGAGAAAAAGAAAGTGTACACCGTATTGTCGACAGTATCGGTGTTAGGGGCGTTTATACTATTACTCGCATTGAATAGAATCGTTTAATGTTCATTAAAAGGCCCCTGTCAATGTTATCCCTTGCGGCTCAAAAAGCTTGGGACAACAAATGCCATCGCAGGCATGGTATTCCCTCAAATGTGTCATATACTCTGGTGGGTGGTGATTTCCATATTTGCTCTTCTCGCAACAATGGGCTTGTTAGCGTCGAATTTTGCCGCCAGTTTCTACCGGGATTATAAAAGAGAATATGTATACCAGTTGGCATGCATATCCCAAAAGGATAAAAGGCGACGTTTGTTTGGAACATTTACGAAATTTTTCTTTTATTTCGGTTTATTGGCTGGCTATTATGCCAGATTCGGTATTGAATACGTTTCGGGATATGGTTGGGCGTTCTTGGCCATATTGTTTCTCATAAATTTATACGAATTAATCACTATTTTGATCCCAAGATACGGCGAGGCGGTATTCGATAAGAAAGGCCTGAGGATCAGAAAGAAGAAGCTGGCGTGGGAAAACATCGCGCAGGTGCGTTTCGACAAAACGCCGATCACACCGGGCAAACGGCAGCACTTCGGCGTCTTTTATTTTGCAGGCAAAGCAATGGCACAAGCCGAATGGGATACGCTTGCTTGCCCCTGCAGCGACGTTGTAGATGTGTTGGCAAAAACCAAAGAAGATGCCCTGAAGATACTGGAATGTGTAAGAATACAAGAAGAACGCTGGGTCGAGCCCCCTGTGCAGGCGATGTTGCCCCGGTACGGTGATTCGCCCGGCATGGTTGGAATAAAATCGGAGGGCGGATGGTTCTGGGCGATATCCGCCAAAAGGTTGCTGCTGGCAAGCACATTCCCGTTTTTCATGATATTCGGCATATTGTCACTTGTTTTTCCTCCGGTTAACGAACACGATGCCTACTTCTCTGAGCAGGTGCTTCTGCTTGGGTTGGCCATCGGCACGGGCCTATGCACCGCCTTTGTGCTCGCTGTCAGTGGTCTTTACAGGATCTCTGAGCGGGGAATCGAAAAATACGTTTTTCCGTTCGTCCGCCTGAGAACCACAAAGTGGGAAGATATCGTATTGGCCGGTTATGGCGGAGGCGGCATGCTCTGTGCGTTTACCCAGGCACAAAAGATTCCAGTGTCTTCGATGGGATTTACCGGGTTGATATATAAGCCGGACGTCGCCTTGTATACCCTTGGATACCATCCTCGTATTGCAACGCTGATGGCACATTATCTGCCTAAGGAAGTGTGGGAGGAATAGATCGATACCCGCCTTCCATGGGAGTAGAAGCAAAACCCGCAGATAATCTGCGGGTTTTTCCTCTGATGCGCGCAATCTTGGGCTTGGGGGCCGGAGTAGATTGCTGCGCGCATCAAATCAAACATATGAAACTCTTATGAACCGATCTCCTGCACGAATGCGTCTGTCATCGCCTTACAGCCCAGCACCGTCTCGCCGGGCTTGGCGATATCCGCCGTGCGAAGGCCTTTCTGCAGAACCTTGGCTACCGCATCCTCCAGGCATTTCGCCTCCGCTTCAAGCCCGAAGGACAATCTTAGCATCATCGCCGCGGAGAGTACGGTTGCGATCGGGTTCGCCTTGTCCTGTCCTGCAATGTCGGGGGCAGAGCCATGGATCGGCTCGTACATGCCGCGCTTGGTATCGCCAAGCGATGCGGAGGGAAGCAGGCCGATTGATCCCGTGATCTGCGACGCCTCGTCGGAGAGGATATCGCCGAACATATTGCTGGTCACGATCACGTCGAACTGCGCCGGGTTCTTTACAAGTTGCATCGCCGCATTGTCCACCAGCATGTGCGAGAGCTGCACGTCGGGGTATTCCGCGGAAAGTCTGATCATCGTTTCGCGCCAAAGCCTTGAGCTTTCGAGCACGTTCGCCTTGTCGATGCTGCACAGTTTTTTGCCTCGTCCCTGTGCGATCTCAAAGCCGGTGCGGCCGATGCGCTCGATCTCCATGACGGAATAGCATTCGGTGTCAAACGCTTCTTCGCCGCCCGAGCCCTGCCTGCGTCCGCGCTCGCCAAAGTACATGCCGCCAGTCAATTCGCGGATGATCACCATGTCAAACCCTTTGCTTGCTACATCTTTCCGAAGCGGGCAGGCGTCTTTGAGCTCACTAAGCAGTCTTGCCGGGCGGATGTTCGCGTATAGCCCCAGCTTATAGCGGATGCCCAAAAGGCCTGCCTCGGGGCGCAGATGGCCGGGAAGGGTATCCCATTTCGGCCCGCCGACAGCGCCCAGCAGCACGGAATCCGAAGCAAGACAGGCATCCACGGTGCTCTGCGGCAGCGGCTCGCCGAATTTGTCGTAGGCGTTTCCGCCCATGGGCAGCTTGTTGAACGAAAACGTATGCCCGTAGAGCTTGCCCACGGCCTGCATTGCCAGAATGGCGGCGTTTACAATCTCGGGTCCGATGCCGTCCCCCTCAATGACCGCTATGTTGTAGTTCACAGGCACTCACCGCCTATGGCTTTCATGAGTCCTCCGGCCGTGATGATCTTCTGTAAAAATTCCGGGAACGGCGCGAAGCTGGACGTGGTTTGTTTGGTCAGGTTTGTGAGTATTCCATTGTCAAAATCGATCTCGATTTCGTCTCCCTCGTCGATGTCCGCGTCGCACTCAACGATGGGAAGGCCGGTGTTGATCGCATTGCGGTAGAAAATGCGCGCAAAGCTCTTGGCGACAACAGCGCCAATTCCGTTGCCCTTAAGCGCCATCGGCGCGTGTTCGCGGGACGATCCGCAGCCGAAGTTCTCTCCTGCTACGATTACATCACCCTCTTTTACACGCTTTAAGAAGGTCGGGTCAAGGTCTTCCATGCAGTGCACCGCAAGCTCCGCCTCGGTCTGCAAATTCAGGTAACGGGCGGGGATGATGACGTCGGTATCCACGTTGTCCCCGTATTTGATGACGTTTCCGGTCAGTTTCATCGTATCTTCTCCTTTGCCTTCATTGTGCGGGGGCTATCTTGCCCGCCAGAGCCGATGCCGCGGCGACAGCCGGGCTTGCCAGGTATACTTCGCTCTTCGTATGTCCCATGCGTCCCACAAAGTTTCGGTTGGTGGTGGCGACGCAGCGTTCGCCCTCTGCCAGAATGCCCATGTATCCGCCAAGGCACGGTCCGCAGGTGGGCGTGGAGACGACGCATCCCGCTTCGATAAAGTCCTTGATCAATCCCATCTCCAATGCCTGTAAGTAGATCTTCTGCGTGGCGGGGATAACGATGGCGCGAACGCCCTTGGCGACTTTCTTGCCGCGCAATATATCCGCTGCTGCAATCAGATCCTCCAGCCGTCCGTTCGTGCAGGCGCCTATCACGACCTGGTCGATCCTGATATCCGGAATATCGTCAAACGTCTTTGTATTTTCCGGCAAATGCGGGAACGACACGGTCTGCTGGATTTTGGATAGGTCGATGTCGATGACGCGTGCATATTCCGCGCCCGGATCGGCCTCGTACACAACAGGTTCGCGCAGGCTGTGCTCCTTGATATACGCAAGGGTTTGGTCGTCGACGGGGAAGATGCCGTTTTTCGCGCCAGCTTCAATTGCCATGTTGCAGATGCAAAGCCGATCGCTCATCGAAAGTGATGCAACGCCGGGGCCTGTATACTCCATCGACTGGTACAGCGCACCGTCAACGCCGATAAGCCCGATGATATGCAAAATGACATCCTTGCCCGAAACATGTTTTTGCAGCTTGCCCGTCAGGTTGAACTTGATGGCTTGAGGGACCTTCAGCCAAGCTTTGCCCGTCGCCATTCCCGCGGCGAGGTCTGTGGAGCCGACGCCGGAGGAGAATGCGCCAAGTGCGCCATAGGTGCAGGTGTGGCTGTCCGCGCCGATGATAAGATCGCCGGCGACCACAATTCCTTTTTCGGGCAGCAGTGCGTGTTCGATGCCCATTTCGCCCACATCAAAGAAGTTGGTGACGCCCATTTCGTTTGCAAAATCGCGTATGAGCTTGCACAGTTCGGCGGACTTGATGTCCTTGTTGGGCACAAAGTGGTCGAGTACCAATACCACCTTGTCGCGGTCAAACACATTGCCGCATCCGGCTTTTTCAAACTCCGCTATCGCGACGGGGGCGGTGATATCGTTGCCCAGCACCACATCCGCGTTTGCCATTACTATTTCACCTGCGACTACTTCCTGTTTGCCACAGTGCGCCGCGATGATCTTTTGGGTCATGGTCATGCTCATGTCATATCCTCCATCCATAATTTGTATTCGAGTGAATCAACCAGCGCCATAAAGCTGGCTTCGATAATATCCGTAGATGCGCCGACGGTCGTCCACCGCTGTACGTCGTCCGTGCTCTCAATCAACACGCGCACGTGCGACCCTGTTGCGCTGCCGGTATCCAGCACGCGAACCTTGAAGTCGACCAGGTACACATCCGAGAGTGACGGATAGAACACGCACAGCGCTTTTCTCAGCGCCAAATCCAGCGCGTTTACGGGGCCGTTGCCCATCGACGCGGAGGTTTCGGTTTGCCCGCCCACCTCTATCTTGATGATGGCGGAAGCGCTCATCTCTCCGTCGGGCTGCGGGAACTCGCCGCTCGTGCGGTACATCTTGAGGTCAAAATGCGGTTTATATCGTCCCAATGTCCGAAGCACCATCAGCGCAAAGCTTGCGTCCGCCGCCTCAAACTGGAACCCCTCGTGCTCGAGTTCCTTGAGCCGGGAGAGGATCTGGACAACCTTTGGGCTGTCCTTGCCAAGATCGGGGGCTATGCTGCCCAGTTTCAATAAGACTGCCTTACGCCCGGAGACCTCCGAGAGAAGATACCGCCTCTCGTTGCCCACCATCTCGGGGTGGACGTGCTCGAATGAGCGGGAGATCTTATCGACGCCGTCGATGTGCATGCCGCCCTTGTGGGCAAATGCACTCTCGCCGACATACGGCTTGTTGTTGGGAAGTTGGATGTTCGTGATCTCGGCGATTCTAAGCGCCGTCTCACGCAAGGAATCCAGCGGTCCCTCGACGCATTCGTATCCGCCCTTTATCTGCAGGCTTGGGATGATGGCGGAAAGGTCCGCGTTGCCGCAGCGCTCGCCTATGCCGTTGAACGTGCCCTGCACGTGCACCGCTCCCGCGTCCACCGCCAAAAGCGAATTTGCGACTGCGCAGCCGATGTCGTTGTGGCAGTGGATGCCAAGACGCATGGAAGGGAAGACCTCTTTTACTTTGCACGTTGCCTGAAACACCTGCGAAGGTCCCATGCCGCCGTTCGTGTCGCATAGGCACAGCACGTCGGCGCCGCCCAGTGCTGCCGCAGAAAGCACCTTCATCGCATATTCGGGATTTTGCTCGTACCCGTCGAAGAAGTGCTCGGCATCGAAGATGACCTCCTTGCCGTTCTGTTTGCAGAACCGCACGGATTGTTCCACGCATTTCAGGTTCTCTTCCAGCGTGGCCTTTAAGACCTCGGTCACGTGCAGATCCCAGCTCTTGCCGAACAGCGACACTGCGGGGGTGCCTGCTATCAACAGCGATTGGATGTTGGCGTCTTCCGCGACATCGATGCCGATGCGCGCCGTGCTGCCAAAGGCAACCAGTTCTGCATGGTGAAGAGGGACGGTTGCGGCCTGTAGGAAGAATTCCATATCCTTCGGGTTACTGCCAGGGTTTCCGGCTTCGATATAGCGGACGCCGAACTCGTCCAGCGCCTTCAATATGCCGATCTTGTCTGCCACCGAAAACGAAACGCCTTCCGCCTGCGCGCCGTCTCGCAGCGTGGTGTCCAGTATCTCTAGTTTCATCTCAATCCCTCACCATAAGCAGCCGGTTGATCCCGTTCAAATAGGCCAGGATGCTGGCTTCCATCACGTCGGTGGAAAGCCCGCGGCCGGTCACCAATTCATTTTTGTACATTAATTTTACCACGACTTCACCCAAAGCGTCTTTGCCTTCGGTGATGGAACGGATCGAATAGTCCTGCAGCTCGTACGGGGGAGCTGTCACAAGCTTGTCGATCGCGTTGTACGCCGCATCCACGGGCCCGTTGCCAAGCGCCACATCCTCCGCGTCCTCCCCCTCTTTGGTCAACGTGACCGAGCAGGTGGCTTTCGCCTCTGTGGCTGAATGCATGTCGAACCGCTTGAGCTGGTATCCGCCTTCGTTGAGTGCGCCGTCGTGGATCATCGCTTCGATGTCGCCATCGTGCACTTCCTTCTTGCGGTCGCACAGATCTTTGAACATCTCAAAGTACTTTGCCAGCTCCTCCTGGCTCAAATCGAAGCCAAGCTCCTGCACCCTTGCGTCGAATGCATGCCGTCCGCTGTGCTTGCCTAAGACAAGCGAACCCGTGGAAAGCCCGATGCTTGCCGGCGACATGATCTCGTACGTCGCGCGGTTGGCCAGGATACCGTGTTGGTGTATGCCCGCTTCGTGTGCAAATGCGTTTGCTCCTACAATGGGCTTGTTCCGCGGTGCTGTCATGCCGACGGTGGAATACACAAGCCTGCTGGCACGTGATATCTCGTTTGTCACGACGCGGCATTGTGCGTCAAAGAAGCTCTTTCTCGTGTGCAGCGCCATCACGACCTCTTCCAATGCGGCGTTGCCCGCGCGCTCCCCAAGACCGTTCACGGCAACTTCGATCTGCCTCGCTCCCGCCTGCAGCGAAGAGAGCGAGTTTGCAACCGCGAGCCCCAAATCGTTGTGGCAGTGCACCGAGACGATGGCGTTTTCGATGCCCTCCACGTTTGTTTTCAGGTATTCCAGCAGCTGCACCATCTCCTGCGGCGTGGTGAAGCCTACGGTGTCCGGCACGTTGATCACGGTGGCGCCGGCTTTGATCACGGCGGTGAATACCTTCGCCAAAAACGCGTAGTCGGATCGAGTTGCGTCTTCGGCGGAGAATTCCACCTCGGGGCACTTGCTTTTCGCGTAGCGCACCATGTCTTCCGCTCGCTGCAAGACAGCTTCGGGCTGCATTCTCAGCTTGTATTCCATGTGCAGCGGCGAGGTGGAAATGAACGTGTGGATCAGCGGGGAAGCGGCATAGCGCACCGCTTCATACGCACGGTCGATGTCTTTTTCAACCGCGCGTGCAAGCGACGCCACGGTGCAGTCCTTGATCGTTTGTGCGATCGCCTTGACAGATTCAAAATCGCCCACGGAGGAGATCGCAAAGCCCGCTTCGATCACGTCCACCTTCAGCCTTTCAAGCTGCTTTGCCACCTCGATCTTTTCATTCAATTCCATGCTGCATCCGGGAGCCTGTTCGCCATCCCGCAGCGTCGTGTCAAAAATGCGAATTGTCTGCGCCATACGCCGCATCCTCCTTTCACTCGATAATCGCGCCCTTGTCCGCCGAGCTTATCCGCTCGCGGTAGCGCTTGAGATATCCCGTCATTTCGTTCTTCTTTAAAACGGTTGTTGCCTTGCGGCGTTCCAACTCCTCTGCGGAGACCAATAGGTTCAGCGAGTAGCCAGGAATGTTGATGGCGATCAAATCGCCTTCCTGCACGTATGCGATGGGTCCTCCGTTGGCTGCCTCCGGGGACACATGGCCGATCGATGCGCCGCGCGACGCGCCCGAGAAGCGTCCATCGGTGATCAGCGCCACCGATTTATCGAGCCCCATCCCTGCAATCGAGGAGGTGGGGGCGAGCATTTCGCGCATGCCGGGGCCGCCCGACGGGCCTTCGTAGCGGATCACAAGCACGTCACCGGGCTGCAGTTTGCCGCCGTAGATCGCCTCACTCGCTTCTTCCTCGCTGTCAAACACCCTTGCGGGGCCTTCGTGCACCAGCATTTCGGGGTCGACCGCGCTGCGCTTGACGACAGCACCCTTTGGCGCGAGCGATCCGAACAGCACCGCGAGTCCTCCCGTTTTGGCATAAGGCTCCTCAACGCTTCTGATAACCTTCCTGTCCTTGACAGCGACATCCTTAAGGTTTTCCGCAACGGTCTTGCCTGTGGCGGTGGGCAGCTTTCCATTTAGATATCCGTGATCAAAAAGCTCCTTCATCACGGCTTGAACGCCGCCCGCCAAATCAAGGTCCTGCATGTGGTGAGATCCTGCGGGGGCCAGCTTGCACAAGTTTGGCACGGTTTCCGACAATTCATTGATCATGTTCAAATCGTAGGCGATGTCCGCCTCGTGTGCGATAGCTGCCAGGTGCAGAACGGTGTTGGTCGAGCACCCAAGCGCCATATCCACGGTAAGCGCGTTTCGCATCGCTTCGGGTGTCAAAATGTCCAGCGCTTTGATGCCCTTGTTGTACAGTTCCATCACCTGCATGCCCGCGGCCTTTGCCAGTCTCAAGCGTCCCGCGTATACGGCGGGGATGGTGCCGTTGCCGGGCAGAGCCATCCCGATGGCCTCACACAGGCAGTTCATCGAATTCGCCGTGAACATCCCCGAGCACGACCCGCAGCCGGGGCACGCATTGTCCTCTACGTGCTTTAGCTGCACCTCGTCGATCTTTCCGACCTTGACTGCGCCCACCGCCTCGAACACGCTGTTTAGGTCGAGGTCTCTTCCTTCGGCATCGCGCACGGAGAGCATTGGGCCGCCCGAGACGAAGATGCTTGGCAGATTCAGCCTTGCCGCCGCCATCAGCATGCCGGGCACGATCTTGTCGCAGTTCGGAATGAATACGAGAGCGTCAAAGCAGTGCGCCCGTACCATGCATTCGATGGTGTCCGCGATCAGTTCTCTCGACGCGAGCGAGTACTTCATGCCCATATGCCCCATCGCGATGCCGTCACATACGCCGATCGTGTTGAACTCCACAGGCGTGCCGCCCGCCGAAAGCACCCCATCCTTGACGGCCCGTGCTATTGTGTTCAGGTGCACGTGGCCAGGGATGATCTCGTTGAACGAATTCACGATGCCGACCATCGGGCGGCCGATCTCGTCGTCCGTCATCCCGAGCGCCTTTAGCAGCGAACGGTGCGGCGCGCGCTCGACACCGGATTTGATCTTATCGCTATTCATCCATGGGCTCCTTCTGCCAGCTCATCAGTTTACGCAGTCTCTTGCCGGTCGTCTCGATCAAGAGGTTCTGCTCCTGTTTGCGCCGGGCGTTGAAATACGGGCGATTTGTCATGTTTTCCAAAATCCACTTGCGGGCGAATTCGCCGCTCTGGATTTCGCTCAATACTTGCTTCATCTCCTTGCGGGTCTCTTCGGTGATGATGCGCTTTCCTGTCGTGTAGTCGCCGTATTCCGCCGTGTCGCTGATCGAATAGCGCATGAAGGATAAGCCGCCCTGGACAACAAGGTCGATGATCAGCTTCATCTCGTGCAGGCACTCAAAATACGCGCTCTCGGGCTGGTATCCGGCTTCTACCAACGTGTCAAATCCGGCTTTCATCAATTCGCACACACCGCCGCAGAGGACCGCCTGTTCGCCGAAGAGATCCGTCTCGGTCTCCTCGCGGAAAGTGGTTTCCAATACGCCCGCCCTTGCGCCGCCGATGCCGAGCGCATACGCCAGCGCGATATCCCTTGCGTGGCCGGTATAGTCCTGCTGGACAGCCACGAGGCAGGGAACACCCTTGCCCTCGACATACTGGCTGCGAACGGTGTGCCCGGGTCCTTTGGGGGCGATCATGATGACGTCGATGTCGCTTGGCGGAACGATCTGCCCGAAATGGATGTTGAATCCATGCGCGAACGCAAGCGCCATCCCTTCACGCAAGTTCGGCGCCACGTCGTTCTTATACAGAGCCGCCTGCTTCTCGTCGTTGATCAGGATCATCACGACATCGGCAGCCTTTACGGCGTCGCCCGCATTCAACACGGTGAATCCCGCCGCCTTTGCGCGTACCGCGGATTTACTGCCCTCATAGAGCCCAACGACGACGTTGACGCCAGAATCCCGAAGGTTCTGTGCGTGCGCGTGGCCCTGGCTGCCATAGCCGATCACCGCCACTGTCTTGCCAGATAAAAGCCCAAGATTACAATCCTTTTCATAGAACATCGTTGCCATAGTAAAACTCCTCCTCAGTTTGATTATCATACGCCAGACAGTAAGTGCCCCTGCCGATGGCGGTAGGACCGGTTCTGCAGATCTCGATAATGCCATAGGGCGCAACATAGTTCAAAAACGCGCTCAGCTTACTTGGCTCTCCCGTGATCTCTATCAGCATGGAAGTGGGCGAGAGGTCCACGACCGACGCGCGGTAGGCGTTTACCGCCTCCATAATCTCCGAAAGCTTTTCCTTTTCCATCTGAAGCTTGACGATCAAAAGTTCGCGGACGACGATCTTCTGCAACTCCATCAGTTCAACGCATTTCACGTCCACCAATTTCTCAAGCTGCCGAACGATCTGCGTTTTAACGTTCTCATCGCCCCTGGAGACGATCGTCATGCGGGATATCATCGGGTCCACCGTCACGCCGACCGTCAGGCTGTCGATGTTGAACCCTCTGCGGGAGAAAAGGGCGGATACCCTTGTCAACACGCCTGCGTGGTTGTTGACCAGCATTGATACGACGAACTGTTCCTTTTCCATGCTCTCACCCTCCTATCGTAAAATGATGTCGTTGATGCCAAGCCCCGGCGGAATCATCGGCAATACCTGTTCATCTTCGCCGACGTGGCAATCGATCAAAACGGGACCTTCCCAGGCAAACGCTTCTTTGATCTTTTCGTCGAACTCTTCCTTCGTCACCGCCCGCATACCCTTGGCGCCGAAGCTCTCGGCGAGGTTTACATAGTCGGTTTTGCGCGCAAGGCTGGTGCACGAAAAACGGCTATCGTAGAACAGCGTCTGCCATTGCCGTACCATCCCGAGTACGCCGTTGTTGATCAGTACCACCACCAGCGGAAGGTTGTAGGAGACGGCGGTCGCAAGCTCGTTCATGTTCATGTGGAAACTGCCGTCGGAGGTTATCAGAAGCGTCTTCTTTTGGGAGCCCATGCATGCACCTATCGCCGATCCCATCCCGAACCCCATTGCGCCAAGCCCACCGCTGGTCACAAACGTCCTCGGCTTTTTGAATTTGTAATACTGCGTCGTCCACATCTGGTGCTGCCCGACATCGGTTGCGACCGCGCTATCTCCGTTTAGTCCGCAGGCCATTTCGATGATGTGCTGCGGGGTCAGCCGCGAGTTGCCCATGTCAAGGCTGTTCTTGGGGTCTTCCTTCATCGCCCAAACCTGTTGGTTCCAGATCGTGTGCGATTTCGGCTTTACCGTTTCCAGCAGCTTTTGCAGCACGATCTTCACGTCGCCGGTGAGGCTTACGTCCGCCGGAATGTTCTTGCCGATCTCCGCGGGGTCGATGTCGATCTGGATGACCTTGCGCCCGTGGGAAAATTCTGATTTCTTGCCCGTTGCACGATCCGAGAATCTGACGCCCACGGCGATCAGCAGGTCGCTTTGGTATAGTGCGTTCGTTGCGGCGTATTTGCCGTGCATGCCCACCATGCCAAGAAAATGCGGATGATCAAACGGGATCGCCGACAAGCCCATCATGCTGCCGCCCATCGGTGCGTCGATCCGATCGCTGAACGCCTTAAGCTCCTCCGATGCGTCGGAGATCACCACGCCGCCGCCAAAGTAGATGAATGGCCGCTGGGAATGTTCGATCAGTTCCGCAGCGCAGCTCAGGTCCTGAAGCGATGGGGAAGGGGTCTTCGCCTTCTTCACAGGGAGTGCCTTCGCATAGTCTGCCTTTGCGTTCTGCACGTCCTTGGGGACGTCGATCAGCACGGGGCCGGGGCGTCCGCTCTTCGCAATTCTAAACGCGTCTCGAATGATGTCGGCGAGCTGCGCTACATCCTTGACGATGACGCTGTGCTTGGTGATTGGGATGGTCATCCCCGCGATGTCCACCTCCTGGAAGCTGTCGCGGCCCAGAAGGTCCGTAGACACGTTGCCCGTGATCGCGATCATCGGCGTGCTGTCAAGGTAAGCTGCCGCGATCCCTGTCACGAGGTTCGTTGCACCGGGACCTGACGTCGCAAAGCAGACGCCCACGCCGCCCGTCACCCGTGCATACCCGTCTGCAGCGTGCGCCGCTGCCTGCTCGTGGCAGGTCGTAATGTGAACGATGCGGTGGCGGTTTTTGTATAGCTCGTCGTACAGGGGCAATACCGACCCGCCCGGATAGCCGAATACCGTTCCAACCCCCTGTTCGAGCAGAGTTTCGATGATGATTTGTGCGCCGGTCATGATCATGGTGTTGCCTCCTGTGTTTCAATGTCTTGGTAAACAAAAGGCCCTGCAGTGATTTGGCAATCACTGCAGGGCCTGTGGTTCTATCTCTATCCTACCCCTGTATGTCAGTTAATCGCCAACCCCTATGCCGAAAAGCCCGTACTACAAGGAGTACGAGCAGGCTAATAAGGATAACTATAACGTTCATAAAGGACATGGATTTTCTCCGATCCGAGTTTTGTATTAAATTAACATAGCTATATGCGCATGTCAACAGAATGTTTCATAATTACGAAAAGTACTTTTTTCACAATTTGTTAGTAGTGCTAAGCTTTCTTGAAAAAGAGCAAAAGCCACTATGTAAGGAGTGTAGCCCTATATAAAAAACACCAAAGATAAATTTATGTTTTCAATAATTTATATGATTGATATTATTTTGACTATATTTTATTATAGTACTATGTGTTTAACGGGAGGAATATCATGAAAAAAAGGTTAGCAATCGTATTCGTCTGGCTTTTGGCAGTACTGATGGCGGGATGCAGCGCTCCGAACTCAAACTCCGTCACATCTAATAAACCCGGTGCAGGCACAAATCCGACATCGATTCCTCAAAAGGCAAGCATCATGGAGCAAGTTCTATATGACAAAGACGGCATTCTCGTCAAGGCTACGTCATTGGAAACCGATGCGACATTCGGGCCGGAATTGATGTTCTACATAGAGAACAATGGAACAAAGAACATCACGGTGCAGGCGAGGGACGAATCCGTTAATGGCTATATGGTTTCAACTGTTTTTTCAGCAAGTGTTTTGCCCAGAAAAAAGTCAAACGACAGCATGACATTCATGAGCAGCACCCTTGAGAACAGCGGCATAACCACTTTCGCAGATATTACGTTCTCGCTGCATATTTTCAATACCGACACCTACAAAACCATAGTGGATACGGATCCTGTTACCATCAAGACTTCAGCTGCTTCGTACTATACCCAAAAGCGAGACGATTCCGGCAAATTGTTGCTTGACAGCAACGGCATAAAAATAATTTACAAAGGCGTTAATGCTGATGGTGTGTTTGGAAAGGGATATCTTTTATATATTGAAAATAATACAAAAACGCCCATTACTGTGCAGACTAGAAGCGAATCCGTAAACGGATTCATGATGAGTCCTGTTTTTTCCTGCGATGTAATGCCCGGTAAAGCATCGGTGGATACGTTGGAATTTATGACGTCGGACTTTGAGAAAAATAAGATAGATAAGGTAACAAAGGTCGAGTTCTCATTTATTGTGATCAATACCAAGACGTTCAGGAATATCTTCAAATCCGGTACGATTCTGATTGAGCCTTGATGTTACACAAAGCCCCTCACAGCTTGTTGGCTTGAGGGGCTTTCCTTTAAAAAGTATTGTGTTGAGCAGTCAATACGCAAAGCGTTAATTGTGCACGCCTTTGCTATTCAAGCGGAAAGATTGGTGCTTCTATCAACGTTGCAAAGACGAACTCGTGACAGTGCTCGTCATTTACAGACGTCATGCCTTTTACAAAATGTACGTGCTTTAACGGTTGCTGGCCCGGATTCACAATTCTCGCAGGCCCGGATCGCACTTTGATCTCGTGGAAATGGTCAACAAAATCCGTTCTGGTTATGATCCAGTGGAAATGGCTGTCGCCACACGGTTCCGCTTCGCAGCTCACGCCTGCAAAGCGATGGTTATGCCGATCTTCCGCTTCTTCTGCAAGCTTTGTGCTTCCTAAAAATTCATGTACGTGCATTTGGCGTTCGCATTCTTTTTCATGTTTTGGATAGGCGACCCCCGGATACGGTCTACGCATCGTATTCACCTCCTTTTTCGGATGATACGTACTATACTATGGTAAATAGGCATCATAGGTTAAAAGATGGTGCTCGCTGTCTCTCCCTTTTTTGGCTGCAAATATTTTGATCTAGGTGCAAAGGGAAAGCGAAAGCAGATCATTAAGCCATTTTCTCCGAGGCTCAAGCAGGCGCCACTCGCTTGGACTCCTTTGATGAGGCGGCGGGTGGGTTTCCTGCAGCAATGAAAACAAAGAAGGGGAGCAATGCTCCCCTGATTCTTGCGACCTTCTTGTATATTATCTTTTGGTTTCTTTACGACGCTGCTTTGATCTCTTCCTGATCCTTATCCCGCATCTTTCCCGATGATACGGTAAGCCTTAATACTTTTTTGGAGCACACGTCCGCGCAATTGGCGCAGAGAATGCATTCGGAACAGTGCATATCAGCCTTTTGTACCATGCTTTGTACGTCCAGGCTCATCGGGCAGGCTTTATTGCAGGTCTTGCAGCCGATGCATTTGTGCTTTTGTGCCGCCAGCCGAAGCCCCGGTATATGCAGCTTTTCGCGAATGAAATTGCCCAACACCATGAACGGTGCTGCCCAGCAAACGCTGTGGCAGAATCCGCGACGACCAAGGCTGAAGGACAGCGCTACTATCAACGCGATGACGGTGAAGTAGACATAGTATCCCGTAGGCGCGTTGACGGAGATGCCGCCGTCGGTGTAGTAGATCAGGTTTATCTGCTTAAGCCCTCCTGCATGGATGAAGCCGAAGACGATGGTTGCAAGCCACGGCACCCAGATCAGGTATTTGACGATATTCGCGCCGCGCTTTACAGGCTTGTTGTTGATGGTGGCACAGATTTCTCCCAACGACCCCGCAGGGCAGAGCCACCCGCAGAACGCACGACCCAGGACAAGCGACATCAGCAGCATGGATAGAAACAGCACGCCGCTGCCACAAAGTACGCCCTCGAAGCTTCCCCGGATGATCAGATATGGGGAAAGGTAGTTCAACGTTATGGGAAATGCCAGAAAGGACAATAGCAAAATGGTCTTTCGAATACTTTGGCGTTTCATGTTCTGTCCTCCGTTTTGATGGCTTGCGACAAGAGCACTTTTGCCTCTTCCACCCAGCGAACATACGCTTCGTAGACGTATTCGCCGAACAGGGCGGTGAGGTAATAATACAAATGATCTTCGCCCGAATCCAAAATCGCAGAGAGTTCGCCTTTGAATATCCTCATCATCGCGAGGTTCTGTGCCTGCCGCTCACCGAACGCTTGTATGCGCAATAGATTGGTCGGTTTGTCCCCCTGTGCGCCAAAGAAGAGCTTCAAGAGGATCTCGTACTTCGTGTATTCGCGATCTTCCGGCTCCATAAGCCATGTGTGCAGAGCCTCTCTTCCGCTTTGCGTGATGTCATATAGGTGCTTTTCGGGCCCTTTAGAAGGCGATCCTTCCGTTTGTTCGATCAGTCCTTCCCGCGAAAGCTCGTTCAGCGTAGGGTATATCTGTCCAAATCCCACGGGCCAGAAGTGGCGAAGCGAGATATCCATCCGCTTTTTCATATCATAGCCGCTCTGCGGCTCATGGCTCAAAAGACCCAGAATGATATAGCGCGTGGTATTTTCTTTTGGCATGGGACACCTCCCGATTTGAACTATATCAAGTTGATATAGATAAGTCAATGGGGCTCAAAAAAAAGCCCCCGTGAAGGGAGCCATGGACGCGGATGTTCGAGATGTCATTGCTGCACGCCGTCTGTAGAGGCAAAATACGCGCCACCGATCATGATCACAAGGGCAATGAAGAACGTCCATGGCAGGTTTTCGTGCAGGAAAAGAAAGGACAATATCACGCCGATAAACGGCGCCACCGCGTAATAGGCGCTGGTTTTGGCGGCGCCCAGATGCCGCTGCGCATGCACATACAAAAAGACGCTGAATCCATAGGATACAAATCCAAGCAAAAGCGCCGCTAAGACGGCAAGAGGGTGAGAGAGTCTTTCCCCGACAACAAAGCCGATCAATAGAGAGCCGAGCCCGGAACCCAGGCCCTTGATCATCACGATCTGCAGAGGGTCCTTTTGGGAAAGCTTGCGTGTGCAGTTGTTCTCCAAACCCCAGAATAAGCACGCGAGCAGCACAAACAGGGAACCGAAGGAGAACCTAAAGCTGCTCACATCGGAAATCGACAGGATAGCGGAGGACAGCGTGATCAGCCCGATGCCGATCCAAAGCCGTTTGGAAATCGCCTCGTGAAACAAAAGGAGCGCAATGAGTGCGGTCGATACGATCTCGAAGTTATTCAAAAGGGACGCATTGGCGGCGGTGGAGAGCTTAAGCCCTATCATAAGGCTGATCGGCGCCAGTATATCAAGCCCCACCATGGCGGCCACAAACGGCAGCTCCTCTTTGCCAAGCGGCGTTTCCATCGTGCCGCTCGTATTTTTACGAACCAACCCCATGACGCTCATACCGAGCCCGGCGCCGAAATACAGCAAACCCGCCATCAGCGTAGGCGGAAGATCAAAGAGTAGCAGCTTGGACAGCGGAGCGCTCAAAGCGTACATGGTAGCGGCGATAAGCGCAAATTGGACAGGCCGGTTCAGTGTTGGCATAGCCCCTCCTGTCAGCCGACAAAGCGCGCGACGGCCATCGATAGATCCTCGAGCGCTTTTTGGTTGCCGTTGTGCACGGCGTCCGCCACGCAGTGTTGGATATGATCCTGCAGCACGATGCTGCCGATGTTATTTAGAGCGGATTTTACAGCAGCCAGTTGTGTGAGCACCTCGGTGCAGTCGCGACCCTGTTCCACCATACGCTTGACCGCCTCCAAGTGGCCTATTGCGCGCGACAGCCGGTGTACGACGGCTTCCGTCTTTTCATGCGGATGAGCATGATTTTCCATGTTGAATCCTCCCATAACCCCCCAGGGGGGATATCATCAGAGTATCACCACGCATGCAAAAGCGCAAGGTAATACATATACATTTGCATGAAAAAGGGATCCCGTCATCCGGGATCCCTTAAGTTTGCCTTGCTGGTCTAGGCTATATGCTTTGCGGGCTTCTTGGACTTTACGATCATGCCGACCACGATCAATAAGCATACGGTTGCGACGGCGATCATTCCGATGTTCGTTCCGTTGTACTGCAGTTGCACCAGCACGGGAGCAGCCAGCAGGGAAACGAGGTTGATTACCTTGATCATCGGGTTCAAAGCGGGGCCGGCTGTATCCTTCAAGGGATCGCCAACCGTATCGCCAACGACAGCTGCCTTGTGAGACTCGGAACCTTTGCCGCCATGCACGCCGTCTTCGATCGTCTTCTTGGCGTTGTCCCATGCGCCGCCGGAGGTGGACATGAACACCGCCAGTAACTGGCCGGAGAGGATGACGCCTGCCAGTGCGCCGCCCAACGCCTCAACGCCCAGGAACATACCCACAATCAACGGCGTCAGAATGCAGATAAGCGCCAAGCTGATTAGTTCCTTCTGCGCGGCGATGGTGCAGATGCCGACCGCTTCCTGATAGTCAGGCTTGACTTTGCCCTCCATCAGGCCGGGGATTTTAAACTGCTTGCGGACGACGTCCACGATGAGGCTTGCCGCTTTCGCGACGGAGTTGATGATCAGCGAGGAGAACAGCCACGGGATCGCCGCACCGATCAAAGCGCCGATGAATACGGTGGGTTCGCTGATGCGGATACCGGTGCTCATGATCTGTTGCGCAACGGGCACACCAAGCTGCGCCTGTACCTTGGTAACGTCGGTTAAGAACGAGCCGAACAGGGACACAGCCGCGATGACGGCGGAGCCGATTGCAACGCCTTTGGTGATGGCCTTGGTGGTGTTGCCGACGGCATCAAGGTGCCCCATGACTTCACGTGCGCTCTCATCAAGCCCGGACATCTCGCCGATGCCGTTCGCATTGTCGGAGATGGGTCCGAACGAATCCATCGCAACGTTGTTGCCGGTGAGCGTAAGCATGCCGATGCCGGTCATTGCAACGCCGTAGAGCACGTTGATGGCAGGCTGTCCGGAATAGATGAATACGGAGATCAGGATGGTGACCGCGATGATGATGACCTGCCAGACCGTTACTTCGAAACCGACGGAAAGGCCTTTTAGGATCAGCGTGGCCGAACCGGTGGTGGAGGACTCAGCGATTTCCTTTACAGGTCTATAGTGGGTATCGGTGAAATACTTGGTCACTTCGTCGAGCACGATGGCAAGCGCGATGCCGGCGGCCACGGAAAAGAAGGAGCTCCACTCATTCATGTAGAAATGCGCCAGCACCGCAAACGCGACCACGCAAAGACCTGCCGACACGTAGAAGCCCTTGTTGATGGCTTTCATCGCGTCATAGGTCTTAGAGTCGCCCTTGTCGCGTACGAGGTACGTGCCGATCATAGAGGAGAGCACACCGATGCCGCGGACGATCAGCGGAAAGATGATCCACTTTAAGGAATGGGAGGGATCGAGTTTCATGACCGCGAGGCCGAGGATAAGGCCCGAAACGATCGTCACCTCGTAGGATTCGAAGATATCAGCCGCCATACCGGCGCAGTCGCCTACGTTGTCGCCCACAAGGTCTGCGATGACAGCCGCGTTGCGCGGGTCGTCTTCGGGAATGCCTGCTTCCACTTTACCGACAAGGTCAGCGCCAACGTCGGCCGCTTTGGTGTAGATGCCGCCGCCCACGCGCATGAACAGCGCCAGCAGCGTGCCGCCAAAACCGAAGCCCAACAGCGCATCGGGAGCGGCTATACCGAACACCATGAAGATGAGTGTTCCGCCCAAAAGCCCCAGACCGTCGGTAAGCATGCCGGTAATGGTGCCGGTGCGGTAAGCGATTTTAAGCGCTTCGGCAAACCCCCTGCGAGCAGCGGAAGCCACGCGCACGTTGCCCTGCACGGCCATCCTCATGCCAAACTGCCCAATGCAAAGAGAGAATACCGAACCCATGATGAATGCGATCGCACGGCCTATTCCGATGATAATCTTGACCTGGTCGGGCGTGTTGCCTGCAAAACGAAGCATCG
>CAZHNN010000003.1:0-21067 GCA_964533965.1 uncultured Clostridia bacterium | reverse complement strand
ATGTATACGGACAAAAAGAGCACGACAGTAAAGATGCCGATCAGCGGAAGGATTCGCTTCAATTGCCGGTTAAGGTACGCATTTGCTCCCGTGCGGATCGCGCCCCAGACTTCCTGCATCTTTTCCGTGCCTTTGTCGCATACCATGACCTGGCGACGAAGCATCATGGCATAGGCAAGGCCAAGGAAGGCGATCAGGAGCACAACCCAGACGGACACGACCTCAAAGGTTGTGGCGTTTTCCAAACTAAACATACAAAAGACTCCATTCCATATAAAATAAAAAAGACAAAAAGACCGTCCAACAAAGGGAGCATACCACTGCATAAATTGCATGTCAATTAATATCTATCAATTTTTTGCATTATTAGAAAGGGGCAAAACTGTGAATTGAAATGTTTCAATAACTATATTATGATACCAATGGCGTCTAACAATTCGACGTTCCGGTAACACGCCAACAGGAGGTTGCGTTTGACCACTACAGCCAAAAAGAACATTCTATTTCTGACTCTTGGAAGGCTCATCTCCATGTTCGGAACCGGTGTTCAGGGCATTGCCGTTCCACTGTATATTCTCGAAGTGACCGGCAGAGCTTCTATGATGGCACTGTTTTCACTGTGTACGTTAATCCCTGCATTGATTGCAGCACCCTTTGCGGGCGTTATAGGCGACCATTACAACCGTAAATTCATCATGGTCATCACGGACGCGGTACGGTTTGTGCTCATCGGGCTGCTGGCGGTCCTCACGCTTTTCCGCTCGCTTATGCTGTGGATGCTGTTTGTGGTACAGATCTTTGTCGCGATATCGGACAGTCTGTTCAATTCCTCCACCGACGGTATCTTGCCGGATCTTGCGGACGGCGAGCACCTTCACCAGGCAAATGCTGCCAGAAGCAGCACCGATGCCGTCTCCATGATTTTGGGGCCGGTCATTGGTGGCGTCATCTTCGGCATCGGCGGGATATTACCTATCTTCATCATCAACGCATTTTCGTTCGCCTTATCCGGCGTAATCGAGTTCATGATCAAATATCAAAAGACCACGGTTTCGGCAGAAAAGCTGACTTCCTCATCCTTTGTTCTGCAGATAAAGCAAACCCTTCTGTTCATCTGGAAGAGAACCAACGTGCGGTTCCTGTTCCTGATGGGCATGATCCTCTATTTCCTGTTCTATCCGCTCTTCGACGTCGTGTTCCCCTATGTCGTGAAGAAGACCCTCGGGTTTTCCGCAACACTGCTCGGTGTATTCTTTGCGTTTTTGATGGGCGGTGTGCTTGGAGGGAACATACTCACCGGCAAGCTGTTCAATCCGGCAAATTCCGGAAGATTGATGCGGTCCGGAGTTGCTTTTGAAACCGCGCTGATCATTCTCGTCGGCGCCATGACGCTCCCAGTCATGCAGGTTTTTATGGGAGGCACGGGCTTCCGCCTGCTGGCTGTGCTGTGCCTGCTGCTTTTCTTCATCGGCTTTTTCTCGGCATGGGTGTTGATTCCGGTGCAGGTGAACCTTCAGACGTTGGTGCCCAACAACATGCGGTCCAAATTCTATTCCATGCTGAACTTCTTCTCACAGGCGGCGGTTCCGATGGGCGCGATGATCTACGGTGTACTGCTGGACTCGATGCAATCCCATTACATCATCTTCGGAGTTGCGCTCATCTTCTCAGGGCTTGCGTTCATGTTCCTTGGCAAGATGGGAAAAGAGATATACCTGTATAAGGATGAGGATTGATATTCAGGCATTTTAAGAAGAACGAAAAGAATGCGCAAGCATTCTTTTTTTATCTGTATATTCCGCCGGTACTGCATGAAAGCGGCGAACAAACGAAAAGCCCGCGGGAAGCGGGCTTGTGCACTGTGTCTGGTGTTTCATCCTACCTTATTGATTGGTATATCCCGGCTCATCGTCGTTGTGTTCCTTGTTCACAAATACGATATCCACGCGCCGGTTCAACCTTCGGTGTTCGGCCGTGTCGTTTGCAACGATCGGCCGGTATTCGCCATAGCTTGTGGCGGAAATGCGCGAAGCGCTCACACCGAAACTCGCCAGCGCTTTTGCAACGTTGATTGCCCGCTGCGAAGCAAGCTCCCAGTTCGAATCAAACCTCCCGCTGATCGGCACGTCGTCGGTCGAACCCTCCACCCGGATGTAGTTCTTGCATGAATTCGCGATAACCGTAAGCTTCTTGAGCATATCCAGCGACTTGGCGTTGATGTCGGCGGAGCCGGAATCAAACAACAGCGCGTCCTGAAAGCTGACAACCACGCCCCGTTCCTCCATGCGGACATTGGCCATGGAACTCAAGCCGTTCGATTCGATCAAGGAACGCACGAGGCGCTCGATGTCTTGCTGCGAATATTCCGGAATGACGATACTCCCGCCGGCGCTTGCCGTGGGGCTGTCTCCCGTTCCGTCGCCGCCGCTGCCGTTGCCGCTGCCCCCGCCAGGATACCCTGTTTCAAAGATGGATCTGCCGCCGTTAAACGCAATGCCAAGCTGCTTGGAAAGGGCCTGGTATTTGCCGCTGTCGATCGAACTCATGGTATAGAGCAAGATGAACAAGGCCAAAAGCAGGGTGATCATGTCCGCGTAGGTCAGAAGCCACCGCTCGCTGCCGCTCTCATGTTCTTCCTCATGCTGCCGACTCACTCTTGGTCTCCCCCTTTGCCGCCGTAGCCTTGCCACCATTCGCCTGAATGGCGACAAACGGAATCAGCTTTTCCTTTATGACCATCGGGTTTTCAAGTTCATTGATGGACAAAAGGCCTTCGATAATCATATCCTTTTCCATGATCATCATTTTCAACTGCAGTTTTAGTTTGTTCGCAATGGGAAGCCACAAGAGGTTTGCAAAACAGACGCCATAAAAAGTCGCAATGAACGCAACGGAAATCGATGCGGCCAACTCCTCCGGCGCACCCATGTTTGCCAATACCTGCACCAAGCCCATGACCGTTCCAATGACGCCCATGGTTGGCGAGAAGCCGCCTGCCGCTTCGAAGATGGAGATCTCGCGCTTTTTTGTTTGTTCAAAAACGGAGACTTCGCTCTCGAGCACCGCTTTAAGCGATTCACGGTCCAGGCCGTCCATCAGCAGCGTCAGACCCCTCTGCAGCAACGGATCGCGACGCTTTTTGCCCTCTGCGTCGTCGATGAGTTTTTCCAGCGCCAACAGGCCTTCCCGCTTGGCCATCGTTGCGTAGTTCAACAGTTCATCCAGCGTATGCTGCAGGGAGATAGGAGGATCCTTCATCGTTTTCCCCAACAGCTTGGGGATCGACGTGACGTCGCTTAAAGAGAAGGAGACCAGAAGCGCACCTATCGTACCGCCGAATACGGTGATGGCAGGGCTGGGAAGAAGCAACGATATAATGTTGCCTTTCTCGATAATGAAAGCAAGTATAAGGGCGCCGAAGCCAACAAATATGCCTATTATTGTACTTTTGCCCATAGTAGCACCCCAATCCTTTATTGGTTTTCCTTAGATAAATCGGTATTTTCTGCGCGGACATTTACCTTAAAATTGCGAAAAAGGGAAGAAATGCCGCGGGAAAATAGATGCTCAGTGCCGTTGAAAGATATTAGATGTTCTGCAATGCCGAGGAAGACATTGAAGAAAAGTTAAGAATTCTTTTTTGCCTAAGCGCTTGTCAATACTTGCCAAGCGTAATATCTTGTCGAAATTCAGAAAATATCCACGAGACTTTCAGAACGAGGAAAAAGATGAGCAACCGTTTTTTTCGACAAGATAGGGAAAAAGACATCGATGAGCAGATGAAAAACTTCAACCATCAACCGATGGGAATGAAGGTCTCCGCTTCGCTTTCCCAAAACATCGAATTCATACAGCAGCTGTTCTGCGATGTGGACATCATGCGGTACCGCGAGGTGGAAAACCAGTTTGACGAGGCGTTCAAATGCCTTCTTGTCTTCAGCGATGGCATGGTAGATTCCAAGGTGATCAACGACAACATCATTCGCCCATTAACGATCGCCGATTTGCAGGGAAAAGGCGAACAGCTGGAGGAATTAATGGCAAAAGTCCTTCAGAGCAACGAAGTGAAAACCACCGAAAGCTTTTTGGAGATCGTCGAGGCGGTCACCTACGGAGACAGCGCACTGTTCGTGGAGGGAAGCGATAAAGCCGTCCTGATCAACACGAAGCATTTTCCGCTGCGCTCTATCGAGATGCCGGATAACGAACGCACCTTGTCCGGCCCCAGGGAGGGGTTCAATGAGTCGCTGATGCAGAACCTATCCCTAATTCGAAGAAGATTGCGCACACACGAGCTCAAAATTAAAAACATGACACTCGGAAGGCGGACAAAAACGGCCGTCAGCATCTGCTATATGGCGAATCTGGTCAAATACGATATTCTCGATGAACTGAATAAGCGAATAAAGAGCATCGATATCGACGGAGTGTTGGATGCCAATTATATAACGGAAATCATCAGGGACAACCGGTTTTCTCCATTCCGCTCCACGGGCTATACCGAAAAGCCGGATTCGATCGTGGGAAAACTTCTGGAAGGCCGAATTGCGATTTTTGTGGACGGCACGCCCCAAGTGCTGACCGTGCCGTACCTGTTCATTGAGAATTTTCAAAGCCCCGAAGACTATTATCTGAATTACTACTATACTAGCTTCTCGCGGCTGTTGCGGATATTCGGGTATATCCTTACCGTTTCGGTTCCCGGCTTTTACATCGCCATCATTGCGTTCCATAAAGAGATGCTCCCCACGCCGCTATTGATCAACCTTGTGGCAGACAGGTTGGGCGTTCCGTTCCCGGCTGCGATCGAAGCGTTTGTGATGATCATCATCTTCGATATACTTCGAGAGACCGGTGTGCGAATGCCAAGCAATGTCGGCCAGGCATTGAGCATCGTGGGCGCGTTGGTCATCGGCCAGGCTGCCGTGCAGGCAAAGCTGGTCTCGTCTCCAATGATCATCGTCATTGCCATCACCGGCATCACAAGCCTGCTCGTTCCCAAGATGAACGCGCCTATTATCTATAGCAGATTCTTTGTGCTGGCGCTTAGTACGATGTTCGGGCTGTTTGGATTTGCGATAGGAATGTCGTTTATGTTCATTCACATTCTGAATCTGAACTCGCTTGGCGTGGAGCAGGTTGCCCTTAGCGGCAAGATGAAGGCGCAGGAGAACAAGGACGCCCTCATCCGTGCACCGTGGTGGACGATGAAGCAACGGCCGGATATGCTCACAAGCAACCGCACAAGGCAAACGGAAGGGGATGGCAATGCGTAAAAGAATACTGTGCTTTCTATGCTGCCTTCTTAGTACCGCTATTCTTGCAGGCTGCTGGAACTATGTAGGATTGAATGAAATCGAAATCGTGGCCGGCTTTGCGGTGGACATCGACGAGCAAACAGGGCAGTACCTGGTTACCTATGAGACGGTGGATGTGGCAACCAATGTGAAGGAAACGGGTCCCATATCAAAGATCATCCAGGCGGAGGGTAGAACGCTTTTCGATACGGCGCGCAACGCGAAGATGCGCGAACAGCACAAGCTGTATTTTGGTGATACGCTGGTGCTTATAATCGGCCAGGAAGTGTTGAAAAAGGAAGACCTCGAGGGAATACTCAGCTGGTTTCTGCACGACGCCGAAATCCGAGAGACGATGTATATTGCCATTTCTGCGGAGGAGTATGCGTACGATATCTTCGTAAAGGTGAAAGAAAATAAGAGTCTCGCCTCGTTTGTACTGCATGACATCTTCCGAAGGGATAAGGAAGTCACATCCTCCGCACACGACGTGTTGCTGTATCAAGCATACAATATGCTCAAAACGGAGGGCAAATCGCTCTCGCTACCATTGGTCCACCTGGTGCAAAATGGGGATAAAATGCTCAACGAGCTTTTTGGAACCGCGGTTTTCAAGGGGCAGAGAATGGTAGGCTCCTTGAATCCCGAAGAATCCAAGTATCTGTTGTTCGTGCTCGACGAAGTAAAAGGCGGGGTTATCACGCTGCCGATGAACGACGATGAGCGGTATGATATCACGCTTGAAATCAGCGAAAACCATACAAAGGTGTCCTATGAGAACGACAACGGCGAAATCATCATGAACATCGAAACGGACACCGTAGTGTACCTTGATGAATCCCATCAAAACATCGATATGACGGACAAAACGCAGATCAAGGCGTTGGAGGTGGCTGCGGGAGAGGTCATCGGCCAGAACATCCAAAAGACCATCCAGAAGGTGCAGCGGGAATACAATTCTGACATTTTCGGGTTCGGCAGCACGATCAACAAAACAAACCATGCGCTTTGGGAACAGATAAGCCCAGAGTGGGACAGCCTGTTTCCCCAGCTAAAGGTACAGATCAAATCCAAAGTACGCATAGCCAACACGGCGTTTATCAGAACGAAAGGGAAATAACAACATGCTTACCGCCATCGTTATCCTTACGTTTCTTGTCGTCGGTGCGGGCGATTATCGCCCGATGCACAAGGATATGAAACCAAAAGAAAAGTTCTGGTACTTTGCACTTCTTAGCCTGGGTTTTTGTGTGCTGCTGTTGTACAGCATGAGGATCGACGTGCCATCTCCGGCAAAGGGCATTACTTTTATTTTGGACAAGCTCTTTCCGGGACTAGGTCAATAGGGAGGCAAAGCATGAAGCAGGAAAGCATCACCATTCGCCAGGGGCAGAGCCTGTTGGCATTGTTTATATTAGGAAGCGCCCTTGTTCTTGGGGTCAGCGCCAATGCAGGCAACGATGCTTGGGTTTCACTGGTGATGAGTACTCTTATGGCTTTGCCAATACTGTGCATCTATGCGCGCATCATGAAGCTCTATCCCGAGATGGATCTGTTTGATATTTTAGAAGCGTTGTTTGGGAAATTTGGCGGCAAAGTGCTGACAGCGCTGATGACATGGTATGCGCTGCATCTTTGCTCACTGGTCCTGCGTAATTTTACCGAATTCGTTCAAATCACCGCAATGCCTGAAACGCCGCAGCTCCCGGTCATGATCATGCTTTTCGCAATAACCGCGTATCTGGCAAGGAGCGGCCTGAAGACATTTGGCAAATGGTCCTTCCCTATGCTGCTGTTGGTCGTTATAATCTTAGGAATTACCATCGTGTTTTCATTCGGGAAAATGGATTTATCCAATATCCAGCCGCTGTTTTCGCACAGTTTTGGTCTAATATTTCAAGGTGCCCTGTATATATATAGCTTTCCGCTTGTGGAAACGGTATTGTTTTTATGCGTAGCCAAGGGCTTTTCGAAAGGAGACAGCCCCTACAGGCTGTATCTTGTGCCATTGCTCTTCGGAGCGTTTTTACTGCTGCTTGCAATGCTTCGAAATCTCTTTCTAATGGGCTCACCCATGCTTGGCATTGAGTATTTTCCATCCTTTTCGGCTGCCCGCCTCATTGATATCGGCGATTTCCTCACGCGAATCGAGGGTACGATCTCGATAAACTTCATCATCGGAGGTATCACAAAGCTCGTCCTTTGCCTAATGGCTGCAAGCCGCGGTATGGCTAGGCTGACGGGAATCGAAAACCACAAAATTCTCATACTTCCAATGGGACTGGTCGCCGTTGCCCTTGCTTCCATCCTCTATCAAAGCGTGATGGAGATGTTCGGATTTATACCGTACTATTGGGTGTATGCTATGCCGTTCCAGGTATTTATCCCGCTTCTGGTGTGGATCGTAGCGGAAATCAAAAAGAAAAAACCCCGCAACTCGGTTTTACCAACCGCCGGCAATGCTGCAGCAGGGGATTGATTTCCGATCAATCCCTTTTTTGCGGTAACTTTCAATCTCAAATAATAGAAGCAGACAGCTTGTTTATCGCCTAACTTCATCCTGTTTTGTACCCGATTTTCGAATAAATGCAATAGTAAATTGAAAGGCAATCCATTAGTTTCATTTTCCTTTTTGATGCTCTTTGCTTTCCTGTAACAAATGGCCTGGAATGTATGTTTTTTCCATTGCGGATAATAATCAAGTAAATCCGTAAGGGTTGTGAAATGTGGCAATTCCGATCATATGATTGCGAAAAGGAAGGGAAAAGGCCGTGGCTGACAAAGATTCCTTCAACCGGCAACCGATGGGAACAAAGGTATCCGAGTCTCTTTCCCAAAATATCTCCTTCATCAAAGAGTTGTTCCGCGATGTGGACATCATGCGTTACCGCGAGATCAAGAGTCGTTCCGACGATACGCTCCAATGCTTTTTGGTATTCAGCGATGGCATGGTGGATTCCAAGGTGATAGGCGACAACATCATTCGACCATTGATGTCCGCCGATTTGCATAGCAAGGGTGAACGTCCGGAGGAGCTTATGCTCAAGATCCTTCAGATCAGCGAAGTAAAGGCCACCGATGACTTCTTTGAGATTGTCGAGGCGGTTACCTACGGATACAGCGTGTTGTTCGTTGAAGGGTGCAACAATGCCATCCTGATCGATACTAAGCATTTCCAATTACGGTCTGTCGATATGCCGGACAACGAGCGCACGCTATCCGGTCCCCGCGAAGGATTCAACGAATCGCTGCTGCAAAACCTCTCGCTGATCCGAAGAAGATTGCGTACGCACGAGCTGAAAATAAAACACATGACGCTGGGCAGACGAACGAAAACGGCTGTCTGCATCTGCTATATGGCCGGCCTTGTCAAATACGATATTCTGGAAGAACTCAAAAAGCGGCTTGAGAGCATCGACATCGACGGTGTGCTGGATACCAACTATATTACAGAGCTTGTTAGGGATAACCGCTATTCGCCGTTCCGATCCACCGGCTATACCGAAAAGCCGGATGTTGTGGTGGGCAAGCTGCTAGAGGGCCGCATTGCCGTCTTTTTGGATGGGACGCCTGTGGTTCTCACCGTACCGTACCTTTTTGTTGAAAACTTCCAAAGCGGCGAGGACTATTATCTAAATTACTTTTATACTTCTTTCACCCGCCTGCTTCGCATATTCGGATTTCTATTAACCATTGCAATTCCCGGTTTTTATATCGCCATCATCGCGTTCCACAAAGAAATGCTACCGACACCGCTATTGATAAACCTTGCTTCGGACAGATTGGGTGTTCCATTTCCGGCGGCAGCGGAAGCGTTTGTGATGATCATCATTTTCGATATCCTGCGCGAGACCGGCGTGAGAATGCCCAGCAATGTAGGCCAAGCGCTGAGCATCGTTGGCGCTCTGGTCATCGGCCAAGCCGCCGTGCAGGCAAAGCTGGTGTCATCGCCGATGATCATCATGGTTGCCATGACCGGCATTACGAGCCTCTTGGTTCCCAAAATGAACGCTCCCATCATCTACATAAGGCTGTTTGTGCTTGCGCTCAGCACGATGTTCGGCATCTTTGGGTTTTCCATCGCAGTATCCTTCGTGTTTGCCCATATTTTGAACCTGCGATCTATGGGCGTGGAGCAGGTAACCCTGAGCGGCAGAATGAAAGCGCGGGAAAACAAGGATGTGCTCATTCGTGCACCCTGGTGGACGATGAAAACAAGGCCTGAACCGTTGACGGGCAACCGTACAAGGCAGACGGGGGGCGGCAATGCGTAAAAAGGCGCTTTCTGTCCTAAGCTGCATTCTATGTGCTGTGATCCTGACAGGTTGCTGGAACTATATCGATTTGAACGAAATCGAAATAGTTTCGGGTATCGCGGTGGATATCGATCCATTAACAGGGCAATATTTGCTAACCTTCGAGACGGTGGATGTTGAAACCAATGTCAAGGAGTCAGGTCCCAAACCGAAGATCATACAGGCGGAAGGCAGAACCATCTTCGACTCGGCGCGCAATGCGAAAATGCGGGAACAGCATAAGCTGTTCTTCAGCGATATGCAGCTATTGGTATTGGGCCAGGAAGTATTGCAGAACCAAAATGTTGAAGGGCTTCTAAGTTGGTTCCTCTCCGATGCTGAAGTCCGTGAAACGATGCACATTACGGTATCCGCCGAGGAGCATGCCAAGGATATTTTACTGAAAGGAAAAAGCACTACAGCTGGGATTACCTCTTATATTCTGCACGACATACTGAGCAGGGACAATGCCATAACAGCGTCCACAAACGACGTCATGCTCTATGAGGCGTACGACATACTCAAGACAGAGGGAATGTCATTGACGCTGCCGTTGCTTCATCTGGTGCAAAGCGGGGACGAAAAAGTCAATGAGCTCAGCGGCTTAGCCGTTTTTAAAGGCCAAAGGATGGTGGGTACACTCAACCCCGAAGAGACGAAGTATTTCCTGTTTGTGATGGATATGGTAAAAGGCGGACTGATCACGCTGCCGCTTGGCAATGAAGAACGGTACGATATTTCGCTTGAAATAAGGGAGAATCACTCGAAGGTTTCGTATGAATATAAGAATGGTGAAATCGTCATGCACATCAAAACGGACACCGATGTGTATTTGGACGAGGCTGAAAAGAGCATCGATATGACAAACAAACAGCAAATAGAAGGCCTTGAAAAGGCAGCGGGCGAAATCGTGGGTCAAAACATCCAAAAGACAATTCAGAAGGTGCAGCGGGAATACAATTCAGACATTTTCGGGTTTGGAAATACCATCAACCAAAGCAACCATACGCTGTGGAAAAAGCTAAGCCCGGACTGGGACAAGCTGTTTGCTCAGCTTAAAGTGCAGGTAGAATCGAAGGTCCGCATAGTCAATACATCCTATACCATTACGAAAGGAGATTGATTCTATGCTCACGGCAATTGTTGTTATCGGGTTTGTCGCTTCCGTTGCTGTCGATTATACCCCGATGCATAAGGATATGAAGTCGAAGGAAAGGTTTTGGTATTTTGCCCTTTTGGGCATGGGATTCTGCGTTTTGCTGCTCTATAGCTTTCGAATCAGCATACCGTCTCCGACAAAGGGAATGACGTATATTTTGTATAAACTCTTTCCCATGCTTGAGCAATAAGGAGAAAACTCATGAACAAGGATGGCATCACCATTTGTCAGGGGCAGTACCTATTGACATTGTTTTTACTGGGAAGCGCCCTCGCTTACGGCGGAAATGCCAATGTGGGAAACGACATATGGATTAGCGCGCTGATGAGCCTTCTTATAACCATACCATTGGTCAGTATACTTGCCCGCATTATGAAGTTATACCCGGGGATGGATCTATTTGAGATATTGGAAGCGCTGTTCGGCAAAGTCGGCGGCAAGATATTGACGGCGTTGATGACCTGGTATGGTATTCATTTCTGCTCTCTTGTTTGGCGTCACTTTTCCGAGTTCATTCAAGTAAGCGTAATGCCTGAAACGCCTCAGCTTCCTGTTCTGATCCTGATGTTTGCCATCACCGCATATCTGGCAAAAAGCGGTTTGAAAGCGATGGCGAAATGGTCGGTTCCAATGTTGGTGTTCGTTGTTTTCATGCTTGGGATTACCATATTCATAGGTCTTGGAAGAATGCGGTTTTCCAATATGTTGCCAATGTTTTCACACAGCATAGGCCTGCTTTCTCAAGGCGCCCTGCAGCTTAGCAGCTTGCCATTCGCAGAGCTTGTGATGTTCCTCTATGTTGCAAAAGGCTTTCCAAAGGGGGAAAGCCCTTACAAACTATTTCTTATTCCTGCGATTTTTAGCACTGCGATCATATTCTTGATTATCGTAAGGAACTTAACGCTTCTGGGTTCTGCGATGATGAGTATTGAATATTTTCCTTCCTATGCAGCCGTCCGCATCATTGAAATCGAAGACTTTCTCACACGAAATGAAGGCATCGTCCTTCTCAATTTCACCATATCGATCATTGCCAAGAGCAGCCTCATCCTTTTGGCCGCAACTCGTGGCGTGGCAAGCCTCTTGAATATAAAAAACAGCAACATACTGATCGTACCCGTTGGATTGCTCATCATTGCACTGGGCTCCATCGAATTCAAGAGCCTGATGGAGATGACCGGTTTCATAAATTACTATTGGATCTACGAATCACCGTTCCAGGTGGCAATCCCTTTGTTGGTATGGATCACAGCCGAATTCAAAAAGCGAAAGCCTCGTAATTCGGCTCTGTCAGCCGCAGGAAATCCGGTAGCAGGGGATTGACCGTTCGGCCAATCCCCAAAAGCGCTTTCTGTGATGACTACAGGCCGGTATAGGCGGATAGCCCTTTGTCCGCCTCAATGTTGGTGATCCGCCAGAAATCCCCCTCGGGCTCAATGGTCAGTTTTGCGGTATAGGTCTGCGCCGGGCCTGTGGAAGTGGCAGTTGCAAACGAGAGCGTGACGACGCTCTTATTGCCCTGCGTTTTGATATCCGTAATTCCAAAGCCGCTGACATAGGGACTGGAAACGCCTGTTACCCAATTTGGGAAGGTCTTTTCAAGGCGCGCCGCATAGCTTTCCTTCAGTTCGGAGCTCATCACGGCATATTGCATCGCGGCATTGCGCATCTTCACGCCCTGCGCCCACACCTTGGCCGCTTCGTCAGGACTGCTGACACCGACGTATGCCATCGCTTCCATCATTAGTTTATTGCGCGTGTCAAACTTGTCTGCGTTGGATACCTGCGCAAAGACGCTGATGGCGGGAATATCAAAGACGGTGCCAACGATTTGCAGCAGGCTAAAGGCCAAAACGAAGGTAACGGCAATGATGACCCCCAGCCGCTGCGCCCGTTTGGACATCTCCACTTTCATAGGGAACACCTCCTTATCGTCCTTGGTGTATCCTATGTATGAATATTGTTCGTAAGCCCATAATCCACGCTGTTTCGCAAGAAATCCGTATTTCTTAGCCTATACGAAGCACTAAATCGATAAAAAAAGGGATGTGTGCAACAAAAAAACCGACGGTCGGACCGTCGGCTTGGTTTTTTGATATAGGGGCTTTAAAACCGACGGTCGGACCGTCGGCTTGGTTTTTTGATATAGGGGCTTTAAAACCGACGGTCGGACCGTCGGTTTGACTTTTTGGATATCGGAGCTTTAAAATCGACGGTTGGACCGTCGGTTTGGCTTTTTGGATATCGGAGCTTTAAAACCGACGGTCGGACCGCCGGTTCGGTTTTTTAATATTAGGGCTTTAACAATTCCTCAGAAAAGGGAAGCGGGCAAACAAAAGACCGACGGTCGGACCGTCGGTTTGACTTTTTGGATATCGGGGCTTTAAAAACCGACGGTCGGACCGTCGGTTCGGTTTTTTTGATTATTGAGGCTTCAACAATTCCTCGCCTTTGCGTTCGATCATGCGGATGAACGCTTCGGTCAATTTCGGGTCAAGCAGTTTACCGGAACGTTTGCGCAACTCGTCCAGAACATGCTCTATCGGTGGCATCTTTCCATCCTCTGTCAGTTGATAATAGCGGTCAAAAACGAATGCCGGCATGATAATGCGCGCATAGAACGGAATATCCTCTCCCCGCAGCTTCTTGGGAAATCCTTCGCCATCCCACCGTTCCTGATGGGAGAGAACCGCTTCGGCTATCTGATCCTTGGCATCGAAAAACTTTAGTATGCGGTAGCCGACAAGCGGATGCCGCCGGAATTCCTGCATTTCGGCTTCGGTGGTAAACTCTGAGGGAAGTTTTGCAAGAACTGCAGGATCCAGTGCTATCTTCCCGATATCGTTCAAATAGGCTGTTTCCTTTACTTCGCTTATCTCTTCTTCGCTAAGCTGAAGCTCTTTTGCGAACGCTCCGACGAGATTGCTGATGCGAAAAGCCTGTTCCTTTGCCTGTGGAGTTAACTTCGAATATGCGTTTACGATGGCCTCCAGCGCTATTGCTTTGGTTTCTTCGTGTTCCAGTGTCTTGTTGATGTACATCTGTTCTTCGGCTTGATTGAGTATCTCTTGCAGGTTCTGCTCCATGGTATTCTTGATCTCATAGCCGACGGCAACGCTGCCACGAATGCCCCGCACGCTCTGTTTTGCAAATTCGGATTTGATGCGCCGTTTGATGGATGCGGCAACGGATGGATTGGTATTGGTCATCATCAACACAAATTCATCGCCGCCCCAGCGCGCAATGATATCGTCTGAACGGCAAGCTTCTTTGAGCGATTGGGAAACCTTTTTCAAGAGCTCGTCACCCGTGCTGTGGCCGAATACATCGTTGGTAAGCTTTAGGTTGTTGACATCCAGCATGATCATCGTAATCGGCAAATTGCGCGGCGTATCCAGCCTGCGCATTTCCTCTTCAAAGAAACGGCGGTTGTACAGGCCGGTCTGAGAATCGTGAAAGCTGAGGTATTCGATGTGCCGCTGCTGTTCAATCTTCTTGGTTGCATCTCGGAATACCACCACAACGCCGGCGGTGTTGCCAAAATCATCCTTGATGGGAGCGGCGCTGTCCTCCAGCGAATACCTTATACCGTCTTTGGATGTGAGTATGGCATGTCCCGATAAGTTGTGCGTCTGCCCGGTGCTAAGCGCCGCTTCGATCGGGTCTTCAATCATTTTTCCTGTAACGTCGTGGGAGAGCATGAAGACGTCGCGATAATGTTTTCCCTGCGCCTGGGAGAGGGAAAAGCCGGTAAGATTCTCCGCCACCGAGTTGAGCATCTCCACCCTGCCCATGTGATCCACCACCATTACGCCGTCACCGATGGACAGCAGCGTCTGCATGGACATGTTGCGCTCGAACGAAAGACTTTCCAGTGCATCGCGGCGCTGCACAGCATTCCACACACCGCTCATCAGAAGCGTCATCTCGTATACATCGTTGTCGTCGTAATCCTCTTCCTTGTTACCGAATCCGGCGGTTGCGACGATGCGGTCTGCGATGAGCACCGGCATGCACATGAACCGTTTTAGCTCTACATGCCCTTCGGGATACCCCTTTTTAAGCGGATGCGACGATTTAAAATCGTTGAGTACAATTGGCTTGCCTGTGCGAATGGCTTCGCCCCAAATACCCGTCATATCCAATTGATACACATCCACAGAATCCTTGACCAAGCAGTCTTCTATCACATCATGTGTCCATGAAACCAGCGTGAGCTGTTGCTTTGTATCATCGTAGAGATAGATGTATCCGTATTTGCTACCGGTCAGCTTCAGCGATTCGTTGAGCGCGTAATCCAACAGTTCGTTGCGGGTTGAAAAATTGCGGCTGAAAACCTCCAACAGGATCTGGTTCCGCATGGAAGCCATCACATGTTCCTTTTCTTTGCGGCGCTGTTCGGTGATGTCCTTGACGTAAGCACCGACACCTATACGGCCATTCTCCATACGGATCGGAAACTTGGTCGTCTCATAGATGCCGCCCCGGTAGGACATTTCATCTACTACGAGCTTTTCCTGGGCCAGGGTTTCGAGGTCAAACTTGCGGCGAAGCTTTGCAAACGCATCGTCTCCCAGGAAAAAATCGTCCTTGCCGACAATGTCCTGTTCCTTTACGCCGAAGAATTTTTCAAATGCAATGTTGACGAATACGTAATTGAGATGCTCGTCTTTTAAATAGATGATCTCGTCGCTGGCATTGATAAATGTCTTTCGAAGAGCGGAGACCATTTCCAGCTGATCCATGGCCGCCTTTGCTTTACGGCGGCTGCTGACAATCAGAAATAGAATCGAAAACAGCAGCAAAATGGCCAGAACGCTGACAAGAGCAATAAGCGAAGCGACGCCGCCATTCCCATCCGTTACGGCGGCAGGGGCTGCCAAAGCATGGCTGGGGCACATAAAAAGCGCTATAGAGGCAGCCACCGGTATCTTTTTCATTTTGCACCCCCCCCCGACTCGGCTAGTCTACCGTCATACATAGTGGAAACAATTTACAGGGTTGAGAACAAATGACAACCCCGGATCATATGACAATGCTTAATAGCCGCACTGTAATCAAACGGACGAAGAAGAATATCAAACATTTCTTAGAATGACACTATTATATCAGATAACATCGTTAAAGCATACATCCATTTTGAATCCTTGTGTCTTGCCGAAGCAGGCTTATCATGGAAAACCGAAGCCGTTTGCACTCTGGCGGGAGAGTTACTATCAAATCGGGAAATTCCCTATATACTATATCGTACGTATTCAACGAAAATCGATGATTTTCGACATGCAGTCAGTGATCAAGCTTAACAGTAATCTTGTGTATCGGGAGCCACACATAAGCAAAGCTGCGTTTGTGGCAAAAAGTGATCTGGGATTTCTGCACCTTGATGCGCGACGTCGGGATTTCCCCTGATACAGCGCGCTGCAGTGCCAAAAAAGAGACAGGCATTGCGGGGCCGGGAGAAGAACCGTGCCACGTTCCATTCGTCCATATACATCACCCTTATCTGTTTTTCGCATAGCGGAAGCGGCGACAAAGTATAGTAATTTAGGTCTTGCTGGAAATCTGCATGTAAAACAATTGCATCCAAATTAAGAGCAGTGCCATTTCGCGACGGCATTTTTTCTTTCATGACGGGTACAGCTTCATCATAGCAGGGAGGGCCGAATGAAAAAAGGGCTATCGTCGTATCAAATAGCGGCTGCTTACATCAGCACTGTCGTCGGCGCAGGCTTTGCAACGGGTCAGGAAGTGCTGCAGTTTTTTACGCGCTTCGGCGTGATGGGGTATTTCGGAATAGCAGTTGCTTGTGTCCTGTTCGTCGCATTCGGCATTCGCATCATGCGGTTGGGGAATAGGTTTAAAGCCAAATCCCACCTGGAAGTCATTCGTGCCTGTGCAGGCAGGCTTGCTCCTGTCATCGACGGCATAATCACCTTTTTCCTGCTTGGGGCACTTTCGACGATGTTCGCAGGTTCCGGATCGCTGTTCGAACTGTTTGGACTTAACGGCTTTCTTGGGTGCCTGTTGATGGCCTTGATTACCTCCGCGACCGTTCTGTTCGGGTTCAAAGGCGTTGTCAATTGCTTAAGCATCGTCATGCCCTTTTTGCTTTTGGGAGTATTTACCGTAGGCCTTCTGTCGCTTGCCGCTCCGAGTGAAGCGCCTGCCGTGAAAACTGGTGTGTCGCCCGTTTCATGGCTGCCAATGGCCGTTCTGTATGTATCCTACAACATCCTATTGAGCATTGCGGTGCTGTGTCCGTTGGGTGCCGGATCCTATAGCGGAAAAACCATGAAACTGGGAGCAATTTTCGGCGGGGTAGGGTTGGGGTTGGGCGCGCTGATGATCCACATTTCTATCCTGTACGGCCCTGTGGCGGCGGTGGGGTGTGACGTGCCCATGATCTATCTCGCCGGGAGGATTTCAGCATATCTTCAGTTGGGCTATACGGTGGTGATCGCAGCCGAGATCTATTCGACGGCTGCGAGTTCGCTCTACGGCTTTGCGGCGAGGTTGGCGGATCAGCAGAACAAGGGTGCATGGAGAGTGACCGTGCTGCTGTCTTCCGCAGCGTCGTTGCTGTTAAGCCAGGTGGGGTTTGTCAACCTCGTAAGGTACCTCTATCCCGTGGTGGGGATCTGCGGTCTGATACTGCTCATATGCTTGCTGCGTGTTCGAAAAAGCAACGCTGTGGGTTGAACTGTATGCCATGTGCTCATCCGGGCAAATATTGACAGATGTCAATCCGCCCGTATACTAAAAACATATTCCACTTTTACAAAAGCGATGGGGTGAGAAAAATGAAAGCGATGGATTGCGAAAGGGAAGCCGCAATGTTCAAAGCATTATCCGAGCCTGCCAGACTTCGCATTTTAGCTTTGCTGGGGAATGGGGAACTGTGCGCATGCATGTTGCTCGAACATCTGTGCATCTCACAGCCTACGCTCTCACACCACATGAAAGTGCTCACGGAATGCGGCCTTGTCAGGGGCAGGAAAGAAGCGACGTGGATGCATTACTCCATCGATACGGAACGCGTAGGCGACCTGCGCCGTTATCTTGATACCCTGACACACAATACGAAAAACACCACGATGGTACAATGTTAAACGAATGAGGAGATTGCCATGCATCGAATAGAACTTTTTGAAGGGTCTTTGCGATCAACAAGCAGCGTTGAGGATCTGAAGATCAGCATGATGGAGAACAGCATTCAGTTTCTAAAGGCATGGGGCGTATCGATCGAACGCCACCGGTTGCAAGACGACCCGCAGGCATTTGAAAACGAAGCCGTAAGAACGCTTTTGCAGGCACAGGGGGAGAGCGCGCTCCCCATCACGCTTGTGGATGGGGCGGTGGCTAAATCCGGAGAATACCCGACAAGCAATGACCTGGTGCAGTTCAGCGGCTTTGAAGAGGAAGAAGAGGACGATTGCGGCTGCGGCTGTGATCACGAGGGCGAATATGACTGCGGATGCGAGCATGGCGAAGACTGCGACTGCTGTGATGGACACCATCATCACCATTGATCAGTTGAAAACGTAAAAAAAGGCATTGCCGTATGGCAATGCCTCAGAGTATCGACAAACCTTTTCGAAATACCAACAGTATTCTATAAATTCTGTTTTCCGGCGACATGTGCGTCGGAAAACACCTTTTCCCGGCGTTTTTTCGCAAAAAAAACGGCGTTCCTGGGGGTTGCTCAAGGGGGAATTGGATTCCCCCTTGAAGCCAGCGACTTTGTCGATGGCCTAAGGCATTGCCGCATGGCAATGCCTTTTTCATGCGCTTTATCCGATGAAACTATACAGGCCCAAGCCCACGATGCCGGTTGCCAGCATAAGAAGTATCGGGTTGAGTTTGTATTTCTGCAACGCAAATAGGGCAGCCGCAAACAAACCGATGGATACAAAATCCAGGCTTGCAAAGCCAAACGTCTTGATGGTGCCGTTCCAAAGCGCCAGAGCGAGAATTGACAAGCCCGCCGACGCGATCAAGCCCACCACCGCGGGACGCAACCCTTTGAGCACGCCCTGCACGGTTTTTAGGTTGCGGTATTTGGTGTAGAAATACGCAAGGATCAACACGATGATGATCGAAGGCGTCACGCAGCCTATGGTAGCCACTACGGAACCCAAAATGCCCGCCACTTTGATTCCTACGAAACTGGCGGCGGCTGTTGCGATGGGGCCGGGCGTCATCTGCGAGATGGTCACCACGTCGGCGAACTGTGAAATATCAAGCCAGCCGTGTACTGTAATGATCTGCTGCTGGATCAGCGGCAAAGCCGCATATCCTCCGCCAATGCTGAACAATCCGATTTGAAAGAAACTCCAGAACAGCTGCAAGTATATCAACGCACTTCACCTTCTTTTTGCACCGCTTTTTTGTTTTGAATCACCATTTCAACCAAGCCGATGACGGCGCACACCAGTATGATGATGGCAACATTGACCTTTAAGAACGCTGCCGCCACAAACACGGCGATCATGATGAACAACGGCTGGAACCGCTTTTGTTTAATGATGTCCTTGACCATGCCATATACGACGCTTGTGAGCATCGCCGCGACGCCAACTTGCATGCCCTTGAGCACCAGCGCCACGATCCGGTTGTCACGAACGGCGGTATAGCCGAAAGCAATCAGCGAAACGATGAGAAATGGCGGCAATACGGTGCCAAGAACCGTGATGAGCGCACCCGCTATACCGGCCAATCGGTATCCCATGATGATGGATGTGTTGACCGCGATGGGACCCGGAGAGGATTGTGCGATGGCGATCATATCCAACATCTCCTGCTCTTCGATCCAATGGAGCTGTTCGACGAATTTCTTGCGCATCAGCGGTACGATGACATAGCCGCCGCCAAAGGTAAAGGCGCTTAAATTGAATGTGGCTGTAAACAGCTTGATCAGAAATCGGAAATCCCGCTTCATCTGACCACCTCCAGATGCGATTATACCCTGTGCTTATGGGCAAGCACAATGCCATTTTGTTGTTACATCAAGAAATTCATACTGCAGCGCAAAAGGCTGTGTTAACAAAACGGGCAAATTCGCCAACCTATTCACGACAATGCCAGTGCAGTACTCATGTTATAAACGCGAGTTTATGTTTGGTGTGGACAAAAGGAGCCTTTTCGCTGGGCCCGGCAATCTTTAGTCGCTGTCTCTTAGGTACCAGGCTTTGCAGACATAGTTATCCCAAATAGCTTCCGCTTTGGAGAACGAAATATCAAAGGAGAAGACTTCCCGGGAACGAATGACAAACCGGTGTGACTTCGTTGTACGGGGAGTCCCAACCGGGCAACCTTTGTAGATGACCGCCTCGGTATCCACGGAGTTTTGAATCAATTGCTCAAACATATGAACGGGTAATTCATTTTCAGGTTCGCACAGAAGCATTGAAATCGAATAATCGTAAAAGGTTAACGTGATCAATCCCGCGGCCATATCCGTAGGGTGCTGATTGTTTGTGTTTTTGGTCGTTATACAGGCCCCGGAGACGATCCACGTCATGTTTGTGCCATCCCAGAGTATCTTTTCAATGCGCGCATCATGGAACTCAA
The DNA here is from genome assembly GCA_964533965.1 of uncultured Clostridia bacterium. GTDB lineage: Bacteria > Bacillota > Clostridia > Christensenellales > QAND01 > RGIG3178. Next base: position 746 of record CAZHNN010000003.1, on the reverse strand, counting down.
CTGTATGCAGCTCATTGACGGATTGGTACAATTGCTGTCTGTATCCGCTCCATTCGGCGATAGCACTGGTAAACTTCAGGTCGATGTGAAACCGTTCGAACGGAAAGTATCCCGGGATACTCGTCATAATGCCGAACCGGCGCGATTGCTTGTTGCAAAGAGAAATCTCCATCGGATGATGGTAGGTGATGACCGCGGTCTTTTCGATGGCCTTTTGCAGATATGGCCGCATGTGTTTGACTGGCTTGTCCACCTGGGGACGATAGACGGGAGTATCCGCCCATCCGAGCTCATCCAGCGCAAATCCTATGGGAGAAGCGCTATAAAGAAACAGCGCTATGTAATCCACGCTGCGATACCATTTGGCTGGGTTGTTTTCGTTTTCGGGCGACACATAGGCGTTTTTGAGTATCCAAATCATGGTGTTCTGGGAATAGGTAACCGATTCAATGACCGAGCCGCGAAGCCACAGCGTTTGAAGCGCATTCTCAGAATGAAACAAAGGATATACCACCCCTTTTCCATGATTGGGAGCTCGACATCGATCATCGTCTATATTTACAGTATAACACATAAATGAGCATTCTGACCGTCCGTAACGTGGCTATTTTCAAAATGTATCCAAAAGAGCCACCGTGAAGCCATGGCAAGGCTTGTCGGTGGCTCACAGTCTCTATACCTAGTACATTCAGGCCTTATAAGTCGCCTTAACGGTTCCGCACTATGTAGCGAGCGTATTTTCGAAG
>CAZHNN010000002.1:94448-172986 GCA_964533965.1 uncultured Clostridia bacterium | reverse complement strand
AGATCAAGACGCACAAGCGTATCATTGATATTCTGGATCCGACGTCCAAAACGGTCGATTCGCTCATGCGGCTCGATTTGCCTGCCGGCGTGGACATCGAGATCAAGCTCTGATGCCGGAGGTATGTATTGTGAAAAAAGCCATAATGACTAAAAAACTGGGCATGACCCAGGTATATGCCAAGGACGGTACCATGGTGCCAGTAACGGTACTTCAGGCCGGTCCTTGCTACGTCGTACAGAAGAAGACCATCGAGCGTGACGGATATTCCGCGCTGCAGCTGGGCTTTGACAACATCCGCGAAAGCCTTGTGAACAAGCCGGACAAGGGGCATTTCAAGAAAGCCGGCGAAAAGGGTGTGCCGGTGCAGCGCTTTGTTCGCGAGTTCAAGCTCGAGGATGCGGATAAATACGAAGAAGGCCAGGTTATCAAGGCCGATATGTTCGCCGAAGGCGACAAGATCGATGCGATCGCGATCAGCAAGGGCAAAGGCTTTGCCGGCGTGATCAAGCGCCACAACCAGCACCGCGGCAAGATGACCCACGGTTCCGGTTTCCACAGGGCGCCGGGCTCCATGAGCGCCAACAGCGATCCCAGCCGCGTCTTGAAGACCAAGAATTTGCCCGGACACATGGGCGCCGTACAGGTGACGGTACAGAACCTCACGGTGTTCTCGGTGGATGCCAACAAGAACATCATGCTTGTCAAGGGATCGGTGCCGGGCCCGAATGGCGCGCTCGTGTGCGTGCGCGATTCGGTCAAGCACCAAGCGTAAGAGAGGAAGGTTCATCCCATGCCAAAGGTCGATATAGTCAATATTACCGGCAACAAAGTGGGCGAGGTAGAACTGTTGGATGACGTGTTCGGCATCGTTCCGAACTCCGTTGCAATCCACACCGTGATCAAAGCCCAACTAGCTAATAAACGCCAGGGAACACAGAGCGCGCTGACCCGCGCCGAAGTATCCGGTGGCGGCATCAAGCCGTGGCGTCAGAAGGGTACCGGCCGCGCCCGTCAGGGCTCGACCCGTTCACCGCAGTGGCGCAAGGGCGGCATCGTGTTTGCGCCGAAGCCGCGCGATTACCATCAGGATGTCAACCGCAAGCTCCGCCGCCTGGCGATGAAGAGCGCGCTGTCCGCCAAGGTGCAGGACGGGGAATTGACAATCGTAGATGCCATCGCGTTCAAAGCCCCCAAGACCAAGGAGATGGAAAAGGCGCTGTTGGCTTTGAAGGCCGACAGAAAGACGCTTTTGATACTGGACGAGCCGAACCAGAACGTCGAACTGTCCGCTCGGAATCTGCCCTATGTCAAAACCATCGTTTCCGGCACGCTCAACGTCTATGACCTCGTCAACTGCGAAAAGGTCATTCTGACGCAGAAAGCCGCAGAGATGATCTCGGAGGTATATGCGAAATGAGAGCGCACGATATCATCATTCGGCCGATCCTGACGGAAAAATCCTACCAGGATATGGCGGACAAGAAATACGTATTTATTGTCGATCCAAGAGCCACCAAGACCATGGTGAAGCAGGCGGTGGAAGAGGTGTTTGACGTGCAGGTGGAGAAGGTCAACATCCTTCGCCAGCTTGGCAAGATCAAGCGCCAGGGGATCCACAGCGGGCGCAAGCCGTCCATTAAGAAAGCATATGTCACGCTTACACGCGCATCCAAAGCCATCGAGTTCTTCGAAGGCATGGCGCAGTAACGGACGCATACGGGAGGAAACGGATTATGGCTATCAAAAAATACAAGCCGACTTCACCGGCGCGCCGTTTCATGTCGGTGACGGATTACAGCGGCTTGACCAAGACCGAGCCGGAGCGTTCGCTCTTAGAAGACCTGCGTAAGAACGCCGGGCGTAACCTTCACGGCCGCATCACGGTGCGCCACCGCGGAGGCGGCAACAAGCGCCAGTACCGCATCATCGATTTCAAGCGCAACAAGGACGGCGTTCCCGCCAAGGTTGCCACGCTCGAATACGATCCGAACCGCACGGCATTCATTGCGCTTCTGCACTATGCCGACGGTGAAAAGCGCTACATGATAGCGCCCATCGGGTTGACGGTCGGACAAACGGTTATCTCAGGTCCCAATGCCGACATCATCGTGGGCAATTGCCTGCCGATTCGGAATATCCCGCTTGGCACAGTGATCCATAACATTGAACTGATACCCGGAAAGGGCGGCCAGCTCTGCCGCACCGCCGGCACCAGCGCTCAGCTGATGGCAAAGGAAGGCGCTTACGCGCAAGTCCGCCTGCCCTCCGGCGAAGTGCGCATGGTACCGATGGACTCCCGGGCCTGCATCGGTCAGGTCAGCAACGAGACCAATGAGAACGTCTCGTTGGGCAAAGCGGGACGCACGAGGGCCCGCGGCTTCAGACCCACGGTTCGCGGCTCGGTCATGAACCCGGTCGACCACCCGCATGGCGGTGGCGAAGGCAAATCGCCGATCGGCCATGCAGGACCTTTGACGCCTTGGGGCAAGCCTGCGCTTGGTCACAAGACCAGAAACCACAAAGCGGAATCCAATAAATTCATCGTTCGTCGTCGGAACGCCAAGTAAAGGAGGCTGACCAATGTCCCGTTCAGTGAAAAAAGGGCCGTACATATCGGATAGGTTGTTGGCCCGTATACAGCAGATGAACCATAAGAACGAGAAGAAGGTTTTCAAGACCTGGTCCCGTTCCTCCACGATATTCCCCGATATGGTAGGCCATACCATTGCCGTGCACGACGGCAAGAAGCATGTGCCGGTCTATGTCATTGAGGATATGGTTGGCCATAAGCTGGGCGAATTCGCGCCCACCCGGACCTTCCGCGGCCATTCCGGCAGCGAAAAGTCTTCGGGCAGCCGTTAGGAGGTACAGTATGGCAACCAGATCAAAGGAAAAAACCCAAAATCGTCATGAAACCAACGACAAGCGGCCCAGAGCTGTACTGCGCTATGCGCGCGTAAGCCCGCGCAAGGTCCGCTACGTCATAGACCAGATTCGCGGCAAGCGCCTGCAGGAAGCGGAAGCCATCCTGATGCTCTCCCCGAAGGGCGTAAGTGAAGTGGTCGGCAAATTGCTGAATTCAGCAGCAGCAAACGCCGAAAACAATATGGAAATGAACCGTGACCAGCTCTTTGTCGCCGAGGTGTTCGCCGACGGCGGGCCCACGATGAAACGGTTTATGCCACGGGCACAGGGACGCGCAAGCCAGATATTAAAGCGTACCAGCCACATCACCGTGATCCTGGATCAGGTCAAATAGGAGGATACACATGGGTCAGAAAATTCATCCGCATGGATTTCGCGTTGGCGTCAATAAGGATTGGAATACCCGTTGGTTCGCCTCCCGCAAGGACTTTTCCAACTACCTGATCGAAGACCATAAGATCCGTGGGTATTTGAAGAAGAAATTGTTCCCGGCAGGCGTCTCCCACATCGAGATCGAGCGTGCCGCCAACAAGATAACCATCAACATCCACACCGCAAAGCCCGGCATCGTTATTGGCCGCGGTGGTGCGGGCGTGGAAACGCTCAAAGCTGATATCAACAAATTCGTCGGCAAGCCCTGCAACGTGAACATCATCGAGGTCAAGCGCCCCGATATGGACGCGCAGCTTGTGGCCGAAGCGGTGGCAGCGCAGCTTGAACGCCGCGTGTCCTTCCGTAGGGCCATGAAGCAGACCATCGGCAGAGCCATGAAGAGCGGCGCCAAGGGCATCAAGCTCATGGTCGCAGGACGGCTTGGCGGTGCCGAGATAGCAAGGACTGAGAGCTATCACGAAGGCAGCATTCCGCTGCAGACGATCCGGGCCGACATCGATTTCGGTTTTGCCGAAGCCCACACCACCTATGGACGCATCGGCGTAAAAGCCTGGGTCTATAAGGGCGAGATTTTGGGCAAGCAAATGCGCCGCGCCGGCGAAGAAGTCCGCGAGGAGCGCCAGGAAAACAGGCGTCCCGACAGACGTGAACGGCGTGATGACAGGCGCGATGACAGACAAGCAAGGAGGCAGAACACAGATGTTAATGCCTAAACGCGTAAAGCGCAGGAGAGTGTTCCGCGGCCGCATGAAGGGTACGGAAACCCGCGGCGTCACGATAAGCAACGGTGAATACGGCCTGGTGGCGTTGGAGCCCTGCTGGATCACATCCAATCAGATAGAGGCGGCCCGTATCGCGATGACACGTTACATCCGTAGGGGCGGCCAGGTGTGGATCAAGATCTTCCCGCACAAGCCCGTCACCGAAAAGCCTGCAGAAACCCGCATGGGAAGCGGCAAAGGTTCCCCGGAATACTGGGTAGCCGTGGTTCGTCCGGGCCGTGTGCTCTTTGAGATCGGCGGCGTTCCGGAGGATCAGGCGCGCGAAGCGATGCGGCTTGCCATGCATAAACTTCCCTGTAAATGCAAGTTCGCCAGCAAAGTAGAACTCGAGGGTGGTGCAGCGCAATGAAAGCCAAACAATTACATGAGATGTCTACACCCGAGTTGAACACAAAGTTAGGCGAGCTCAAAACCGAGCTGTTCAATCTGCGCTTTCAACTCGCGACCAGCCAGTTGACCAATCCCATGACCATCAAAGAGACCAAGCATGATATCGCCCGTGTCCAGACCATTCTGCGCGAGCGTGAACTCAAGGCAAAGGCGTAAGGAGGCACGACAATGGCAGACACCAGAGGGCATCGTAAAACACGGACCGGGGTCGTCGTATCCGACAAGATGGATAAGACGGTTGTTGTGGCCATCAGCACGCTCGTCAAGCACCCGCTGTACGGTAAGATCACCAAGAGAACCACGAAATTCAAAGCCCACGACGAAGAGAACGCCTGCGGCGTAGGCGACACGGTTCTGGTTATGGAGACCCGCCCGCTAAGTAAAGACAAGCGTTGGCGCGTCGTCAACATCATCGAGAAAGCCAAATAATTAAAAGGGAGGACAACGCCATGATTCAACCGCAAACCAGGTTGAAGGTTGCCGACAACACCGGTGCCAAAGAGATCCAGTGCATTAAAGTGTTGGGCGGATCGTTCCGCAAGAGCGGCAACATCGGCGATGTTATAATCGCATCGGTCAAAAGCGCTGCGCCCGGCGGCGTTGTGAAGAAAAAGGATGTTGTCCGCGCCGTGATCGTTCGCACCTCAAAAGGTGTCAACCGGCCGGACGGGAGCTATATCAAGTTCGACGACAACGCTGCGGTCATCATCAACGATCAGAAACAGCCGCGCGGGACTCGTATCTTTGGGCCCGTGGCAAGGGAACTGCGCGAGAAGGATTACATGCGCATCATCTCCCTTGCACCCGAAGTGCTGTAGGAGGAAATCATGATGGCAAACAAGCTGCATGTCCGCCGCGATGATACCGTCGTCGTGATCGCGGGCAAAGACAAAGGAACGATCGGGAAGGTGCTCATTGCACAGCCGAGCGACGGCAAGGTCACGGTGGAGAAAGTCAACGTCGTGTCCCGCCATACAAAGCCTCGGGGACAGGGCCAGCCCGGCGGTATCATCAAGTCGGAGCGGGCGATCGATTCCTCCAACGTGATGCTGTACTGCGAGAAATGCAAAAAGGCAACCCGCATCTCCGTTAAGATGCAAGCCGGCAAAAAGGTGCGCGTGTGCAAGCACTGCGGCGCCGAGCTCGGCTGAGGCATAAGGAGGATATGGATATGGCCCAACAAGCAATGCCGAGACTTCGGCAGAAATATCAGGATGAAGTGGTTCCGGCTCTGATGAAGAAGTTCGTTTACAAGAACATCAACGAAGTGCCGAAGCTTGAAAAGATCGTATTGAACATGGGTCTGGGAGACGTGAAGGACAACGCCAAAGGCCTGGAAGCCGCCACGGCGGACCTTGCGGTCATCGCCGGCCAGAAGCCGGTTGTGATCAAGGCGAAGAAATCCGTCGCGAACTTCCGCCTTCGCCAGGGCATGAACGTCGGCGCCAAGGTCTCTTTGCGCGGACGCCGCATGTATGAGTTTGCAGATAAGCTTCTCAACATTGCACTGCCGCGCGTGCGCGATTTCCGCGGCGTGTCCGACAAGAGCTTCGACGGCAGGGGCAATTACGCCTTGGGCGTGCGTGAGCAGCTCATCTTTCCGGAGATCCAGTACGATAAGGTCGACAAAGTGCGCGGCATGGATATCGTGTTCGTGACCACAGCCAAGACGGACGAAGAAGCCCGTGAGCTGATGGTGCTGCTCGGAATGCCGTTTATGCAGAATCAGTAAGGAGGAAACAGACGTTGGCCAAGAAGAGCATGATCAATAAGCAATTGAGGACCCCCAAGTTCTCAACCCGCGCTTATACACGGTGCCGCATCTGCGGAAGGCCGCACAGCGTGCTTCGCAAGTATGGCATCTGCCGCATCTGTTTTCGTGAGATGGCATATCGCGGCGAAATACCCGGCGTGCGCAAGGCAAGCTGGTAGTTCACGAAAGGAGAACGGAACATGGTCGTTACAGATCCAATTGCCGATATGCTCACACGTATCCGCAATGCGCTGGTTGCCAGGCACGACGCCATTGAAGTGCCGGCCAGCAATATGAAGAAATCCATCGCTCACATCCTTTTGAACGAAGGATATGTCAAGAGCGTAGAAATCGTGGACAACGGCCCGCAGGGCTCGATCAAGATAGGGCTGAAATATGGCCCAAACCAACAGGGCATCATCAGCGGTTTGCGCCGCATCAGCAAGCCCGGTCTTCGGGTGTATGCCGGCAAGGCAGAGGTTCCGCGGGTGTTGGGCGGATTGGGCATCGCCATCATTTCCACGTCCCAGGGCGTAATGACGGATAAGGAAGCCCGTGCGAAGAACATTGGCGGAGAGGTACTTGCGTACATCTGGTAAGATGTCGCAAACGGAGGTGTAAAATGTCTCGTATAGGCAAAAAACCCATCAGCCTGCCCCAAGGTGTCAGCGTCACGGTGGACCAGAACAACAAAGTTTCTGTCAAGGGACCCAAGGGTGAGCTTTCGGAGCAGATCAACAGCGCGATCAAGGTGACGGTGGAAAACAGCACGGTGACGGTGGAACGTCCCTCTGATCTTCCGCAGCACAGGGCGCTGCACGGTTTGTCCCGAACGCTGATCGCCAACATGGTCGATGGTGTCACAAAGGGATTTACCAAGACGCTGGATATCAACGGCGTCGGATACCGCGCGCAGAAGCAGGGCACCAAGCTTGTGCTGAACATGGGATACTCCCATCCGGTTGAGATGGAACAGCCCAAGGGAATCGAATTTGAAGTGCCCACTCAGACCCGCATCATCATCAAGGGCATCTCGAAGCAATTCGTGGGCGAGATGGCCGCGAAGGTGCGCCAGGTAAGACCGCCGGAGCCGTATAAGGGCAAGGGCATCAAATACGAAAACGAAGTCATCCGCCGCAAGGCCGGAAAGACCGGTAAGTAAGGGGGAGCGCTGAGCATGATTTCAAAACAAGATAAAAACCAATTGCGCATAGCGCGCCACATGCGTACGCGTAAGAACATCCTGGGTACGGCACAAAGGCCGAGGCTCAATGTGTACAGAAGCTCCAACCACATTTATGCCCAGATCATCGACGATGTCACAGGGCATACGCTGGCAAGCGCGTCCACGCTGGAACCCGGATTGAAGGAACAGTGCCAAGCCGTCACGAAGGCGGAAGCGGCAAAGCTCGTTGGGCAAAAAGCCGCGCAGAAGGCACTTGAAAAGGGAATTCAAAAGGTCGTCTTCGACCGCGGTGGATACCTGTACACCGGCCGTGTGGCAGCGGTGGCACAGGGCGCTCGCGAAGCCGGGCTGGACTTTTAGAGACGGAGGAAACCATAGTGCGTATCGATACAACCGGCTTGGATTTAAAAGAAAAGCTCGTTACCATCAACCGGGTTACCAAGGTCGTCAAGGGCGGACGCAATTTCCGCTTTGCGGCGGTTGTGGTGGTCGGCGATGAGAACGGTCACGTCGGCATGGGAACCGGCAAAGCTGCGGAAATCCCCGAAGCCATACGAAAGGCGACGGAGGATGCCAAACGCAACATGATCACGGTGGCTTTGAAGGGCAGCACCATTCCGCACTCGGCAAAAGGCCGTTTCGGAAAAGGGCTTGTGCAGCTTTTACCTGCGCCCGAAGGCACCGGTGTCATCGCAGGCGGCCCGGTTCGTGCAGTCTTGGAGATGGCGGGCGTAAAGGACATCTATACCAAAAGCTACGGATCCAATAACGCAGCCAACTGCATCAAGGCCACGCTCAACGGCCTGGGGCAACTGAAGACGGTGGAGCAGGTAGCCAAACTGCGCGGCAAAACTGTCGCTCAGATTTTGGGCTAGGAGGCTTTGTGATGAAACAGATCAAAGTGACTCTTGTGAAGAGCACCATCGGTGCCACACAGGATATGAAGGACACGGTAAGATCCTTAGGGTTGCGGAAGATCAATTCCGTAGCAACCCATGCGGATACCCCTTCCATACGCGGAATGGCGTTTAAGGTTCGCCATCTGATCAAGGTGGAAGAAGTCGAAGCACAAGCGTAAGGAGGAACTTCGATGAAGTTGCATGATTTAAGCCCCGCCGAGGGTTCCACCAAAGAGCCCAGGCGAGTCGGCCGCGGTATAGGCAGCGGCATGGGCAAGACTTCCACACGAGGTCACAAAGGCCAGTGGGCAAGGTCCGGCGGCGGCGTACGCCCGGGTTTCGAAGGCGGTCAGATGCCTTTGACGCGGCGGTTGCCCAAGCGCGGTTTCACCAATATCTTCGCCAAAGAGTATGCGATACTCAATGTATGTGATTTAGAATCGCTTTCTGACGGGTTTGTGGTCACCGCCGAATCGATGAAACAGATCGGCAAGATCAGCAAGGTTAATGACGGGCTCAAGATTTTGGGCGACGGTCAGCTGACCAAGAAGCTTGTCGTAAAAGCAGCCAAAGTAACCAAAACAGCAGAAGAGAAAATCAATGCTGCCGGAGGCAGTGTAGAGGTGATTGGCTAATGCTTGAAACATTCAGGAACGCTTGGCGTATTGAAGAGCTTCGTAAGAAGATTTTATTCTCACTGATGGTTCTCTTTTTCTATCGCGTCGGCGCTTCGTTCATCCCCGTTGCCGGTGTGAACAATGCAGCCATCTCTTCGATGGTGGATCAATACAGTATTCTGGGCTTCCTGAATATGATAACAGGCGGCAGCTTTGCACACTTCACCATCTTTGCCATCGGCATTTCACCCTATATCACATCTTCCATCGTGATGCAGCTGCTGACCTTTGCGATCCCTTATCTCGAACGGCTTAGCAAAGAAGGCGGCGAAGAAGGACGCGACAAGATCCAGCGCTTCACCCGCTATCTCACGTTGGGATTGGCTGTCATGATGTCCATTGTCATGGTGTTCGCGCTGAAGAGCTTTCTTCTGAATACCCGTATCCTCACCTACGTCGCGGTGGTGCTCTCGCTGGTTGCGGGCTCTATGATCGTGATGTGGATGGCGGAGAAGATCACGGAAAGAGGCATCGGAAACGGCATCTCGCTGATCATCATGGTCGGCGTTGTATCCAGACTTCCGGTCTCCTTCATCGGCCTTGCGCAGAATATCTGGAAGGGCGACGTGACATTCTGGGTATTGCTCCCGCTCATTGCACTTATCATTGCATTGTTCACGGGCGTTGTCCTTGTTGACAGCACCGAGCGCAGGATACCGATCCAATACGCCAAACGCGTGGTCGGACGCAAGATCTACGGCGGACAGAACACGCATATACCTATGAAGCTAAACAGCGCGGGCGTGCTGCCCATCATCTTTGCAATCACGCTGCTGCAGGTACCCAGCATGATCGCGCAATTCTGGCCCGCCAGCGGTTTTGCCATTTGGTACCAGCGCTGGCTTGGCACGGGCACGGTTATCTACTCGCTCCTGTTTGCGGTTCTGATCATAGGCCTTGGGTTCTTCTACAACATGGTTACCTTTAACCCGATCGAAGTATCTAAGAACATCCAGGAATACGGCGGATTTATTCCCGGCATTCGTCCCGGAAGACCGACCAGCGATTATCTTGGCAGGATATCCTCCAGGCTGACGATGTTCAGCGGAATCTTCCTGGCCGTGCTGGCCACCGTTCCGTCGCTTGTGATAGGACTGTTTGTGAGCAATTTCGCACTGACTGCGACAGGGCTTTTGATCTCGGTTTCCGTATCGCTGGAGACCAGCAAGGCTTTGGAATCCCAGATGGTCATGCGCAATTACAAGGGGTTCTTGAAATAGGAGGTAACTCGATGAAGCTGGTTTTTCTCGGCCCTCCCGGCGCCGGCAAGGGTACGCAGGCAATTGGTGTCTGCGAAAAGTATGGCATCGCCCACATCTCCACCGGGGATATCCTCCGGTCCGAGATAAAGCAGGGCACGAAGCTGGGCCTTGAAGCGAAAAGCTATATGGATGCGGGCAAGCTGGTACCGGACGATGTCGTCATCGGCATTGTGGCGCAGAGGTTGCAGCAGCCGGACTGTAAAAACGGATTTCTGTTCGACGGATTCCCGCGTACGGTGGTGCAGGCCCAGGCGCTCTCGCAGAAGACCAACATCGAGATGGCCATCAACATCGATGTACCGGACGAAATGATCATTGAGCGGCTCTCGGGACGGCGCGTCTGCAAGAACTGCGGTGCAACGTACCATGTAAGCAACATGAAGGGCGAAACCTGTTCGGCTTGCGGAGGACCTTTGATCCAGCGCGCAGATGATTCGCCCGAAACAATACAAAACCGCCTTGTCGTCTATCATCAACAAACGCAGCCGCTGATTGATTTCTACGCTGCACAGGGGATCCTAAAGACCGTAGACGGGACAAAGGAAATCGATACTGTGTTCGAGGAGATATGCTCCCTGCTGCAAAAGGCGTTTAAATGATACCGATCAAAACAGCCGATGAACTCCAATGCATGTTTGAGGCCTGCCAGATCGCCGCAAAGGCGATGAAATTGGCAAGGGAATCGGTACGAATCGGCATGACAACGCACGAGTTGGATGAGATCATCCACCAGGCCATCCTTCAGATGGGCGCAAAACCATCGTTCTATCACTATAACGGCTATCCGGGGCACATCTGCATCAGCATCAACGAAGAGGTCGTGCACGGGATCCCAAAAGATCGCATGATCAAGGACGGGGACATCGTCTCGGTGGATCTGGGCGCCTACTACAAGGGATTTCATTCGGACATGGCGGACACATTCCTCATGGGCAATTGCAGCGAGGAAGCAAAAAGGCTCGTGGAGAACACCAGGGAATGCTTTGAGGTGGCGCTGCAATTTGCCAATCCGGGCTGTAGGCTCGGCGATATGGGAAATGCGATCGCGCAGTGCGCCGCCAAAGAAGGATTCGCGCCGGTACGGGCGCTGACAGGGCATGGCATCGGAAGGGAATTGCACGAGGAACCCGTCGTGTACAACTATGGCAGATCCGGGACGGGGGAAGTGCTCAAGGCGGGAATGGTCATTGCAATCGAGCCTATGATCAACGCCGGAACGCATCGCGTGTTCATGCTGGATGACGATTGGACCGTGGTGACCGCAGACGGCAAGCTGTCTGCCCACTACGAGCATACCGTAGCGATTACGGATAACGGCCCGTGGATTCTCACGGAGGAAAAACGATGAACCCCGAAGACATACGCATAGGCGATATAATACAAAGCAAAGCCGGACGCGACAAGGGAAAATACTTTATGGTATACTCTATTGTCGATGAAGAATTTATACTTACTGTAGATGGAAAAAAGCGAAAACAAACGGCGCCAAAAAAGAAACGACGCAAACACGTAAAAACGGTAGGTGTTAGCCTTCCGGTCATCGCACAGAAACTTTCTGGCGGTCAGCATGTGTTCGATGCAGAGATTCGAAAGGCGCTGGAGGACACGGGGTATGGAACCGTGAGCGCATCAAAGAAGGAGGGCTAACTTGGCCAAAGTCGATGTTATCGAGGTAGAGGGAAAGGTCACAGACGCGTTTCCGAACGCGGTGTTTGAAGTGGAACTTCCCAACGGGCATAAGGTTCTTGCACATATTTCCGGGAAATTGCGCATGCACTATATCCGCATATTGCCCGGGGACAAGGTGACCATCGAGCTCTCTCCCTATGATTTGACCCGCGGCCGCATCACATGGCGCGGCAAGGGTTGATGGCAAAGCTAACCCAAGATTACGTTTGTAAAATGCTTAGGAGGATATAATAGATGAAAGTACGTCCCTCAATCAAACCGATGTGTGAAAAATGCAAGATCATCAGAAGGCATGGAAAAGTAATGGTCATCTGTGAAAACCCCAAACACAAACAGAAGCAAGGCTGAAAATCCGCGCGCGGGCGGCTGATTGAGGCAAAACCTCAACCGTGCGTCATATATAGATTTTTCTCAAGTAAACCGGGAGGTGTACCCTAATGGCACGCATATCTGGCATCGATTTGCCCAGAGAGAAGCGCATCGAGATCGGGCTGACCTATATTTATGGCATCGGCCGTCCCACTGCTGACAAAATACTCCGCGAAACCGGCGTAAGCCCTGATACCCGCGTCCGCGATTTGACGGAAGTGCAGGAGAGTTTGCTCCGCGACTATATTGATAAAAACCTGACGGTAGAAGGCGACCTCAGAAGGGACGTTCAGCTGAACATCAAGCGATTGATGGAAATCGGCTGCTACCGCGGCATTCGTCACCGCAAGGGTCTGCCCGTCCGTGGACAGAGCACCAAGCAGAATGCCCGCACCCGCAAGGGCCCCAAACGGACCGTTGCAGGCAAGAAGAAATAAGGAGGAGTAATGTAGATGGCAGCACCCAAGCAAAAAAAGCGTACCACGACGCGCAAACGCGTTGTGCGCAAAAACATCGAGCGGGGGCAGGTACATATCCACACCTCCTTTAACAATACCATCGTGACCATCACCGACGTAAACGGCAATGCCATTTCATGGGCCAGCTCCGGCGGCAGTGGATTTCGCGGTTCGCGCAAATCCACGCCTTTTGCTGCCCAGGTGGCTGCAGAAACCGCAGCCAAGGCAGCCAAGGAACATGGACTTCGCACGGTAGAGGTGTTCGTCAAAGGCCCGGGCGCAAGCCGCGAAGCCGCGATCCGCTCACTGCAGGCCGCAGGGCTCGAAGTGACGATGATCAAAGACGTCACCCCTATTCCGCATAACGGATGCCGCCCGCCCAAGCGTCGTCGCGTGTAAAAGGAGGATATCCGCTATGGCAAGATATATAGATTCCGTATGCAGGCAATGCCGCCGCGAGGGCATGAAGTTGTTCCTCAAAGGCGACCGTTGCTTTGGCGCGAAGTGCGCCGTAACAAAACGCCCGACACCGCCGGGACAGCATGGCGTCAGCCGCAAGAAGCAGAGCCAGTATGGCATTCAGCTTCGCGAAAAGCAGAAGGCCCGCCGCACCTATGGCGTCATGGAAGGGCAGTTCCGCAAGACCTTCGAACATGCCAGCCGCATGCACGGCATCACGGGTGAAAACCTGCTGATCCTGTTGGAGCGCAGGCTGGACAACGTTGTGTACCGCCTGGGCTTGGGCGATAGCCGTGCGCAAGCCCGCCAGATGGTAAGCCATGGGCATGTGCTGGTCAACGGCAAGAAAGTAGACATTCCTTCGTTCCTCGTGAAGCCGGGAGATGTCATTACCGTCAAGGAGCGCTCGCAGGATATCGAGCATGTCAAGGCGCTGCGTGAAGAGGGCAACCGCAACCTGCCGAAATGGCTTTCGCTGGATGCCGAGAACCTCAAGGGAACGGTCGTGGCAATGCCGCAGAGGGATGATATCGATTTGACCATCGAAGAACATCAGATCGTCGAGCTATACTCCAGGTGATGCTTCACAAAAGACAATCCGAATAGGAGGAGCACTGCGTAATGATAGAAATAGAAAAGCCGAATATAGAATGCGAGATACAGGAACGTACGTATGGCCGGTTTGTCATAGAGCCCTTGGAGCGCGGATTTGGCACAACGCTTGGGAACGCTATGCGCCGCATCCTGTTGTCCTCTCTGCCCGGCGTGGCAGCGACGAGCATGCGAATCGAAGGGGTCCTGCATGAATTTTCCACCATCGACGGCGTGCAGGAGGATGTCACAGATATCCTTCTAAGCCTCAAGGGCTTGTCCGCCGTTATGCACATCGATTCGCCCAAGACCATTCGCATCAATGCCAAAGGGCCGAGCGTCGTCACCGCTGCCGATTTCTATCCTGATCCCGAGATCGACATTTTGAATCCGGAAATGCACATCGCCACCTTGAACGAGAAGGCGACGCTGAACCTGGAAGTCGTGATGGAGAAGGGCCGCGGCTACGTCTATGCGGACAAGAACAAAAAACCCGGCATGCCGATTGGCATCATCCCGATGGATTCGATCTTCACCCCTGTCAAAAAGGTGAACTTCACGGTGGAGAACACCCGCGTAGGCCAAGTGACAGACTACGATAAGCTGACGCTTGATATCTGGACCAACGGCGTCATCGCCCCGCAGGAAGCAGCTTCGCTGGCGGCCAAGATCATGACCGAGCACCTTTCCCTGTTCGTGAACCTGACGGATCATGTCAGCGGTGTGGAGATCATGGTCAGCAAGGAAGATGAGCATCATAACAGCGTGCTTGAAAAGAGCATCGATGATCTGGATCTTTCCGTAAGAAGCTACAACTGCCTCAAGCGCGCCGGCATCAGCACGGTGGATGAGCTGGTCAAGATGACCGAAGAAGAAATGATGAAAGTGCGCAACCTGGGCCGTAAATCGCTGGAAGAAGTCCAGCAAAAGCTCGAAGAGCTTGGCCTGAGCCTGCGCCCGAGCGACGAATAAGGAGGAAATACCCCATGGGATACCGCAAACTGGGCAGGCCAACTGACCAAAGGCTGGCCATGTTGCGCAATCTTACCACCGCGCTGATCTTGAACGGCAAGATCGAGACAACCGAGACGCGGGCGAAAGAAGTACGCAGCATAGCGGAGAAACTGATCACGCTGGCCATTGGCGAATACGACAAAACCGTCACCGTAAAGAAGGATGGGAAGACTTTCATCAACGATGCTCCGAGCAAATTGGCAGTCCGCCGTCAACTGATGGCCTACCTGTACAACGTGCCGATGGAGAAGGAAGAGAAGGAATCCAAGGCTAAATACGAAGAGCGGACCGGTGACATCAACAATCCCGTCGTGGAGAAGCTGTTCCGCGAGATTGGACCGAAGTATGCCGCTCGAGCCCGCGATCTTGGGCAAGGCGGAGGCTATACGCGCATCATCAAGATGGGTCCGCGACGCGGAGACGCGGCACCGATGGCGATTTTGGAACTCGTCTGAGAATTTCAACGCACAGGGAGCCTAACGGCTCCCTTTTCTCTAAGCAGGAGGGCAAAATGGAGGCGGTTCGCTTCTCGAGCGTCAGCTATGCCTTCGGGCAATGGCAGGCGCTCTCTGCGCTTGATTTGTTTGTCAACGCAGGGGAATACATAGCTCTCATAGGGCGCAACGGCAGCGGCAAGAGCACGCTGGCGCGACATATCAACGCGCTCCTTCGGCCGGACGAAGGGAATGTGTATACCTTTACGATGGATACGAAGGACAATGACTTGACATTGAAGATCCGCGCAAGCGCCGGCATGGTATTTCAAAACCCCGACAACCAGATCGTTGCCTCCGTTGTGGAGGAGGATGTCGCGTTTGGCCCTGAAAACCTGGGAGTTCCCACGAAGGAAATCAACGAACGCGTAGATCTTTCTCTTTTGGCGGTGGACATGGAAGCATACCGGCTTAGAGCGCCGTACCAGCTTTCGGGCGGACAGAAGCAGCGCATTGCGATTGCGGGCGTTTTGGCCATGCAGCCGAAACTGATCGTCTTTGACGAGTCCACATCGATGCTTGACCCTGTCGGGCGCGAAGCGGTCCTTTCCGCCATGGAGGCGTTGCATCGGGCGGGCATCACGATATTGCACATCACGCACAACATGGAAGAAGCGCTGCGGGCGGACCGCCTGGTGGTGCTAAACGACGGCCGCATCGAGCTGGACGGAACGCCGCAGGACGTGTTTTCTAACCACATGGAACGGCTGATCGATCTTGGCATGGAATTGCCGCCGTTGATGGCGCTTGCGCATGAGCTTAAGCTGCAAGGCATCGACATAGGCGCAGGGCTTTGCATGGAAGAGACGGTGAACAGGCTATGTCAATTACGGTAGAGCATCTCTTTCATACTTATGCTCCCAATACGCCGATGGAGACGGAGGCGCTTTCTGACATCAGCTTTGAGGTCAAAGAAGGCGAATTTATCGGCATCATCGGCCAGACAGGAAGCGGAAAAAGCACGCTGGTGCAGCATCTCAACGGCCTGATCCCGGCCCAACGTGGGGAAATCACGGTGGACGGCATCCGGCTATCTGGCGATTACCCCAAAAAGAAAGTGCGCACCACCGTCGGCATGGTGTTCCAATATCCCGAATACCAGCTCTTTGAGGAGACGGTGGAAAAGGATATCGCCTTTGGACCCAAGAACATGGGATTTGACGAAAAGGAGCAGCATGAACGCGTGCTGCACGCGATGGAGCAGATGGACCTCGAATACGACGAGTATGCCAAGCGCAGCCCGTTTGAGCTATCGGGCGGGCAGAAGCGTAGAGTCGCGATCGCCGGTGTTTTGGCGATGCAGCCGAAGTATCTGGTCTTGGACGAACCGGCAGCTGGACTTGATCCCGAGGGCAGACGTCTATTGTTGAACCGTATCCAAAGATTGCATAAGGAGACGGGAATAGCCGTCGTGATGGTATCCCATGCGATGGACGATATCGCGGTGTGCGCACAGCGGGTGCTGATCCTCCATGAAGGTGAAATCGTCAAAGCCGGAACGCCGCAGGAGGTTTTCTCCAATGCGGAATACCTGTTTGGCATCGGCCTTGGCATGCCCGTGATGTCGCAGTTGCATTCGGAACTCAGTGAACAAGGCTTTGACTTGGAGTTTGACGCAACGCCGCAGGGGATGGCATTGAGCATCGCCCAGGCTTTGAAAAGGAGGCGGGGCAATGTTTAAAGACTTGGCGCTGGGCCAGTATTACCCTGCCGAAAGCGTGATCCACAGACTGGATCCGCGCTTTAAGATCATGCTGTCGATGCTCTTCATCGTGCTCGCGTTTTTGGTGGACACCGCTTTAGGTTATGGCATGATGTTTGCGCTGATCGTATTGGCAACATCGCTGTCCCATGTCCCGGTGCGCGTGTTGCTGCGCGGGCTAAGACCGTTGCTGTTTATACTGATATTCACATTTATACTCAACCTGTTCTTAACGCGCGGCGGACCCGTCCTGGTATCTTTCTGGATCTTCTCGATCACATCGATGGGGCTTCGAACCGCAATCATGCTTGCCATCAGGCTTTCTATGTTGGTGGCGGGAACGTCACTATTAACATTGACAACCTCCCCTTTGCAGCTTACCGATGGTCTTGAGGCGCTGCTTCGGCCGTTTAGCAAGCTGGGATTTCCGGCGCATGAACTTGCGATGATGATGACGATAGCGTTGCGATTCATTCCGACGCTCTCCGAAGAGGCCAACCGCATACGCCTGGCACAGGCAGCCAGGGGCGCCGACTTTGATACCGGCGGGCCCATCAAACGCGCGATGAGCCTTGTGCCGCTTTTGGTGCCGCTTTTTATCAGCGCATTCAGGCGTGCGGAGGAATTGGCGGTAGCAATGGAAGCCAGATGCTATCACGGCGGCGAGGGGCGCACGAAACTCAAGGTGCTCAAATCCGCAGGCAGGGACTATTGGGCAATGCTGCTGATGGCGGCTTGCTATGCATTGGCCACCGTGGGGGGGCTGTGATGCGCATCCGCATGGACGTTGAGTTCGATGGGACGGATTATGCAGGCTGGCAGCGCCAGAAACAAGAGCCTTCCGTGCAGCAGAAGGTCGAAGAGGCCATCCACGAGCTTACGGGCCAGGAAGTTACGGTGCACGGTTCGGGCAGGACGGATGCGGGCGTCCATGCGCTTTGCATGACCTGCCACTTCGATGTTAACACGCGTATTCCACCCGAACGCATCAGTTACGCGCTGAATTTTTTGCTTCCCAGAGACATTCGCATCAAGAAAAGTGAACAGGCCAGCGACGGCTTTCACGCCCGTTTTGATGCGAAGAAGAAATGGTACCGCTACACGATTCTTCACCACCCGCAGGGAAGTGCGATTTACCGCCGCACGACCTGCCATATCCCCTACAGGCTTGATTTTAGCAGAATGCAGCACGCGCTTTCACCGCTGTTGGGAAAACACGATTTCGCGGCGTTCGCGGCGTCTGGCAGCAAGGTGAAGAGCACCGTTCGCACCATCTTTGAAGCTAAGCTGACAAAGTTGGGCGATAGGATCATACTCGATGTGCTCGGTGACGGATTTTTGTATAACATGGTGCGCATCATCGCGGGAACGCTCATCGATATCGGGCGCGGAAAGCTCGAAACAAACGCATTTTCCGGCATGATCGAGCAAAAGGACAGGCTTTGCGGAGGACTTACTGCGCCGCCGCAGGGTTTGATGCTCATGCATGTGTTCTATGGGGAGCACGAGAGCGATATGCGTCTGTTTGAAACGCTGCTAAGCGGAGAACTCTAAAGAGAAAGAAAAGAAAATCCCGCTTGACAGGTCAAAACCTGTCAGATGGTATAAATCTGCCTGATAGGTAAAAACCTGTTGACAGGTTAAAACCTGTCAGACAGTAAAAGCATCTTGATAGGTAAAAACCTGCCAGATGGTAAAAGTTCTTTAGATAGTAAATACTTATTGACAGGTTTGGGGCTATTAGATAAAATATATAAGTCCCATTTTGTCCCTGCCCCGGAGCAAAACGGGAACCAAAAGCGATTTTCGATGCAAAAACGGACTGCTCACCTGCTTTTTGCAATTTTGGGAGGACACATCCGATGAAAACCTATATGCCAAGCGGCAATGCTTCCGGCAAATGGTATGTCTTGGACGCACAAGGGCAGACCTTCGGGCGTCTGGCAAGCCGTGTTGCCTATATCCTTCGTGGAAAGCATAGGCCTGATTTTACGCCACATGTTTGTTTGGGCGATCATGTGATCGTGGTTAACATAGACAAAGTGGTCTTTACCGGCCATAAACTGGACAATAAGACCTACCGTCACCACACCGGCTATCCGGGCGGTTTAAAGGAAACTTCCTACCGTGAGCTCATGCAGAAAAAGCCCGCATTCGCGTTTGAACTCGCCGTCAAGGGCATGCTGCCCAAGAACGCGATCGGCCGCGAAATGTTCAGAAAACTCAAGGTCTACACGGGACCGGAGCATCAGCACAGCGCACAGATGCCCGAACCGCTTGAAATGTAAGGAGGACGCACAACGATGGCAGCAAAAGCGCAATATCTCGGAGTTGGCCGGCGCAAGAAGAGCGTGGCCCGCGTACGTTTGATTGCAGGCAACGGTGCGTTTATCATCAACAAGCGCCCGTTGGATGAGTATTTCGGCCTTGAAACGCTAATCATGGAAGCCAAGGCGCCGTTGGCGCTGTTGGAACTGGACGGCAAATATGACGTGTTCGTCAACGTTCAGGGCGGCGGTACGACCGGCCAGGCCGGCGCCATCCGCCATGGCATAGCCCGCGCGCTGTTGCAGGCAGACGAAACGTTCCGCACTATGCTGAAGAAAGCGGGCTACTTGACCCGCGATCCGCGCATGAAGGAACGCAAGAAGTACGGCTTGAAAGCAGCCCGTAGAGCACCGCAGTTCAGCAAACGCTAACCGTTGCAGGGAAATTGAAGGACCGCTGGAATTCAGCGGTCCTTTTTTACCGGAAACAGAAATAAATAGCTTGAAAACCGTGTGCGGTTTGTCAAGAGGAAAAACATACTGCTTCAAAGAATGAAACAGGGTTGACGTGCTGATGCCATGATTATACGATAATATGGCATGTGAATCTATCACAGGCCATTATCACAGCGAGTAAAACCAATTGCATTCTATTGCCACATTTTGCTGTTTGTGTCGTGAAAAATGCCGAAAAGGATTAAACTTGGTATAAATTCGTTAACGATAAGGCTTATAATACCATTGTTGTAAGTTGGTTTGTGCAGGGGGGAAACGAAATGGTAGACGTTGTTGTTTTGGGGGCGGGACCTGCCGGATTGACGGCGGCAGTCTATGCCGCGCGGTCGGGCCTTTCTGTCATCGTAGTGGAGGACAAGGTGCCGGGCGGCAATGCGGCGACAGCGCACCTTGTGGAGAACTATCCTGGGTTTGACGACGGGATCGGCGGATTTGAGCTGATGGAGCGCATGCTCAAGCAGACGAAAAGCCATGGCGTTGAAATCATAACTGAGCAGGTTTTGGAACTGAACCTTAAAGCCGATGTAAAGACGGTTCGAACAGATTCACGAACCATCGAATGCAAAGGCGTCATATTATGCATGGGTGGGCAGCCGCAAAAGCTCAATGTACCCGGCGAAGAGGAACTCAAGGGTATGGGTGTTAGCTACTGCGCGACATGCGACGGATTTTTCTTCCGGAACCGGGAGGTTGTCGTTGTAGGTGGCGGCGACGCCGCCGTGACCGAAGCGTTGTATTTAAGCCAGATCTGCAAAAAGGTGACGATCATTCACAGGAGAAATCAGTTCCGCGCCGCGCAAACGGTGGTCGATAGGCTGTATGGCATCCCGAACATAGAGCTTGCAATGGAGAACGTCGTGGTCCGCATTCTGGGGCAGGAACGTGTGGAAGGCGTTTTGTTGCAGAGCACTGCGGATAAGGCGCAGATGACGATACCGTGTGACGCAGTGTTTCTCGCCATCGGCTTTATGCCGCAGAGCGAGATCGTCTATGGCCAAGTCAACCTGGATGATAACGGATATATCCTCACCGATCCGGAAACGATGCAGACGAACCTAAACGGGGTCTATGCGGCGGGAGACATCCGCAGCAAGCGGCTCCGGCAAATCATAACCGCCTGTGCGGACGGTGCGATTGCCGCATCCGAATTAAAGGAAAGCATTGCACAGCCTAAATAATGGAGGGGTAACCGATGGGTTCATTGTTTGGAACCGATGGCGTACGCGGTATCGCGAACGTGGAATTGACTGGAGAATTGGCATTTGCCTTGGGCAGGGCCTCTGCCCTTGTGATCTGCCGCAACAGCGCTCAGCCACGGATTTTGATCGGAATGGATACGCGCATTTCAGGCGATATGCTGGAGAGCGCTTTGATCGCGGGCATCCTTTCCGCCGGAGCCAATGCCGTATCCGTGGGCGTGTTGCCGACACCGGGCATTGCCTATCTTGTGCGGCAGCTTCAATATGACGCGGGTGTGGTCATCTCCGCTTCGCACAATCCCGTTGTGTACAATGGCATCAAGTTCTTCGATTCAAACGGAGAAAAGCTTCCGGACGCACTGGAAGATGAGATTGAGGCACTGTTGGTCAACGAGGGGCAGAAGAGAAACCCCAACGTCGGCAGGCATCTTCGCATCGACGGTGCGGAGAGCATGTACATGGATTTTCTGTTCAGCCAGGTGGAACGTCCGCTCATCGGCATGACCGTCGTGTTGGACTGCGCCAATGGCGCAAGCTCTCACATCGCTCCCGCATTGTTCAACAGACTGGGCGTAACCGTCCATGAAATGCATTGTGAACCAAACGGGCTGAATATCAACGAGCATTGCGGATCCACCCATCCCAAGAGCCTGCAGAAGGCCGTTGTGGAATTGGGCGCGGACATAGGCCTTGCCTTTGACGGCGACGCCGACAGGCTCATCGCCTGCGATGAAAAGGGAGAGCTGGTCGACGGTGACGTCATCATAGGGCTTTTGGCCTTGTCGATGAAAGAGGAAGGAAAACTTAAAAAGGACTGCGTCGTCGTCACGCAGATGAGCAACATGGGCTTGGAACTGTCCTTGCGCCCGCACAGCATTCATCTGGTCAAGACAGCCGTAGGCGACAGGTATGTCCACGAGGCAATGCAAGAAGGCGACTACAATTTGGGTGGCGAGCAGAGTGGCCATGTGCTTCTGCCGGACAGATCCACCACGGGTGACGGTATGCAGACCGCCATCGCATTTCTTGGTGTACTGCAGAAGGCGCGCATGCCGCTCTCGGAACTTCGTAAAAACATCCGCATACTGCCGCAGGTGCTCACCGGCGCAAAGGTAAAAGCGGATTGCAAGCAGAAATACGTCGAAATTGCAGATGCGGTAAATGCGTTGCAGGAAGCGTACGCCGATTGCGGAAGGGTGTTGATTAGACCCAGCGGCACGGAACACCTGATCCGCATCATGATCGAAGGCCCCGATCTTGAAAAGATGGAACAGGAAGCGGATGAACTGCGCCGGCTGATGGAGCAGTTTATCGGAGCGTAGCGAAGAGAAAAGCCAGTTGCAATAGCAAAAGAGATATATAAAATAAAAAGCACAAAGGAACATTTGTTCCCTTGTGCTTTTGGTTTTACGCCGCTACAATGGTCAGAATACAAAGGGATCGTTCAAAAGGCCTGTTTAGATAACCGAGGGACAAAGGAGAGAAGACGATGGCGTACTATTTTGATGAACCTTCGAGAACCTTCAACGAATACCTGTTGATCCCGGGGTACTCCTCGGCGAAATGCATACCGTCCAACGTAAGTTTGCGCACGTCTGTCGTGAAATATAAAAAAGGCGAAGAAGCGGCGCTTCATATGAATATACCTCTCACCTCCGCCATCATGCAGTCCGTTTCGGACGAAAAGATGGCGGTGTCGCTTGCTAAGGAGGGCGGCATCGCGTTCATCTATTGTTCGCAGAGCATTCAGAGCCAGGCTGCGATGGTGGCCCGTGCCAAGGCGTACAAGGCGGGGTTCGTGGTGTCGGATTCCAACGTGAGCCCGGATATGACGTTGCAGGACGTCCTCAAGCTCAAGGATAAGACCGGGCACAGCACGGTGCCAGTGACATCCGACGCCAGTACAAACGGCAAGCTGCTGGGCATCGTTACAAGCCGCGATTACCGTGTTAGCCGCATGTCATTGGACACGAAGGTCTCGGAATTCATGACGCCGCTCAAGGATTTAATCTATGCGCCCAAGAACACCACGCTGAGCCGGGCAAACGACATCATCTGGGATCACAAGCTAAACACGCTGCCCATCGTGGACGACGATGGCAACCTCTTATATCTCGTGTTTCGCAAGGACTATGAATCGCATAAGAGCAACCCGCTTGAACTTCTGGACGAGCAGAAACGGTATGTCGTTGGCGCAGGCATCAACACGCGCGATTACAAAGACCGTGTGCCCGCGCTGGTCGAAGCGGGAGCGGATGTGCTCTGCATAGATTCCTCCGAAGGGTTTTCCGAATGGCAGCAACAAACGCTTGCATTCATCCGCGAGAAGTACGGCGATAGCGTAAAATGCGGCGCTGGAAACGTGGTGGACGGCGAGGGATTCCGATTTTTGGCAAACGCCGGCGCGGATTTTGTGAAAGTCGGCATCGGTGGAGGGTCCATCTGCATCACGCGCGAGCAGAAGGGCATCGGGCGTGGACAAGCCACGGCGTTGATCGACGTATGCCAGGCAAGAAATCTCTACTACGAACAGACGGGTGTCTATATCCCGGTTTGCTCCGACGGCGGCATCGTGCACGACCACCATGTGACGCTGGCGCTGGCGATGGGTGCGGATTTCCTGATGCTGGGCCGCTATTTTGCCCGTTTTGACGAGAGCCCGACAAATAGGGTGGTCATCAACGGCAGCTATATGAAGGAATACTGGGGCGAAGGCAGTAACCGCGCACGCAACTGGCAGCGATATGACCTGGGCGGGTCACAGGGTCTTTCGTTTGAAGAAGGCGTGGATTCCTATGTGCCCTATGCCGGAAGCCTCAAGGACAACGTTGGGCTTACGCTGGGCAAAGTGCGCTCTACGATGTGCAACTGCGGGGCTGTAACCGTTCCCGAGCTGCAGCAAAAGGCAAGGTTGACGCTCGTCTCCGCCACCAGCATCGTCGAGGGCGGCGCACATGACGTCGTTTTGAAGGATAGCGGATCGATTGGGAGCTATAGGAAATAGGTTGTAGAAAGGGACCGCACTTGCGGTCCCTTTTGAATAATGCCCATGAGCTCTGTTTATACAGTAAAAAAGACGAAAGTACCCATTTGGTGACGTTTTTCCTTTGCTTTCTCAATTGTTAGAACTTTACACCCATCTTCTCGAATTCTGCTTTGCCTTTCTCGGTGAGTGCATAGACCGTCGACTTGCCTTCTTCCAAGGTAATCCATCCGTTTTGGAGGTAAAAATCAAATAGGGCTGACCCCAGTTTACCGCCCAGATGATCGTAACACTTACGGCCTTTTATCTCTGTCGGAATTTTCATCTCAATACCTCCCAACTGCAAAATCCTGCATGTGATAACGGAATACTCCTCAATTGTATTCTATTATATCATATTAAACGGTTTAATAAAAGTTTTTCTCAGCTCCCGTTTACCCAAGACGCCACAAAGCAGCGCTTTGACCTGACTTGCCCATCACTTTCGTGTTTGAGACTATCTATATGAATTGCTGTGCGTACCGTTTGGGCGGCAAGCCGACATGCTTTTTAAAAGTGCGGATAAAATGCGAGTTGTCGTTAAACCCAACCAGCTCGCCAACCTGCTGTACAGACAGCCCTCTTTTCAATAGTTCGCATGCCTTCATGATCCTTGTCTGAATGATATATTCGGTAATAGTGAATCCGGTGGCTTTTTTAAAAAGGTTTATCAGGTAAAATTTATTGATGAAATATCTTTCGGACAAACTGTCCAGAGAGAGGTTGTCTGAAATGTTTGTCTGAATATGCTGAAGAATCGGATATATTCTTTCGAATTCCCTTTTGCTTTTTTGCGAAAAACACCGGATGCTATCCTGATATAGCGGATTGATAAAAAGGAGTATTTCGGCAAGCGTGAGCTTAAGATAAATATCTTGGCCATACAACGCATTGCTTTGATAGCGCTTGGCTTTATCGACCAAGGCTGCGAATTGCTCCATCTGTTCAGAATCAAGATGGAGGCTGTGGTTAAATTGCGGTCCGCGATTGATAAAGCAATCCAAAAGATCGGTCTGGGCAGTGCAAAGATCTTTCATATATTCGGGGTTAAAATGAATGATAAATCGATTGTATGGAGTTTTATCCAAAGGTATGGTCCTATGGATATCCGCAGTATTGAAAACCAAAATCGTACCTTTTGACACCTGATAGATGACATCGTTCACAAAAATATCAACATTGTTGGTTAATGAATAATAAACTTCGTACATGTCGTGGAAATGGTATTTATCCATCTTCCAGTTCATATCCGAGCTATACCTAAAAAATATATTCCTATTGCGTGGTTTGGCAGATTGTAAGCTATCCATTGTCTTCTCCTTTCAGAGATCTCCTCTAATATTGTACGGGATATCTCAATATTTGCAAACAAATAACCAATTAATGAAAAGAATTGATAGATATTTAGTGCTAATGTGTATGCTCAAAGTATGGCAGGAAAAAGGGGATAAAAACATGAACGCGCTGAATTTTGCGTTGATTTTATTGATTTGCATGTGCATTGGCTTTTTTGCCAACAGATTTAAAGTGGTGGATGCTAATTTCTTAAGTTCGCTATCTTCACTGGTTTTCAAATTCATCTTTCCGGCGATGATCATAAACTCGATGCGATTGGAAAGTGCAACGAACGATATAATAAACATCGTCGATTTGGTCATCATTGCCTCAGTTTCATTGGTCGTCATGTTCTTCGTCGGAACCCTCATGAATCGACTGACCAAGTGTGCAGGCGATAAAGCCCAGGTATTGCGCTTTGGCATCATTTATCCGAATTTTACGTATATGGCGTTTCCCGTGATGGAGGCTTTATACGGACAAAAAGGCCTTTTCTATATATCCATTTTTACGGTGCCCATTCGAATATCGTACTATATTCTCAGCGGCTTTCTCATCAAAGGCATCGGTACAATGAAGGACAAAGCACAAAAAAGGCAATATATACTGAGCAATATTAAAAAGGCCTTGATCAATCCCGCGGTCCTGTCCGTACCGATCGGCCTATGCATCTATTTTTTAAGGATCCCGCTACCATTTTTCGTTTCAAAAACAATTTCGATATTGGCCGCTACAGCCTCACCGCTTGGAATGATCATATCGGGATTGGCACTTCCGCAGAAGGGTTTCAAGGATGCCTTTTTGGACAAGAAGATTCTGTTTCAAACTTTTGTCAGACTTGCGGTGGCTCCGTTTCTTGCGCTGCTGTTGTTGCGTATGGTAAACATCGATCCGCTTGTACGGAATATTTCCATCCTGTATTGCGCGATGCCCACAGCGTCAAGCGCCGTCGTCTTTGCGTTGAATTTCAAATCGGATGTGAGCAGTTGCGCGAAATCCGTGCTCGTTTCAACGGTTTTTTCGATCCTAACGCTGCCTTTGTGGACGCTTGTTCTATCCACTCTAAACTGACATATCCGAAGGCAAAACGTATTCAAAAAGCTCCGCCTGTGCAAGAGCATAGGCGGAGCTTTTCCGATGATAGACGCGATGTAGGCTGCCAATTGGCGGCCTTTTTCTTGTTCTTACTTTTCGAAGCGTTTGCCCTTAAGACCCTTTGCGCCGATGAACTTGGCACTGGAACCAAGTTCCATCTCGATTTCGAGGAAACGGTTGGCGATGTCGCCGATGCCGCACTCGCGGATGGATCCGGCGTTGATTCCGACGCTGTAATCCGCGATGGAATCGCCCTCACCGCGGCTCTCACACGGCATGACGCCATAGCCGTGTTTGTAAGCCAGCTGGATCATCTCAAGCGACTCGGTGATGGTGCCGACTTGGTTGACCTTCAACAGAACAGTGTTTGCGGCACCTTTTGAGACGCCGTATGCGACACGTTCGGGGTTGGTGGTAAAAAGGTCGTCACCGACGATCTGAATGTCAACAGACTGCCTGAGCAGTGCGTGGCTTTCGTAGTCGTCCTCATAAAACGGATCCTCGAGGATGACAAACGGATAGTTCTTGACGGCGTTGACGTACAGTTCGAGCATCTCGTCGCGGTTCTTGTCCTTTTTTGTGAAGAGTCCCTTGTAGAGTTTCTCGTCACGGTCATAGTAGGTATCCGAAGCACAGTCACACTGGATACCTGCCTTGCCCTCATAGCCCGCTTTTCGGATGGTATCCGCCATCATCTCCCATAACTGCTCGTCGGTCTCGATGGCGCCCGGCGGCATACCAAAGAAATTAGTTGAACCCGGATAGAGGAAATAGTTGTTCTTCATCATCAGCTTGCTCCACACCTGGTAGATTTCCCAGCAGGCGTAGGAAGCGTCGGAATACCGGTCAAATCCGTAGCACATGAATGAATACGTCGGCTTGGCACCGGGCGTTGTCACGCCGCCGCCGAAGCGCTCGTTGCCCGCCATAGCGGGCGCGCCAGGCACCGGCAGATACATCGCATTGGCGCCGCCGATGTGCTGGTACAGCGGAATATCCAGCGCCTTTGCGCCCGCTTTGAGGGCAGCAGCGGAAACCGCAGCGATCGCGTTGCCGCCTATATTGCCCTTGGGGTTTTCGCAAATGCCGAGCATCGCGTTGTCTATTTCGAACTGTTTGGTGGCATCCATGCCGATGAGTACCGGTGCTATGATGTTCTTCACATTATTTACGGCGCCCATGACGCCCTTACCGTTCCACTTCTTGCCGCCGTCCAGATTGAACTTGACCTCGTGCGTGCCGATGGAGATACCCGATGTGCAAACTGCACGGCCCTGTGCACCGCTCTGCGTCACGACAATGGCCTCCACTCCGGGATGACCGCGGCGGGTGTACACTTCTCTTGCCCAGACCGACTTGATCGTCTTCGCTGACATTTTACCGTCTCCTTTGAATGTTTGGAATGATTTATGCCATCACCAGCACAATGCCCAGATCGCAAAGGCTGATGTTTTGGCTCGTATGGATGCCGCTGTCGAGTCTCCAAAGTGCTTCCGATGTGGCGTGGGTCTTGAGTGCCTCGCGGACGTCCACCCCTATCTCCCTGGCGTCCCGCAGAAGAAAACCGTCTGCTATGCCGCCCGCAAGGCAATTCGGCGCACCCGGTAAATTAAGCCCGCCGGGGCCGTCCGTGCCATCTGTATCCACAGCGCAAAAAACGATCTTTTCGCTGCCCTCAATTTTGGTGGCGGCCGTCAAGACATACTCCTGGTTTCTTCCGCCGACGCCCTTATACTGGTTCACCGTTACCAAAAGTTCCCCTGTTGTAAACAGCGCTACGGGCGGTTTGAACGGTTCGCCCCGCTCTTCAACGCTTCGGGCGATGGCGCCGATGGTAAGCGCAGCGTCCTTAGCCTCGGCCTGCAGCATGCCGCATAGATGGATCGCCTTATATCCCAGTTCTTCCGCTTTGCGCTTCGCCACGGGCAAGAAATGCAGATGTTCGGGCATGATGCCGAAAACCCGGAAATTCATTTTGGAAAATTCCTCGAACTTCACCGTCTCGTTCCGGGGATCGGCCTTTGTCAAACAGTCGCGGATGGACTTTGGGCACAAATTCCAAGCGTCATAGTAATGCAACACATCCACTGCCTCGGAAAATGTGGTGCCTTCCGGCAGGTTGTGAAGCCAGCGGTTGGTTTCCATCAGGTGATAGTAATCGTGCCGTGGATTGATAAGGCTGTACCGGTTGACATCGATCGCCACGATGTGCATCATTCTGGCGGGATAAAAAGCACGCGAGATCTTTCCGCCCTTCATCTGATCGATGTGATTGCGGATGGTATTCAGATCGTATGTCGGAACGCCCTTTTCGATCTGCATCATATGGGTCAATTGCTTGACCTCATCGATGGTGATGCCGTCCGCAGGCAGTGTAAGAAGGGAACTTACCCCATTTGCGGCGATAGTGAACACCAAATCGTTTTCCTTGATGTCTTTTGCGAGTTCTAATATCTTTCTGCAGCCCTGCGCGCAGTATTCGTCCGGGGTCGGATGGCCGCCAAGCGTCACTCCGATCCTTGTCAGGATGATCTCGTCGCCGTGCTTTCCGATCACATGGCCACCGGTCAAACGATCCCCCAGAACATCTTCAATCGCTTTTGCAATACGCTGTACGCCCTTGCCTGCACCTACGACGTAGATTCTGCCGATCTTGTCAAGGTCCACTATCTCGATACCGGAATTCGGATCATTTTCTGCCTCAAATTCCGGATTGCCGATATAGAGCATGTTGCCCTCACGGCGCAGAAGGTTCATCGCATTGTGGTAAGGATCGGCTGCTGCAAGTGCCGCTTGTAGAATCGACAAAGCGTCCTGTCTGCCGCGTACGTTGCCATGGGAAGTGAGCTGCTGCATGTTGAGAATGCCCATCGGCGGGTTCCCCCTTTGACTTAATTATCGAATGAGCACGATGCCGAGATCGCCCACGCTGATGTTGTGCTCAGCATGGATGCTGCTTTTGAGTTCCCAAAGAGCTTTCGATGTGGCATGGGTTTTAAGCGCCTCGCGTATATCCACGCGCCTTTCCTTTGCCTCTTGGAGTGTGCAGCCGTCTGTGATGCCGCCGGCGAGGCAATCCGGAACATCGTTAGCGATGTATCCGCCAGGACCGTCCGTCCCGTCCGTGTCGACGGCACCGAACACGATGTTCCTCCCGCCGATATTCAGCGCTGCGGACAGCACGTATTCCTGGTTTCTGCCGCCTACACCCAGTTCGTCTCCGACCGTCACCAGTAATTCTCCGCCGGAAATCAGGCAGCAAGGAGGGCTCACAGGTTCATGGACATCCTGGATGGTGCAGGCTATGTTGGATATGGCAAGCCCGGCTTGGCTTGCCTCCAATCGCAGAAATTCCGCGAAAAGATAAGGCGTATAACCCAACTCCGCGGCCTTTTGTTTGACAGCGGGGAAAATCGTTTTGTCTTTCGGCATGATGCCAAAGACTCGAAAATCCATTTTCATAAATTCGTCGTATTTAACTGTTTCATCTTCGGGGCGTGCCCCTTCGAGGTGCCGCCGGATGGACAGCGGTGTCAACTCCCAAGCATCCCAGAATTTGAGGGTTCTAATCGCATCCTCAAACGTGGAACCTTCGCACAAATTGTGAAGCCAGATGTTGTTTTTCAGCATATCGTGGAAGTTGGCGTGGACCCCAGCCCGCGCATTCCCGATATCGATGGCTTCGATATGCACCATCTTTGCAGGAGCGAAATACCTTGAGAAACGTCCGCCCTTCATCAGATCGATGTGGTTTCGGATGGTGTTCAGCTCTTCGGTGGCTACGCCCTTTTCAATCTGCATCATATAGGTCAGTTCTTTAACTTCATCTACCGTGATGCCGTCAGGCGGCAGCGTTAGCAGCGAGGAGAAGCCGTTGGCGCCCACCGTAAATACAAGATCGCGATTGGTTATATCTTTGGCAAATTCCAGTATCCTGCGGCAGCCGATGCAGCAGTATTCGTCCGGTGTCGGGTGTCCCGCCAGCGTGACGCCAATCTTCTTCACGATGATCTCGTCGCCGTGTTTGCCGATCAGATGTCCGCCGGTGAGGTGTTCGCCCAGCACTTCTTCCAATGCAAGGCCTACGCGCTGCGATCCCTTTCCTGCGCCCACAACGAAAATCCGGTCGATTTGATGGAGGTCAATGACGTCGATGCCGCTCCTCGGATCGTCATTCGCCTCGAAATCGGTATTGCCGATATAAAGCTTGTCGCCTTCGCGTTTGATCAGCCGTTTGGTGTTGTTGTAGGGGTCGGCCGCCTGTAGCCCTGCTTCAAGGATTGCTACCATGTCACTACGGCCTGTTATGTCCCCGTGAGAGGTCAGATCGGTGGCATTTTTAATTCGCACGGTCGTTCCCTCCTGGCAGTATTTCAGCTTTGGAACCGTTTGCCCTTAAATCCTTTCGCACCGATGAACTTGGCGCGGCTGCCTAACTCGGCCTCGATCTTCAAAAAGCGGTTGCCTGCGTCGCCAATAGCGCTCTCTCTCACCGATCCCGCGTTGATGCCCACGCAATAATCAGCGATCGCATCTCCTTCGCCTCGGCTCTCGCAAGGCATGACGCCGTAGTTGTGCTTATAGGCCAGCTGTATCATCTCCAGCGCCTCTGTGATGGTGCCAACCTGGTTAACCTTGAGCAATACGGTGTTTGCGGCGCCCTTTGAAATGCCGTATGCCACGCGCTCGGGGTTGGTGGTGAACAGGTCGTCGCCAACGATCTGGATGTCAACGCGCCTGACCAGCTCCGCATGGCTTTCATAATCGTTTTCGTTGAACGGATCTTCAATGTCCACAAACGGCCAATTGGCAACCATTTCTTCATACAGTCTCAAGAGATCGTCGCGCGTCTTGGGTTCTGCGCTCAACAGGCCGTAATATATCCCGTCTTCCTGGTTGTAGAACGTATCGGCGGCGATGTCCACTTGAATGCCTACCTTGCCGTTATATCCGGCCTTGTCAATGGTATCCACCATCAGATCCCAAATCTCGCGGTCGCTCTTGAAGAGCCCCCTCGGGAAGTTTGGCATGCCGGCTCCGCCGCCGCCGACGGAAAGGTCGAACTTATCGCTTAATACCTTGCGCCATTTTGTATCCAGCTCCCAGCCGGCATACGAAGCGTCGGAAAATGTATCGAACCCGTAGCACATCAGGGCATAGGAGGGCTTGCCGCCTGAACGTCTGACGTCGCCGCCGTAACGCTCGCTGCCGATGGCCGCGATGATCCCGGGAACGGGCAGATACATTGCATTTGCCCCTCCGATATGCTGGTACAGCGGAATGTCCAAGGCTTTGGCGCCCGCTTTCAGTGCAGCTGCAGATACCGCCGCAACAGCATTGCCGCCCAGCGTTACTTTGGCGTCAGGACATATATCCAGCATAGCCTGGTCAATTGCCCATTGGTTTGCGCAGTTCAACCCGATCAATTTGGGAGCGATCACATTGTTCGCGTTGTCTACGGCGCCTTGTACGCCTTTGCCTTCCCATCGGACTCCGCCGTCATAAGAGAATTTTATCTCGTGTGTCCCGACGGAGACACCCGCCGTACATACGGCAACGCCTTCTGCTCCATTCTCCGTCACTACCGTTGCTTCGACACCTGGATGGTGCCTGCGGGTCATCACCTGTCGCGCCGTTACGCTTTTGATCTCTGTTCCTGACATGGCAGTCTTCCTCCTTGAAGTAATTTGCACGATACTCGCTTTTCATTCGGGCTTTTGACTTAGTCCGATCTCCAATTTATATTATTGTTATTTGCAACTGTAAATTCAAGTTATGTATAGAAAAATGTTCAATTCTTTCATCAATTGAAAAATTAAGCCTTCAGATGGATTAAGCAGAAGAAAGAATAATATGTACAATATAGTCACTGTGATCAGTTAGCATTTACAGGATTTATCTTGTACACTAAGATTACAATGGAAAGAAAAAAGTATTCAATGAATGATATAAGGAGAAAAAATATGGGATCGTTGCAGCAATTGCCGAACATCGGGAAGGTAGCCGAAAAGCTGTTGATGGAAGCCGGTATTGAAACGGCGGATGATTTGAGGGCGATTGGCAGCAAACAGGCATTTATGCGCATCCGTCTATTAGACCCTACTGCCTGCCTGCACATGCTCTACGGGCTGGAAGGAGCGGTACGCGGTGTTAGGGACACATTGCTGCCGCAGGATGTCAAGGCGGATTTAAAGGCTTTCTTTGCTGCGTTATAAACAGAATTATAAAAAGAAAAAGGCGATTTTACGAATCGCCTTTTAGTTTGCGAACAAACCGATCTACTCTTTGTTGTTC
The DNA here is from genome assembly GCA_964533965.1 of uncultured Clostridia bacterium. Classification (GTDB taxonomy): domain Bacteria; phylum Bacillota; class Clostridia; order Christensenellales; family QAND01; genus RGIG3178. The sequence goes on along the minus strand of CAZHNN010000002.1, from coordinate 140,212 downwards.
CTGCTGTTTATCCGAATTCTTCCTGCCGATCCTATCGCACAGATTCAGCAGTCCGACGTCATCGATGTTTGCATTTTCCCGTAGCTCCGCTTCTTTAAAAAATGGAAGCGACTTTTCAAAGTAGAGCAATTGCATGTGCCATTGAACAAGCTTCACGACTTCCTCAATGAAACTCTCGTCACAGCTGAAGAACTGCAAAAACTCGCGTGCCAATTTTGCGCCCAACGTGTCATGCCCGTAGGAGATGATCTTTCCGTTCCTGATCTTCGTCGTGCCCGGCTTGCCAAGGTCGTGCAGCAGCGCCGCCCACATGAAGGTGCGCGCATCATTGCTTTGATCCCTGCGCTCGGCAGCCTCATCGATGACCAGCATGGTATGTTTCCACACGTCCCCTTCGGGGTGGTATTTGGGAGGCTGCGGCGAACCCTTCAACCTTAACAGCATCAAGAACGGATGGCTGCCAAATTCCGGCAGTTCCGCCGCGTGCTCGAGGTAAACGGAGGGGCGCTCGTCCTTAAGCAAATGCCCTTCGATGGCTGTAAACAATTCCATTAGACCGTCTTTCATAAAACAATCCTGCCCCGTCTATTGCTCAATGGTAAATCCCGTGTCCAAAATGCAATCGGCGATATCCCATTGTGTCGCCGGATCGTTGAAGCCCACCGAAACGGTACCATCTTTCAGATCGATTGCAACCGAGTTCACACCCGAAAGCTTCTCCAGTGCGTTTTTCATCTGCGTCCTGCCCTGTTGGTTGACCATTCCCGAGACCTGAAATTGCACTGTATTCATGCGTTGCCTCCATCGGATTCGCGGTCGTACTTCTCGGGCGTGGGCTTGCTCTTGGCCTGGTCGTCGATTTCCATATTGCTGCGCTTTGCGTTTGTCCTTGGCCGATCCTTCAGCCTGCTCTTGTTGTTCTTCATCCGTACTCTCCTTGTATGAACTTCGGTTAGTATGGGTGAAAGAGAGGGATTTATTCCAAAGTACCCGCGTTATAGCGAATAGGTCCGAAGCTTTGCCAATGCGACGCGGATCCGGTGAAAATCCACTTCGGTAGGCAGCGTGCAGTCGGCACCCAAGATCATGCGCTTGCCGGAGTTGTCTGCCAAAAACGATTCCACGACGGATTGCACTTTCTGCTCGACCTGTTCGTCGGATCCGTCCACAAGCTCACCGGACCTGTCGTCCATGCCGCCGCACAGCACGGGATGGCGGAACAGCTTCGCCCCTTCATGCAGCTTGAGCGTGTTGTTGTGTACGTCCCAGTTCACGGCCATTCCCGGCCAGTTGTAATAATATGGCAGCTCCATGTCAAAGCCGCAGATGTGCAGCATCGCGTATGGCGTCGCCTCGCAGACTGCGTTGAACAATTCCAAGTCATGCTGCAGCACGATCGCTTCAAACACCTCTTTTGGGAATCGGCCGTGCTCGGCGCCCTTTGTTGAAAAATAGATCGAATCGGCACCTGCGGCCATGCAATCGACCGCATACTGGGAAAGCGACTCTGCCATTGCGGCAAACGCCTTATCAACGCCCTTCGGGTTTTGCGCCATATGGGTCTCAATCATCTCGTACCCACAGGGCATGCCGACGCAGCGAAGCGGGGAGAAGATAGTGGTATACGTGAACATGCCGCCGGCAATCGCGTCGGTGATCCTCTTGATCACATCGAACTGCTTTTCATAATGCCAGGCGTTGCGCTTTGGCGGCAGGTAATGATCCCAGTCCGATGCCGTTTTGATATCGGGGAAGGTAAAGCGGATCTCGTCCATGATCTTCAAAAAATCGATGTCTGTGGCTTCGATCATATCGAGGTGGGCCTTTTTCGCGGATTCACCTTCCCATTTTTCCTCGGTATTGTGGAACCAGAAAGAGCCGGGAATACGCTTTGCGGGCTTGCCAGTGAGATAATCGATAAACGCCTGTCGCTTCATGACCGTTCCCCCAACTTGTACAGTTATTACGTTTATTATATCATAAGAATGCAACGAGTGAAAAAGCCGCTTGAAATGCGGGATTTTTTGATGAGCACGCCGCTTTCTCTTATAAAAAATCGTTGACAGCAACCCGTCTATATGGTATCTTCTATCAGGAATCCCCTTAGGGGGGCTTTATTTATCGTGCAGACTTTTTAATCCATCAGGAGGTGTTCAGCATGCGCGTGAAAATCACGTTGGCGTGTTCGGAATGCAAACAGCGCAACTACGATACCATGAAGAACAAGAAGAACAACCCGGAACGCTTGGAAGCGAACAAGTACTGCCGCTTTTGCAAGAAGCAAACCGCACACAGGGAAACCCGTTAATGCAGAGCATCCGCTAAGGAAGTGAACACCATGGCAAAAGACAAAGTCAACAAGCCGGACGCCAAGGCGAAACAGCTGTCCAAGGATACGGGCAAGCTTCCGTCCAAGGGGAAAGACGCCAAGGACACGAAGCAGATTTCCAAGGATGCCAAGGACAAGCAGCAGAAGGCGACCGCCAAGCCCGCCAGGCGCGGCAAGCTTGGATACCGCATTGACCGGATTGTCAAATATTTCCGGGAAATGATTGCGGAATTGAAAAAGGCGACATGGCCGAGCAAGAAGGACCTTGCCAAATACACCGGCATCGTGCTGGCGTTTGTGACCATCTTAGCCGTGGTTGTAGGCCTGTTGGATCTTGGCTTCACGGAGTTGCTAAGACTCATCACCGGCTAGGGGAGGTGTAATCGTGACCCCTTCAAATTCACAGAATGCTTCGCCGGATACACAACCGCTCTGGTATGTTGTGCATACGTACAGCGGATATGAGAACAAGGTTAAGGCCAATTTGGAAAAATCGGTGGAGAACCGCGGCATGCAGGATTTGATCCATGAGGTCAAGGTGCCGATGGAGGATACCATCGAGATTAAAAACGGAAAGCGCAAAACCGTTGCCAGAAAGGTGTATCCCGGCTACGTCATGGTCAAGATGATCCTGACCGACGAGAGCTGGTACATCGTGCGCAATACCCGCGGCGTCACAGGCTTTGTGGGCCCGGGCAGCCGCCCGATTCCGCTTACCGATACGGAAGTGCGGATGACGGGCGTGGAGAACGTCTCGATCGTGCTGGATGTCGAGGTGGGACAGAACGTTACCATCACTTCCGGCCCGTTGGAAGGCTTTGCAGGCGTCATCACCGAAATCAACAAGGATCGCCAGAAACTCAAGGTTATGGTCTCCATGTTCGGTCGCGATACGCAGGTGGAGCTCGACTTTGTGCAGGTGCACAAAGTATAAGGAAGAAAACACACGCTTCTGGCGTTTGTTTGTGGGAGGGGAGTCTCCCCGCTTTGACCACATTTTAAAAAGAGGTGCAACATGGCCAAAAAGGTTACCGGATTCGTCAAATTACAGGTCAACGCAGGCAAGGCCACGCCTGCGCCGCCGATCGGCCCCGCGCTGGGCCAGCACGGCGTGAACATCATGGCATTCTGCAAGGAGTTTAACGAGCGTACAGCCAAGGATGTCGGGCTGGTCATTCCCGTCGTCATCACGGTATATTCCGACCGCTCTTTCTCCTTCATCACCAAGACGCCGCCCGCCGCTGTGTTGATCAAGAAGGCAGTCGGCATCCAGACCGCAAGCGGACGTCCCAACAGGGACAAGGTGGCCACCATCACCCGCGCGCAGGTTGAGGAGATTGCCAAGACAAAGATGCCCGATCTTAACGCCGCTTCGTTGGAAGCCGCGGTGAGTATGGTAAAAGGCACAGCCCGCAGCATGGGCGTTGTCGTTGCCGAATAGGCAGTACGTGGGAGCAGGTACACTGCGCTATAACCACAAGGAGGATTAGAATGAAACGGGGAAAGAATTACCAAGACAGCCTGAAGCTGTTCGATAAGAGCAAAGGGTATGATACGAACGAAGCTGTGGCTTTGGTCAAGCAGACCGCCAAGGCGAAGTTCGATGAGACCGTTGGCATTTCCGTACGCCTGGGCGTCGACCCGCGCCATGCGGACCAGCAGGTTCGCGGCGCCGTGGTATTGCCGCACGGCACCGGTAAGAAGATCCGCATATTGGTCTTCTGCAAAGAGGATAAGGCTGCGGAAGCCAGAGAAGCAGGCGCCGAGTTCATTGGCGGCGAAGAGTTGATCGCACAGATCCAGGGCGGCTGGCTGGGCTTTGACGCAGCGATAGCCACACCGGACATGATGGGTCTGGTGGGCCGCATCGCCCGTATCCTTGGACCGCGCGGTCTCATGCCGAACCCGCGCAGCGGAACGGTCACAACCGACCTGACAAAGACCATCGGCGAGATCAAAGCCGGTAAAGTCGAATACCGTGTGGACAGGACGTCCATCGTGAACGTTCCCGTTGGCAAGGCATCGTTTACGGCTGAACAGCTTGAGGAGAACATCCGCACGCTAATGGACGCGATCGTTCGGGCCAAACCATCGGCTGCGAAGGGTACCTACCTTCGTTCCGTTGTGCTCTCAAGCACGATGGGCCCCGGCATCAAGCTCAACACCCTGCGCTTCATGTAGTTGACAGATAGCGCACATCGCGCTATACTGAATGCGCTTTACAACCAAATACGCAACCCGTAGACAGCCGGCGCGCCAAAAGCGCTTAAAATTCCAGCCAGCCGAGGACTTGCATCAAAGGGATACGCATGTAACCTGTTTGTTTGCCCTCGGAACGCTGTTCCGAGGGTTTTGTTTTAACCAATCGGAGGTGAAACAGTGAAAGAAGCAACAATGCAAGCCAAACAAGCCGTCGTCGCCGAAATCGTGGATAAGCTCAAACGTTGCCAGAGTGCGGTGCTCATCGATTACCGCGGATTGACGGTGGAGGAAGTGACCAAACTTCGCAACATCTTCCGCGCGCAGAACGTCGAGTATCAGGTGCTCAAGAACACCATGATCAATTTGGCGGCCAAGGAAGTGGGCATCGAAGGGCTGGATCCCTATCTTTCCGGTCCCACCGCCGTCGCATTTGGCATCAACGACGCGGTCGTTCCCGCCAAACTCATCACGGAGTTCATCAAGAGCTCTAAGAAGACCGAGATCAAGGGCGGTATCGTCAGCGGCAAAGTGGTGAACGCAGCGGGCGTACAGGCCTTGGCGGATCTGCCGCCGAAGGAAGTTCTCGTCGCCAAAATGCTGGGCAGCATGAACGCACCGATCGCGAACTTTGTGGGCGTTCTAAGCAACACCATGCGCGGCCTTCTGTATACCCTCAATGCGATTGCCGAAAAGAAAGGTGCATGAGGCATACAGCTTGAAAGGGATTAAGAATCCCGGAACCATGGGTACCAAGAACCCAACAAAAGAAATTCACAAAACAGCGCCCAGGGCGCAACACAAATTTTAGGGAGGATACATTACAATGAACAAAGAGCAGATTATGCAAGCTATCGAATCCATGACAGTGCTGGAGCTCTCCGAGCTCGTAAAAGCCCTTGAAGAGCGCTTTGGCGTATCCGCGGCCGCACCCGCCGCCGCCGTCGCCGCAGCTCCCGGAGCTGCCGCCGCAGCGGAAGTGGTCGAAGAGAAGACTGAATTTGACGTCGTCCTCAAGGAAGCCGGCGCTGAGAAGATCAAGGTCATCCGTGTCGTCCGCGAGCTGACCAACCTCGGTTTGAAGGAAGCTAAGGACCTTGTCGACACCGCACCCCATACCATCAAGGAAGCGGTCTCCAAGGAAGAAGCCGAGAGCATCAAGGCGAAGTTCGTTGAAGCCGGCGCCACCGTCGAGATTAAGTAAGTTAACATGGGATGAAGAGGCGGTAAGTTCATGCTTAACCTGTAAAACAGTTAAGCATCAGCTTGCCGCCTTTGTTCATCACAGGATGAACCGAATCATTGCCACACACAATACAGGACGTATGCTTGTGTTTGCTCGATCCAATTATAATGCAAAGCATTGGCAGGAGGATATGCGGTGAAAAAGCGTTTCATATCGATTGTCTTGTTTCTATGTGCCGCAGCGCTTGTTGCGGGATGCTCAAAAAAGACCATAGATACCACGAAGCCCAATGTAGCCATCTCCTTTACCTATAGCAAGGGATTGAAGTATGCACCCACCTATGCCGTATGGGTAGAGGATGAAGCAGGAAACCGCGCTACATTGTTTGTTACCAACAAAATCGCCAAAAGCAATTGGGGAACCGAACGCGCTATGGTATTGCCGATCTGGTCAGGCATACGCGAAGCCAAGGTGGATACGATATCAGGCGCCACAACCTCTAACCAAGCAAATATACTGTGCAACATTCCCGACGCATTTGCGGGGAAGAAATTGACGCTCTATGTCGAAGCCAACGCATCTTACGATTACAACGATTACTATAAGCAGGGGCTTAAAAGTACAGACGCAGGGTATAACGATGTCAATGGGCAACCTTCCATGCTGTGGAAAGCTGTGCTTGATCCCAAAGCCGTGCGTGGGGAAGTAACGCCTGTGCTGGTGGGATCCGGGGAGGTAATGGGAAAGGATCATGCGGTGCATGAAGATATAAGCCGCGCTACCACGGCAAAGGAACTTCTGTCGGGCATTGCCGTGAAATTCGATTTTATCCGTTAAGATCCCATTGATAAATGCCTGAAATGAAAGGGATGTACGATTGTACATCCCTTTGTATATGCAAATTCTAAAATATCTCGCAGATGCAATCATGCTTTTATCGATAGCTTTTCTATGATAAATTAAATTGAGGTGTAAAGCATGGAAAAGCTTATTGATTTTTTAAACGAATTAGAGGGAAAGAAGATTTACTATCGACTTTTGTGAATGATATTCCAAAGAAAGAATATATGGACTGAATGGAGGAGCAACCAATGGACAAACAGATGATGGCCGTGTGTGGCAGTTATTGCGGCGTATGCGAATGGAAGGAAAAAACGAACTGTCCGGGGTGCATCGCCTGCCAAAGCAGACCCTTCTGGGGGCAATGCAAGATTGCCGCATGTGCGATGGACAAAGGATACGCCCATTGTGGGTTTTGTCCTTCATTGCCGTGCGAAAACCTGCAGAGTGCGTTTGACAACCAGGAGCACGGCGACCACGGGGAACGGCTGATTAATTTGAAGAACTGGGCGGAAGGCAAGGAACAATTTCTGCAATTGCGGACGCTGGAGAATACGAACAAATAGCCCGCGGCAGGCAGGATGAAGTATTTGCATACAGTCGCTATGGTACTACCGAATACTAAAGTCCTTTGGCAAGAAAGAGGGAAAGTTCATGAAGATCACCAAAGTGGATGTCATGCAGCTGAAAACAAGGGTTCCGTCGGCGCTGCGGCCGGTCGTATGCCGCGTTTATACCGACGAGGGATTATATGGCGACGGGGAAGCGGCGATGGCGATCCATACCGGCGCTCCCGCAGCGTTTGGCATGATAAAGGATATGGCGCGCTTGATCATCGGCATGGATCCGCTGGACCATGAGATTATCTGGGACAAGCTTTACAAGAGCACATTTTGGGGCCAAAACGGCGGTCCCGTGGTATTTGCGGGCATCAGCGCAATCGACATCGCATTGTGGGACATCAAGGGAAAGTTCTTTGGCGTACCTATTTATAAGCTTCTGGGTGGTAAGCGGCGCGATAAGCTGCGTGCGTACGCAAGCCAGCTGCAGTTTGGCTGGGGACCGGAGCGCACGCTTGCTTTCAAGACGGAAGATTACGCAAACGTGGCGAAAAAAGCCGTGGCGGACGGGTACGACGCAGTGAAATTCGACTTCTTCACCTATGACAGCAACGGCAAACAGCTGGGGGTTGAACAGTGGACGCGGTTGTTGGGTGCAGGGTATTTGGATATGATCGAGGAACGGGTGGCGGCCGTGCGCGAGGCCATAGGTCCCAAGCGCGATTTAATCATGGAGATGCATTCGCATACCGACGCGCTATCCTCCGTGCAAATTGGAAAGCGCGTGGAAAAGTACAATATCTTCTACTTTGAAGAGCCCAATACGCCTACGCCAAAGCTGACAAAGCAGATCCATGACCAGTTGAACATCCCGATTGCGCTGGGCGAGCGTGTGTATACCCGTTGGCAGTATATGCCGTATTTTGAAAACCTCTCTGTGCAGGTCATTCAGCCCGATCTGGGCAATACCGGCGGGCTTACCGAAGGCAAGAAGATCTGCGACATGGCGCACACATACGACATCGGCGTGCAGGCGCACGTTTGTGCAAGTCCGCTTTCTACCGCGGTGGCATTGCATCTGGAATGCTCCATCCCGAATTTCGTAATCCATGAAAACCATATGAACAATTTGGCGCCGATCCACCGGGAGCTGTGCAAGTATGACTACCAGCCTGAAGGCGGCATGTTCTCGCCGCCCGAGTTGCCCGGCATCGGCAACGAATGGTCGGAGTATGCACTTGCCACCTGCGAAAAGGTGACGGTAGAATAAGATCAATACAACGAAACAAGGAGGCTCAAAGAGCCTCTTTTTGTTTGGTATGCGTTGAAGGATACCTTGAAATCCTTTACAATGAGGGTAAATATTCAGCGGGGGTTAATTGACATGTCCAGTGCCATCTCATCCGCAATCACAATGATACTGCTCCTTATCATACTTCCGATTCTCGTTAAAAACATCAAAAAAAAGCAGACGCCGACTGCGAACCAGGTGCGAATGCCGCGCTTTGCTTTTTGGGTGGGGATCGTCGGGACGGTACTCTTTGCCGGTTTCTTGATCGCCTCACTGATTTTCCTGAACAAGGATGCTTTGCTGATGCTGATATTGGGCGTCGTGTTCGGGGGTTTCACCGCAATGGGGATCTTTGAGATCGTATCCGCCGTCAATTGGGGCATTGATTATGACGATTCCGGGTTCACGTTCCATACTTCTATGGGAAAGGCAATCCGATTCCAATACGGCGACATAAAGCGCGTAGAGCGCATGTTCAACCCCATGATGCAGGGGTATAAAGTCACAATCCATGCGCAGGGTAAAAAGATCAAGCTCGACCCGTTGTGCATTGGGCAGGATGAATTCCTGCGGCACCTTGAGCGCATGCAAACAGGAGAACAGAGCACGCAAAGAACATCCGAAATCGTTCTGGCAAGCCCCGAAGCCGAGGCGGGCAGCGTGCGAATGCCAAATGCGAACCTGTGGGTCGGCATCATCTGTACAGCATTTTTTACAGCGCCTCTTGTCTGGATGATCCTGGATCCCTATGCGCTTTCGAGTTTGAGTACAGAAAGTGTTCTGGCGCTTGTGGCATTCGTGCTGATGGGACTGTATCTGATACTTCAATATTTCAACTGGCGGGTTGATTTCGACAGCCAAGGCTTCGAATACAGGAACTCCTTCGGATCGAAAAAACGGTACAGCTACGGCGACATACAGAGCCAGAACTCAGTAACAAGGAATCTTGTGTTGAATATGAGCGGCAAAAAGCTTCAAATACCGTTGAACGCGAAGGGCATGTACGAATTCCGCAAGCATGTCGACAAGGCTTTTGGCACAAATGTGGACGGCATGGAGTAGGTCGTATGGGCTACCACATCTGGACATTGATAAGATGGGAAAAGCTTTATACACCGGGCAAATTTCGTTCCGGTCTTCGGATTCGCTTTGACAAGGGCGTGGACGAAGAGGTAAAACGCGCCGTCAAAGAATTCTGCATGTGGCTTCGAAGGGAATATCATTTTCCGATACGCATCCCGGTCTATGTGAAAGCAAAAAAGAAGATCGCAGCAATGGATGGAGAACTTGTAAGCGCCACGTTTTTTGCGCCTGAGAACAGGACGGAGGAGCCCTATATCCGCGTAAGTGCTGGAGATTATGAGGATCTTCTTGCCAGACGGGGAAAAGACAACGCATTGGCAGCCATATTGCGTAGCATAGCGCATGAGTTGACGCATTATTTTCAATGGATCAATGGTCTTGAGTTAACGAACAGGGGCATGGAGCGTCAGGCGACGAATTATAGCCGCTATATAGTTGATGAATATGCGCAGACAAGGGAACACCCATAATGATGCGAAAATAAGTGACTAATTAGTGTTTAGAGGATTCTATAAGGGCTACATGACTGCCCATAGGCAGTATGGTAACAAGTAACTGATAATAATCGCAATGTAAAGAGGAGCCTAATCTTGGCTGTCAAACTAATCGCATCTATAGTCGGTTTATTGCTGATTCGAGCAGTTTTCAAGGCATTCGAAAAGTTTAATGAGAAAGAAGTGTTGAACGCACCTCTAAACCAGGTGCGTCTTCCAAAGTACTATGCATGGATGGGGATTGTAGCTGTCCTCTTTTTCCTAGCGATCATAATTTGGTCTACTGTGATCACAGGTGAATTCAATATTCTATTCACATTTTTTATTGGATTATTTATTGTCATGGGATTGATGCTAATAACGGCTTATCTCAATTGGCGCATCGATTTTGATGATTCCGGTTTTCGAATTCGGACTTTTTTTAGACGATGGCATTCCTTTGGGTATGACGAAGTGAAACGGATTAAATTTGCGAGAGATACCATCTATCTGTTTACGGAGAAAAAGATATTTTGGATGGAATATAAAGCGATCGGAATCGATTAATTTCTTGACCATATCCACTGTGAGCAAGAATTCTATATAAAAGAAAATTGCGAGCCCTTCCCAAACTCGGGTTTTGGATCGGCTTGATCGGTTCAGTATTTTGTATAGGTATCATCGTAGCCATGTATTCATTTCCCCAAATAGGTACAGGAACAAACATAGTAGCTGCCCTTTTTTTCGGTGTATTTGCGATGACTTGCCTCGCCTATATGCTGTATAATAAGAATTGGCGAATCGATTACGACAAAAAGGGATTTCGTTATAGGACGATGTTTGGGAAAGTGTATTCTTTTTCTTATGAGGATATCAAAAATTTCAAGCGAACTAAAAGTCAGTTGTATTTGTATACCAATAGAAAGAAATTGACTCTTGATTTGAGCGCTGATGGCCTGGATGAATTTCTTGAGGTGAACAGTATAGAACAAGCTGTAGTAAGGCGAAAAACATCGCGCAAACAAAAGAGATTAGAAATTCAACAGGAAAGATTAGGCTTGACAAGATCTCATATGAAAAGAGAAAATAGTGGAACAAACAAGCAATGAGGAGCAATCATGAAAGAGATTTTGCAGCAGGCGAGAGAAGAACATACCGCTGTCTCTGTCTATTCGAACAGAGATGATATGGATAGGTTCATGGTAGGATACGTGCTTGGCGTGTCGGACGAGGAACTTTTGCTGGCGCTGATCTCCCCAGCCGGGAAATATGACGGCTATGCATTGATAAAGCTCAATCAGATATACCGCGTCAACGAATTGGGCGAGTATGAGCAGAAAATTGAGCGTCTGTATGAAAGCGAAGAAAGTAAGCACGCCTTTTTCCCGGTCGACGAATCCAACCTTACGGGGTCGTTGTTGGCATTTTCCAAGCTCAAAGGCTACATCAGCCTCATCGAGCTGCTGGACGGTGAGGACTCGGTGCAGGGGTTCTACGACGATAAGTCGGGCAACGTGATCTCGGTTTTCAGCGTTACCGATTACGGCGAGAGAGACGGCAAGTCCTTTTTCAACGCGAACGAAATAACCAGGATTTTCTGCGATACCGCCGATGAGCAGACAGTAAAGCGGCTTTTGATGCTGGAATAAAGCGGTTCATGGGCCTGGAAAAAGCGCCTAATGCCCTGTGCCAGAGCATGCGGCGCTTTCTTGATTTTTACCGCTAAAGATTGTCTCTACTATCGGGTCTGTTGATATAACAGTTGTATATTTAATTATTGATCAAAATTAAATATAGCGCATAAATCATTATGAAATACGATTTGATATTCTATAAAATATATAAACTCGTGTTACATATGATTTGCTATAAAATATATATGTAAAACTTCTGTAAACGCTCTTGACTTATTTTATAAAATTTCCCATATTTGACATGAATCGACATCGATCGGTGGGAACAGCAATGAGCGGTAGTAAATCCACGAAGACAAGTCAGTACAATATCATGATCTTTTCGGCTTCGGATGCGCGCAAAAAGCCGATCAGCCTTAGCTTGCAAAAAAATACGGCTGTCGTTATTTTTGCGGGCATTTTTTGGGCGGTCACAATTGTAGCCTTCTTCATGCATGCATTTGCCGCGCGTTCCGTTAGCTATTCCAATCAAATCGCGCAATTGAAAAAGACAATCGATGAACAGTCCGAACAGATACTAATCAAGTCCGATGCGATCGCATCGTTGGAGCAGGCCGTTCAGGTTACCAATGTGGAGGATGATGAGGACAACCCTGAGGGGTTCATTCAAACCGCTGCAATCACCAACTCAGTAGGTACAAATGGCATGCGAAACGGCAAAATTGAGCTTCTCGATTGGTTTCAAGGCGGGTCGGAGCTGTATGCCCGCTATACCAGCGTGACGGTTGTCGATGTCGAGACGGGGCTTCGCTTCAATGTGAGGCGAACCGGCGGTCACTTCCATGCAGACTCGGAACCATTGACAAAAGAAGACACCGAGACCATGCATGAGATTTACGGCGGCCATTGGACATGGAACAGACGGGCGATCGTGTTGATCATCGGTGATAGATACATTGCTGCTTCGATGAATGGAATGCCGCATGTGAATGATCCCAGTCAATCCAACGGGTTTCCGGGACATTTCTGCATACATTTTCTGCACTCCCGAGGCCACGCATCGGGAAAAGAGTGCCCGGTTCACCAGTCCATGGTTATGTATGCCTTTGAGAACGGCAACAGCGTGCTCAATTGATTGGAATACAAGCGTATGCAGTATGATGGATAATCTTGCCTATCAATTCCAATTAAGAACATTTGTCAGTCCTGTTAAAATTAAACAGAGTGGGGAGAGCAATCATGTTGAATTCAAAGCAAAATCAAAAAGCTCCGGTTAATAAAGTCGATGTCTATATCTCGCCGGAGTCCGTCATCACGGGGGACCTGCAAACCAAGAGCAACATTATCATCGACGGACAGGTGAATGGGAATATCGTTGCATTTGGAAATGTTCAGATTGGGAACTCTTCGACTGTGGCTGGCAGTATTTGTGCAAAGAATGTGCAGATAGCGGGGAGTGTTAACGGGGATATCACCGCAGACGGCGAGATGCTCCTGTTTTCAAGCGCAAAACTGGTTGGTGACGTCAAAGCCAATGCGATCACCATCGAGAAGGGCGCAAGCTTCAAGGGCAATACGTACATCAGCGCGGAACCGCTAGAGGCCGGGGCAAAGGGCTTTGAACAAAAAGCAGTTCCTGCTACCGCCTGAATGGCAGATTGTGGTATGCACTGATCTCCCCTGAGGGGAGTACGACGGTTACCTGCACTTGAAGCTCGATCAGGTGTACCGCGTAAACGAATTGAGTTTGTATGAAAAGATGGTCGTACGCCTGTATGAAAAGGAGGAGCAGCAGCACCCTTTTTCCCCATCGACGAATCCAACCCTGACGGGTCGTACGATGGTGAACAGGAACAGACAGTAAAAAGGCTGATGCTGGAATAGCAAGGAACAACCAAACAAAGAAGAGCGGCAAGTATTCTTACTGCTTTTTTTTATATGCATTATTTCAATGGCTTAAAGAGGCTTAAATACTCCAGCAATTCATAATAGGAGTAAGCCCAGTTCTCACCTGTGGAAATTAGCGTACACTCGTAGGTACACTGTTCCGTACCCCAATAGATGAAGGCACCATATTCACCATAAGGTCCCGCTTTGCCACGGAAGGGGATCATCACACCTTTGTATTCGCCTATTTTGATGATCTCAACGTTGCCGATTCCCTGTATGCCTGCCCCTGTCTCCCTTGTCAATCCGTTATGAACGTTTTCAATATATCTATGCCATATGGGTATTGCCGCTTCCGTCAGTTTGGCTTCATCGATGGTTACGGCCTTACTATCTTTCGTGATCCAAGAGGCGGTGCCTTTGTAGGAGGAGATGGAAAACGAAGTGATTTGTTCCTTGTCGGTGGCCAGGTAATAATACACTTGTTTTGTGGTTTTATCCTTAGAGCGTAACCAGATTGCCCTGGAGATAAACAACATCATGTTGTCAGGATCTGACATCATCAACATCGGATCTTTGGCGTCATCAGGCATGCCCTGTTTTTTTATGAATTCCTTCGTCCAAGCTACAATATTTGCCGGCGTGGAAGTCAACTTTTGCGGAATTAAATTTTTATCAGATCCAATGGGGGGCAACTCACCAGTGGCTTGCGGTGTGGGAGTTGCTGCTACCGATGTGGCTACTGTCTGCTGGCAGCCCGACAGAGCAAGAATGATCAGAATTACAAGAAAAACGGAGATACGTTTCATTTTAGCCTCCTAGGAATAGGTTTGGATATCTATATCAATAGCCGCTATTCTTCAGATAGGCGGCATGCTCACTTTGAGGCAGATAATGCTCGAAGCAAGCAAGTATGGCGATAAGATCCATTTGAGCGAAATGATAATTCGCCGCATCGGCCGACATATTCAAACGGAAAGAATATTTGTTTGTAAGAGAGGGAATGGAAGCCGGACGCCATGCGATCCGCATAGTCGTTCCACTTATACATGGCAAAATCATCGAGTTCGTTGCTGTCAAACGAAGCGCTTCATTCTTTGTTCTGTGTGACGATGTGGACCTTGGGGGATAAGAGGAAATGGAGATGACGGTGTTTCCGGTTTTGTCGGATACAAGCACAAGGTTGAATTGACCTTTCACCGGACCACGGGATACTTTATTGGCAAATATAGTATATCATATGTAATCTTGCGGTAACAAGTGGGGTGTAATACATGCATAAACAAAAAAAGCGCCTTTCGGCGCTTTTTTGTGCTACTGTAGCTTAATGCCTTCCCAGATCTGATTGTAGATCGCGGTATAATCACTTCCGAGATCGTTGTAGATCTCGCACTTTTTGAGCACGTCCTGGCCGGGATTGTTGATCGGGTCGGAGGTGTAATCATCCCTCATGATCGCAACAGCGGCTTTGTTTACCGTGGGATACCCCACATATTCGTAGTTCTTCGCTGCGACGTTCGCGTCACAGATATAGTTGATGAAGCGGTACGCCGCATCCATGTTCTTGCAGTCCTTAGAAATCACCATAGTATCAAAGAAGATGTTGCTGCCCTCGTTCGGCACGACATAGGCGAGGTCCGGGTTCTCTTCGATGCAGAGAATCGCATCCCCTGAATACACGACGCCCAAGGCCGCTGAGCCGCTCATCATGGTCTCCTTGATGGTGTCTGTCATGTACGCCTTGACGATGCCATCGCTCTTCTGCTTCTTCAACAGTGCCTTTGCGGCGTCCAGATGAGACTGATCGCGGTCGTTGAGCGAATAGCCGAGGAACTTCAACGCCACTGCCATGCTGTCGCGTACGCTGTCGTACATGATAACCTGACTCTTGTATTTCTTATCAAACAAGATTCCCCAAGAATTCACAGCTTCCTTGACCTTTTTCGTGTTATACAGGATGCCGAGTGTGCCCCAAGTATACGGTACGGAATAGGCATTGCCTTTGTCGAACGAGAGATTCTTGAACTGATCGTCGATGTTCTTGAAGTTGGCGATCTTGGACAGATCGAGCTTTGCGAGCCTGTTGTCGGCGATCAGCTTTTCCACCATGTAATCGGAGGGGAACAGGATGTCATACTGGGCGCCGCCATCCAGCTTTGCCAGCATCGCTTCGTTTGAATCGTAGGTATCGTAGATGACATCGATATCGGGATTGTCCTTTTTGAACGCCGAGAGGACATCGGGATCGATGTAATCTCCCCAATTGTAGATCCGAAGCGTTGTTTTCTTTGCGGTACCGCTACCGCATCCGGCGAGGGTTACGACGAACAGGACCGAAAGACAAAGGGCCAGAAATTTGCCAAACGTTTTCATCTATGCTCTCTCCTTTTTCAATTGTCTGCTATTGCGGATGTTGATGATGATCAGCAGCGCCAATATGGCTACAAACATCAGTGTCGACAGCGCGTTGATCTTGGGGTTGAGCCCGCGGCGCGCCATCGAATAGATGGTCATGGACAGGTTGGAAACGTCCTGCGAGGTGAAATAACTTATGACGAAATCGTCGATGGACAGCGTAAACGCAAAGATCAATCCGGTCAGTATGCCCGGCAGGATCTGCGGGAAGATGACACGCCAGAGCGCTGTGTGCGGCTTTGCGCCAAGATCAATGGCGGCTTCATATTGATTTTGCGGCACCTGGCGCAGCTTGGGCAGCACCGAGAAGATGACATAGGGCAGGTTGAAGGTGATGTGCGCCAGTACCATCGTGCCGTACCCCAGCTTGAAACCTGCAAAGATGAACAGCAGCATCAAAGAAATGCCGGTGACGATGTCCGGTGCCAGCATGGGAATATAGGTGATGTTCTCCACAGCCGTTGCGCGTTTGCGCTTCATCGCATGAATGCCCACTGCTGCGAACGTACCGAGGATCGTTGCGCTTACAGAGGCGATCAGAGCCACCGAAAGCGTGACCCACAGCGATTGCATGATGGTGCTGTCCGAGAACAACTGGCTGTACCAGGTAAGCGAAAAACCGCCCCAGTGCCCCATGCTGCGACCGGCGTTAAACGAATAGACGATCAGCATGACGATCGGCGCATAAAGGAAGAGCAACACGACTATGATCAAGACCCATCTGAGCGTTTTCTTTACCATAACATGCCCCCCTGCGCGTCCTTGTCGTATTTGTGCATCAAGACGCTGCTCAAGAGCACGAGCGCCATCATCACGATGGATAAGGTCGCGCCAAAGTGCCAGTCACGCATGAAATAGAACTGGTTCTCGATCAACTCGCCGTACATCGGAACGAGGCCGCCGCCCAAAAGACGGGAGACTGCAAAGGTGGTGATCGCGGGCATGAAGCACATCGTAATGCCCGAAACCACCCCCGGCATCGAAAGCGGCAGCGTCACACGCGCAAACACGCGAAGCGAGTTTGCGCCCAGATCCTCCGCCGCCTCATACAGGTGTGGTTCGATCTTGATTAAGACCGAATAGATGGGCAGGACCATGAACGGCAAAAAGTTATACACGAGGCCCACGATGACGGCGGTGTTGTTGTACAACAGAGACACGTTCTGCACACCAAGTAACCGAAGCGCCTGCGCCACAAGGCCAGTATCGTTCAACAGGTTCATCCAGGCATATGTTCGGAGTAGAAAGTTCATCCACATCGGGATGACGATGAGGATCAGAATGGTGGCTCCCCTTTTAAAGTTTCGGGATGCTAGGGAAAGCGCCAGCGGATAGCCGATCAACAGGCACAGAATCGTCGCCTCCGCCGCCATCAGAACGCTTTTGAGGAAAACGCCGATGTACACGGGGTCGAACGCGCGAGCGATGTTGGCAAAAGTAAAGTGTATACCGCCTAAAGAGGAAGTAAAGCCATAATACAGCACGATGGCGAGCGGTATGACAATGAAGATAGACATCCATATGAGATAGGGTCCGGCATAGGCGGATCGCTTCATGCGTCTCCCCCTTCCTCTTCCTGGGCCATCTCCTCCTGCTCGTTGGCCAACGGCTCATCCGACACCTTCATGACATGGATGGCATCGGGATCAAGCGAGAGGCCGACCTCCTGATCGACTTCAACGGGATCGGTCGAATGCACCGTCCACTCCATTCCGTCCTGCCCCAGCAGTTTGATCTCATAATGCACGCCCATGAAGACGATGGACTGCACAGCACAGGTAATCATGCCCTTGTCGACGGGTACGATATCGATGTCCTCCGGACGGACGACGATCTCCACCTCTTCGTTCTTTGCAAACCCTTTGTCCAGGCAGCGGAAATCGCAGCCCGCGAAATGGCAGAGGTAATCGCTCACCATCCTGCCTTCCAGCAGGTTGCTCTCACCGATGAAATCCGCTACGAACGAGTTGACGGGTTCGTTGTAGATATCCACAGGAGTTCCGATCTGTTGTATCTGCCCGCGGGACATGACGACGATGGTATCGCTCATGGTCAGCGCTTCTTCCTGGTCGTGCGTAACATAGACGAAGGTGATGCCAAGGCGCTGCTGCATCTTCTTGAGTTCAAGCTGCATCTCCTTGCGCATCTTCAGGTCCAGCGCCGCCAAAGGCTCGTCCAATAGCAGCACTTCGGGCTCGTTGACCAGCGCCCGCGCTATTGCTACGCGCTGCTGTTGTCCACCGGAAAGGGAATCGGGCTTGCGTTTTTCAAAGCCGTGCAGGCCAACAAGCTCCAGCATGTCCAGAACACGCTTTTGTATCTCCGCCTTGGGAAGCTTCTTGATCGAAAGGCCGAAGGCAATATTGTCGAAAACGTTCAGATGAGGAAACAGGGAATATCGTTGAAACACGGTATTGACGCGGCGTTTGTAGGGCGGTACGTCGTTGATGCGGGCGCCTTCGAACAAAAGGTCCCCTGCATCGGGGCTTTCAAATCCTGCAATGATGCGAAGCATCGTGGTCTTGCCGCATCCGGACGGGCCCAATAAAGTGAGAAATTCACGCCTTCTTATATACAGGTCGATGCCGTCCAACGCGGCTTCACCCTCAAAGCTCTTGAAAATCCCTTTTAATTCGATGATACGATCTGCCAAAAAGACGACCTCCTGTATTAAAAACTAGGCGGGGCGGATACCCATAGAATGCGCAGCTGCGTTTTGCCATGGTTGTACAGGCCATGCGCCTGGGAAGGCATATAGCAAAAGGAATCGCCCTTTTTGATCCTGTATTTTTGGTTGCCCAGCATGAGTATGGCGTTGCCTGCGAGCACGTATCCGAATTCCTCGCCTTCATGCGGATCATCCATCACGCTTTGTTTTCCAGGTTCAAGCGTAAACAAAATGGGTTCCATGCGGTTTTTTTGTGCATGCGGCACAAGCCAGGTAACGGCTGTACCATAGGCTTCGTCCGACTTTGTGAACAGCTCGCCGGGTGTAAAGACTACCTTGTCCATACGCTCCTCGGTGAAGAATTCCTTAAGGCTAACTCCAAGGCACTGCAGGATATCCATTAGCGTGGCGATGGAAGGCGAGGTCAGATCGCGTTCCAGCTGGGAGATGAAGCCCTTGGAGAGTTCCGCCCGGTTGGCGAGCTCCTCCTGGGTCAGGCCGTACTTCAAGCGAAGCTGCTGTATCTTCTTTCCGATGAGCACAGGCACCCTATCCTTTCCGATAGCTTTCCGGGTTGACTCCTTGCGGTTTGCCGGAGGGCCATAAACATATTCTAAACATTTTGTTTAGCGTTGCTTAACATAAAGCGATATTAATTAAAACATACACAACCTTAGCAGTCAAGTGGTTTTGTCAAGATTGCGACATCCGTATTGCCTTGCATTGACTTGAACTTGCGGGTATGATAAAGACAAAGCACAGATGAGGAGCAAAGGATGAAACGGTTACAAACAGCGGCGCTGATTCTGGCGATGAGCCTTCTATTTGCGGGCTGCCAAAAACCACAAAACGTACAGCCGAGTCCTACAGCCGCGGCTTCGTTGTCTCATTTTGAAAGCTATGTTTCCCAAACGGCATTTTCATTTCCAAAGTCATGGCAATACCAGGATGACGATACGTCAGACGGCTTGGGGGCTGCGTTTACGTTTACCGGCGGCACGATGGTCATTCAATTTTTATGGATGAACGAAGAGCAGGTCAAGGGCAACGTCTTTTTGCAGCAGATCGAGATGGACGACGTGCAGGAGCAGGTATATTCCGCAGGCCCGTATGCCGGAAAGATCATCACAGGCGTGGAGAGCGGGGCGCATACCATCGCCTTTGAAGGGAGCCGAGATTGGTACGGAACATCCGCCAAGCTCTACATGCGCACCGTGCTTCAGACTGCGGACAACGACTCCTATGCAAAGGAGCGGAGCAATCTGCTGGCGATGCTGCAAAGCGTGACAGTGAGTACCGACGCCAATCCGCAAGCCGTCGATATGGCCCTTCAAACCTACGATTTCAAGAGCGATTTTGAGCTTCTGGTAAAGGCGCCGCCGGATTGGATGCTCAATCCGCAAGGCGATGCCGAGCACGGGTATGTCACGCTGTCCTTTGACGTGGCAAGTGGTGACAACACATACCGCGTGGAACTGGCAACAGTGACACAGTCCGAATTTAACGGCGTCATTCAAAGCCTCAAAGACCTTGCAAAATACGAGGATGTATTCGATTATTCGTTCAAGCAAATAAGCGGCGTCTATACCATGACCTGCCTGCAGGAAGGCAAAATCAACCGCGCCAGCATTCAGGTGCAGAAAACGGGCGGAAAAATCCGGTATCTGTGGGTGAGCAGCACGCTTCGCCCGGCGCTGGATGCCGCCTATTATCAAAGTGTTATCGTGCCATTGGGGCAAACCATACAATGGAAGAAATAACGGGAGGACAGGACATGACATTGTCAGATTGGGAACCCAAGGAATTCTTTGTCTATTTTGCAAAGATCAGCGCCATCCCGCGCGGATCGGGCAACGAAGCCGGCATCGCGGATTATCTGGAAGCGTTTGCTAAAGAGCATGGATTGACCTGCTTGCGCGACCAGATCCATAACGTGATGATCAAAAAGCCGGGGTCAAAGGATAAACAAGCTCTTCCCGCCGTGCTATTGCAGGGGCACACCGATATGGTGTGTGAGAAGAACGCGGCGACCGTGCACGATTTTGAAAAAGACCCGATCGAGTTGGTGCTTGACGGTGACAAATTGCGGGCCAACGGGACGACGCTAGGCGCTGACAACGGCGTTGCGGTCGCCATGATGCTTTCGATATTGGCGGACGATACGCTTGTACATCCGCCGTTGGAATGCCTGTTTACATCGCAGGAAGAGGTAGGACTCGTAGGCGCCCATGCGGTAGATGGGAGTTGGATCACGGCGTCCACCATGGTCAACCTTGATTCCGGGCCCGAGAACACCGCCATCGTAAGCTGTGCCGGCGGCATGCGCGTAGATTGGACAAAGCGGATTGCGCCCGAAAAGGCGTCCGGGGAGGCACTTAAGATCTCTTTGACGGGGCTGATGGGCGGGCACAGCGGCTCCTGCATCAACCGGCACCGCGCCAACTCCATCAAGCTGATGGGGCGCATCCTGCAGGCACTTCCGCCGTTCCATCTTGTTAGCATCGAAGGCGGCAGCAAGGAGAATGCGATCCCGCGCGAATGCTTTGTGCTTCTGACAACGCAGCATCCTGTGGAACTCATCGATGCAGCCAAGGCTATGGCACAGACGATACGATTGGAGCTTGGGGAACCCGACAAGGGGTTCCAGGTTACAGTCGACAAAACGGATGATGTAAAAGAGCAGATGAGCAGCAAGGATACGAAGGATATCGTATCGCTGTTGATGATCGCGCCAAGCGGCGTGCTCTCCATGAGTCCCAGCATGGAAGATCTGGTGGAGACTTCGGTCAACCTGGGCATCATCAAGACACAAGGAAATGTTGTTCTGTTCACGTTTTCACCGCGCTCGAGCGTGGAGAGCAAGCAGGATGAAACCGAGACCCGCCTGAGGTTGTTGGGAGAGGCGTTTTTATGTGACGTGCGCGCCTACAACCGTTATCCGGGATGGAAATACAACCCCGATTCCAAAGCGCGGACAATCCTGCAGGAAGTATACCGTGGGCTTTTTGGCAGCGAGATCAACATCGAAGCCATCCACGCAGGCCTTGAATGCGGCCTTCTGTACAGCAAGGCTCCGCAGCTGGACATCATTGCAACCGGCGCCGAGGAGCACGATGTGCATACGCCGGACGA
The DNA here is from genome assembly GCA_964533965.1 of uncultured Clostridia bacterium. Taxonomy (GTDB): domain Bacteria; phylum Bacillota; class Clostridia; order Christensenellales; family QAND01; genus RGIG3178. The sequence goes on along the minus strand of CAZHNN010000002.1, from coordinate 118,515 downwards.
ATGGCTGTATCTGCCATCGGTGGATAGGCTGTATCGGATCGTGACAGGGCTTTTGACTCGGTTTACCGAAGCATGATACACGTAGGTGCAATCCTTTGATTGCATTGACTTGACTTTTCATTTATCAAGGAAAAGGGTATAATGATCCGGTAAGGAGGGAACGAATTGGCAACTATTGTCTATTCGGTCGTTGTTCCCTGTTTTAATGAGCAGGAAGTGCTGCCGCAGACGCACGAGCGCTTGACTGGCGTTCTGCAGGGCATGAACGAACCGTATGAGATCATCTATGTCAACGACGGAAGCCGGGACGATACGCTGTCCGTATTGAAGGAACTCCATGAGAAAGATGAACACGTGGTGGTGATCTCGTTTTCGCGCAACTTCGGGCAACAAGCCGCGTCATCCGCAGGGCTGGACGCCTCACGCGGCAAAGCAGTAATATTGATCGATGCCGACTTGCAGGATCCGCCCGAGGTCATTCCGGAGATGGCTGCGGTATGGAAGCAAGGGGATGCCGACATCGTCTATGGCAAGCGCAAGAGCCGCGAAGGCGAAACCGCTTTCAAGAAGATGACAAGCGCCATGTACTACCGCGTGTTCCGCTTTTTATCGGGTACCAAGGCGCCGCTGGATACCGGCGATTTCCGGCTGATGGACCGCAAGGTGGTCGATCAACTCGTCTCGATGGGCGAGCATAACCGGTATTTGCGCGGCATGGTCAGCTGGGTCGGCTTTACGCAGGTGCCGGTGGAGTTTGAGCGCAAGCAGCGCGCCGCTGGCGAGACGAAGTATGGCTTCAAGCAGATGATGCGCCTTGCGATGGATGGCATCTATGCGTTTTCGTTCAAGCCGCTGACGCTTGCCTCCCGCCTGGGTACGCTCACCGTATTCGGCAGCTTTGTGGCGCTGATCGTACAGCTTGTGCTGTTGCTGACGGGACAGGAGATACTGGCAACATCGTTTGCGCTGACGGGTCTGTATTTGCTCATCGGCATATTGTTCCTTTTCATGGGACTGATGGGGAACTACCTGGGGCGCGTCTATGATGAGACGAAGAACAGGCCGCTGTACATCGTGGACGAGTTCCACCGCAAGGGCGGCAAGACATCCAAAATTTCCGAGGAATCAAACTAACATAGGGGCGTATAGCTCTTTTCCAATGATTTGGGGTAAGAGAATATATAGATGGAGGAATTTGATCATGATTGACCCAAGGCAACGCATTCTGGCGCAGAACCTGATCAACTATTCGCTGAAGCTGCAAAAAGGCGAAAAGGTTTGGCTGAATCTGGCGGATATCGACGACGGCATGGCATGCGCGCTGGTCGAAGAGACGTATAAGGCAGGCGGGTATCCGTTTGTCGTGATGCAGAACGGCCGCATCGAGCGCCAGATCATGCGGGGCATGACGCAGGAGCAGGCGGAGCTTCGAATGAAGTTCGATCTTCCCAAAATGCAGGAGATGGATGCGTTCATCGGTGTTAGAGGCTCCCACAACGTGTTTGAGTCGGTGGATGTGGATGAGGAAATACAGCGTATGTACAGCCTTGTGTATTACAAGCCGGTGCATATGCAGACGCGCCTGAAGAAAAAGTGGGTCGTCCTTCGTTACCCGAATCCGTCGATGGCACAATTGGCACAGATGTCTACCGATGCTTTTGAGGAGTTCTATTTCTCGGTATGCAACCTTGACTACGCCAAGATGAGCCGGGCCATGGATCCGTTGATCGAACTATTGGATCGCACCGACCGCGTGCGCATCGTAAGCCCCGGCACCGATCTGACATTCTCCATCAAGGGCATACCTTCGATTAAATGCGACGGAGAGCGCAACATTCCCGACGGCGAGGTCTATACGGCACCCGTGAAGGACAGCGTGAACGGCGTGATCACATACAACACCCCCAGCATGGTATCCGGCTTCAAGTTTGAAAATATTCGCTTTTCGTTCAAGGACGGCAAGATCGTGGAGGCGAGCAGCAACGACAACCTGCGCATCAACAAGCACCTGGACACCGATGATGGTGCAAGGTATTTGGGCGAGTTTGCCATCGGCGTCAACCCGAACATCAATAGGCCAATGCTGGATACGCTCTTTGATGAGAAGATCGCGGGTTCCATCCATCTGACGCCCGGAAACGCCTATGACGAGGCGGACAACGGCAACAAATCGTCTGTCCACTGGGATCTTATATTGATCCAGACGCCGGAATTCGGCGGCGGTGAGATCTATTTCGACGACGTTCTCATCCGCAGGGATGGCATGTTCGTGATACCGGAACTCTTTTGCCTAAACCCTGAAAACCTGCGCTAAGGAGGGAACCATGCGAGATCAAAGAATGGAGAAGCTCGCGGATGTGCTTGTTCGCCACTCCATGCGCGTGCAAGAGGGAAACAACGTGGCGCTGTTGGCCCGCGAACCGAATATTGAATTTCTGGAACTGATGGTGAAAAAGGTACAGCAAGCGGGCGGCAAACCGTTTGTGGACATCACGCAGGCGCGCGTGCAGCGCCTTGCGATGATGCACACCGACGAGACGATGACAAAGCTCAGAGCGGAGTTCGTCTGCCGGCAGTTCGAAGAGATGGATTGCTCCATGCACTTCTACGGTGCGCACAACGATATGGAAATGAGCGACGTGCCGACATCGACGCAGACGATGCTAAGCAGACTTTACAGCCATCCGCTGGATGTCGTAATGCGCAAAAAGAAGACCCGGTGGGTGGTGGTGCAGTGGCCGACGCCCGAAGCGGCGCAGAAGGCGCAGTTGAGCACCGAAGCCTTTGAGGATTTCTTTTTCGACGTGTGCTGCGTAGACTACGACAAGATGCAAAGAGACCTGGAACCGTTAAAAGCCCTGATGGAAAAGACGGACAAGGTGCATATCAAAGGGCCCGGTACGGATCTGACGCTGTCCATCAAGGGGCAGATCGCCATTCCTTGCGCAGGGCAATACAATATCCCCGACGGTGAGATATTCACATCGCCGATCAAAGAGAGCATCAACGGCACTGTACTGTTCAACGCCCCCAGCGTTGAAGGCGGTTACAGGTTTGAGGATATCCGTCTTCGGTTTGAAAACGGAAAATGTGTGGAGGCGTCCGCCAACAACACGAAGCGGCTTAACGAGCTGTTGGATACGGACGAGGGCGCGAGGTTCGTCGGCGAGTTTGCGCTCGGCGTGAATTCCCATATCCATCAACCCATGTGCGATACGCTTTTTGATGAGAAGATAGGCGGTTCATTCCATATGGCGCTGGGCGCCTGCTATGACGAGGCACCCAACGGAAACGAAAGCGCGATGCACTGGGACATGGTTTGCCTGCAGAACGGTGGCGGCGAGATCTATTTTGACGATGTGCTGATACGCAAAAACGGGCAGTTTGTACTAAAAGAACTCATGGGCCTAAACGGCTGAGTTTTGGCGAAGATGGAAGTAATAGGCGCATGCATATGCGCATGATACGGGTATCTGAGGGCAAACTGAACCGCGTAAGAAACACGTAACAATGCTTGCGAATATGTGAAAGTTTTGATAATATGGAAAGCGCTAGGGAAACCAAGTCAAGATTCTTTTTACAAAAATCCCAAGGAGGTTACTATTATGGCAGTAAAAGTTGGTATTACTGGTTTTGGACGTATCGGCCGGTTAGCTTTCCGCGCCGCATTGGAGAAGCCCGAACTCGAAGTCGTAGGAATCAATGACCCGTTCATCGATCCCAATTACATGGTTTACATGCTCCAGTACGATTCCGTACACGGCAAATTCAACGGCGAAGTGTATGAGAAAGACGGCAAGTTCATCGTCAACGGCAAAGAGATCGCGGTGTTCCAGGCGATGGATCCCAAGGACATTCCGTGGAGCAGCTGTGGCGCTGAGTACATCATCGAATCCACCGGCGTGTTCACCGACAAGGCGAAAGCTTCCGCCCACTTCAACGGTGGCGCGAAGAAGGTCGTCATCTCCGCTCCTTCTGGCGATGCACCGATGTTCGTCATGGGCGTGAACAACGACAAATACACCTCTGACATGACCGTCGTATCGAACGCGAGCTGCACCACCAACTGCTTGGCGCCTTTGGCCAAAGTCATCAATGACAATTTCGGCATCGTCGAAGGTCTGATGACCACCGTGCACTCCATCACCGCAACCCAGAAGACCGTTGACGGCCCGTCCAAGAAAGACTGGCGCGGCGGCCGTGCGGCAGCGCACAACATCATCCCCTCCTCCACCGGCGCTGCGAAAGCCGTTGGCGTGGTTATTCCTGAATTGAACGGCAAACTGACCGGCATGTCCTTCCGCGTGCCCACGCTGGATGTGTCCGTGGTCGACCTGACCTGCCGCCTTGCGAAGGAAGCCACCTATGCCGAGATCTGCGCCGCGATGAAGGCTGCCGCCGAAGGTCCGATGAAGGGCATCGTCGGCTACACCGAAGACGCTGTCGTATCGAGTGACTTCGTACACGATCCGCGCACCTCCATCTTCGACAAGGATGCGGGCATCGCGCTGAACAAGAACTTCGTGAAGCTCGTCGCCTGGTATGACAACGAGTGGGGCTATTCCAACAAGCTGTGCGATCTGATCATTCACATGAGCAAGGTCGACGCGAAGTAAGTTTAAACCAAAAAGAAAGTCCCGAGCAATCGGGACTTTTTTTATGCAAACATAAGGTATAAACGATCCCGTTTTAGTTGGATACATGGTATCAAACTTTATCATAAGCCGATCTTGCAACTCCAGCTGGAGTCATTCGATTCTGTTCATTGTTCAACAATATCCGTTTGGATTGAACGCTTGGATACTTGTCACCAGTTGAGTTTAAGAGATCCTGTACCTAATAAGTTCTGTCCGGCTTACTGTTGACAATCCAAAAAGGCTAATAATATAATAAAAATTAAGAGAGTACAGTTATGGATAATATAAATTAAAAAGGGTCTTATAGACCAGACTATAGTAGAACAATCAAATAGGGGGAGCAGATTATTATGGTATACCTCGTCCGCCAGGGTGAAACTGATTGGAACCTATTCAAGAAGTGTAATGGTGTAACAGATACTTTGTTGAATCTAACAGGAATCGAACAAGCAAAGCGTCAAGCTGAAAACTTGAGAAACGTTGGTTTTGATGCTTGTTTTTGCAGTCCCCAAATGCGAGCACGTCAAACTTGCGAGATTATCTACAACGGGAAGATTGTTTTCGATGATAGGCTTAAGGAAATAATCTGCGGGGAATTTGAAGGCAAAGATGAAACTCCGGAATTTCGGAGATTGTATTTTCAGGCAATTCAAACCGGTGATAAAGGTACGGAGACATTTAATAGTTTTATGAATCGAAACTGCAATTTTTGTGAGATGATTGTCCAAAATTATAAAGGTAAAAATGTCTTAATTGTTACCCATGCGGCTAACATACAGATAATAGATTATTTTTTCAAAGGAAAGCCGAATGACTATAATTTTGGTAGCACACCAATCGAAAACGGTGGATTGCTTACATTTAAAATTTGAAACTAATTGTATAGCCACGGATAAGACAAATCGTTGTATCTCAATATCCTGAAAACGAAAAGCTTCATTACTTCTTAACAGCAAATTCATCATCAACAATATGCGTATAAATCATAGCGTTGCCTACATTGCTGGGTTTTCGCGCTGAACAAGACCTTCGTGAAGCTCGTCGCCTGGTACGACAACGAGTGGGGTTATTCCAACAAGCTGTGCGATCTGATCATCCACATGAGCAAGGTCGACGCGCAGTAAGTCAAACAAAACAAGGAAAGTCCCAAGCAATTGGGACTTTTTTTTACGCAAACGTGAGCAAGAGGCGATTCCGTTTTCTTTGGATACGTTGTGATAAGCTTAATCCGCGCCGTACAGATTTGCATAAGGGAATACATCCGACCAATATGCTTACTTGTTGGGTTTTTGCATTCCTGATATATTAGTTAATATGTCTATCTATTTTTTGGAGGACTTTTATGAAGAAGGCAACTTTGATTACCTACCTTGTACTGTGCTTTCTCCTAAGTGCCTGTAGTCAATCTGTTGTAACTCCTAACGTCACTCAAACGCCAACCCCAATTCAAACTCTGGCTATGGAACCTTACGAGATGTTCTATCTACCAGATTGGGTAATGTTCGGGATGAGCCCAAGCGAAGTTCAGAGTCACTATACTGATAAACCCGCCATCGTCGAAAATGGATTCATAGTATCACTTTTATATACATATCCGTATAAGAATTACGACTTTTCACTTTCTGGTTTTCGGATAGACTATTTATTTAGAAATTCTAAATTATTTAGTGTTATGTTTCAATTTGACCCTGACTTGCATTTTAATGTAACTGATGATTATAGAATATCCTTACCAATGCTGGACGAGTATAACTACATCAAAAATGCGCTGATAACGAAATACGAAAAACCTACAAAAAGTGGCGTATTATGGAGAGACTCTACATATAAAAATAAGCCATCTAAACTAAATAACGCAATCGCCATTGGCCATGTCCGTTTACAGGATACTTGGATTCTTAATAGTTTTAAGATTGATTTATATACAGTCACCAATATAACGGTTGAGTATTATAAATCTAATTAGACAACAGCCAGGTTCTTATATTATCAAGCTGTGTGATCTCGTGATCCACATGAGCAAGGTCGACGCGAAGTAAGGTAAACACAAAAAGTCCCGAGCAATCGGGACTTCTTTAATGTACTTCACATGCTAAAACCTTATTTTTGGCGGTTGACGTTGTATCCGTGAATAGGATGTGATGGGGTACAAGCTAAGACAACTTCAGTTTGAGTCCCGGCAAGGAATGCTAACCGATGCGCTGCAGCAGATACACCATCCTCTGGGCAAATGTCAGCGGGCTCATCACGACCTGGCAATGAACGTAGATCAACCGCGGCTGATCATAGAACCAATGGTTAACAATGGCGCTTACGGTGATGTTCTGGCTGTTCAGATAGCTGGTCACATACGCAACTTCGTTCTCAGTCAAAACGAATTTGCCGGTTATGAGGCTTGGCGCATTGTCAATGCCCAATTCAAAGTTGAACATGTGGCTCAAGGAATGATATGGTTTTCCCAATATCTGCGCTTGCAGCTTGCGATCGACCGCTACGGTGCAGACGCTGTCATTCAGTTGGGATTTGCCCTTTAAAATGGCTGCAAGCTGTTGGCACAGCGAAGTGTTCGCTTCCATGTAAATCACCCCGGAGCATACTATTCACTGTAAACAGGTAGGGTGAAGTCGAGTCGTTATTTCCACTCTTATACAAAGACTGTAAGTTCTCAATAATGTTTACATTTGCATTTACAGCATCTTTTTTCATCTTATCAAAGGCTGGGCAAATCCGACGATTACCGCCAAAACGAAGTTTTGGCTTATGCGGCGGATTTGCCATAAAAGAATGCGAAGCTGTCTATACCCGCCAAAAACATGGTTTCTGCGGAATAAAAAAGCCCGCCAATGCGGGCTTTTTGTTGACTTACTGATAGTACACCGTGCGGAAGATGGTCGGATAGACCGAGAGGAACTGTGCCATCGTCGTGCGGGAGTTGGAGCCCGGGTCATTGATGACAAAGCCCGAGGCTGTCAGCGTATTGCCGCCTGTATACCCTTTTACCACTACGAAGTGCGTGCTGCCGGATGAGGTCTTCGCACCCACGATGACGGGCTTGCCGGATTTGAGCATTGCGTAGATGTTGTCATAGCTCAGCGCTCCGTCGAGCGCGTAGTTGCTCGGCCAGTATACGGCTCCGCCGGATGTGTATTGAAGCTTGCTCTCCATCACATCGGGTGTGATGCTGGTACCGGTCCGATACGACTCCATCATCGCAAGCGCGGTTGTTACGCATCCGATGTCTGCGATCGTCCTGCCGGAAGATCCCACTTTGACGTTTGCCCAACGGCTGTCCGTCTGCTTGTAGCTGGGTACATTAAGCTGGATTGCCGGGTACGTTTGTGCCTGTGTGCTCCCGCCGCTTGTTGTGCCAAGGTAGGAGAGGCTCGCATAGCCCGTTTTGGTGCCGTCATACAGGATCTGGGCAAAGTTGCCTGAGGTCGACATCTTCACGACGACCGTTCCCTCTTTCAATGCCGTCTGCACGCTGTACGAGGTGGACGGGCCGCTTCGAATGTTCAGGTATGCTGCGGTTATCTGCACCGCAGTGCTGCCCGAAACCTGCGTGATATAGGAAGCGTAGCAGTAACCGTATTTTCCGCCCGAAAGACCTACGCGCCACCAGCTGCCGCTCTTCTCATAGAGCGTGACATAGCTTCCGCGCGCCACCGTCGCTACGATGCTCGAAGAGGTGGATGGCTCACTGCGCACAGTCAGCGAACTGGACGCTGTCGTAACCTTCCCCGCTGTGGGTGTTACACTTGATGCATGTGCCGTTCCAAGGGGGGAGATCACAATGATCAGGCACATAAGCGCCAAGATGGACGTCATGAGTTTTTTCATGTTATCCCTCCTTCAATTTTTCGTGACCTCATCGTAACATATTTGTAACATGTAAGAAATGATAAATAACTGGAAATACTGCCAGCTATTCCGAAGATCAATCGTGGACCAGTGCTCAATTGGAATAAAGCCGCATAGTATAAAAACGCCGCAACGACATGCGGCGCTCTGTTTTTATCAAGGAAAATATCGATCTTTAATTTGAGGATGGATCTAGAGACGTTTTGGTAGAAGCGCTTTTGGCAGCTTCTTATAAAACAGAGCGGCAAGAATACACCAAAGTACATCTCCGGGCAAAAACACCAGCGCGCCCGAATAGACGATCCGCCAGAGCGATATGCTCTTACCCAAATAAAGCCTCAGAATGGCAGCCATGTAGGGCATTCCTATCAAATAGATGAGCATCAGCCCCGCAAAGCAGCAGAGTGTATGGTAGAGCATGGAGCCGTCCGGCCGTTTTTGGGAAAGCTTACCGATCAGATAGGCAGCGGGACAAAAGGATAGGATATAGCCAAAGGATGGCTGCAGCACGTACATGAACCCGCCGCCGTTGGCAAAGACGGGCAGTCCGATCAATCCTGCGGACAAGTATACAAGGGCGGAACAGAAACCGAGCTTCGGCCCCAATACCAAGCCGCTTAGGAAGACGAACAGCGTTTGAAGTGTGAATGGGACTGGTGGCAGAGGAATGCGGATCATGGCTCCCACCATGATGAGAACCGCAAATAACGCACAATATGCCAGCGAACGTGTTGATATATTTCGCATATGATCACCTCGCAGCAATCATAGCAGGGAAGGGCCAGAATGTAAATATGATGCGATGGATTGGTTTACAATTATCGTGTATATCAACCGAACATACTTATCGGTTGTGTCGAAAAATGCTTTTAACCTCAAGGCTTAACAAAAAATGACGATAGAAAATATTGTAAGAATTTTATAATTCTGCTATTATCGTACGATAATCTTTATTAAGTGAAAGTATACAATACTGCGACAAAGACCTGAGGAAGGTAAACTTCCAACAAATTTGCTTTGTCAAAAGCAAGCGGTTGATGTATGATACGTTCGGTGTTTTATGCTTTCACTGATAAGGTTAAAGGAGACAGGCGTTGATGGGATGGATTTTGGGTTTCGTCGGCGGTATCGCGGAATACGTGTTCTTGAAAAAAGCGATGACGGCACTTGCTGAAGGGAAAACAGGCAAAATGGCCGGAATGATGCTTTTGAATGCGGGATGCTTTGCCATCACGGTAGCCATCGTGGCGATATTCTGGCGTGATCAACTGATGGCCTGCGGTTTGTTTATGGTGGGTGCGCTGATAGCGTTGTCCGCGATATCCTTTTTTACGCAGACGGTAAAAGAGAAAGGAGAGATCTGACATGAGTGCTTGGATACAATCGGGAATTGCAATTGTCGTGGCGGTGATCTCTTACTTTTGGATGCGTAATACCCAAAAAAGAGAACCGTCCCCGGATGAGACACGTCTCGCATGGATGCCAATCGTATTGCTTTTTATTTGTTTTGTTTGCTATGTGGCGCTTGAAGTCTATTTTGGGGTTCAATATGCGTTGGCCTTTACAGCCGTTGTCGTCGTGGCGGCCATCGTATTCCGGGTCTTTATCGTGCCCCGTCTTCATGACAAGCCCAAGGGAATACAGAAATACGTTGAACTCGGTGTGGAAAAGTCGGTGCCGATCAAAAAGAGCACCAAGAGCGCAAAGCGCCTGAGATTCCTTCAGAAAGCCATATTTCTGTTTTCGCTGTGGTTTGCCTTTGGGCGAATCCTCACAGCCATCTACGGGTCGCACACCGAAGAATTGGATGTTGTTCTTTTTCCCGAATCGGTCAAGGTACTTGGCTTTTCCGTCAGCAGCAGCGTCGTAGTGATCTGGGGCATCATGGCTGTAATCACTATTCTGGCCATCCTGTTCCGAATCTTTGTGGTCCCCCGGTTTAGAGACAAACCCCATGGGCTGCAGAATCTTGTCGAATTGAGCATTGAGGCCATTGGTAAGTATACGCACGGCGGCCTTCATATGGCGACGGAAGCGCTGGCCTGCTATATGTTTACCATCGTGCTGCTCATGTTGGGCAGCGCCATGGTGGAACTCATAGGCCTGCGCCCCCCGACGGCTGACCTCTTACTCACATTCTCGATGGCGTTGATCACGTTTGGGATGATCAATTATTACAGCATCAAGAAGAAGGGCTTGGGTGGACGGCTCAAGAGCTTTACACAGCCCATACCCATTCTATTGCCAATAAAAATATTGACCGATCTGGCAATACCGATCTCGCTTAGTTGCCGTCTATTTGGCAACATGTTGGGCGGAATGGTCGTTATGGATATGCTGAAGATGGCATTGGGCAGCCATGCAATCGGAATACCGTCCGTAGCCGGGTTGTATTTCAACGTCTTCCATCCGCTGATCCAGATATATATCTTCATTACGTTATCGCTGGCTTTTATCAATGAAGCGGTAGAATAAACAATCAACCAACGACAAGGACAAGAGGAGGAGTAGCATGAACTTTATTGGAGCAGGATTGGCGCTCTTAGCGGCAATGGGCGCAGGGTTGGGAATGGGCATTGCCACATCCAAGGCGGTAGATGCAACAGCGCGGCAGCCGGAAGCTTCCGGCAAGATCCAAACCATGTTGTTGCTGGGTTTGGCGCTTACCGAATCAACAGCCATCTATGGATTTATTTCGGCAATCATCATGATCTTTAAAGGATAAGGACGAAAAGAGGTAGCAAAATGGGACCGGAATTTTTCAAAACCGTTCCAATGACATTGGTCATTAACATCGCAAACATCATCATCCTGTTCATGATTCTGCGAATGCTCGTCTATAAGCCCGTGAAGAAATTCATGGATAAGCGAAGCGACCGCATAGCGCAGGAATTGGAAGAAGCAAAAACGAAGCATGAGCAGGCTGAATTGGAGAAGAAGAACATGGCTCAGACGCTCTCCAAGATGGAACAGTCCACCACGGCTGCGATCAAGGAAAAGCAGGCTCAAGCATTGACTGAAGCCGACACCATCGTTCAGAATGCGAAAAAAGAAGCCGTGGACATCCTTCGCGCCGCCCGTGAACAGGCAAATCAGGAGCACAAAAACGCCCTTGTCAACCTCAAGGACGAAGTGGCGCAGCTCTCCGTGGATATTGCCGAAAAGATCCTTGCCCGCGAACTGCAGCAGAAGGACAACGAGGAGCTCATCAACGAGTTCTTTGAACAGGTGAGTTGAAAATGGGCAGAGTTGAATTGCGTATCGCTGGCCCCTGGAAACAGGAGCAGATAGATTCATTGTGTGACCGTCTGGCCAACAAATACGACAAGACGGCTACGTTCAACGTTGTCCACGATGAGTCGCTCATCGGCGGTTTCATCGCAAAGGTAAACGGAAGCGTTATGGACAACAGCATCAAGAGCAAGCTGGAAGGGCTTCGCGAAATACTGACGACGGACAACTAGTCCCTGGAGGAAAGCATATGGAATTTCATGCCGACATGGATATCAATGCCTTTCTCAAAAAGCGCATTGATTCCTACCAGGCAAAACCGCAGGTGTATGCTGCAGGTACTGTCTGCTCATCCTCCGATGGCGTTGTGCATGTCGAAGGACTTCCGGGCAGGCGGTATGGGGAGCTATTGGAATTTGAAGGCGGCATATTCGGTATGGCTCTGGACCTTCGCCTTACTGGCGTAGGCGCTGTGCTGCTGGCTGTTGGCGACAACGTCAACGTCGGTTCCGAGGTAAAGGGCACCAACAGGGTTGTGGAGATCCCGCAGGGCGAGGAGCTCTTGGGGCGCGTTGTTGACCCCATTGGCCGCCCGCTGGACGGTGATCCTCTTTCGGTTCGCCATTATCGGCCGGTTGAGCAGCCCGCTCCCGCTATCATTCAGCGTCAAAAGGTTAACAGCCCGCTTATGACCGGGTTGCTCTCCATCGACTCCATGATCCCCATTGGCAAGGGACAGCGCGAATTGATCATCGGCGACAGGCAGACAGGCAAAACGGCCATTGCGTTGGATACCATTCTCAATCAAAAGGGCAAAAACGTCATCTGCATCTATTGTGCGATTGCGCAAAAGGCTTCTTCGATTGCCCAGATCGTGCAGACGCTGCGCTCCGCGGGGGCTATGGAATACAGCATAGTGGTTGCGTCCACGGCTTCAGACGGAGCAGCGATGCAATACATAGCGCCGTACGCGGCTTGCTCCATTGCGGAGGGGTTCATGTATCAGGGACGCGATGTGCTTGTGGTATACGACGATCTGAGCAAACACGCGGTGGCGTATCGAACGATGTCGCTGCTGCTTCGCCGCCCGCCGGGACGCGAAGCATATCCCGGCGATGTTTTCTATCTGCACAGCAGGTTGTTGGAGCGCTCCGCACACCTCTCGGACGAGCTGGGCGGCGGATCCATCACAGCGTTGCCGATCGTGGAAACGATGGGCGGTGACATCTCCGCCTATATCCCCACAAACGTCATCTCCATCACGGACGGACAGATCTACCTTGAAAGCGAGCTGTTCCACGGAGGGTTCCGTCCCGCCATCAACGTGGGCCTTTCGGTTTCCCGCGTAGGCCGAAGCGCGCAATACTCCGCGATGAAAAAAGTGTCAGGCTCGCTTCGCATTGAATTGGCGCAGTACCGCGAACTTGCCGTATTCGCACAGTTCGGTTCGGATATTGACGCCGCCACCAAGAAGATGCTCGAACGCGGTGCAAGGCTGACGGAAATATTAAAGCAGAACCAGAAGAGCCCGCTGCCGTTGTCTTCTCAAGTGACGATGCTGCTCGCGTTTACGCTTAACGCCTATGAGAATGTCGAAGTTGTGAATATGAGGACATTTGTCAAACAGATGATCCAATACCTCAACGACAACAACCACATGGCGATGGCCCGCATCGACGCACAGGGAGATCTGCGAAGCGACGACAGGGAAGCGCTGGCCGAATCCATCAAAACGTTTGCTGAGGCGGTATTGAATGCACAATCTCAATGAGATCCGCCAACATATCCGCGCGGTATCGCAGACACGAAAAATAACAAACGCGATGTATCTTCTGTCCACTGCGCGTATGCGTAGGGCGATGCAGCACGCGGACTACAACCATGAGTATTTTACGCGGGTCCGTACCAGCATGCGTGATATTCTTGCTCGCTCTGAAAACATCACCCATCCCTATCTGGTGGAGAATCCGGGAGAAAGGGCAGCGTTTATCGTGATAGCGGGCGATAAGGGCCTCTGCGGGGGATACAACGAGAACGTGCTGAATTTGGCGTATGAGCGCATGCGGCGGTATAAGAACTGCTTTTTAGCGACCATCGGAATCGTTGCTACGCAGTATTTTGTCAAAAAGGGCATCACGCCCGACAGGGAGTACCTGGGCGTAGCGCAGAATCCGACGCTTACGGATGCACGGCGCATCGTAGAGCAGGTGTTCGAGTCTTTCGACGAAGGCATGATGGACCAGGTGTTCATCGTCAGCACGCGTTTTATCAACACGCTAATCCAGAAGCCGCATTGTGCCCGTTTGCTTCCCCTTGAGTTAGAAGACTACATCGACATCGAAGCGGATGTCGAGGAGCGCGGGGATCAGCTGTTCCTTCCTTCCGATCAGGCTGCACTGGATATGCTGGTGCCACAATACGCGATCGGTTTGGTGTTCGGATCACTGGTGCAAGCCGTTGCAAGCGAGCACTGCGCCCGGATGAATGCGATGCAGCAAGCCACCAAGAATGCAGACGAGATGCTCAAACACCTGAACAAAGAATATAACACGGCACGGCAATATGCGGTCACGCAGGAGATCATTGAAATTGTGGGCGCTGTCAATGCCATGGAGGAGTAAATGTGATGCAAGCAAGAAAAAGTGGAGAAATCGTACGCATCGCAGGACCGGTATTGGATGTACGATACGCCCAAGGGGAAGAACCCGGGATCCACAACCTGTTGCATGTACGCGGCACCACTGTCTATCTGGAAGTGGAGGCGCACATTGAGCCGGGCGTGGTTCGTAGCGTTGCACTTGAAAATACGGAAGGCCTTTGCTGTGGACTTATCGTGGATGACACGGGCAACGGGATCACGGTGCCTGTGGGCGATGCCGTGATCGGGCGCGTCGTGGACGTGTTGGGACGTCCGATCGACGGAAAGGGACCCATCAAGTCGGATCAACGCTGGCCGATCCACCATCAGGCTCCGCCGCTTGTGGATCAGAAACCGGCTACAGAGATACTCGTGACCGGCATCAAGGTCATCGATCTGCTAGCCCCCTATCCCAAAGGCGGCAAGATCGGCTTGTTTGGCGGTGCAGGCGTCGGCAAGACGGTGCTGATCATGGAAATGATCCATAACGTTGCCGTCAACCACGGCGGATTCTCGGTGTTTACCGGCGTTGGTGAGCGCAGCCGCGAAGGCAACGAGCTGATGCTGGAGATGGCGGAAAGCGGCGTCATCGACAAAGCGATCCTCGCGTTCGGCCAGATGAACGAGCCGCCGGGAAGCCGTATGCGTATCGCACTGACCGGGCTTACGATGGCGGAATATTTGCGCGATATACGGAACCAGGACGTTCTGCTGTTTGTCGACAACATCTACCGCTTCGTGCAGGCAGGCAACGAAGTATCCGCCATGCTGGGGCGCGTTCCCTCTGCCGTTGGGTATCAGCCGACGCTGGCAAACGAGTTGGGCGCGTTGCAGGAGCGTATTGCTTCGACCAAGAACGGATCCATCACGTCTGTGCAGGCAGTCTATGTGCCTGCAGACGACTTGACCGACCCGGCGCCTGCCACCATCTTTACGCACTTAGACGCGACGACGGTATTGTCCCGTGCGATCTCGGAACAGGGTATCTATCCTGCGGTGAGCCCGCTGGATTCGATGAGCCGCATTCTCGACCCCGATATCGTGGGCGAATTGCATTACACGGTTGCCAAGCGCGTGCAGGAAACGCTGCAGCGCTACCGCGAGCTGCAGGATATCATCGCGATTTTGGGCATGGACGAACTCTCGCTGGAGGACAGGCAGACGGTATACCGCGCCAGGAAAATCCAGCAGTTCCTCTCCCAGCCGCTGCACGTCGCAGAAGCGTTTACCGGTCAGCCGGGGCGTTTTGTGAATCTGGAGACGACGATCGAGGATTTCCGTAAAATTGTGGACGGCGAGGCGGATGACCTGCCCGAGCTGGCGTTCTCCATGGTCGGCGACCTCGAAGAGGCCAGGCAGAAAGCCAAGGCAATGGAGGCATAGATGAGCACGTTCCATCTGGATGTGCTGACACCCGAACGCCGGTTTTTCTCCGATGAAGTGGAAGCGGTGACGGTGGATGGCATCGACGGACAAATGACCATATACAAGGACCATGAGCCGCTGGTGGCGGTTCTGGTCATCGGCGAACTGCGTCTGAAGCTTAACACCGGCAAATGGCGCACAGCCGTGAACAGCCAGGGGTTCATCGAGGTTAGCCACGGAAAAGTGACCATCTATGTGCAGGCATGCGAATGGCCGGAGGACATCGATATCAACCGCGCAAACGCCGCAAGGGAAAGGGCGGAACGTCGGCTCAGGGAACAGCAGAGCCTAAGGGATCACCACCATACGCAGATCTCCCTTGCCCGCGCGATGGCGCGCCTTCGCGCAACCACACAGCGTACACTGGATACGGAATAAAATCAAAGGGGATTGCGCCCTTTAAATAACCCCTGCCTGTATAGTGATATACGTATATCCGTTGCGATTTGACGGCATGCCGTCAAATCGCTTTGTTTTATATACGATAAAAGCTTCGCGATGGGATGAGACGCGATGCCTGTATAACAATTTAATTCGCTTATTCAAAAAGTTGTGTACCGGTCTTATGCTTTTCCCGCCATGGAAACTGGACGTCGAACCGCTCAACCTCATTCGGATCGATCTCAAAAGCCTTGTCGTAAAAGAACCTGCCACGAATGCCCGATAGGCTGTTTGGGAACAGCTCCAGCGCCATAAATTCGTCGAAATTCTGCCCGGTGGCGGTGGTGATGCCAAAGGCTTCGGCGTTTAGAAAGCCGAACCGCTCGTAGTAGCTGGGATTGCCGTAGAGCAGTATCCCGCGGAATCCCAAACCCTTTGCGGATAGTTTTGCCTGCCGCATCAACAGCGTGCCGATCCCTTGTCCCTGCCTTTCCGGATGCACGCTGATGGGCCCAAGGCACAGCGCTTCATGGCGAACTTTTGCGTCATCTTCGATATTCGCACGGCTTAGCATCACATGGCCTACGATATTGCCATCTTCCGCCACGATGCTCAGTTCTCGGATAAACGCATCGGTTTTACGCAGAATGTGCACCAGATAATGCTCATCGCAGCCCGGTTTGTAAACGTCCCAGAAAGCGTCCCTCGTCAGCAGTTCCACTGCCGGATAATCCCGCGGCTCTTCCGTCCGGAGCACTATTCCCATAGCCTTCTGCCCTTTCTGTGTATATATTGATTATACTGAAGTGTAGCAAAATTAATTATACATAAAAAGTGTTTGCGTCTGGCAAATCACACAGGCTTTTCCCGCGTGGCACGGTTCCTGTGTGGTACAATGGCTGCGGGGGGATACAATGATCGCCATACTTTCGCCTGCCATGCGAATGCATACCATGGGTGAGTTGCCACAGACCGAACCGCAGTTCCTGCGGGAGGCTGAATTACTTCATCAACAGCTGTGCGCGCTGTTGCCTCATCAGTTGGAGTCCGCCCTTTGCGTCAATTCCGAGCTTGCGCTTCGCGCTTTTGCAGACATGCAGGTATTTTCAAGGCAGAAACAAGCGGTTGCGGCGGCGTTCGGATACCACGGTCTTTGCTACCGTGCGCTGGGCCCCGCCTCTTTCTCGGCCGATGAAAGACAGTTCATGCAGGAGCATCTTCGCATTGTAAGCGCCTTCTACGGGTTGCTGCGCCCGTTTGACAACATGCAGCCTTATCGGCTGGAGATGCAGACGATAGGTGTTCCAAACTATCCCGACCTGTATGAATTCTGGGGCGAGAAACTTTGCCGAGCGTTATTTCGTGATACAAATTGCGTGCTGTCGCTCTGTTCGAGGGAATATGAAAAGGCTATTCTACCATATGTTAGTCCCGAGGAGCGTGCAATTCGCTGTGAATTCCTGATACCGGACAAAGGCAAGCTCTTGATGAAACCGACGCAGGTAAAGGCTGCGCGCGGACGCATGGCACGCTACATTATAAAAAATCGCATCGATGATCCCCAAGCGCTGATGGCATTTGGTGAGGACGGCTATTGCTTCGCACCGTACCGTTCCACTCCAAAGTTGTTTGTATTCACCAAGTCGCCGTATGTAGGATAAGCTTCTTATTTAAAAAGTAAATAGAATGACGGGGAGGGAAAACCATGACGCTGCAAGTGCTGGATATGCCGCTTAGCATCTGTAAATTGATGAATCTGGACGATATTGCCTTCGGCCACGTGCCAATGTTTTTGGCAATCACGGAAGATGAGATATCGCTGGTCTCTGAGAGCAGGTATGAGCCCAAACACTGCATCATAAAAAGCGACGGATGGCGTGCGATGAAGGTGACACAAGTATTGGATTTCTCTCTGACGGGGATCATAGCGGACATTTCAGGCATCCTCGCAAAAGCAGGCATTCCGATCTTTGCGCTGTCAACCTATGACACCGATTACATACTGGTCAAAGAAGAGCGTCTGTACGAGGCGATGAAAACGTTGTCGGCGCATGGATATGATTTTGTGCTGTGATCAGCGCGTAACAAGCGACGCAGGTTCACCGCCCGAAAGCTTTGTCAGGTCTTCCCAGGCACGCAGAATATACGTTCTGTTGCTGCTATCCAGAGCTTTCATGCGCTCGGGATCCGAAATGTACTCGGTAATGGGAAGCACGCGGTAATTCGTGTAGTTTCTGTCACGGTTGACATAGGTCGGCACATATCCCATGCTCTTGATCTGAAAGCGCCCCTGTTCGTCTTCCTGCAGCGTGAGGTTGAAGAGGATGCCGCAGCAAGTGTATTCACTACGCTGGTTTGAGATGAAATTACCCAGAGAATAAGCCACGGCGCAGCGTGCCTGTGTGCCGTCGGTCCGGTCGACTTCCATGATCTCAATGGGCTGCACCACATGCGGATGGCTGCCCAAAATCACATCCACGCCCGCTTGCAGCATTTTTATAGCTTCGGCTCTTATCTCATCGGTAGGGGCCCGGGAGAATTCCTTGCCCCAATGCACGCAGGCAATGACGATTTTTGCGCCTGCCTCCCGGCATGCCTGTACATCCTTTTCATACTTGGCTGTTTTCCAAACGCGGACACAATAGGAGAATTCTGTCGTGCTGACCGCCTTTTCGCGCCCGACGCCGTGCGTATAGGCGATCACGCCTACCTTGATTCCATGTACATCGATGATCAGGGGTTTCTGAAAATCCTCGGGGGTCTTATAGGTGCCGGTCTGGTAAAACCCATAGGCGCGCACGGTATCGATGGTGCGAAGAAGTCCTGGGAGGTTTGTATCCAGGCAATGGTTGTTGGCAGTGGTCAATACGTCAAAGCCTGCCGACTTGATGGCGTCAAGATAGGAATCGGGGGCGCAAAAACGCGGAAAGCCACTGTAATTTTTGCCCAACAACGTGGTTTCAAGATTGGCAAACGCAATATCGGCGCTCTTTACATAGGGTGCTATTTCGGTAAAATAGTCGGAAAAAACATAGCCGCCATCTTTCTGCCGCGCCGCATTCAATTGGCGCTGATGCATCATCAGATCGCCGGCGGCGGCAATGGTGATGGTCCGGGGTTTCATTTGGGCAAAAGTCGGTTCGGGGGATTCCGTAACAGCCTGCCCACCTACCGCTGCGATGCTTTTGGGCAACGAAAAAAGCAATAGAAAAGTACCTGCCGCAAGGGCAGCAAGAAAACCCGTTAATGACAGAAATCCAGCGGTACGCCCGGGTTTTTGAGTCATGGCGCCTCCAACATAAACGTGTTCAGCTCAAATATCGCTGTAATATGGATAAATCCTGCATCGGAAGCAGTTCCTTCGCGTGTTGTGCGATGGCCAAAAGGGAGTCCTTGGGGTTTTCATCGTAACGGCTTCTCATGAATTCTTCGGAAAAAATGTATTCAGGCGTGGCGTATTGAGCCACCGGCCATCCGTACGGTTCGTCGCGCTTGTTGCGCTTGCGTTCAAACCCGCAGATGCAAAGATACATCTGCATTTGAAGATGCATCACTGCTGTATCAAACGAGCCGCTGTCAGGCTGCATAAATCCAGCCCTTTGTTTAAGGACATACGAGGGGATAACGGAATTCGAAACAAACAAGTCCATGATGCGTTTATGTTCATATGACGCCTTGCCATCCTCAAAAAGCGCGTCAAAATCGTAGCCGTCCCTACGAGCATTGGAAAAATACGGCAGATAGTTCTTTGCGATGAATCCAGCTCTCTTATGAAAGAACTTTCCATAGGCAATGTTGCGGTTCTGCGCGATTTTCCTGCTCCATTGCCACGGGTCATGTTCTTGCCCGTCAAACCAGTGGGAAGGGGTCGTGATATCCTCCACGGAGAAACCGGCGATCGCGTTTTTAAAAAACGGCAGGAATCCGATTTCCTCGATGAGCGCTTCAAGCTCGCTACAGGTGCTGACCTGTTTGGAAATGTTCATGGCGTCATCCCTTTTCTGTCGGCTTCAATGAATGCTTCCAGCGTTAGCAGATCCTCCGCTGTTGTCAGCTTCATATTGCGCCTGTCGCCCATACAAACGGCGATATTTCCGCCCAACAGATGAACCAAAGAACAATCATCGGTGATGGAAGGAGGATCCGGCATTAAGCGAAAATGCTCATGCGCCTTTTGGATGATTTCGAACCGGAAGGATTGAGGGGTCTGTCCCTGCCAAAGTGTACTTCGCTGCAAAAGGCTTGTCAGAATTTTGCCGTCCTGAGAAACAAACACGCTGTCTATGCTGGGTATTGCCGTATAGACACCGTCGAATTCCTTTGCAAGGCGAATGTTGTCCAAAATGATACGCCTGTCGACCAGAGGCCGGGCAGCGTCGTGAAAGAGCAGTATGTCAGAAGATCGGCACAGGTGGCTTACGGCCAGCAGCGCAGCGTAGGCGCTGTCAAACCGCTCTTTTCCTGGAATTGCGAACAATAAAGGCGTACGGATGAGCGCTTCGGCTGCCATGCGCCGGATTTGCTGGTGATGCGCCCTTGAGGCTACGATGCAAATAAGGTCGATTTCTTCGCACTCACTAAAAGCCTGTATGGAATACAGGAGAACGGGCTTTTCGCATAGCAGCCTATATTGTTTGGGCAAGCCCTCCCGCTTCATCCGGGTGCCGAGCCCGCCTGCAAGAATACAAGCGATGTTCAAGACATACCCTCCTTGTTGATTTTTAGTGTATCAGTTTCATCCATCACAGGCAAGGTATATAAAACTCACATTTTGGTATAGAATAATTATGGTAATAAATATCAGATGATCAAAAGATAATAAATATAAAATTAAAATACCGAACGTCTGCATGAGAAAAAATTAAACGGAAATAAATAAATTCAGTATCCCACCTGGGGTGATGGGTTATAAAAAGTAAGGAATATACGCGATATTTCACATAAAATCCAAAATTATGACATCTATTTGCATTGACGAAAAGAGGGAACGGCGTTTATACTAAAGATAGCCAATTTACCATTTTCCCTATTTATGGCCGATAAAAGGGCGTTTATACGGAAGGCGACGGTTTTCTATACCCAACAAAGTCAACAGATACAGTTTATTTTGTCCATCTTTGAAAGGAGCCCGACATGACTCGCGAAGAATATATGAAAAAAGGCCTTGTTGAGCTGCGCCGCATTGCGGAGTATTTGCAGATCGACGAGTATGCCGATATGCGCAAGGCTGAACTTGTCGATGCGATTGTAACGCATCCCAATCCGGTGAATGAGGTGCCGCAGACAGAGGAATCGCAGAAACGGCGCAGAGGGCGGCCTAAAAAGAGCGAGTCGGACCGGCCAGAGTCCGCTCCTGTGGATTCTGTATCCGAGGAGCCTGCTGCAAAGCGTCGCCCCGGCAGGCCAAAGAAATCCGATGCGATTGCAGCGCAGAATGCCATGCGTGCAAAGGAAATTTTGCCGGTTCATCAAATTGAATTTACACCCGATATTGAGTTTGCCCCTTCGCCAGAAATACCCGATGAGTCAGACGACAATGCCAGCTATACTACCGCGGAATATTCAGAGACCGCTGTGGAACAAGCAGATGTCCCACAGGAATCTTTGGAATCTGAGGAATCTGCGGCGCCAAAGCCGCAGCCTACATACATACCGCCGACAAACAGACCGCAGCGTTCCTCACCCTATTTTAGGGCCATCGATAAAGATGCAGCCATGCCGTTTTCCGGACAGCAGAGAGGGCAGGTCATTTCCCGCATGCCGGGGGAGCATATCCAGCCCAAACCGGTGCGCCCTGTCCGCAGACGCCCGAACAACGAACAACGCTCGGGCAACGACGGGGAGCTAAACGAAGCGGTACAGGAGCTTCTGCAAAGCGGTGAATGCGGCCGCTGTGAAGGCGTGCTCGAAGTGCTAAACGACGGCTACGGCTTCCTGCGCAGTGAGAAGAACCCTGACGGAAGAGACGTATATGTTTCCAATGCGCAAATCCGCAAGTTCGGTCTTCGCACGGGCGATTATATCCACGGCCGAATCCGGCCAAAAGTGGAAGGTGACAGCAGGCTGGCGCTGCTGTATATCGATACCATCAACAGCATGGAACCCGAAAAGGCAGCGGCGCGCATCCCATTTGAGGATTTAACGCCCATTCACCCGGACGTGCGGCTCACGCTGGAACGGGATGACAGGCCGAAGGAACTTTCCATCCGCATCCTTGACCTCATGGCCCCCATCGGCAAGGGGCAGCGCGGGTTGATTGTGGCGCCTCCGCGCTCCGGCAAGACGGTGTTTCTCAAGGAAATAGCCAACGCGATCTCCACCAATCATCCGGATGTGGAGTTGATCATACTGCTCATTGACGAGCGCCCCGAAGAAGTCACAGATATGCAGCGCACGACAAAAGCGGAGGTCGTATTCTCCACCTTTGACGAGCAGCCCGAACATCATATCAAGGTGACGGAAGCGGTTCTGGAACGTGCACAGCGATTGGTTGAGCATAAGAAGGATGTCGTCATCCTGCTGGACAGCATCACACGCATGTCGCGCGCCTATAACCTTGTTATCACGCCGACGGGCCGCTCGCTCTCCGGCGGTCTTGATCCGGGCGCATTGTATAAGCCCAAGCGGTTTTTCGGTTCAGCCCGCAACATCGAAGAAGGCGGAAGTTTGACCGTCATCGCCACCGCACTCGTGGAGACGGGCTCACGTATGGACGACATCATCTTTGAGGAGTTTAAGGGCACGGGCAACATGGAGGTGCATCTCGACCGCAGGATGAGCGAGCGCAGAATCTTCCCTGCGATCGATATGTATAAATCCGGGACGCGTCGTGAAGAGCTGCTGTTGAGTAAAATTGAGCTCGAAGGCGCTCGGCTGATCCGCCGGATGATGGCTAACGGTTCAGCGATGGAAGTGACGGAGACGCTTTTGAACATGATGGCGCGTACGCGTACGAATGCGGAATTTTTGCAGAGCCTCAAGGATTACCTTAGGATCATGGAAAAGGACGGATATACGTTCGGACGGTAAAGCAAATCCCCCTTGTTGTGGTATAATGGATACCGATAAGGGGGTTTATTACGTGGATATCGCGTTGATCGTCGTTTTAAGCATTATGCTCAACCGCAAATGCAAGAGCGCAGGCGTACGCAGCGGAATCCATATCATGCGGCTGACAATGTACTGGATTTTGTGCGAGATTCTTGGCATGCTGATCTTTTTGAGACTTGGGTACAACCCGTTATCTTTGCTCTCGGAAATCGGTGCGCTCTTGATCGGAGGCGGAGCCGGGGTGTTCTCCTATCAGAAAAGCCTTCGTGAAATTAAGACCTATACTCAGACACCGCAGCTTCCGCAATAAGCAATTTGCACTTGCTTTTGCCGCATGTAGCTGTTATAATATCCGTTGCGACTAATGGACAAGGAAGAAGGTGGAACCATTGAAGGAGAAAATTCACCCGCAGTATGGCGAATGCACCGTGCGGTGCGCGTGCGGAGAGACATTCACCACCGGTTCGGTCAAAAAGGAACTGAGGGTTGAAATCTGCTCGAAGTGCCACCCGTTTTACACCGGCAAGCAGAAACTCATTGATACGGGCGGACGCGTAGACCGTTTCAAAAAGCGTTACGGAATGTAATGCATTGTGCGAACTCACAGGCCGGCACCTTGCGGCCTGTTTTTCGTATTGGGGAGACAACGATGAAACCTGTAATTCCGGTCGGCCAGACTGTCTCTGACGGTCAGGACGACCTGGGCGGCCAGGCCGACTTGGAGGGAGCATCAATCCAGTCGCCTGCACATATCAGTTCGGGGAGACAACGATGAAACCTGTGAATCTAGGCGGCCAGGCCGACTTGGAGGGAGCATCAATCCAGTCGCCTGCACATATCAGTT
>CAZHNN010000002.1:87144-94348 GCA_964533965.1 uncultured Clostridia bacterium | reverse complement strand
CGGGGAGACAACGATGAAACCTGTGAATCTAGGCGGCCAGGCCGTGATGGAAGGCGTGATGATCCAATCTCCCACGCACATATCGATGGCTGTCCGGCGCAAAGACGGGAGCATCACCATCGTAAAAGAAGAAGCTTCCAAGTTTTCCACGCGCCATCCGTGGGCGAAGTGGCCCATTATTCGTGGCATAATAAACCTTGGCGTTCAGCTTAAAGCCGGTTACCGCATGCTGCTCAAGAGCGCAGATCTCATCGCCGTCGACGAGACGGGCGAACAGGAACAGAGCATGGGTTTTTTAGGATCGGTTGTGATGGTGGTTTCGATCGCAATGGCGCTAGGACTGTTTGTAGTGCTGCCCAATGTGCTGACGCGCGCCGTTGTAACAGGCTCGGGGCTTTGGCGAAACTTGCTTGAGGGCCTCGTGCGGATGCTGATATTGGCGATGTATATGGCCACCGTTGGACTTATGAGCGATATGAAGCGCGTTTATATGTATCATGGCGCCGAGCACCGCGTGCTGCATTGCTATGAACACGGCCTTGAACCGACCCCGCAAGCGTGCAGTCAATTCAGTGTGGTACATCCGCGGTGCGGCACAAGCTTTCTGTTTTTGGTAGCGCTGGTAAGCATCCTGGTATTTTCCATACTCGGACGCGGCGCAACCCTTTGGTCGGGCATTGTGATACGCCTGCTCTCGATGCCGCTGGTGGCAGGGTTGGCCTATGAGCTGCTGCGCTTTGCTGCCAGACACGAGAACATACTTACAAAAATCCTGCGTGCGCCGGGGCTTTTGCTTCAAAGGCTGACCACGCGCATTCCCACCGACGACATGATCGAAGTGGCCGCCGCAGCGTATAGGGAAGCGATCCAGGATGTCTGAGCTACCCACCGCCGCTCTGATGCGTTGCCAAAGGATGCTGCTTGACGCCGATTTCGAGGATGCCCAAAGCTGTGCGCGCATCCTTGTGTGCCATGTGCTGGGTTACGACATGCACAGGCTTTTGCTATCGGATACGCCGCTTACCCAACCCCAACAGGACGAACTTGCGCAGCTTGTCGAACGCGTTGTTTCCGGCGAGCCGGTCCAATACGCTGTGGGATATGCGGATCTGATGGGGCTGCGGTTTAGGGTGACAAACGATGTGCTCATCCCGCGCTTTGACACCGAAACGCTCATACAATGGGCAATCGGGCGTGCGCCTTCGGGCGGCAGATTGTTGGATGTGGGCACGGGAAGCGGATGCATTGCGATATCGATACAAAAGCATCGCCCCGATCTTTGTGTTTTCGCCTGTGACATCAGCGAGAAAGCGCTTGTTATTGCAAATGAAAACGCACGGCGAATGGGCTGCGGCATACAATTTGCATGTGGCGACCTCTTAACTCCGTATAAGGCGGATCGATTCGACGTCATTGTTTCCAATCCGCCGTACATCAGCGATGGGGAATGGTCTTCATTGTCGGCACAGGTGAAGGAGCACGAGCCGCGCCTGGCGCTCTACGGCGGCAAAGATGGACTTGATGTGTACCGGCGACTTGTCTCCGAAGCGTCCGGATTCTTGAATCAAAAAGGCGCTTTGGGCGTAGAGATAGGCTATGAACAGGCAGATGCCGTCATGGCACTTTTTGAACGACAGGGATTCAGGGACGTCTGTATGATAAGGGATATGGAACATCGCCCGCGTGTGGTTGTGGGCGAGTGGGAGGATCAAAGATGAACGAACGGCTGATGGCCATTCTGCAGAGATATCAGACAATCAGCGAACAATTGGGCAGTCCCGAAAGCATGGCAGACATGAACGCGTGGCGGGCGATGGTCAAAGAGCATTCGCAGTTGGAGCCCATTGCCCAGAAGAGCGAGCAGTACCTGTCAACGCAAAAGCAGATTGAAGACTGCAGGCTGATGGCACAGGACGACGACAAGGACATCCGCGAGATGGCGGAGGCGGAACTCGAGATGCTGACCATTGCGATGGAAAAGCTGGAGGAGGAGATCCGAATCCTGCTGCTGCCAAAGGATCCCAACGAGGACCGCAATGTCGTCGTGGAGATCCGCGCAGGCACCGGCGGCGAGGAAGCGGCGTTGTTTGGCGCGAACCTGTACCGGATGTATTCCCGTTATGCCGAGCGGCATGGGTTTAGCGTCGAGCCGATGAGCGAAAATTTCACGGAATTGGGTGGCGTAAAGGAAGTCGTCTTCGTCGTAAGCGGCAGGGGTGCTTATGGCAGAATGAGATTCGAGAGCGGCGTGCACCGCGTACAGCGCGTGCCTGAGACGGAAGCCAGCGGACGAATCCATACGAGCGCTGCAACCGTTGCGGTGTTGCCCGAGGCGGAGGACATCGAAGTGGAGATCAGTCCGAACGATTTGCGTGTCGATGTGTACCGAAGCGGTGGACACGGCGGGCAAAGCGTAAACACGACGGACTCCGCGGTGCGCATCACACATTTACCGACGGGTTTGGTCGTTATCTGTCAGGATGAAAAATCGCAGCTCAAGAACAAGGAAAAGGCACTTCGCGTGTTGAAGAGCCGCCTGTTGGAGCAGATGCAGCAGCAACAGAACGACGCCACATCGCAAAGCCGTAGGTCGCAGGTTGGCAGCGGAGACAGGAGCGAACGCATTCGCACGTACAATTTCCCGCAGGGACGCGTGACGGACCACCGGATCAATGTGACGCTGTATCAACTGGAGGCGTTTTTGGATGGCGAGATGGACGAGATCATCGACGCGCTGATCTTGAAGGAACGAACGGAACTTCTGGCTGGAACCGAAAGCGCGAGATAAGGGCAAGCAAACAAGCGTGGCCTGAATCCGTGTCTTTCAGAGAGGTCTAAATCAATTCAGGCTAAGCCCATGCTTTCAGAGGGGAACGGCTACAAGCAATACGATTTCAATGGACAAGACGATACAGACAAGAATTGTTTCAATAGCATGCAAGCAAGCAGCCGCCATCGATGAGGCGGCGGCGCTTTTGCGCATGGGCGAAGTGGTTGCGTTTCCTACGGAAACGGTTTACGGCTTGGGCGCAATCGCGTTTGACGCACAGGCGGTGCGCCGAATTTTCGAAGCGAAGGGCAGGCCTGCAGACAACCCGCTGATCGTGCATGTCTCTGATCTTGCGATGGCAAAATCACTTACGACAAACTGGACACCAATGGCGCAGACACTCTCGCGGGCGTTCTGGCCGGGGCCGTTGAGTATTATCGTAGACGCATCTGATAGCATACCCACAGAGGTCACGGCGAATCTGAAGACGGTGGCGCTTCGCATGCCAAACCACGATGCGGCGCTGCAACTCATCGCGAAGGCGGGGCCGATTGCGGCGCCAAGTGCCAACGCCTCAGGACGGCCGAGCCCGGTCAACGCGATGCACGTCTATGAGGACTTAAACGGCAGGATACCGTTGATCCTCGACGGCGGCACGTGCGAGATCGGCGTGGAATCCACCGTTGTGGACGCGCGCGGCAGGGTGCCGCAGGTTTTGCGGCCGGGCGGTGTGACGGTGGAGATGATCCAAGCGGTCTGCGGCGCCTGTGAATTGGCACAAGGCGTGCTTGCGCCCGTACAAGGACAAGCGGCTTCTCCCGGCATGCTGCATACGCATTACGCACCGATGGGGCGTGCGACGCTGATTGCCCCGCATGATAGCATGGCGCAGACGATGATGCGCCTGTATGACGCTGCGGAAAAGCAGGGGTTCAATCCCGTGATCCTATGCAGTCAAAAGGTAGCGCCTGCGATACAACATCGCGCTCACATCCGCTGCGACGAGCAGGGGACGATGGCGCACGGGCTGTTCGACGCGCTAAGAAAAGCGGACAGTTTGGGGTTTGACCGTGTTTTTATCGAGGGATCCGAATTGGACGGCCTGGGGACGGCGTATATGAACAGGGCGCTTCGGGCTGCAGGGTTTGACGTTTGGGGGGAGATCTGATGCACATCTTGTTCGTGTGTTCCGGCAATACTTGTAGAAGCCCGATGGCAGCTGCCCTGATGCGCGCTATTGCAAAGGACAAAGGCATTGATATCACAGTGGATTCGGCGGGATTGTATGCGAATCCCGGCATGGAGGCTACACAGAACGCGCAGAGTGTGATGCGCGAACAATACGGGATTGATCTGTCGGGTCATCATGCCAAGCCGCTGACCAAAGAACTTGTGGAAGGCGCAGACCTCATCCTTTGCATGACAAAGGCGCACGAGGACGCAATCAGAAAGAACTTTCCCAATGCCAAAGCTGCCGCTGTGGGGTTTTGGGCCGGAGCGGAACAGGAGGTCACGGATCCGTTCGGCGGTGATGCTGCCTGTTATCTCTTCTGTGCCCAGCAGTTGGAGAGTCTGATAAGTGCGGGACTCACAAAGATACAGGCTGATGCGTAAAATGGCGTCAGCGATGCCAAATGAACGAGTTTCTTGATTGTACGGCATGAATCCGATATACTTTTTATTAAAGTCAGGTCTCAAAGAACTGATTTGGATCAAAGATACATAATCCGGGTGGAGGTTAAGAATATGATTTTTCTTGGAAGCGATCACGGTGGGTACGCGCTTAAGGAAGAAGTGAAGTGCTATTTGACCCAAAATGGCGTCGAAGTGAAGGACTTCGGCACCCATTCGCCGGACAGCGTGGACTATCCCGATTATGCAATACCTGTGGCACATGCCGTGCTGGAAAACCCGGGCTCGTTCGGCATATTGATCTGCGGAACCGGTATCGGCATGTCCATAGCGGCGAACAAGGTCAAAGGCATTCGCGCTGCACTATGCGGCGATACGTTCTCCGCACGCATGACCCGTGCGCACAACGATGCGCAGATACTGTGCATGGGCGGGCGCGTTACCGGAGTCGGCTTAGCACTTGATATCGTGGACGCCTTTTTGGGTGGGAGCTTTGAAGGTGACAGGCACCGGCGGCGTGTTGATAAGATCACAGCGATCGAAAACGATTAAATCAAAAGCCGGTGCTGCAACGGCTTTTTTGCAGGAAAGGCGAATGCTATCCTCGAGCTTTTGGGTCGGCCATGTATTCGCCTAAGAATGTAAAGCTTGATGATAATCAAAAAAACTAGAAAAGACAGCGATGACGCTGTCTTTCTGTTTTGTAAAATTTGCGACCCGGTCTATTTTGTTATCTTGAGGGCGACAGCACTTTTGTTCGGAACCGTTAATTGGAAAGAGGACAGGTTCTGCACGGCGGATTTTGGCACGGAGAAGACGAGCACATATTCAACGTTGTTCTTTCCGGGAATGCCCTGATAGGCAACGGCTTTGCAGCTGTATTCCCCGCCGTTGATATTGACCTTTGCAACGCTGGAACCATCTTCTGCGGCGAAGTAGCTTTTAAAACGCGTCTCGTCAAATCCGTCATCCATGGTCATGCGAAGCACCAGCAGCGTTTCACCCGTCGCGGCATTGAGCGTGCTGTATGTGTCCATCGTCGATGCATAGATTACCTGGAATGTGCCAAGGTCCGTATCCAGCTTTGTTCCAGCCTTGCAGCCGGTTAAAGCCATCGTCGCCATAAGCACCACTGCAGTCAGGATGAGTAAGCGTTTTTTCATCGCCTTGCCCCCTTTTATGCTGAAAGTATTATACCATACAGTATTTCATCATACCATTACATAATTGTTAATGTTGTTAATTAACTATTTAAAAAATATTACAATTTTCATGGTGCGACGTTTTTTCTTCTGTGGTATCATGAAGAAAAGAGGCGAATACTTGGGTTCCTGCGAAGCGATCGCAGAGAGGGCTCCAGGCGCCGGGGAGGGCAGTATGAAGGTCAGCGCCGAAGAATTCATCTTGTACGCAAAAGGACAAGGCGTGTCGGATGTTTGCTTTGTACGCCCCGATCCGTTTGTCATTTGGCAGAAGGATGCAGATAAACACCTGTATGGCGTTCATCAGTCCCCACTGTGCGCTGACCCCAAGGAGCTTATGGAAGATGCCAAAAGCGTTGCCGTACTGTTCTTTGCAGCACCGCCATTTACCGAAGAAGACGCGCCCTATCCACGCTACTATATCCAAAGCCAGAGAGCTTTTTTGGCAACGCGTGCGCTTTCAGGCTATCTCCATAACCACGGTATTAAGACTGTGATGGGCACAAAGCTGCCGCACCGTTCCGCCGCGCTTAGAAGCGGTGGCATGATAGGGGAGAACGGCTTATATTACCATCCTGCATTGGGAAGCCACGTGCACATTGAGCTCATCGTAAACGACGAATTCTCCCCCGAACCCGAAGGCATCGTATCGGAATGCGCCCATTGCGGGCGCTGTGCAAAAGCGTGTCCGACAGGGGCAATCTCGGGTGAAGGCCTTGCAATGCGGCACTGCCTGCGAAACCATCTGTACACCGAAGACATGCCCGAATCGTTCCGCCCGCATATCTTGCAACTGCTGGGCTGCGAGCGCTGCCAGCGCGTATGCCCGCAGAACCAAACGGTAGTTTCTCTGCCGATTCAGGCGGACGAACGAGAAGCGCTGTCGCCGGAAACGCTGCTGCGCGGCTCTTTGAAAGGTGCGAAAGAATTAATCGGGAGCAATTATGCAAGGCGCAGGCACATGTCTTCGCAGGCGCTCCTATACATAGGCGCTCGCGGATTAAAGGAATATCGAACGATTTTGGAGAGCATGCGGGAAACATTGCCAGAGGGGTATCTCCACTGGACACTATCCCGCCTCATTGACGAAAATCACCGGATTTGATATGATTCAATCATTCGAGTTTGCCGCGCCAAGCGGGGAGCTAGCGGTGCCCTTTTCCTGAAAACCGCTTCATGCAGGGCAGGAAGCCCTTCCTCGGTTCGGTGCGTTTGAAACGTGTACATATAAGGAGCGTTGATGGCTGGGCCCCGTGCAATGGTTGCCTGTGAAACATGTCAGGCCTTGACGGGAGCAGCATTAAGCGGGATCGCCATGTGCCGCGGGAAGACCGGGCCGTAGCCACCTGTGTGTATGGCATCAGGCGTACTCTATCAAAGAAGGGTGCGCGGCATTTTTTTATTAAGGTTGAGGGTTGACTTTGAGTGTTATACGCTGGTTAGAAAACCTATTGCCTTTACAAGCCGTCATTCGGTTTATAGCTATTCTCATGGCAGGCAGGGTGCTATTCACCCTGCCTTTTGTTTTGCAAAATAGCGAAGGCGACGATCAGTCGACCATTGTTTAAGAGGATGAGGATAGCATCCGGTACCCCGAAGG
>CAZHNN010000002.1:72337-87134 GCA_964533965.1 uncultured Clostridia bacterium | reverse complement strand
CCTTGATATGAAACAAATTGCTGTACTGGGACTGGGAAGGTTTGGACGGTCGCTGGCCATCACACTGACGAACCTGGGACACGATGTGCTTGGCGTGGACCAAGACGAGGACATCGTCAATGAAATGGCGCCGCTTCTGACCAACTGCGTGCAGGCGGATATTAAGGACGAGCGCGCTCTCAAAGCGTTGGGTCTTCGGAACTTCGACACGGTGGTGCTCAGCATCGGCGAGCTTCAGCCCTGCATTTTTGCAACGATGATATTAAAAGATATGGGCGTGCCGAAGGTAGTCTGTAAGGCGACGTCCGACCTCAATGCGAAGATCCTTTCCCGCGTAGGAGCCGACAAGGTCATTTTCCCGGAGCGCGACATGGGCATACGGCTGGCGCGAAGCATTGCCAACGCCGATATACTCGACTACATCATGCTTTCCAAGTCACATGGCATGATGGAGATGACCACGCCAAAAAGCTGGGTGGGCAAGTCGATCCGTGAAACCGATGCGCGCGCGAAATACGGGATAAACATCGTTGCCGTATACCGCGACGGGCAGATGACGGTCACCCCTTCTTCAGATGAAATATTAAAGGTGGGTGACGCGATCTTTGTTATCGGAAGCCATGATCAGATCGATAAGCTGAGTAACGTATAAAAGGAATATTAAGCAAAAAGGAGGCAGGTCAGCCCTGTCTCCTTTTTTTTCGGGGTTTTATGAAATACGCCAATTCGCATCCTCCAGGCGTTTGTATCGCGAATACCAGCCTTCCTTTTGCATCAGTTCCGCGGGAGACCCGCTTTCCACGATGCGGCCGCGTTCCATGATATGCACCGTATCGGCGTCAATGATTCCGGACAGGCGATGGCTAATGGTGAGGATCGTCTTTTTCCCGCTGATGTCTGCTATCGCCTGAAGAACAGATCGCTCGGTAACAGCATCCAAGCCGGATGTCAATTCATCCAGGAGCAGCAACGGTGGATCGGTTACGATGGCGCGTGCCAGGGACAGAAGCTGTGTTTGGCCAAAAGATAGCTTCTGCGCGCCTTCGCCGATATAGGTTAAAAGGCCATCGGGCATCTGATAAATCGCGTCGTACAGCCCCACTGTTCTAAGCGCCCGTTCCACTTGCTCTTTTGTGATCGTATCGTCGCGTAGCGAGACGTTTTCCAATATGGTACCGTTGAAGAGCACGATGTTCTGTGGAACAATGCCGATCAATTTTCTGCGGGCGGTGGGTGGAAGAAGGTAAGGGTTTAGTCCGCCAATCGTGATGCTTCCGCTCTTTGGTTCGTACAGGCCTGTTACCAGGTTCATCAGCGTGGTTTTGCCGGACCCTGTCCGCCCCGCTATGGCGGCTTTGGTACCCATAGGAATGGTCATGGAGGCATCTGAAAGCACATCCTTGCCATCTGTATAGGCGAAGTGCACGTTCTGTAAAACCACCGTGGTATCGTTTATAGTTGCCTCTTTGACTTCGATATTCTGCCTGTCTTCCGTCGGCTGGTCGAAGAATGCCTTGACGCGGCTGATGCCCGCCATCGCCTGCTGGATGGTCTGGATTTCGCTGGACGCCGCTTCAATGGGCGTAAACAGGCGGATGAATAGATCCGCTGCCGCAGCCAACGTGCCCAACGACAACCCCAGCGCTATCGGCGTCAAATTGTTCTTGGCGCCGATGAAGATGGCGGCTGCGATAACGATGGCACGCAATGTCTGCGTAAGGCAAGGGAACCATGCGTCGTAGATACTGTTGGCATTCATCGCAATGCGGTGGTTTTCCAACAGCGGTTCGAACCGCTGTGCAAAAAAGCGTTCTTTTCCGAAAATCTTGATGATCTTCATACCTGCATAGGTTTCCTGAATGCCGGTGTTGATATCCGAAACGCGTTTGCGTACAATAAGTTGCTTCTGGTAGATGTTTTTTCGAAAATAGTTGGTAAGAAAATACAATGCGGGAAGCGCACAAAGGGATATAAGGCCAAAGGATGCAGAAAGCGTAAACAACGTGATGAGCAGCCCGATGATTTTAAACAGGTCGGCCAAAGCGCTTATTACACCTGATGTGAACAGCGTATTGACGGCTTCGATGTCCGCGGTGAAGCGGGAGATGGTTTCACCGGAAGGGACCTTAAGATAATAGGACATCGGCAAAAGCCTGAGCCTTTGGAGCATCTGGGTGCGGATGTGCAACAGCACCCGTTGACCGAATACCGTTGCGCTGTACTGGCGCATCAGATCGTTCAGCCCGATCAATGCAACCGCGCCCAAGTATAAAAAGGCATAATGCCACAAACCCTGCCCACCATTGACCAACGGTCCGTCTACGATGCGTTTTAATATCAGCGATGGCCATATGCTGATGAACGCTCCTGCAACAACACAGAGCAGAAGCATAAGGGTTTGCGGTAAGAGCCGTTTTGCCGTTTGCTTAAATGCGTTTGTCAAAAAGTCATTCTTTGCTTGCATGGGCTTCCTCCATGAACACCTGGGCGGTATAAATGTCTTTATACAACCCATCTTCGCGCATCAGCTCTTCGTGGTTGCCCCTCTGTACGATGTTCCCATTTTCCAGCACCAGTATATTGTCGACTTGCTGAAAAGCGGTTAAGCGGTGGGTGAACAACAGCACGATACGGTCTTGACAAAGCTGCCGCATGCGTTCGACCATCCTTGCTTCGGTGGCGATATCGACCGCGGAGAACGGGTCATCCAGCAGCAACAGCGGTGTATTTGCATATACAGCACGAGCCATCGCAATTCGCTGACGCTGTCCACCGGAAACCCTGACCCCCTTTTCCCCTACGAGGGTTTCGAGCCCCTGATCAAATCTTGCCAAGTCCTCTTTGAGCGCGGATGTTTCGAGCGCCATATCCAACCTATCGCTGTTTGTGTTGGAAAATTGGATATTATCCTTGATGCTCATGGAGAATAAAAACTGCTCGTGCCCTGTATAGGCGATGATTCCGCTTCTTTTGTCCTGTGTCAGCATACAAAGCTCTTCGCCATCCACCGCGATGCTGCCGGAATACGGATACAAGCCCAACAGCGCATGGGCCAGAGCCGTTTTGCCCGATCCGACAGCGCCCGTGATGCCGATGATCTGGCCTTTTTTTGCAGAAAAAGTGATTTTATGCAGGATTTCATTTTCGTTATAACCGAAGGACAGGTTTTGAACCGTAAGCTCCTCCAAAACGGGAGCTGATGCTTGTTCATCCGATGGAAGGGTTGTTTTTATATCCAACTTTTCCTTCACGCGAACCCATGCGGCTCTTGCTGCGTGCCACTGGTTGAATACCCTTGCCGCCACTTGCGTGCGGCCCGTGAATGCGATGAACATGACGAGATAGGCGTTCAGCGACCCTACCGTCCAGACTCCTTGCACCACGAGAGTGCCGCCCATCCCGATGGCCAATACGACGCCAAGGCCGGCCAGCAGCGCATATATGGGAAGAAGGGCTTGCTGGAGAAGCATTTGGTGGGTATTGAAAACGTTCT
Source organism: uncultured Clostridia bacterium (assembly GCA_964533965.1). GTDB lineage: Bacteria > Bacillota > Clostridia > Christensenellales > QAND01 > RGIG3178. The sequence continues at coordinate 83,641 of CAZHNN010000002.1, read as the reverse complement.
GGCGTTCAAATGAAGAACGGATGCCTTCCGCTTCGGACTCTTCGCGCCCGAACAGCCGCAGTACCGCCGCCGCTTCAAGGTAACGCTGCAGGCCGCTGTTGGAAGCGGACGCCGCTTTTCTCGCTTCCAACGAGAACCGATAGAGGATGTTGCGCAAGCTGTGCGCCAACAAAATGGTCAAGGGAACCATCGTGGACGCCAGCAGCGTGATCTTCCAATCCTTAAGCATCAATGCGACAAAATAGGAGATCATCAGCAAGAATGTATCCCAGCCTTCGTTGATGGTGGACATAACGGTATCCACAACCAGCGTGACGTCCGAGACGGTGCGGGACATCAGATCGCCAACGGTCTCCTTTTCCAATTCCGGAAGCGTCCGTCCCAGCATGCGCTCCAAGAAGGTCTGGCGAAGGTCGCAGGCGATGCGGTTGAACTGATCGCGCATGTACCAACGCTTGATAAAACGGGCGAGTTGGAAAAAAGCCGTGACACCTACAAAATACAGCGCGGACAGAAGTACCTGCGTGCCGGCGCCGCCTCCCGCCGCGTCGATCAAACGGCCGAGGAAGATCGGTCCCAGTACTACCATGGTGTTATACAGAATACCACCGAGCGAAGAGACGATAAACTGGGGCATGTACTTGAAAAGGTAGCGGGGAAGTGTTTCTTTCCCATGTGGCGGGCCAAACAGCTTCATTTTTGATCTCCTGTGGTTTTGATTTCTTTGAACAACTCGAAGGCTTTCTCCCTTGCCTGCAACAAGACCGATGAGCCGGTTTCGGTGATGGAATAATATTTACGTATTTTGCCGTCCACATTGCGATTTTCGCATTGCAAGAGCCCGTCCCGCTGCATACTGTGAAGTATCGGGTAAAGAGTTCCGGCGCTCATGGCATAGCCGTGATGCCCGAGTTCCTCTATCATCCAGGAGCCGTAGAAAGGCTCCTTTTGGGCATGGTATAGGATGTGGATGCTGATAAAGCCCAAAAAAAGCTTGCGGAGAATGCGGTTTTCCATGAGACCACCCGCCTCTTATCGGATTGCAATATCGAAAATCGATATAGATTAATTCCTATGATAGAGCGGATGGCAAACCATGTCAATATGGGTGGCTGGAACGTCCTATGGACTTGACAAGGAAGCATTATTTGCGTATACTGCGAATGCTGCCCATGCACTCGTAATCAATTGAGAACGGCGCAGTGAAAAGAATCGTTTTTTCTGGAGGAGTCGCCTAGCTTGGTCGAGGGCGCACGATTGGAAATCGTGTAACCGTCAAAAGCGGTTCGAGGGTTCGAATCCCTCCTCCTCCGCCAAAAAAAGATAGAGCCACTGAATGTGGCTCTATCTTTTTTGTCATAGAAGTAGAGGAGGGATGAGAACCTGAGAGGAACCGGAAACGAGCGCCCACAGTGTGGGGTAAAGCGAGTTGGAGGTTCTGAAAGCATGAGGTGAGAGCAAGCGGCAGCGAAGATCGAGCCCATGTCTTTCAGAGGAAGCGAGAGGTAGCCTCGCCCTGTGGGTGATAAAGGGAGCGGGAGGTTCGGTGAACAAGGGAGCGTGACGAGCGGCAGCGAAGACAGGCGACCATTGTGAACCGCGAAACAGGCGCGAAGCGCCGAGAATCCCTCCTCCTCCGCCATTCAAAATTGATAAGAGGACTAGATCCTAATTACAAAATTGACTTCAGATCATGTGCATTATTCATCAGATAAACATATGTTAGAATTATTTTCATTCTCCTCAATAGGATTTAAAGCCGCATACACGTAGGTGTCCAAGTAAATTGGATTTCCTTTTGAATCATTATGGAAAGAAACGTTTTTCCTAAAATAGGCTTCTCTTTTGAGGCCAATCTTCTCCATAACCTTCCAAGAAGGTATATTTTGTGGGGTACATTCTGCATAGATTCTATGTACCCCTCGCTTAAAAGCATAGTCAATCATAGCTTTACTTGCTGCACTCCCATATCCTTTGTTCTGATAGCTCTCATTCAACACATATCCTAATTCCCTCGAGTTAAACTTTCTTTTTCCCAAATAAATATTTCCAATAACTTTATGAATTTCCTTTAATTCAATTGCAAAAAATTCATCGCTTTGAGAACGTTTTTCAATTTCTTCCCTTGCTTTAAGATGGGTAAAATTCGGGTATGATTCAAATTGAGCATTCACCCGCTGCAACATATATTCACATAAATCTTTTTCATCGGTTAATTTAAAATTACGGATAATGAGTTCTTCCGTTTCTATCTTCATATCAACACCCCATTTGCATTATTAGTCGAGCATACAAGCATTAATATTATATCAATCAGAGGGGCAAGCTCCGAGAATCCCTCCTCCGCCAGACGCCTGAAAGCCCGCAGAAACACTACGTTTTGCAGGTTTTCTCTCGCGTATATGGCGCCCTGCTTTTCTGATTTTGTTTCTCCATTATATCTTAAGCCGCACAAAAGCATCAACCAATGACGGTTTTTTATGTCATAACGCGATCAATGAATTCTTAGCTAATACATTCTCCTTATCATTCAAGTTCAAATGCACCTGTATATAGTTAATAATATTTTCCCCTCTCTTTAATAAGCTGTTCATGGCTGCCCCGCTCAATGATATGGCCATTATCCAACACCATGATTACATCGGAGTTCTGAACGGTTGACAGGCGATGGGCAATCACAAAGACCGTTCGACCTTTCATCAATGCATCCATGCCTTTTTGGACTATCGCTTCGGTTCGTGTATCAATCGAAGAAGTGGCTTCATCCAGAATCATAACAGGCGGGTCGGCCACTGCTACGCGAGCAATGGAAATCAGTTGCCATTGCCCCTGTGAAAGCCCGCTACCGTCGCCCTCAAGCTTTTTACTTATATATAAATGTGAGTAGGGCATTTCTCGTTTCCAAACGAGCTATGGATAGCGAGGAAGTTAAATCGTTGCGTGCATTACTTTCCCAGAAACTCGGGAAGCGGTTTCATCCCTCGAAAAACATCCCGACTTAACGACAGTGAAGCAAGCAAAGCAATCCATCCCGGCGAAAACTCGTTTTTCGCCCAGAAAACAGAGTTTTTCGATGAGAAAAAGCCCCGGCAAAAGCCGGGGCTTTGTTTGATTTGCGTACGGTGCGATTACTCTTCTGTGCCCTGCAGATCCACACTCACACGGAAGCTGCCGGGGGTTGCGGCGGCTTTGTAAGCTTCCTGGATGCGGCACAGCGGAATGGTAACGCCTTCCAGAGAATACTGGGCTTCGATCATGTGCTTGCTCAGCAAGGTAGCGGCATCTTCCCAATCGGCAAGGTCGCTTGCAAAGGTACCGATGATTTCTATTTCTTTGTAATGGACGTTGTTCGGATCCAATGCTTCGGGGAAGACGGGCTTCGGATAGCCGGCCGGGAAGACAAGGATGCGGCCACGGGCGGCCTTGAGCATATCATAAGCCTGCTTGTAAGCAATGGACAGACCAACAGCCACGATCACGGCGTCGGCGCCACGGCCGCCGGTCAGGCGCTTCACTTCGGCAACAGGATCATTGGCCTTTGCGTCGATCACGGTGATGCCATCCACCTTGCGGGCCTGGTCCAACTTCTTCTGGTCGATCTCGGTGATGAACACGTTGGCGCCCCAAACTTTGGCAACCTGTGCATTGAGCATGCCCATGGTGCCGGCACCGATCACAACAACGTCTTCGAGCGGAGCAACGCGCAATTTTTTGATGCCGTGCACGACGGTGGAAATGGGTTCGAGCAGGCCGGCTTCGGCAGGGGATACGGATTCATCGATGTGGAAGATGTATTTTTTGTCGAATACGGCGTAGTCAGCAAAGCACTTGCCACCCTTGAAGGAATCGTCGTCTGCTTTGCGAGTGGGACGATTCGTGCAGACATATGTTTCGCCTTTACGGCAATTGTGGCACTCGCCGCAGTAAGGAACGTTGCAAACGGCAACCTGCCAGCCGATTTCGATACCGCGGACGTTTTCGCCCGTCCAGTACACTTCGCCGGAGAATTCGTGGCCGCCCGCCATCGGGAAGCCCTGGTGCTCGCGCAGGCCCATCCACTGCTGATAGTCGGTTGTGCAGATGTTGCAGGCTTTCATTTTGACGACGACATCATCGGGACCGGCATCCGGAAAGGGGCCTTCGAACATTTTGGCGATGTGTTGCATGCCTTTGGGATCTTCGGGATCGCGGTCAGCCAGAATAGCGCTGAAGTGGATTTTCTCAGGAAGATTTGCCATAGTTTCCCTCCGTGTTGATTATTTTAAGCATCAATTTACCCTACAGCGAGGGTACGCTTTATAGTCAAGACGTATGGATTTGTGGACATATAAGACAGGAGTTCTGCCCTTATGTCTTGATGCATGTCATTTACTCCTACTGCTAATGATTATAATACAAAATATGGGATATATCCATAAAGTAAACCAACAACTTCTTTACAGAAATGGGGGCTCAAATTGGAGCAAAGGAAACCCAAGACGAACCTCTTCTGCTTTGAGGGTGGGGTCAGTATTTCGTTTTAATACTGCGCACTCCCTTATAGAAACAAAAGAACCGTCCCCTTGTTTCCCCCTTGTTTCCGTGTTCTAATTGTACCAACTATTTGTTTAATCCTTGTTACTCGGATTGAGTTGTGCTGTCAAAGATCGGAAGCTTTGTATATTGTTTTATTTCTCTTATTGCCCTACGACTATATTCTAGCGATATGCTTTTTTTATCGTTTGCCTGATACGGTATAAACTTAATATACGTTTTTGTATAAAACTTTAATGTTGATGATTTGCCACCAACCTCTACAAGGTGTTCATTATCTATATCTATACGTTCAACTTCAATCCATTCCAAATAGCAAATGGTGCGTACTATAGAATGTAACTCAACTCCGTCTTCACCGATTTTTACGTATCGGATTTGTGAGAACTGTAAAACGGCTCCCATAATTATTAAGATTGGAAAGGTCATATCTTTTGCTGTATTCAACACAATTACCGTAATCGCCAGTGCTGCCATTGCTATTGGATACAAAAAAACTGTTCTATCGGATAAAATCTTCATATAATATCCTTTTTTACGTTAGTGGCTCGCGGAGACGGTTTGCAGTACGCGGCTTATATGGCTGATGATCCTTGTGGACACAAAAGACCAAGGGTTCGATCTTATGTCTCAGCGCATATCATTTACTACTATTAGTAATGATTATAATACATATTATGGGATATAACCATAAAGACCCACAAATTCACCACAGAGATAGGGGTTACAAATGAGAGTAAAGAAAAAGAAGGGGGCTGCCGATATTTGCAGCCCCTTCTTCTTCCATCATCTCACCCCTTATACACCGTTGTCCCTTTCACGATCACTTCCGTCATCTCAATATTGTTGTCAAATACGATGATGTCGGCGTCTTTTCCCACCTGCAGGCTGCCGATCTTATCGTACAGTCCCAGAATCTTTGCGGGCGTAACGGTGGCCATCCGTATGGCGGCTTCCAACGGGTGGCCGAGTTTTTGATACACATTTTTTACCCCGATATTCTGCGTAAAGCTGGAACCACTCATGGTGTTGTCCCGACTTCGGTCCACCCCGGTGGCGTAGGACACCCCATTTTCTACTGTGATCCATCTCCCATCGTTCCGCAGGTAATTCCCGTCTGCGAGTCCGGCCATGGAAAGGTCGGTGATGATGGCGATCCGGTCATACCCCTTGCAGCGGATAGCGACGTCCACCGCTACCAGATCCACCAAAAACCCGTCGCAGATCACCTCGGTGGTGATGCCGTCGCAGGTCAAAATAGCTCCTACGGTCCCCGGCCTCCGGTGATGCAGGCCCGTCATCACGTTGAAGATATGCGTGCCGTGCGTCACGCCGTTTTCATAGGCCTCCATCATCTCCGTATACCCGGTTCTGGTGTGGGCACAGGCCACCACAATACCCTTGTTCTTCATATGGCGGGCTAGTTCCAAAGCACCCGGCAGTTCAATGCCGATGCCCATCATGCGAATGCGGCCTTCCGCCTCCTCCCACAGCTCTTCAAACTTTTCGATGCTGGGGGGCAACAGGTGGACATCCGCCGTCTCGTATCCCTTGATATTCTTGGGCGTCAGAAAGGGGCCCTCCATATGGATATACGGCATGGAAGCCCCCTGATACCCCTCCCGCTCCTGGGTTTTCATGGCTTCCAATACGCAGGATATCTTCCGGTTGATGGTGGGCAACAGGGTAGTGGTGCCTCTTTGCCCTACAAAGTTGGCAAAGTCCAGACACGCTTGGGTGTCGGTGTTGGCGTCTACCCCTTTGCAGCCATGGGCGTGCATCTCGACAAGTCCGGGGCCGATGATCAAATCACCATAGTCGGTTACTTCTGCCCCTTCCGGGATGGGGGTGCGGCTTTGTGCGCCCACCGCAGCAATCCTATCTCCCTCGTACACCACCACCCCATCATGGATGGAACGGTACCCGTCGATGACCCGTTTGCTTTTTAATGCGCAAATGTTTGCCATGCCGCCATCTCCTTTGAAAATCTTGGAAACCACTGCCGATCCTCATTAATACTTATCATTGTAGGCAATTTTGTATTCCTTCGCAACAAACGCTCTCATATACTATAAAAATAGCCAGACGAAGCAATTCAGCTTAATCAATGACTACTTTTTCTTCATAACATTGATTTACCCATGATACAACTTTGCTTTATATCTAGTCCTCTATTCCTTACATCCTATGATAAGTATATTAAGTGTTTATATAGTTGCCTTTTCATCGTTTTCCACATGATCGGAAAGATCGAGGAATGAGCAAATCAAAAGGTCTCTTTTTCTACCCCAATTTCTACCCGTTAACCCGTTATAACAGACTAGACTAGAATTAATGAAAAACGTTGAATTTGTCCGACATAAAGTAAATTGCCATCCAACTTTACCAGACAAAATGGGCTTGTGATAATTCGAAGCCTTCCTCCTTCAAAAGCAAAGCCCGTAAACACAGCGTCTACGGGCTTTGCTTCATAGAAAAATGTGAATATACCCCTGTTTTACCCCACATAAGCTTTATCATTCATATCCTACTGGACCGGTCCTGTCCGGCAGTATCACCACGTAACTGGTCGTACCCGCGTGTATTTGGGCATCAGCGGCGATTGTGATGTTGGATATGAGCGACGCGCCAGGTTCGTGTTCAGTACCTGGCCCGGGTGATTGTGATCGTGTAAGTCCTTGTCGCCCCGGACTGCGATTTCACCTTTACCGTCACCTTAACCGTCTGACCGTTCTTGAGCGTGTAGGTCCTTCTGGCCGGCGTCACCGTGGCCAAGGAGGACTGCCGTGCTGAATAGATCGTAACCTTTGCAACGTTTTCGGGCAGTTTCAGCGTGTAATTGGTCACTTTGGGGTCAAAGGTGCCGGACCACACGCCGGTCGATGCACTCAGTGAGGAAAGAAGGTTGTTCGTAGACTTGGGTCGGTTGATCGTCAGTTTGTAGGTCGTCGTCTTTTTGTTCCAAGTCACTTTGATCATCACCGTGGCACTTCTGCCATTGGCCAGGGAGACCGTCTTGGCGTTGACCTTCTTGCCGTCAATCGTCATCGTCGCGCCATCAAAGGCGCGCACGGGGGTGATCGTCACGGAGCCGGTGTTTTCGCTCAGGTTGAGCGTATAGCTGGTCGTCTTGGGGCCGAAGGCACGTGAGAGCGCGCCGCTAGAAAGCGCGATGTCGCGCAGCAAGTTGCTCTGGGTTTGCGCCGCCCAGCCGGCATACAGCGTCATGTTGCCCGTCACCGTGTTCAAAGCGAAGTTCCATGGCGCCGTGCAAGCGGCATCTTTATACCAGCCGGTGAAAGTATAGCCGGTTCGGCCGGGATTCGCCGGGGCAGTTATCCTGTCGCCATGGTTCGCCGTAACAGCCGCTATGCTGCTGCCTCCTCGGCTGTCAAAGCGTACTGTATAGGTAGCGGGGGCCGGAGGAGCCGCCGGATTCTGCGTCCACTTTGCGTACAGCGTGACATTGCCGGTCACCGTGTAGGGAAAGGGGGCTGCGGTCGTATTGCAGTCCGCACTCGGGTACCAACCGCCGAAGATATAGCCGGTCCTGCTTGGGTTCACCGGGGTGGTTATACTATCGCCATGGTTTACGGTGACGGCTGCGATGGCGCTGCCGCCCCGGCTGTCAAAGGTCACGGTGTAGCGGTTAAGCGTCCACTTGGCGTACAGCGTGGCATTGCCGGTTACTGTATAGGGAAAAGAGATGGCAATCGTATTGCAGGCCGCGGTTGGGTACCAGCCGCCAAAGGTATAACCAGTACGGGTCGGGCTGGCGGGTGCGGGCAGCGATGTGCCGTAGTTCACAGGCCATCTGCCTACCGCGCTTCCGTCCTGCCTGTCATAGCCGATGCTGCAGTTGCCGAGGTACCACTGGGCATATAGCCGGATATTTTTCGTGATGACAAGCGGGTCTCCTGCCTGATAGTCTATGCCATTTCCGTCCGGTTGGGTATTCCACCCGCCAAATGAGTAGTTTTGCTTCGCCAGATTGCCGACGTTGCCCATCACCGATGCTGCCGTGAATGCCTGGTACGAAGCCGTATCCGTTGGCGCGCTGCCCGTATGCGCACCGTTGCCGTCATAGGTTACGGTATAAAAGTCGGAGGCATCATAGGATTGCGCGGCAAAACCGTTCCAGGTGTCCGGCCAACCCGACGCGCCAACGGGATAATGTACCGTCAGATTGTCGGCGCAATATTTCATCACCTGATATCCGACCTCCGCCGGGGCGTCTCCCCGGAAGACCACCGTGGATAAATGAGGACAATATTGAAATGCAAACTTCGTAATCGTCGTGACGTTAGCGGGGATCGAGACGCCGGTAATATCCTCATTGTAGCCGAAGGCGTTTTGGCCGACGCCGATGACCATTCTCCCGTCTATGAAGTCGGGGATTGTGACAAATCCCGATGCTCCTTCGCGATTGTAAACGGTACAGAAGAACTCGCCGATGGGCGTATACCACCATGTAGCGCCGCCGATGTCGACCTTCGTCTGAAAGTTGGCCTCGCGATAATTCATATACCAAAGAGCGTACAATGTCACATTCCCCGTGACGGCGATCCGGCCGCCGACTTCATAGGCGGTGCCCGTGCCATCCGGACGGGTGTTCCAGCCGGCGAAGGAATAATAACCGTTCCGCATGCCGCCCTGACCCGCGGCCACAAACACATCACCCATCCGGCGGTTTGTGACAGCGGAGGGTACGGTGCCAACTCCTCCGTTGACGTCATAGGTGATCGTGTATGTGTCAGAGGGATGATAGGTCTGCACGCTCAGGGCATTGTATGGATTTGTCCAACCTGACGCGGTGTCCGCGCGGTAAATTTGGAACCCTCTGGCGCAGCGGTCGAACGTAAGCTCTCCCATCATGGGCGCGTTGCCCGTAAAAACTGCCGACGTCAGCCTGCTGCAGCATTGGAACGCACCGTCACCAAGGTTGGTAATTCCAGACGGAAACTTCACGCTGACCAGGTTCTCGCACAGGTAAAACGCATATGCCCCGATTTCTGTTACGCTGTCCGGAAGGGTTACGCTCATCAGGTCGGGACAATTGCGGAAAGCCATCCGTGCGATGTATTCCACGGTGGAAGGCAGCGTCACGTTTTGCACGCCCTCTGCTGAGTCAAAGGCGTCGATGCCCACGCCGATAACCTTTCGCCCCTGCAAAACGGAGGGAATGCTCAGGTTCGCGGGGACCGGGCTGCAGCCGTTGACCTCGCAGTATTCCTGACCCAAGGGAGTATACGACCAGCTGATACCGTCTACGGTACAGGTCGTTGGCGTGCCCCGGGTGAGGTCTCTGCTCCAGCGGGCATACAAGGTCAGATCTTTGGTGATGGCAAACATGTTGCCCACCGTGTAAATCGTACCCGTTCCATCCGGTTTGGCGTTCCACCCGGTGAATTGGTCACTGCCCTTTGTCAGGCTGCCGGCGCCTGAAACGGCCACCGACTCCCCTGTCAGATAGGTAGCCGTGTCTGTTGGCGCGCTGCCGGCGGTAGCGCCATTTCCGTCATAAGTCACCGTATAGGTTGCAAAAGGGTCATATGCCTGCGCGGCGAAATTGTTCCACGGGTCCGCCCAACCATCTTTGCCGGCAGGATAATAGACCTTGAGCTCATCGGCACAGAAAAGCAATGCGTTCGTGCCCAGCGTTGGCGTGTTACCCTGGAAATAGAGCGCAGACAAGGAAGAGCATCCCTCAAAAGAGCTAGCGCCGATGTGTATGATGCCAGCCGGAAAGACGACGCTGTGGATGGTTGTGTTGCCGGAAAATGCACAAGGTGCAATTGCCGTTACAGTGCAGCCCCCAAGTGTGGACGGGATGGAGATGGCGCCCCCGGCTCCGGTATATCCGGTGACCGTTGCCTGGCCGCTGGACAGTGTATATGTATATTCGTCCTGCGGCGCAGCAAAGGCTGTGGGCAGCCAAATGGTCGTGATCCATGCTATCGCTGCTAAAAACACTAGAGTTCTTAGGATTTTTCGTCTCATGTAATCCTCCCTATTCCCAATATCGAATTAAAATTATATTGATTTACCGTATATATTTTTGGGGATACAATGAAATTAATCTAAGCCTGTTTGAAGAACCCCAAGAAGGGTTACATTAATAGTTACATGAAAAGTTACATTATAAATATACTATTAACTTTTTCGAGTTGTCAATGCGCTATATTGATGAATTGAAATTAAAATAATAATATATAGTTGATTTATAGATGCAATGCATGGACAGACGATGAACCCGATACAAAGGAGACTATTAAATTCCACCGTTTTACTCGGCTTATTTCGAATAAATCCTTTCACTTGTGTAGAAGATTCAGCGTTCATTTTATCGCAGGCAATCAAGCCTAAGAGACTAGATTGAGGCAATGACGTAATCGTATTTATCTTGATGGAGTTGGAGCATCGCGAGAGCACAATTTGCAGATCCAATTGCTCCGGCTTTGCTACACTCTTAATTGTAATACGATAAACAATCTCAATAAAAGAGTACAACAAAAATCAAAATTATATTTAAATGCATTATAATATTAAGAATATTCGACAAACAAAACCATTTTAATTGGAATTTTGTAGATCCCGATTGGTCGTATCAACGTTTTTGGACATAACCAATATGCATAATAAATATGGTAAACAACCAAAATCCACAAGAGATGGCTTGGTGTTGGTTATGCCCTTCGTTGCTCTATTGTCAGGATTACTTTCGGGTCAGATGCTGCAACAGGCATCTGCTATAGCAATAAAAAGAAGAAC
>CAZHNN010000002.1:0-72327 GCA_964533965.1 uncultured Clostridia bacterium | reverse complement strand
TTGTACATTTACGGGAAGTACGCACCTGCAGTATGGATGATTGCAAACGCAAGCATATGGTTTTGGGTAGTTGCCTCTTTCGGGCTGAATGTTGGTACGATTGAACTGTTGTTTGCGGTGTCTGCATGCATGGTCATTTCGGCAGTTGATGTTTGTATCCACATGATTCCAAACTCGATCCTTATTGTGCTTTTTCTGGGCGCAGTTTCTTGCATACTCCTAAAAGACCACAGCTTAAGCCATATCGTAGAACACCTTTTGGGCGGCTGTTTCGGCTTTGCCGCTTTTCTGCTGCCATTTTTGATCAAGGATCAAGCCGGAGCAGGCGATGTTAAATTCGCTGCTGTAATGGGGTTTTATTTGGGCTTACGCAATACGGTCATAGCGCTCTTTTTTGTAACCGTACTGCTTATCCTGTATGCAATTATCCATGTGCTTATAAAAAAGGGAAGCTTGAAATCCTTTGTGGCACTTGGCCCTTATCTTTCGCTGGGCTTTATCGTCACGCTGGCTGTATTTTAGGATTCCGGATGGGGATAGCCCGTTTGGACAATAAAAACAAAAGAGAAGGAGGAATGTACATGTTCACAACAATCAAGAACCTATTCGTGAGACTCGGGGTTCGACTCAGGGCTGAAGAAAAGGGTCAGGCAATGGTGGAATACGGCCTGATCATTGCTTTGGTGGCAGTTTTATTAATCGCCGGCCTTACAATCTTTAAGGATGCCATAGCCGGCGTATTCACTAAAGCTGGCGATGCACTTAAGTAGCCTTGATGCCATCTTGTGAGGGAAACCGCCTTTTACATCGGTCTTTAGGCGGTTTCCCACCCGCAAACATAACCGTTTTTGGAGGAATGGGCTTTGCTCAGACGCAAAACAAGGGTGGCTACGCATGAAAAAGGGCAGGCCATGGTGGAAATGGCAATGGTTCTTCCGATCCTGCTGTTGTTGTTGTGCGGAATCATCGATTTCGGATGGATCTGCTACAACAATTTGTCGCTGTCCTATTGCAGCCGTGAAGGAGCCCGATACGGCATTGTCCATGCAGATGACGCCAATGCCGTTGCTGAAATCAGAGATAGGGTTCTTGAAACCGCGCCGGATGCTTTACTGGGGAAGATTACGGTAACGGTCACATTTTCCAATCCCACTTCCCCGCGGCTTGGGGACATAACCGTACTCGTCTCATCGACTGTCGAGGGGCTGACCCCCGTTGCCAGCACCATTTTCGGGGAAAAAGGCGTTACGCTGACCTCGCAATGTGTAATGAAGGTGGAATGAAATGAGAAAGCTGCTGAATAAAATCCGCCATGAAGAATGTGGTGCATCCACCATCCTCGTTGTAATAACATTGACCGCATTGTTGGTATTCACCGCATTTGCGGTCGACTATGGGATCGCCTATTTCAATACGTCGAAATTGCAGAATGCAGCGGACTCGGCAACGCTTGCGGCAACGAAGCTTCTGCCCGTCGATGTAACCGATGAGTCTGCGATCGCGTTGGTAAAGGAAACGGCTGTTGATTATGCCAACAAGAACGGCAACTATCCGATATCAGTGGATAATATCGTTTTAGGTGACCCTCTGTATGGCAGATACACAAGCGTAAGAGTCAGCATACCCTGTCAAATTAGTACGACATTTGCAAAGATCATCGGCGTCAATACTTTTTCTTTTGAAAGACGGGCAAAGGCTATCATTGCCCCCAGCCTTGCGGCCAATGACTGCGTGCCTTTGGGCGTGGATTATCTTGAACTGAAACAAGCGATTGACAGTGGAAAAACGGAGCATATCTATCTGAAGTACGGCGGCGGAGGCGGAACCATCGGCTCGTACGGGGCGATCGACCTTGATGGCGTCAAGGGCGGCGGCGCCAAGGACTTTGAATCCTGGCTGATGTACGGCTACAGCGGAACGATCTACGCAGGCGAAACCCTGCTGCCCGTTGAAAAGGGCAATATGGCGGGGCCCACGGAGGATGCGATTGCGTTAAGGTACAGCCAGTGCACACACTTTACGGGGTCCGGGGGCTGCACGGCCGAGCATTTTGACCCCGATTGCCCGAGAGTCATCACAGTGCTCGTCATTCAAAAAGTCGGAACCCAATATGTCCGGGTCATGGGATTCGCCGAGTTTGTCATCGAAGGCATCACAAAGGATGAGGTGCTTGGCTCCTATGTGAAAGCCTGTGAATCGGGAAATGCAAATGAAAATGTCAACTGGGCAACGTCTGAGTACGGCCTGTATAACATCAGTCTAACCGAATGATTAGGCCGGCTCATCGTATTTCGGAGGTATACGGTGAAAAAAATCTATGCATTTGCTTTAATATTCGCAATCATTGCCGGAATAGCAGTATTCAGCTTCGCAAAGCAGGTTGAAAAGACATCGGAAGAAAATCTCACGGATGTCGTCGTTGCGGTAAAAAGCATACCGCAGCGAACGCTGATTACGGCGGACATGCTTGAAGTCCGTAAGCTGCCTTCTACCGCTGTCAATCCCAAAGCCGTTACCGCTCTTTCCTATGCAATAGGGAAAGTCAGCAACAGCAGCATTGAAGTGGACGAGCAGGTTCTGGTTTCCAATGTCAGTGAAAAGAGCATTGACACCGGAGGACTCTCTTACAACATACCGGCCGGGAAGCGAGCTTTTTCCATTGAGGTTGACGATAAGTCCGGTGTGGCCGGCTACATCAAAAAGGGCGATCACGTTGACGTTGTCGCGGCTTTGATGATCGCTAAAAACAATACCGCTACGACAACCAAAGAATCCAAAACTGTGCTGCTCTTGCAGAACATTGAAGTGCTGGTGACCAGCACCGCAACCTTGAACAGCGACGGGAAGTCTAAAGGCTATACCATCATCACCTTGGCAGTTACCCCCGAAGAAGCGCTGAAGCTTTTTTATGCGCAAGTCAACGGCAGGTTTAACGTAATATTAAGACCCAATTCGGAAACCAACTTGAACAATACGCAGCCTTATGCTCCATAAAGCGAAAAGAGGAAAACACAATGGAAAAAGTCAAAGTACTGGTAATTGGGGATGACGCCAGATACGAGATCAAGACGAAACTTACGCATGAGGAAATAGCCTTTTTAGGTTTTGCAAAATATGGCGATGCAGCTTTGGAAAAAGCCAGAAGCTTCACGCCCGACGCGGTGGTTTTACTAAACGGCGGGGAGGAAGAGGATCAGGCTCTGCATTTAGCGGGGGAGTTGTATGTGTCCCTACCCGGTTGCGCAGTTTTCATTTTAAGCGGAAGTATCAGCTTGCCGTTTGTTGAAAAAGCCATGCAAGCCGGTGTCCGGAAAGTGTTGGACCTCAATTGCGAAAAACAGGTTCTCATTGAAAGCATTAAACAAGGAACGGCTCAGGAAAGATCAAGGAACAGGAACAGCACCCCGGCAAAAGAAGCGCTTTCCTCCAAAGTCATTACCGTATTCGGATCCAAAGGCGGCATCGGCAAATCGACGATTGCAGCCAACCTTGCGGTTTCGCTGGCGCGGAAAAACAAGCGCGTGGCGCTGATCGATCTGGACCTGCAGTTCGGCGATATCAACCTGTTCTTCGACATTGATCCCAAAGATACCATTGCCGATCTCGTACAGGAAAAACAAGCCTATGATATTGAAATGATCAAAAGCTACATGCACCTGCATTCCTCCACCGTCAGTGTGCTCTGCGCCCCGCAAAGCCCGGAAATGGCGGAAGCCATTCAGGCAAAAAGCATTGAAAAAATCATCGATACCGTAAGGCCGTTTTTCGATTTTGTCGTCATTGATTCGCCGCCCTATTTCAACGATATTTCCATCGTTGCGATCGAAACCGCCGACGTTGTGCTGACGGTCGTTACGTTGGATATCGCCACGATCCGGAATACGAAGGTCAGCCTTGATATTTTGAATTCCCTGAATCTCGGGGACAAGGTGCGGTTAATTGTTAACCGGGATTCGGGCGGCTCTATATCCATTAAGGATGTACAGAATATTCTGGACCATCCGGTCAGGTATCGTATTTCGTCCGACTGGAAAACAACCATTTCATCCTTGAACCGAGGTGTACCACTTGTCATGGGTGCTCCCAGAACCGCGATCGGCAAAGAATTTTTAGCGCTGGCCGATGCGATTTTGAACAATGAGCAGCCCACCAAGAGAAGCAAGGGGGCTTAACATGGCGCTTTTGGAAAGGCTGGAAAAACGCAAGACCACCGAACTTTTCGATGGCGATAAACCGGATAAGTCCAGGCAAATGGAAATCTCCAAAAGCATACGGGACAAGGCACACCATGAGGTTATCCGGGAACTGGACAAACACCATCTTCAAAAAGAAACGGCAGAAGAATCCGTCAAAAATGTGATCGACGATGTTCTCGAAATCGTTGCAGGAGATATGAACCGGCCGGAGCGTGTGCGGATTGCCGATGAACTGTTCAATGATGTAATGGGGTACGGTCCGCTGGAAAATCTGTTGAATGATCCTGATATCACCGAAATTATGGTCAACGGCCCGTACAACATCTACATCGAAAAAGCAGGCAAAATCGAACCCTGCAAGGTGCTGTTCCGGGATACGGAGCACTTAAGAAATATCATCGACCGGGTCGTGTCCTTGGTTGGCAGACATATTGATGAAGCAACCCCTATGGTGGACGCAAGGCTGAAAGACGGCTCTCGCGTCAACATCATCATACCGCCGTTGTCTCTGATCGGCCCCGTCATCACCATCAGGAAATTTTCCAGAGTACCGCTGACCGACCAGGATTTGTTGGGGTATGGTTCCGCTTCTCATAAAATGATCTCATTTTTGGAAGCGTGCGTGAAAGGCAGGCTCAACATCATCATTTCAGGCGGCACCGGAAGCGGAAAAACAACGCTTTTAAATATTCTATCGGGCTACATCCCGCACGACGAACGGATCATCACCATAGAGGATGCCGCCGAATTGCAATTGAAGCAGGAGCATGTGATTACGCTTGAAAGTCGTCCGCCGAATGTTGAGGGGGTAGGCCAAATCACCATACGCGACCTTGTTCGAAACGCGCTTAGGATGCGCCCGGACAGGATCGTCGTGGGAGAAGTAAGATCCGGGGAAGCGCTTGACATGCTGCAGGCAATGAATACGGGCCATGACGGATCTTTAACAACGGCGCATGCAAACTCTCCGAGGGATACGCTGTCCCGGGTGGAAACCATGACGCTGATGTCCGGCATGGACCTGCCGGTAAGGGCTATCCGCGAACAGATTTCCTCCGCCATCGATATTATCGTGTACCAGCAGCGCATGAAGGACGGCAGCCGGAAAATCACCAACATCACCGAGGTGTTGGGCATGGAGGGCGATGTCATAACACTGCAGGATATTTTTGTGTGTGAAAAAGCGGGTACGTTGGATGGTTCAGACAGGGTGAAAACAAAGTTCAGGGCAACCGGCATCGTTCCTCGCTGCGTAGAAACATTTAAGGAAAATGGAATCCGTTACTCGGAAGACTGGTGTAGGGATTAGGAGAGGGCTGAAAGTATGCCAACATTGTTTCTTTGTATGAGCGTGTTCCTGTTCGCCTTTACCGTTGCCCTATCCGTTGCGTATAAGGTGGCGGAAAAGAAAATAGCGGAGCAGAACAGGTTAAAAAAGCTGTTGAATATTCGCAATCCAGCAAGCGAAAAAACTAGCATTGCGAGAAAAAAACCGAGCAAATGGAGGCCAAATGATAGAGGTCGGCTCATGCCGAATCTGGCCTCGTCGCTTTCCCTTGCAGGCATCAAGCTAAATGCGGAAGAATTTATCATTCTCTTTTTGTCCTGTGCTTTCCTGCCTTCCGGCATAAGCCTTTTATTGGGATCGGATTGGCTTGTATCCGCGGCGTTGTTCGTCATTGGATCGTGTGCTCCTGTCTTTTTTCTGCAGCGCAAAAAAGCAAAACGCATAGCGTTGATGGAAGAGCAGCTCATACAAGCGCTATTGATTTTAGGAAACTGCCTCAAAACCGGGCTTTCGTTCCAGCAGGCGTTAGAGGGGATTGTTCGCGAGACACCCGAACCCATATCCAGGGAATTCGGCAGGGTATTGAAGGAAATGCAGCTCGGACTCCCCCTTGAATCCGCTCTTATGAATATGGCCGACCGGCTAAAAAGCAAGGATTTCATGCTGATCGTATCCGCGATATTGATCCAGCGCAAAGTAGGCGGCAACCTCTCCGAAATTATGCAGAATATATCCGAGACCATCCGGGAGCGGCTAAAAATCAAAGCAAACCTGCGGGTATTGACAACCACCGGAAGGACATCGGGTAAGGTGGTGGGATTGATTCCCGTCTTTTTGATTCTGATCCTAATGCTGATCAATCCTTCCTACATCAGGATGTTCTTTGAAACAAAAGCGGGTACGATCATGCTGTTTGCTGCGGCTATTCTTGAATTAACCGGGTTTCTGGTCGCAAACAGGGTGATCAAGGTCAAATTCTAGAAAGGAGAATGCTCTTTGAAGCTCCTGATTGCTGCTTGCATGTGTCTGGCATTTACGCTGTTCGCCGCACTGTTTTATAAATTGGGCGTCAATATGGACAAGAAAAACAGACGCTTGATGAAAATAGCGGGAAAATATAAAGGGGTCGTTGATGAAGAATTAACGATTCCTATATACAAACGCATAATCGCTCCGGCGATAAATGGTGTGGTAAAATCATTCTCCCGTCTACTGCCGGCAAAAAAAGAATCCTCACGGCTTGAAAAGAGCCTGATTCTGGCGGGCATCCGCATGTCTGTGGTCGAATACTCCGCACTGAGGGCTGTGTATGTTTTTGTCGGACTTGCGATTACGATATCCATCGTCTTTCTATCGGATTTTGATGCACTGCTTAAGCTGCTTGTATATGCTGCGGGTATTTTGCTTTCGATCGGAGGGCCTGTCTTCTATTTGTCATTTCGTATTAAAAAACGGCAGGAAGCCGTACGCCACCAGCTGCCGGATATTTTGGACCTTCTTGCGGTAAGCGTGGAGGCGGGTTTAAGCTTTGACGCCGCGCTGATGTACATAGAAGAGTTTTACTACGGCCCGCTGGTGGATGAACTCACCGTTGTCAAAAACGAGATCCAGATGGGTTTGCCAAGAAGAGAAGCGCTAAAAAATCTGACGGAACGGAACAGTGTTCCTGAATTAAAAGCATTTGTGGGTGCGCTGATACAGTCCGATCAGATAGGGTTACCACTACGCAATGTCATGCAGGCGCAATCCTCGCAATTAAGGCTGTTCCGCAAACAGGCGGCAGAGGAAAAGGCGATGAAAGCGCCGGTTAAGATGATGCTGCCGCTGATCGCCTTCATTTTTCCCGTGACGTTTATCATTCTTTTAGGGCCGGCGGTGATGAAGATTGTTGAAACATTCGCAAAATAAAACAAAGAAGACATATGCGGCAATGATTGACAATAACGTTATTGCAGACCCCCTGCGCATTGCCAACAGCTTTTTGAAAAGATTCATAGGCCTTATGGGCAAAAAATCAATGCCGGATAACGAAGGCCTTTTAATTCGACCGTGCAACCAGGTGCACACTTTCCATATGAAGTTTTGCATAGATGTCGTTTTTCTCTCCGATGATGGAACCGTACTGTTTATTAACGAATCTTTGAACAGAAACAGTATCAGCCCTAAAATTAAAGGCTGCTGCCAGGTGATGGAACTCAGAAGCGGTACCGTTCAAAAAACGGGCCTAAAAACCGGCGACACACTGAGAATGACCCAAGTCAATAAATAGATGAAGGAGTAACTAATATGGATTCGGCAGCAACCCATGAAAAAATAAAGCAGCTGCGATTTGCGCAGGAGAACGGTTTGCCCATAAAGAAAGCGGCGTTAGGGTACCAGTGTAAGGAAGTCGAAGCGTACATCGAAAGCCTTTATGAAACCATTGAACAATCCAATAAAGCGTTTGCTGATAAGATAGAGGAATACGTTTCTCAAATCAGTATGTTAGCACAGGAGCGGGAGCAGCTTATCAAGAGCAGTAAAGAGGATGCACAAAAGATTGAAAAGCAGAACGCGGACCTTAAGACACTTATAGAGAGGCGATTGAAAGGCTTCCCTGAATCTGAAATTCTTCTTGAAAATAATAGCCTCAAAAAAACTATAGCACGACTGGAAAACGAATTAGAGAGAGATCAGCAAATTAAAAAGCAGGCAGAAAGCCTCGCAAAACAAAATGCCATCCTTACCCGTGACATTCAGCAGGTCTCAAAAGAAAATCAAGGGTTAAAGGAAGGCATGGAAAAGCTCAGAGTGGAATGCAAAAGAAACGAAGCAGGCATTCAATCCCTGCTTACTTTACATACGGACCAAAACACAGTTATCGATCGAAAAATGGAGGATTATAAGCATCGTCTTGATTCCAATATTGAGAATGCAGATGTTCTCATGAACGAGCTTATAAAGATTATTGGTATCTTAAGTACTTCGTCAGTTGAATTCTATAAGGAAATAAAAGCTGAATGTAGGCAGAATGATCCGACCATTTAGGTTGACTATGGCAATGGACACAACAGCAGTCGTGGTAATCCAAGTAGTCCCGGAATTCTGCACTGATGTACTAAGTACTACAAAGCCCGTAATACTGCGTTTATGGGCTTTGCTTTAGTTAAAGAGAACACACATTATCATTCTTTGTATATTCTAAAAACCACTGTCAAGCAACTGTTCTTCCAGTAAATGATTTGCGGTTTGAAACTTCGGTTTTTGGGTCAACAACAATATCGCCGGTTCTAAAGACAGAGAGCATAATGCCGATGAGCGCCATATTGACCATCGTGGCCACCTTGCCGGATATCAGCGGCAGCGGAAATGGCATGCCGATCAGGATTCCGAGGTTAAAGGCTACGAAGCCTACCACCTGCATCGTGAACGTCATCATGACAGACAGCGACACAAGCAAACCCAGACCGCTTTTTTGTTTCAAAAACAGCCTGAATCCTTTTACCATAAAAAACAACAGTATGCCTACGATCACCGCAAACACAATCCACCCGAATTGTACGGTCAATTTTGTCAGCATAAGATCCTTCTGATAAAGGCTGTCCTGATTCGAAATTCTCTGACGCAACGTATCCGGGAGGCTGGCCGCTCCAAACGGTTTAGCAAAACTCAAAAGCAGTCTTGCCTGCATGCCCATATATCCCAATCCGCTCGGATCAACAGAGGGATTCAAAATGACGGTAGCTCGGCCCCACCGGTAGCTGTTTGAATTCACTAGAATAAAAGCGGCCGCAACAAGTATGACAAAAGCGAATATCAGTAAATAACCATATGCTTTTTTGATACCAAACCAGTTTCGAGCGTGCGCGATGCCCAAAAGCGCTATGCCGGAAACGACAAAGAGGAAGAACCCATACATGGAAGGCTCGCTCAGTGCAATCAGCGCGAAAATCGAAAAAGCAATTCCGCATATCATAAGACCGGGGATCCCCCTGTTTTTTGCAGTAAAAATGACAGCAGCGAAGGCGATAGGAAAGAATAGAAAAATGTATGGATCGTACAAAAACGCGATCGTCCGTATTTGAAAAAATACTGCATTAGGGATGCAAACAGCCGCTACCAAAAGGGCTGACATAGCTGCTACGGAAAAATAGATCGTCTTGGGATATTTGCCGATCAGCGTGAAATCACCAAAATAAGCGGCAAGCATGACCGCGATCCCGATTGCCATGAAGGCCAAATCGGATGGCTCCCCTGAGCCAAGCCCTTGCGTAAAGACGAAAAAGCGGATCACAATTCCGGCGAGCAGCAGCACCGCTGTTGTCGCAAGCATCGTCCACTGAGGTCTAGGCCTGTGCGTGCGGTCCAACTGCATGCCGATGAGAACGGCATCGCCGGTTTCCAATATAGCTTTTTCCGTAGCCGTTTGTTCATCCAACCCTTGAGCCATATAGGAGTCCCTTTGGTCGATGATATGATCTTCCATTTCTTGTGTACAACGCGGATGCGCTTTTTTCCAACGTATCTGTTCACAAACTAAATCCACATACGCTTTAATTTTGTCAAATGGTTGCATAACTTATCTCTCCTTCCATGATACGGTTTACCGCTTTTGTATAGGCAGCCCATTCATCGTGCTTTTCCGAAAGCAAGCTTCGGCCTTTATTCGTGAGATGATAATATCTTCGAACACGTGCATTGTCTGTAGTTTCGTCATAGGAACTCACCATGCCGTCATTTTCAAGCCCATGCAGAATTGGGTACAGCGTTCCGGTTTTCAGCCGGAATGTATCATCCGATTTTTTAGCAAGCTCCTCAATAATTTGATAGCCGTACATGTCCTTTGCTTCAAGCAATTTAAGTATCAGCATTGTCGTATTGCCAGAAAGAGGATTTTTGTCTATAGGCATATTGTTGCCTCCCTATAAGTAGATGATCTACTCATAGTTATACATAGATCATCTACTCATGTCAAGAGATTATAGAAAGTGCAAACAAAGAAATGCTACTTCATTGCTTATACGATCTTGATTATGGGCTTGGTTGTCTATGCATTTAAACGGAAGATGAACAGCGAAGTATCGTAAACAAGAAACGGCTTATCGTCTGATAAAGAAAAACCATCTTCCCAGATGGTTTTTTGCTTGAAATTCATGTGTAGCCTATGTGTATAAAAGAGAACGCTTAGCTTGACCGCAGGATGGCGCCCAATTCTTCCACCGATGATGCGATATGATCGGCACCCGCCTCCTCCAGCTCCTCCTTGCTGCCAAACCCGTAGAGGACGCCTATGCAACGAATGCCTACTTTTTTGGCAGCGATGATATCATGTTCCCTGTCACCCACCATGACGGCTTTTGACAGGTCCGATATCCCGGCGCTCTCCAGTGCATAGGCGATGACGAGGTCTTTTTCGGCTCTGGATACATCCATGTTGCTGCCTGCGATATAGGCGAAACAGCCGTCAACTTCGAAGCTTCTTAAAATTTCCCTTGCGAACACTTCCGGTTTGGAAGTGGCGACAAGCAGCGTTTTCCCTTCCATCTTTAGAAGTGGCAGCAAGGTGCGCATCCCGTCGTACAGCTCGCATTCGTGGATTCCCTTTTCCCTGTAGTATTCCTGGAAGTACACGACAAGCTTTATGGAATCTTCTCTTGAGAACCCATAGTACTTTTGAAAGGAATCGGGAAGGGGAGGACCGACGAACTTGAGTAATTTTCGTCTGTCGTTTTCAAGAATTCCAACTTTGTTCAAAGCGTATGTGACAGAATTGGTGATACCGGTCGAGTTGTCGATCAAAGTGCCGTCTAGGTCGAACAAGATGTGCTTACAATCCATGGCCATTCCTCCGCGCTAAAAATAGGATGGTTTACTGGAGGGTACAGACATTTTTCCTACTATACTGCGCAGGATATGCAAAAGCAAGCATAATTTTTAAGCCACAGATCGTTTTTCATTCTAGAGCAAGGCGCTGTTTTGATCATAACAACAATGTTCTGATCTCTTCAACGGTCCACGCCAGATACTCCGCGCCGGCATGCTCCAATTCCTCTTTGCCGCCAAAACCATAGAGGACGCCAAGGGTGTGGATACCGGCCTGTTTGGCGGCAAGGATATCGTATTCACGGTCGCCTACCATCAGCACGCCGGGCAAGTCTGTGATGTTGCAGCGTTTCAGGGCTTCGGCGATGACAGCCGCTTTTTCCGCGCGGACTCCCTGTATGTCGCTTCCTACGACGCAGGCGAAATACTGCCGGATATTGAAATGCTTCAATATCCTGTTTGCGTACACTTCGGGTTCGGAGGTCGCCAGTAGTAGCGTTTTGCCGGCTGATTTCAAATCCGACAGCAATTGTTCCATGCCATCGTACAGGTGGCTTTCGAAGATGCCCTCTTTGGAGTAATACTCCTGCAGGTGGCGGAGCGCATCCTTGGCCTGCGCCTCGGAGAAGCCATCAAACTTCTCAAAAGCTTCGATGAGCGGCGGGCCGATGAATTTTAACAGCGAACTTTTGTCGGCTTCGATACCATAAAACCGCAGGGCGTACGCAACGGAATTCGTAATGCCGATTGAGGAGTCGATGATGGTACCGTCCAGATCGAAGAGGATCGTGTGAAAATCCATGCAATTGGCTCCGTTTCTTTGCCATTTACAGCGTGAGTACGGCAGTACCGGCGCTCTACCCTTACCATACAGCGGTTACGATAAAATGCAACAAATTTCGCAAATAACCAAAGAAGCCGTATTTCCGGGAAAAGAGCCAACACAATGCGGAGATAGGCGCACTCACCAGGGTTACCGGAGATTTGGCGACGACCGAAATATCGAGATGAAAAGTGGACAAGCATCCAATTATAATCATATCATTAAATATAACTATATATAATATTATAAGTTTATACATAATATATCATATTGCGGCAAATTCTGCAATATCCGACGCGGCGATACGGATTTGAAAGGAAAAGAGCGGATGGCATGTAAATGCCGTCCGCTCGGTAGTATACATTCTATCGAAATTCAATAGCATTCGGCCTGATCCTTGGCAAGCAGTTCAGGCTCCCTACATCGAGAAATAGCTATGGTTGCTCGACACGTAAAACCTCACGCTCTTGCTGAAGCTCACTTGTACCTAGCGTTCACGTCGATATTGTTGGCAACGCTATTTGAGCTGCTGTTTAGGAGCATCAGCGGTTCATCCGATCTAACGCCCGTTCGGTTGACGCTTTAGGTGAATACGCGTATCAAGGGTGTGAGCAGCGTAATGCAGAACAGGACGGCAAACAGTATGATGAGTATGCGAACCCATGACTTTTTCATTGCGGCACCCCCAAATATGCTTTTGATACGATATTTTCGTCTGTGTTGTCTTCCGAAGACGGCAGTTCAAACGACACATCAAGTCCATCCGCTACATACGCCTTACGAAGCAGATCGGGGGGGGCGAATTCGTCGTACTTGCCAAGGTATGGTGCTTCCTCTGCTTCCAACAGCGTATAGGGGTCGACGAGTTCGCTTTGTGCCTGCACGATCGCCCTTTCCAATTCTTTTGGCAAACACTGCCCAGCCAGCGTGAAATAGTATGGTTCGGTGGGAAGGATGGTGCGAAGGCTCAAAGGCTCTTTGAGCAATCGTTTTAAAATGCGGTCCATCGTGCGGAACTGTTTGCTGCCTATCCAAGGGAACACGAACATCGCGTCGCCACCGGCGCTGACCACCATGCTCTCGAACAGTCCGGTCTCATGAGCGAGGCGGCGTGCCCGCTCCAGTCGATGGACGGCGTTGGGTCGAAGATACGGGTATATGTCATGGCTTTTGAGCACCTGCCGCATCATTTGCAACACCTTCGTGTGAATATCGCCGCCCGCGCCCAGCCACAGCGTATCTGAATACCCGCGAATGGGCTCCACATACAGGGCTTTGTGCTTGTCGTCCACTTCCAGCACGCGCCAACTTCTTCCGGCCAGCGTCATCGAAAAGCCCGCGGGCGGAACGGTGGTGATGCTACCGATCTCCTCCGTGCCGGCATACACCTTATATTCCTCATCGTCCTCAAACACAGCCAAAAAGCGAAAGTTGTTCACGATCTTCTCACCCGTCAGCCCAACGATCAGCCCGCCCGTTTCCACGTGCTGGATATGGTCGGTCTGTAAAAGATACAGCAGCAGCGCCTTGTAATCCGCAGGATCGATATGGGAAAAAGCAGGCAGCGACAAAACCTCATGAGCAAGATCCTTGGGTGTCGCTTCGCCACGTGATTTCAGGTTGCTCATCGTTTGATGATACAGAAGGCCCATCGGCTGGTTCCTAAGCGTCAGCGGCTCGATCCATCGCTCTTTCGTATACAGCTCGATCACAGCGATCGCACGCAGCAGCGTCCAGGGAATTCTCTGTGGCAGCGGCGCGTTCTCATCCTCCTGTTCGGGGCAGACGAACAGCATTTCTGCCGGGTTCCCCCGTCTTCCCGAACGTCCCAGGCGCTGCACGAAGCTGGAACAGCGGTAGGGCGCGCCCAGCTGCAGCACGCGCTCAAGGCTTCCAAGGTCGATGCCCAATTCCAGCGTCAGCGTGGCGGCAGCTACGGCGGGGCCGATGCCTTCGCGCAAAGCCGACTCTGCCTCCTCGCGGAGCATAGCGGAGATACTGCCGTGGTGAATGTAATATACATCTCGCTCGCCGCGCCTTGCCGCCACCGTGCGCATCTCCCTGGTGACATCTTCGGCATCATCGCGGCTGTTGGTGAAGATCAGCGCCTTTTTGGTGTGCGTGGCGTCATAGATAAAATCATACAGTGCAGTTTTCGCCTGGGCAAGCTGCTCGGCTTCCTCACTCTTGTGCGCATCGGGCAGGGAAAAATGCTCGATGGCCAACCGCAGCTTACGGGTATCGATTGAACTCACGACTGACACATTTCGCGCTGATCCCGCGCCAAGCCAGGCTGTTGCAGCCTCGTAGTCGTGCAGCGTAGCGGAAAGGCCGATCCTTCTCGGACTGCAGCCTGCCATGTGTTCGATGCGGGAGAGCTGGCATAAAAGCTGCGCGCCCCGATCCTGCCCCATGAACGCATGCACTTCGTCGATGATGATGAAACGGAGGTCGCAGAACATCGCGGGAATTGCGTTCGGACGGTTCATCATCAGCCCCTCGAGCGATTCGGGCGTGATCTGCAGCACGCCGGACGGGTTTCGCATCAGCTTCGTTTTCTCGCTCTGCGGTACATCCCCGTGCCAGTGCCAGACGGGTATATGCGCATCTACTAAAAGGTCGTTCAGCCGCTCGAATTGATCGTTGATCAAAGCCTTCAACGGGCCGATATACAAGATGCCGACGCTCTTGGGCATATCCTGCGATATCGCCGTCAGGATCGGAAAGAACGCCGCTTCGGTTTTGCCGCTGGCTGTACCGGAGGCCAACAGAAGGTGGTCGTCCGTATCGAACAGCACATGGCACGCGTCCACTTGCACATCGCGCAGTTCCGTCCAGTTCTTGCGGTAGATGTATTCCTGTATAAAAGGCGCCAAGCGGTAAAAGGGATTGCTCATAGCGTAAACTCCGTCAGAAAATCGCCAACATCGTCGGGGTTGGATTGTGCGGGTTCTACCTTGTGGCCTTCCATCAGCTGGTCAAAGGTCTTGTCCGGGTTTTGGAAGAGGATGTCCTGCATATCCATGAAATCTCGAATGACTTCACGCGGCGTTAGCAGCGTATCCGCCCCCATGCGTCCCACGGCGCTTTGCATGAAATCTATGAGCTGTTCGTCGGTAATTTTGCTCTCATAGCCGTAATGCAGACTGTGAAGTGCCCTGAGCTTTTGCAGCAGCAAGAGTATTTCCTCATGGGATAGCATTTCGAGCTTTAGCGTCGGTGAGGTCAGGTTGCGAAGACCGTCTTTACTGAACCGCCCTTCCATAAGCCGGGAGCGCAGCGCTTCATAGCTATACAGGCCGCGCCGCTCATCCTCTACAAACTGCGGCGTGCCGCCCATGAATATGGCAAGATTCGACGCCTTGCCCTGCATGGTATCGTTGAACATCGTCAAAAGCTTCTCGTAGTTGGCAAGGCGCGCGGGGGAATTCGTGATCTTATAGAGGTTCACGCCCTCGTCGATGAACAGCACGAGTCCGCTGTAGCCGATGTTGGTGACAAATTCCGCCCAGAGCTTCACGGTGTCGTACCAACTGGAATCGTCGATGATCACGCCGACGCCAAGGGCAGCCCTCGCTTCGGTCTTGGTCGTGAACTCGCCTCGAAGCCATTTGAGCGCCGCCTGCTTTTTATCGTCGTCGTGCAGCTTGTACCCGCGCCAGTACGCCGCCAGCACCGCGGAAAAATCGAAACCGTGCACCATGTTCTCCAGCATGCCGGCAGATTCCAATATCCTGTCCTCCACGGCCTGCGTGAGCGTGTCCTCGTCCAGCCGCCCCTGTTCCTGTACGGTCTGTTGCATCAATGTGGAGATCCATTTCTGCAAAATGACCTCCAGCGCCCCGCCGTCCGGGCAGGTGCGCACCGCAAGGCTGGTCATCAGTTCGCGGTAGGTCGCAAGCCCCTGGCCGGAGGATCCTACAAGTCGACGTTCGGGGGATAAGTCAGCGTCCGACACGACGAAATTGCGGTCCATCGCATAATTGCGTATCGTCTGCAGCATGAAGCTCTTGCCGCTGCCGTACCGCCCGGTGATCAGGCGGAAGGCCGCGCCTCCTTCGGCTGTGTTGTCAAGGTCGCGCAGCAAGGCTTCAATTTCGGCCTTGCGCCCCACTGTGATATAGCCCAGGCCCACACGCGGCACAACGCCGCTTGTCAGCGAGTTGACCAGCGCCGTCGAAATGCGCTTTGGTATTTTCATGCCTTCCAAATCAGGTTTCCTCCGGATTGAATGCTTTTTTTACCGTATCTTCATATTCTTCCAGAATGGATCCGTTTTCTATCAACAGATCGCCGATGAACGCCATTGCCAATTCGTTGATGTGGTCTGTCATCAGTTCCACCATTGTTCCGGCTTTGTCCGCGATGGCCTGTAGTGCAATATGATCGGCACCATTAACTATGGCGCAAAGAAGGTCAGTTTCCTGAGCAGAAAGGGAGCAGAGCAGACCATTCCACTCATCACCATCGTCCGCTTCGATCGGCGGACGTGTGCTTTGGGATTGCGTTTCCCGCCGCCAGGCCGATAAAAGGTCTTCGCGGTAATCCTCATCGATCAGCCGAATGGATTGCTCCGAAACGATCAGAAGACTCCCCAATACCGACAGAGACTTTTCGTTGATGGCGTCAATAGCTTGTTCCAAAAACACATCCGGAACAGAGGATCGCAGCGTGTCACTTTCCATTTCAAAGCCGTTTCGGATCAGCGCTTCTATGATACGGCATTCGTCGATATCCAACTGCATCAGCAGATCACTGGCGCTGGAAAGGTAATTTTCCTCCGCTTTAGCCTCTAGGGCAACCGCATCCGCTTTTTCATCCGTGCTCTGCTCCACAATGAGCATTCGTTGGATGTGCTCGGCATCAGCGGCCGCCTTGGCAAGCTTGTCTGCGTCGATGGTGATTTCGGGTTTCGGCGCGGGTTTTTCTGTGAGTTCCCGTTCAAGGTAACCGTCGATGAGACGTTTGAACGTTTCATCCAGCGTGATACCTCGAAGTTTACCCCTGTATCCGCGGATCGAGCGCAGCTTGCTCTCTGCGTATCGCATGACTTGCGATAGAAAATCACGAAGCGGCGGATGGGTGGAAAACGGCACCGCGTCGATGGTCATGATGCGCGGCTCGCCCGCATACAAGGCGCTTTGGAACAGGTAGCGCTCCCGATGCACCGGCTCGGGGCGGAATTTTTCCGCGATGCGCCCGCCCTGTTGCTTTTGAAGGAACGCGTCCACCAGTGCGATTGTCTTTGGGATATACTCGTCGCACACTTTATTGGCGCTTTGGTAGAACCGGCTTTTGGTCATATCATAGTTTGAAGCCCGGGATAAAAGCGCCACGTCGAGCGACAGCGGCGTCTGGTTGAACTTCACAGAAAGCTGCCGGTCAAGGTCCATGGAGTTGACAGTGGGGGCGCATACATCGTCAAGATCGTCCCGGGGGACGTCGAGATAGTGAAGGAACGCCAAATCGCAGGCCCAGGGATACAGGTATCGATCCAGGCGCGGATACGTATCCCGATAGGCACGCCAGACGCTCTTGAGTTTTTGGTATGCGTCCAACGGGGAATCCACGCCAACAAGGTTGATGAGCTCGTAGACGTACAGGAAGATATACGAAAGATCCGTCGGCGGATATTCGCCGCCTCTGACCAGCCCCCGCCAATAAAAATACCACTGCGACTGCGCCGCGCTCATGACGGCATAGGTCGGCCAATAGGCTGCAAATGGCGTAAAGCGCGCAAATCGGACGGATTTTTGGGCAAACTGCTTTGCCTGCTCGACGAATAATTGCTCGCTCGACCGGAAGCCCTGGCTGTATATTGGCTGATTGGCAGCGTGGCCGGATGAATCCTGCCGCTCGGGGATGGCGAAACTTCGGGGCGATAGGGGGTCGGATGTCAGCTCGATTTCGGCAAAATCCAGGGCTTGGTGCCGGATTCCGGATTGACTTTGAAATGCATCGTCCAATGCATCGCTAAGCACATGTTCAGGATCATTATGATCCTGTGTAATTAGAAAGGACCGGGGAGGAGGTTCGATGCGGACGACGACCTTCTGTTTACCCACCATGCCGGGCAGCCTTGTCAGCCACGCGCGCACCGCAAAGTATTCCTGCCTTGATACGGGAAGCGCATCATATCTTCCCGAAAGGAGCACGGGAAACGGAAAATCCCTGAATTCGAACAGCGCGTCGGAGATGGGCACCGGTCTTGCCGCCTTTTTTGCGCGCAGTATAAATGCCTGCGCCTTATCGTCAAAACGCAGCGAAAACTCCATAGGCATACGCGCCAAAAAACCAGACAGGGATCCTTGCACAGCCTTCTCCAAACGCTGAATGTAAGCAAAATCAGGGCTTACTGAGTGCATATCTCTGCTATTCTTTGGCAGAAAAGTACATTCATACGCCGCAATTTTATCGTACGAATCGTGAATGATCCATTCACAATGCAAGTACAAAGCATTTTGATTGCTTACATTCAAAAACCTTGCACCTGTATGTCTAAATTATACCATGAAAAGGGAACAAAGGGGGAACGGAATTCATAGTTGGAGAAATGAAATGATGGCAGAGCAAACAATCAGATGGTAAAATAGAGCAAACGGCAAGAACTGAGGCTATTGCAATGAGATTATACTTTGTTAGGCATGCTGACAAGCTCGGCGGGGACTTCTTCAATCAAAGAATCGGCCACAATGACTCGCCGATAAGCCCGGCGGGGGAACAAAGAGCGCAAAGGCTTGCCGCATACTTTGAAAACAAACCTATCGATGCCGTGTATGCGAGCGAATATGTCCGCACAGCGCAGACAGCGGAATATGTTGCCGCGATCAAAGGCCTTCCGGTACATAGGGATGGACGGCTGAATGAGATTGATAGCGGCGTTATCGAAAACATGACTGATGAACAAATACAGACCCAATACCCGGAATTCTGGAGGGATTTTTTCAGCTATGAAAGGGATGTCCGCTTCCCTGGCGGCGAAACCGGAGATGAAGTGAAGGCGAGGCAGAAAAGCCTTTTGGACAATTTGATCCGACAGAACAAGGATGCGGTTTTGATCACCCACGAAGGGTATATCCGGCTTTTGATCTGCCATGTGCTGGGATTGCCTCCCTATAAGCGGCATTTGTTCCACGTAGGCTTCTGCAGCGTCACCGAATTGGGATACGACGAGGAAATGGGATTTTGGTCGGTGTACAAGGTCAACGAGGCGGTATGAGCGAGAATTTGGCAGTATCGACATCGTAACAGGAGGAGTAAGCGAAAATGAATGAAGACAAAACACTTCACATCCTTTGGACAAACGCGGACATCAACACCTCGCTACATATGGTAATGATGTACGCGACAAACAGCATGCTACGACATTGGTGGGATGAGGTCACCGTAATCATCTGGGGTGGCACGGCGCCACTTGTGGCAGAAAACGAGCTGGTGCAGGAGAAAATGAAGCTGGCAATGCAGGCGGGCGTGAAATTTTCCGCATGCATCGCGTGCGCTTCGATCTTTGGCGTGGTAGATAAATTAAAGAGACATGGGCATCGAGGTCATCGGCTGGGGGCAGAAGCTTTCGGAGATCTTAGTGTCAGGCGGGAAAGTGCTCTCCGTGTAATCACTTGAAAATGGTGCGCCCCGCGAACACACCCGCAAGAAAAAACGTGGTTATCAGGATGAAATGATGGATGAACCATCCGATCGTGCCGAAATGCAGCTGTGACACGTTTTGTGGCTTTCGAAATTCCGGCTTTACCAAAAGGCCGCCCACCCATTCGAATAGCAACAGGAATAGCCACCACCAGACGTACGAATCCCAGACGCCCCAGTTCGTGCTGCAATGGATGATGTCGGTCTTGAGTTCCATTATCGTTTCTGAAAGAACACCGATGTGCACTAACACCCAGTAGAACGGGATCTTCCAGCTCCAATGCTTTGGGCTGTAGCGCACACCTGCGAGCACGTAGAACGGGAACATCGTGAGAATCAGTGTAAACGGAATTTTGGAGATGGACGGGAACAGCCGGTTCGGAAACTCATAAGACCCGAAGGCGATGAAGATATAGCATAGGATCACGCCAATGATGCCGCTATTGATGCGGATGATGAGAATACATCCGACAGCGGAGACTACGGGCCCAGGACAGACACACGATGGTATTGACATTCCAGCCGAACTGCATCAAAGCACTTCCTGACATTCATGGTTCCGCAATCGGGAGGTTCTTATGTTTCCTGTCATAGGGATCGAAATGCAACAAAGGCAATATGATTTAGAGATCAAAGAAATAACAGATTAACGCATTATTATATAATTAAGTATCATAATATATAATAATATAGGATATTATACATTACAACAAATGGCGTCATAATACGCGAAGCGCAGTGCGAAATATGTAGGAGGGGAATGGCCGGTGCAACGGCGATTGTTCATTTTTGGCGGTTTGTGATAGTATGATGAAAACCAAAGAAGGGGCTTTTCATTTGGAAATTATAATTCGTCCGGCAACGGTACAGGACGTGCCGCTGATGCTGGGGTTTATCCGGGAATTGGCAGAATACGAACATATGTTGGATCAGGTTGTGGCAACGGAGCAGGGCTTGCGGGAATGGATGTTTGAAAAGAACAAGGCGGAGGCGCTGATCTGTGAATTGGATGGTCTGCCTGCCGGGTTTGCGCTTTACTTCCATAATTTCTCCACGTTTTTGGGCAAGTCCGGAATATTCATCGAGGATCTTTATGTGAAGCCGGCATTCCGAAAAAAGGGTTTGGGAAAGGCATTGTTCATACGGATTGCGCAGATCTGTTTGGAACAGGGCTGCGGGAGGCTCGAGTGGAATTGCCTTGACTGGAATACACCTTCCATCGAATTCTACAAAGCAATGGGTGGCAAATCCCTGGATGAATGGACGACGTACCGGATAACGGGGGATGAGCTAAATCGTCTGGCCAAGCAAGAAGAGCGATAATTAGCCTTTAAAGAGGGATATTGAAAATAGAGTTAAGGGATAGTAAAATGATGACAATTTTATAAAATATTAGGTTTATGTTTGTGGGGGAGGTGCACAAATGGCAACGATCTGTCCCTTATGCAGCAGCCAAATACAAGAAAATGAACTGGGAGAGCTTCCGCTTTGCCCGGTCTGCGGCGCTTTTGTGGGCACCGTGGAAGACGACGAAGAAGCCGTAGAGGAAACCGACGACACGGAATACATCACCATCTGCGAGCGCTGCGGCCATTTTGCTATTATGGCAAGGAAGGAAAAGTTCTGCGCGATGTGTCGGGGAGAAGTGATCTCGATCATGTCACGCAAAAAATGGTCTGACATGAGCGAGGCGGAAAAGCAAAAGACGGCGCAGCG
Organism: uncultured Clostridia bacterium; assembly: GCA_964533965.1. Classification (GTDB taxonomy): domain Bacteria; phylum Bacillota; class Clostridia; order Christensenellales; family QAND01; genus RGIG3178. Next base: position 50,858 of record CAZHNN010000002.1, on the reverse strand, counting down.
GTATTTGGATATCGCCAAGGGCGACTTTCATTTTAACCACACGCTACACAAGCTCTATGGCAGTACGATCCGTGTGGACAAAAACATGCTCGTGTATTGCCCCAGGTGCGGAGAATACACCAGCGCCCATTTTGCTGAGCATAAAAGCAACCGGTGTACCTTTTGCGGCGTGGAATTCCAGATGACAGACGAACTCTTCCACGACGTCCATCAAAAAATCCTTCGTAAGCTTGGAAACGGCACCGTGGGCGACATCCATTCTCCCAATGTGAAAAACGAACAGTATGAGCATGCCATGATGGAATACCTGTTGGAGCGCTATCTGAAAAACGAGCGGATCTTCGACCCCGATGCGATGGCGCTCAGGCTAAAGAAAAAAGGTGTATGATCGCGCAGGATATTACGCAAGAGCCTGCCGTATCTCTTTTTGCTTACTCCTTATGATCAGAAATATACTCGTCTAGCATAGCGTGCCACGTCTCGGGTTCGCTTGACTCATATTCCGTAGGCTCGCCGAACAACAGATCCAACAGATAATGAGGCGACCTGTTGCCTATGTGCATCGCTTTAACACAGGACACGCAATACACGACAACGTCTTCACAGGGCATTTGCGAAGCTCTTTGCTTCATCTTGGCTTTGAGTTCATCAACGGGCAGCGCTCCGAAAAAGCTGTCCCCACAGCAAATGGCATTGGATTTGGTATGCTCCGGCTCGATGACGGCAACATTCATTTTTTTCAGCAGACTGCGCACGGCGAGGTGCACCCTTTGCTCGGTTCGCGTTGGACAGGCGTCTTGGACGGACATCTTCGTGCCGCAGTAATCCGGGAACGGGAATGTCTGGCACTCATCCAACACTTCCCACAGGGAAACCGTTGTAATGCCCTCGTATAGAGAACGAAAGCGTCTGTCACATCCCGAGCAAATGGTGATGATCCGAGCATCGGACAGCTTTGGTGCAAACCGGCAGCAGATGTTGTGGACCGGAACGGTTCCAAATTGAGAGTGTAAGAAATCCGACACTCTATTGGCCAATTGCGGCTTGTAAAGCTGCAAGGCGCACCCCGGTGCAAATACCAGATCCATGGCTTCATCCCCTTTTTGTTCTGCAATCCATTGTATCAGAATAGGCGCCGTGTGTCTTGGTTGGAATACTATGCCATTTGGGATACAATAATAGGAACATCGGCTTGTGGGGTATTCTATGCTCTGCACAGGCGTGTGGACGGGAGGCAAAGACCGTGGGAAAAACATACTGTGTGTTTCTTCGGGGTGTGAACATTGGAAGTATTCGCATCAAAATGGAAGATCTGCGGCAGGCATTTTCGGACATGGGGTTTTTGAATGTGCAGACCAAGCTTGCAACCGGAAATGTCATCGTAACGTCGCCAAACGATTTTCAGGACAGGGAAGAGCTCAAGGGTGTAATCGAACGTGAATTGAGCCACCGGTTCGGCTATGAAGCGTACGTGCTGCTGCGTGACAGGGAAGACATGGAGCAGATCTGCGCGTCTGCCGAAGCGATCAAAGTCCCCGAGGGTTGCCACCAATACTTTCTGCTCTGTGATGATAAACAGATCATTCGGGAATTGACCGGCCGGTTTGAGGCGATGCAACATGAAGAGAACGAGCAATGGATGCCGCACACGCAGGGGGCGTTTTGGATAGTGCCCAAAGGCATGACGCTCACCTCGGAATTTGGCTACCATGTGCTTGGCGATGCGCGATACAAGAACGTGATGACATCCAGGAACATGAACACGATGTTCAAGATGTACGAACGAATGCGTTCGATGCATCCCTAGAATTCTTATCATGAAATCGGGCAATTCTTTGATTTTTGGGGGTCGCATGAAGAACATCATCGATTACGCGCAAAGTGAGCAACACACGCTCACAGAAAAACCACTGAGCGCCGTAGACAGCCTTATTCTGTCGACGATTTCCTATCTTCAATTCGACAACCTGGTTCCGGGGATAGAATCGCAAGAGACAGTTCACCTGGGAAGCCTTTTACAATCGCATGCCGGGGAAATGGTATCACGCCATCACGATATGAAGTACCGCCAGGAATTGGCGGAAGCACTTGTACATAGTCCGCGCTTTTGCGACCTGCGCGTGACCGGTTATGTGAATCAACTTGATGAAACGGTGCAGAAGCAGTTTGCGGCGATCACCTTTTTGCTTCCGGACGATACCGCCTATATCGCCTATCGCGGCACCGACAACACAGTTGTGGGCTGGAAAGAGGACTTCAACATGACCTATGTCTATCCGGTCCCGGCACAGCAGGAAAGCGTGAAATACCTGAATGCCGTAGCGTCCAGGCTGCCGAATGCCTTGCGGGTGGGCGGGCATTCCAAGGGCGGAAACCTCGCGGTATATGCCGCGATGGCTTGCGACGATGCGCATAGGCCAAGGATCGCAGAGATCTACAACCACGACGGCCCGGGGTTCCGACAAGAGGTGATCCAAAGCGAAGGATACAAGTCCATTGAACCCCGTATACGCCTGTATGTGCCGCAATCGTCCGTGGTGGGGATGCTGTTATACCAAAAGGGCGAATACTCGGTGGTGGAGAGCAACAAGTTCTGGATCTTGCAGCACGACCCTTTTTCCTGGGAGATCGAAGACGATGATTTCCACTATGCGGAACGGCTGTCGCATAGCGCGGTGCATCTAAACGACAGGCTGGATGAATGGCTGAGCGGCTTCACCGACGAGCAACGGGCATTGTTCATCGACTCCATCTACCGGATCATTCAGGCTACCAACATCGAAACAGTGTCTGAATTCTCGGAGGATTGGCGGAACAACGCGATTGAGGCGCTCAACGCCATGATGGGAATAGACGAACAGACCAGAAAATTCTTACGCCAAACCATAGGCGCACTGTTCTTTACATCGCTTAAACGGCGTCGGTGGCTGCAGTTGAGATTCTTGCACAAAGCAAGCGAGCGTAAGGAAGAAGAGGATCGAATTGAGAACCCGTAGGTCTTATCTTAGATAAATCGATATTGATTCGGCTGCAGGCTCAGACAGAACGCGCCGATGCCCCTAAGTCCTAGGTGGACTCCCAGGACCCCGCCGATATGGCGAATTGTGGTGGTACATTCCGGCAGTTCATGTTTGATCAGAGCTTCCAGGGCATGTGCCGATTCCTGATCGTCCGCATGGCTGATGGCGATGAGCTGGTTTGGAAACGCTGCCGACCGCCGTATGATTTCTTCGGCCACCGTGCGGATGGCTTTCTTTTTCCCTTGCACCATCTTTTTCAAAACGATGCAGCCGCTTTCAAAGTTCAGGATGGGATGCAAATGCAGCTTGCTCCCGACATACCCCACGATATGGGGGATGCGGCCGCCCTTTGCTAGCCATTGCAGATTATCCACGGAGAACACGTGCTCTATGTTGTCAGCCATGAACCTGATCTCGGATTCGATGGTTTCAAACGGCAAACCATCCCTTGCCATCCGAAGCGCCTGCAGCACGATCAGCCCGGTGGCGCCGGAGCCGCCTTTGGAATCGATGATAGCTACATGGCGCTTTGGGTATTGAGCGCAGAGTTCGTTTGCCACCAGAGTGGCCAAATCATAGCAACCCGACAGCTTGCTTGAGAAGGCGATGTAGATGAGGTCATCGCCGTTTTCCAAAATGGATCTGAAAAGGCTTTCTACTCTGTAATACGGGATTTGTGCGGTCTTTGGAAGGATATCGTTGCGCATCAACTCGTATATCTCGGCGATCGTTATCTCTTCGCCATCCAGATAATTCTTTTCCGCTACAGAAATGGTCAGTGGCATCCGTTCCAGAACAAATCCTGTACTTTGAACCAGAGAAGGATCAAGATCGCAGGTGCTGTCGGCAATGATCCTGATGTTGCTCATGGCGTTACCCCTTTATCTATAAATGGCTATTTTATTATAGCATTTTAAGACGGATATGCATCGAATCATGTCGGTGCTGCATGGAATTCATAAGATAAATCGTGGAAAAATACCACGGGAAGACCGCATACATGGTCTGGTTATTCCACACGAGAGCAATATGTATGCAAAATAAACCGGACAGAGTTATTTTTACGATACAAACAACCGGGGACAATAATAGCCCAGCGCGAAGCCCAGCAATCCCAATGCCAGCGTCAATGCCATATAGAGTGCTGATTTCCGCTGGTGGCCTCTTTCATACAGGTTGAAGATCTCGTACATGAACGTCGAAAATGTGGTGTAAGCGCCTAAAAAACCCGTAGCGAACAGCAATGCCAGGGAATGTGAAACGTTCAGCGCCATCACAACGCCCAGCAGAAGCGCACCCGATAGGTTGATCAAAAAGGTGCCAAGCGGATAGATCGATTTGGACTTTGCCGAAATGCGTTTTGAAAGCGCATACCGCACGATGCTGCCAAGCGCCCCGCCTATGCCAACCAATACCGCGGTCATTCGGCTGCCTCCTCACGTTCTTGCATGCGCTTTACAAACATCAACCGGATGAAGACTCTTCCGAGGTAGATGGCCGACAATCCCAAACAAAGCGAAAAGGCGATATAAAAAAGAGCGGTTGCGATCTGTCTTGCCATTAAAAGGGAGACGGATTCACGGCACAGCGCGGAGAACGTTGTAAAAGCGCCTAAAAAGCCCGTTGTCAACCCCAGTTGTATATGGCGTTTAATACCCTTGATCGTAAAAAGTGTCAACAGTGCTGAGAGGCAGAAACTGCCGAGTACGTTGATCAGCAGCGTGTTGACCGGAAAGCCGCTTTGAAGGGGCAACAGACGAACTGAACCCAACGACAGCCGGGCGATCGCGCCCAGAGCGCCGCCAAAACCAATGGACAGGTATTCGCGCATGGAAGTCCCCCTTTTGCCGTAAAGCGCTTGCGTAGAAGTCATCAGCTCAAAGCGGTTTAGGCAAAGCCAGGGGAGAACTTCATTCCCTCTGTGAGTATAGGGACAGGCTTTCACACTGTCAATAAGCGTTTAAAAACATGAAATATTTTTTCAAAGTCCCCTTGACTTTCCCCTTACTGGAAGCCGTATGCTTACGCCGGAACATGTTCAAAACCAAAAGGAGCGATCGCATGCTAACCATCGGAGAATTCTCCAGAATCAGCCGCGTAGCCGCAAAAACGCTTCGCTACTATGACCAGATCGGTCTGTTCAAACCAAGGCATATCGACCCCGGCACCGGCTACCGGTACTACGACGTATCGCAATTGCGGGAGATGCTTCTGATCGTAAAGCTCAAACAATACCGGTTTTCCTTGCCCGAAATAGCCGCCGCGCTTCTATCCGATTGCAACCAGCTCATGGTACGGATGCAGGACAAACGGTGTGAGCTTTTACGGGAAATCGATGAACAAAACCATGTCCTGCAGCTTATGGGGCAGGACATCCAAAAGCTTGAAAGGTGTGAGAATATCATGCAGACGAACTATTCAATCAAGACCGCTGAGGTTCAGCCGAAGAATATCTATTCTGTGCGCAGGAGGATGAGCGTTAGGGATTTTGCAGACGCCATCGGCGAACTCTTCGCCGGACTTGGCAGAAGCCGGCTTAAGCCGATAGGGCCGCCCATCGCGATTTACCACAGCGAGGACTTCAATCCGGAGGACTTCGACTGCGAGGTTGGCGTCGAAGTGCAAACGGCAAGCGGGGAGCATATCCGAAAGCTCGAGCCCGGTTTATGCTGCTATGCGCAGCACATAGGCCCGTATGACGAGATCGGAAGATGCTATACCGCGCTGATGGAATGGGTAAAAGGCGAAGGCTTCATGATAAGCGGTCCGCCGTTTGAAGTCTATATCAAAGGAATGGAGAGCAGCACACGGCCGGAGGAGCTTGTCACGGAGGTATTTTTCCCCATTCGAAAATAGAACAAAGACCTAAGAAGGCAGGCTGAACAAGCCTGCCTTCTTTGTCATTCCTTGGGGAAACAGATGGGCTGTTTGGCAACAAAGCCTGTCCAAAAGAATATTGGAAAAAAGGGTTGACAAAAAATCCAAGCCGTCATAATATATCGGTAGACGATATAACGGATTTCGTTATAACGGATGACGATGATTTGGAGGGATTGCATGGAAGCGTTTGCGTTGACGGAAGCGGTATATTATATCCTGCTTTCGCTTTATAGCCCGATGCACGGGTACGGCATCATGCAGAACGTGGCAAAGCTAAGCGGTAACCGAGTGAATCTGGCGGCAGGGACGCTGTACGGCGCCATCAGTACGCTGTGCGATCGCGGCTGGATAAAAGCACTCAGCGACGGGGCAAATGATCGCAGAAAGGAATACGTCATCACTGCGTTGGGCCGACAGGCTGTGCAAGCGGAAATAGGTAGGCTTAAAGAACTCTATGAGAACGGATTGAGCATTACGGGAGGAGATATTTCATGAAGCGCGTTGTATATAAAGTGTTCTTTGCCTGGCAGGCCGAGAAGGAAGAGAAATGGCTGAACGAAATGGCGCAAAGCGGCTGGGCACTTGTTGGGGTCGGCTTTTTCCGGTATGTGTTTGTGAAGGGCGAGCCGGGCGAATACGCATACCGCATTGAACTTTTGGAAAATACGCCGACAAATCAGAAAAGCTTGGCCTATTTGGATTTTTTGCGCGAAACGGGCATCGAAACGGTGGGAAGCATACTGCGTTGGGTATACCTGCGAAAGAAAGCGCAATTGGGAGCATTCGAATTGTATTCCGACCTCCATTCCAAGCTGGCGTATCACAAGCGCCTGCGCGCGTTCTTCCTGACGCTGGTATTCGCAGAGCTGAGCATCGGCCTTTCCAACCTCACATTGGCGTTCAGCACTCTGAATCGCATACAGACAGTCAACCTGACCTGCGCGATCGTGTTGTTCGCGTTGGCGGTCATGCTGGCATTTGCTGCAAAAAAACACACGGAGCAGATCAAATACCTGCAGAAAGAACGTGAGATCCGCGAATAGCGATTTTTAGGATACACGTGCCGCGCTGCGCACCGTATGGTAGAATGAATCAGCAAGGAGGGTGTATCATGATCGTTACAACAACACCGGGAATCGAAGGAAAGACCATTGTGGAATACAGGGGAATCGTCTGCGGGGAAGTGATCAATGGTGTGGATTTCATCCGCGACATCGCAGCGGGCATCACGAATTTTTTAGGCGGACGCTCCGGCTCCTACGAGGAAGAGTTGATGTTGGCAAGGCAGGCTGCCTTGGACGAGATGGTGCGCCGCGCGCAGGCGCTTGGCGCCAACGCCGTTGTAGGCGTGGATTTGGATTATGAGGTATTGGGCAGCAATGGCAGCATGCTGATGGTAAACGCCTCCGGCACGGCGGTCGTGGTGCGCTAAAAACTCCGTTTCTGACGGGTAAGGTTTCACCTATAATAAAAAGAAAGCGGAACGGATTACTCCGTTCCGCTTTTTAAGTTCTTTGCTCTGACAAAAAAGTTCACTTCAGCACTAGGTATGCGAACACCGGGTTATGGTCGGACAGCGACGTCTGTATCGCGCGTGTGTTGACGACTTTGATGTTCCTGGTCACGATGATGTTGTCGATCACGATGTTACGGAAGCTGTTCCCAAAGTAATCCACGAAGTTGGTATCGCTGGTGTTGATGACCGTATAGCCGCTAAACACGGAGAACTCGTCTTCCTTTGCGTTGAAATCCCCGAAGAGCATCTTGTATTTGTTCGTATCCTTCTTCATGATCGAGAGCACTTCGGCAAATTGCTTGGCGCGCACCTCTGCGGTTTGATAGGTGAAATGGGTATTGTACACCGAAACCTTTTTTCCGTTTACGGTAACGACCGTCTTCAAGAGGATGCGCTGCTCGTATCCGCCGCTATCAAGCTGGTATGTCTTGACGCCGCTTATGCCGTAATGTGAGAGGATGCCGATGCCGAATTGTGCTCCGCTGGAATAATTGATGGTTGAAGAGAACTTGGTATAGGGCATATTGGAGGTTTTCAGGCTCGCCAGGTTGTCCACGACGTTGCTGGCGGTATAGTCCTGATACGCTTCCTGAACAGCCAGGATATCCGGTTGCTGATTGTTTACAAGCCTTCCTTGCATCGGCAGGTTACCATCGCCGCGCTTGATGTTCCAGGTGCCAACGGTGAGCAGGTTGCGCGTGATGTACAGCGAATAACGGGTAGCCCCGTTTAGTTTGATGCGCACCGTCTTCATGCCGCCGGAGGGGACGCTTATGGTAGCGCTGCTGCTGCCTGTGCCGTTGATATCAATCTTCACGCCGCTGTTCGCCTTGGCCTTAATCGTAACGCTGGCTTTGGTGGTATCTACGACATAGCCGTATTCAGAAGGAGAAAAAGCGGGGGAAAGCGTGCCGCCGCTAACGGTGAGGCTTGATAGCTGTGTGTCGTCCACATTGGGCAGCACATTGAGGTATTTGGAAGCGACATATGCGATTTTGCCGTTGATACCGACCTGATGCCAGCCGTTGACATAGTTGTATTTAAGCACCGTTAGCCTTGCGCCCTTAATGGCGGTGCCCAAGGGCGACGCGCCGGTGGATGGTGAGCTCCGAAGCGTAACGTATTTGCTGCAGTTGGTGACGGTGCCCGTATAGCTGAGGTTGTATTGGTCCAAAGAAGGATCGAAGCAAACGTATACCCTGTTGACATAGCCTGTCTTGCCGTTGTATTCGATCTTGTCCCATTGTGCGTTTACATTGAGCTGAAGGATGTTGACGACAGTGCCTTTGGCCAGTTTGCAGATGACGGCGCTGTTGGAATTTGCTTCCTTGCGCATGGTGACATTGGATCCAATAATCTGTCCTTTGTCGAAACTCTGGGCATAGGCGGTGCTTTGGGACAATGGCAGAACAGAGCTGCACAACAACAAAGCGATGCAAATTAGGAAAATCTTTGCTGCCTTTTTCATTTGCGCTCCCCTTATCAATTGCCCGGAACAAAGCCGGTCATTTGTACCCGTTGAAAACGGTTTGTCCGTTAGGGTATTGCCATCATACTACAATTACGAAACTATTTCAAATAGATTTCGAAATATTATCAAAATGCTAACTTGGATCGTGTCGTGAAAATAGGTACAGGTGGGTTGAAAGAGGTATGACGGAGAAGCAATACTGTGCCATTTTCAAAACCTATGACTGGAGGTTGCAGCATGAATTCTGATATGGATATGGTGTCCATTCGCAGAAGGTGGAGCCAAGATACAGAATTAAATTCCGGAGGTGTTCAAAAGAGTCACGGTCTGCTCTTGACATATATAGATAGTCGATATATATTATATATAGATAATCGATATATAGGAGGTGCGGCATGGCAGGCGACAAAGGACTGCTGACGGGCAGCACGACGATGCTGATCATGAAGCTGCTCGAGGACAATGATATGTACGGGTATCAGATGATCGAGGAGCTTTTAAGGCGATCGGACGACACCTTCAGTTTAAAGGCCGGAACGCTGTACCCGATATTGCACGGCCTTGAAAAGGATGGCATCGTCAGTTCCTACGACAGCGTTGCCGACAGCGCGAGGGTCAGGAAATACTATCATCTTACGGACAAAGGAAAAAAGCTGCTCATAGATCAGCAGGCAGAGTGGACTGCGTTTTCCAAGGCGGTCGACAAGGTTCTGGGCGGAGGTGTATGCAATGCAATCGCTTGACAACATCAAGGAATACACCAGGACTGTTTGCAACCAGATCCGTTGGAAAAAAGCCCACGCCGAGACCAGTGAAGAGCTCGAAAACCACATCGCGGACCAGAGGGACACGTACATTGCCAATGGTGAAGAAGAAGCCGCCGCAACCGGGCACGCGATAGAAGAGATGGGCGACCCTGTCGCCGTAGGTCTGCAGCTCGACCGTACGCACAGGCCAAGGCCTCAATGGGATATGCTGTGTATCGCGGCTGCCCTGCTGGTAATAGGCCTTGTCATCCGGTTGATGGCAGTCGCAAATGGAGACAGCCGTTGGACGGTGCTGCAGCAGATCACCTGCACCGTTTTGGGCCTTGGGGCCTTAGCCGCCGCCTATTTTGCAGATTTCACCCTTTTGGGCAAATACCCGAAAACCGTGTTCTTCCTCATAGCGGCGATACCGGTAGCATTTTTGCTTCTTCCGGATCGGGTGTACGGCAAGGCCGTCTTTGCCGATTATAGCTCGCTGCTGTTCCCGCTGGGCTTTGCGGCATTCGTATACGCCATGCGGAACAAAAAATACCTGGGCATCCTCTTGTGTGAACTGGCCTTTGTGTTGCTGGCCTGCATTGTGCTGAAGATACCGGCCATATCACCCTACTTATCGCCCTCATCTTCGTTGGTCTATCTGCGTTTTATCCTATCCGGCGTCGCAATTTTATGCCTTGCGAACGCAAAAGGGTGGTTCATCGTAAAAAGACGATATGGGTTCCTGCTGATCTTGATCCTGGCCATCATCCCGTTTTGGTACGCGACGAGGTTCTTTTATTGGGATATTAAGGTCGATGGATTTATGTCGTATATGTATGCTGGGGCAAAACTGTTCGGGTGGGGGTACATCCCTGAACAACCGATGGAAGAAATGACGACGCAAATCCCCGGGGGAAGAGACAACATGTTGTACTATGTGATAATTCGGTTTGGATGGATCGCCTTCATCCTCCTTATGGGTGTGCTGATCTTCTTCATCGTCAAAGGTCTTCGGCGCTATTTGAAGCAAAAGAGCAGCCTGGGCATGATGGTGTCGGCAGCCGTCCTAATCACATTCGCATTGCAAATCGTAAGCGTTGCCACCACGTTGTTCCTTCTTCCCATTGGCCGCCTTCACCTGCCGTTTTTGTCCTACGGCAATACGCTGACCGTTCTCAACGCTGCGCTTATCGGCCTGATGCTCTCGGTGTTCCGGACCGGGGATGTCGTAAAGGATAAGAATGCCGTACCATGGAAAGGGATAATCAATACCCATGTGGGTAAAACCGCCCTCTTTAAACGGTCCGTTAGAACGTAAAGCGGCAATACAGTTATACAGTAAAGAGCCCTGCCTAAAAAACAGGGCTCTTTGTATGCATCCTATCAAACTCATTCAAGGTGACATGCGCCAAAAGCCACTCTTTTGGCATGTGCGGTGGATTTGTAACAAAGTACGCGAAGCCGTATCCTACTCGCTGGAAATCATCAGGGTTCCAGTGAAAGGCGCTATGCGCCCAGATACGCCTTGCGGATCCGGTCGTCCTCGAGAAGGTCGGACGCTTTGCCTTCCATTGCGATGTGCCCGGTTTCCAAAACGTACGCCCTGTCCGACACGGAGAGCGCCATCTTGGCGTTCTGCTCAACGAGCAGGATTGTGATGCCGGCTGCATGCATCGTTTCGATGATCTGGAAGATGGATTTTACGAGGATCGGCGAAAGGCCCATCGATGGTTCGTCCATCAGCATCATCTTCGGATTGCACATCAAAGCGCGTCCGGTAGCCAACATTTGCTGTTCGCCGCCGGAAAGCGTTCCGGCAAGCTGTTTAGCGCGTTCCTTGAGCCTTGGGAAGTAGGAGAAGACTTTTTCTATGTTCTCCTGCTCCTGTGCTTTGTTCTTCAACACCATCGCGCCCATTTCCAGGTTTTCCAGCACCGTCATGCGCGCAAACACATGGCGGCCTTCGAGCACGTGCGCCATGCCCAGCGAAATGATCTTGCTGGGATCGGTCTTCAAAAGGTTGATGCCGTTGTATTCGATCTGGCCGGACGTCACCGGGATCAACCCGGAGATGGCTCTGAGTATTGTCGTCTTTCCCGCGCCGTTGGCACCGATCAGCGAAACGATCTCGCCCGATTCGACATGCAGCGAAACGCCCTTGATGGCGTGGATGGCGCCGTAGGAGACATGTAGGTTGTTGATTGTAAGCATGGTACTCCTCCTAATCGCCAAGATAGGCCGCGATGACCTTGGGGTCGCAGGCAATCTCGGATGGCGACCCGAATGCGATCGGGATGCCGTAGTCGATCACCATGATCTTCTCGCAGATATTCATCACAAGGCTCATATCGTGCTCAATGAGCAGGATGGCGATGCCGAACTTTTCGCGGATCAGCTTGATGCTCTCCAACAACTCCGCCGTCTCGGTCGGGTTCATGCCTGCTGCCGGTTCATCCAGCAACAGAAGCTTCATGTTCGTGGCAAGCGCGCGTGCGATCTCAAGCTTGCGCTGTTGCCCATAGGGAAGGTTGGCGGCGATGTAATCCGCCTTGTCCTGCAATCCGAACAAGGATAGAAGTTCCATAGCGTTATCATAGAGTTCCTTCTCGGTCGTAAAATACGAACCGGTGCGGAAGAACGTTTGGAACAATCCATAGCGGATGTCCTTGGTGCAGGCGGTGATTACGTTTTCCAATACCGTCATCTGCTTGAACAGACGGATGTTCTGGAATGTGCGCGCAATGCCCGCGGCTACAATCTGGTGCGTCTTCTTACCATTGAGCTTTGTACCGCGGAAGAAAATATCCCCTTCCGTCGGCTGGTATACGCCGGTCAACAGGTTGAAGACGGTGGTCTTGCCGGCGCCGTTGGGACCGATAAGGCCTATGAGTTCGCCTTCGTTTATTTCAAGATCAAAGCCTGAAACGGCTTTTAAGCCGCCGAAGGAGATGCCAAGATTTCGGATGGATAGAATCGATTCAGCCATTTTGTTCACCCTCCTCGCTTGGCGCTTCTACAATCTTTTTTTTTCTAAAGTTGAACTTCGGGTGCCTGAGCCATTTTAAGGCATTGTACAGCGAGAACTCATAACGCCCGAAAATGCCGGTGGGGCGGAAGATCATCATGATGATCAGCACCACCGAGTAGGTCAGCATGCGGTATTCGGCAAAGGAACGAAGCAGCTCCGGCAACACCGAGAGCACAATGGCTGCCACAACGGAACCGGACAGAGAGCCCATGCCACCCACGATGACCATGATGACATACTCCGTGGATTTCAAAAAGTTGAAATCGTCCGGCTGGATGGTCCCCAACCCCCTGTGTGCATAGACGGCGCCCGCCACGCCCGCAAAAACGGCCGATATGGTGAATGCCAGCACCTTGTAGTAGGTGGTGTTCAAGCCTACGGAAGAGGCTGCAATGTCGTCGTCACGGATGGCTGTGATCGCCCGCCCGTATTTGGAGCGAACGAACGTAAACAGAATTGCAACACAAATCACCGTGATGCCATAAATGATATAGTTGTCATTAAAGCGGGCGATCCCGATGAGCGCCTGACCAGCCGATCCCTGTGAGAGTCCCTTGCCGCCCAAGAACTTGATATTCTGAATGACGACACGTATGATCTCGCCAAAGCCAAGCGTGATGATGGCCAGATAGTCGCCGCGCAATCTGAGCGCCGGAATGCCTACCAGCATGCCGAAGACGCCGGCCATTATGGCGCCAAAGACGATCGCGATCAGATACAGGATGATGCCGGAAGCGCCTGTGTCGGTAAAGACGCCTGCCTGGATCAACGCCTTGGTCAAAAGCGCCGACGAATAGGCGCCGATTGCCATGAAGCCCGCATGTCCCAGCGCTATCTGACCCAAGAAGCCCGTCGCGATGTTCAAAGAGGTGACCATCAGGATGGCATAGAAGCATTGGTTGATGATGCTGCCGTAGTAGTTATTGATGATGCCGCCTTCTTTGAGAAGAACGAGAATCCCCAAGACGGCAAGCAAACCGATCAGAGCGGTAAGCGTTTTCTTGTTGATGGTTTTACGGTCTGTCATCGCTTACACCTTCTCTCCGACGTTCTTGCCCAGGATGCCCGCGGGCTTGACCAGAAGTACGACAATCAAGATAGCAAATACGATTGCGTCAGAAAATGCCGACGTGATGAGCCCACCTGTCAACACTGCGCTGTACGCCTTACTAAGACTTTCCACTAGGCCGATCACAATGCCGCCCAACATGGCGCCGGGAAGGCTGCCGATACCTCCGAGAACCGCTGCGATGAACGCCTTCAAACCCAGCATATACCCCATGGTGGTGGTGACTGAAGGGTATTGGGAGCAGTACATCAGCGCTGCGATCGCAGCCAAGCCGGAGCCGATCGCAAAGGTGATGGAGATGGTGCGGTTGATGTTTATGCCCATCATCAGCGATGCGTCCTTGTCTTCAGACACGGCGCGCATGGATTTGCCCATCGCCGTATGGTTGACGAACAGCGTCAACGCTATCATCACCAGCACTCCGATGACGATGGTGATGATGGTGTTGCCGGAGAAACCCAAAATATTCGGTATAGAGAAGATCGTGCCGACGTTCTTGGGGTTTGCGCCGAAGATCGTCTGCGCGAGGTTTTCTAAAAACAGGCTCATGGCGATCGCGGTGATCAGTGTTGACATCTTGTTACCACGTTTGCGAACGGGGCTGTATGCCAGCTTTTCGACAAGAACGCCCACAATGGCACAAACGATTGTCGCAATGATCACGGACATCCAGGCCGGCATGCCAAGGCTTACCATGAGCGGGATGGTGAACACGAGCGTGTACCCACCAACCATGATGAAGTCGCCGTGCGCAAAGTTGATGAGCCTGATGATGCCGTATACCATGGTGTATCCCAGCGCGATCAGTGCATAGATGCTGCCAACTTTGAGTCCGTTGATCACTTGCTGGATGAATAGCATAAGGCCACCCAAAGCTGTGTCCTCCCTTTTAATCAAGTGTGCTGCGAATCAGCCGAATCATGGAGCGACACGGGGCCAAGATGAACCCCGTGTCGCAATCGTTTTTCTTCTGTTTGGATGAGTTATTGTACCGTGGACTTCCAAACCAGCTTGCCGTCCTTGTATTCGATGATGGCGCAGGGTTTGGTGGGCGTGTTGTCGGCATTCAACGTGAACTTGCCCGTTACCATGTCAAAGGTCTGCTTCTTCATGGCCGTTACGATATCGGCGGTCTTGTCGGAGCCGGCCGCGTTGATGGCCTGAGCGAGCATGTACACGGAGTCATAGCCCAGCGCCGCCAGGGCGTTCGGGGTTTCGCCGTATTTTGCCTTGTATGCGGAGACGAACTTCTGCACTTTTGCAGCAGGATCGTCAGCGGCATAGTGGTTGGTGAAGAATGTGTTGTTGTACAGGCTCTCTTTGCCCTTGATCATGGTGCCTTCCGTGCCATCCCAGCCATCGGCGCCGATCATCATTCCGGTGAATCCCGCTTGACGCGCTTGCGGTACGATGTACGGACCGACTGCATCATAGTAGTAGGGGACGAAGATCGCTTCTGCACCGGAAGCTTTGATGTTGGTCAACTGGGTTGAGAAGTCAGTATCGGAGGTTGAGGAGGAGCTCTCTTCTTTTACGATGGTGAGCCCAAGTGTAGCGGCCGCTACTTTGAAGCCGTCGCGCATTCCGCTGGAGTATGCATCACCGGAAGCATACAGGATCGCAACCTTCTTAACGCCCTGCTGCGCCAAGAACTTCGCTGCAATGGAGCTCTGATAGGAGTCGGCATAGCATGCACGAAATACGTAGGTTTTGCCCTTGGTGACATCATCGTTGGTTGCGGTCGGGGTCAGGAGCAACATCTTATCCTTTTCAGCCAACGTGGCAAGACCGCTGGTAACGCCGGACGTCACGGAGCCGAGGATGGCGACAACACCCTGTCCTACAAGCTTGTTGTAGGCATTGGCGGCTTCGGTCGAATCCTTTTTGTCGTCCATATAAGAGACAACTTCAAGTTTGCGCCCGCCGAGCACGCCGCCTGCCGCGTTGATTTCCTCAACAGCAAGCTTTTCTGCATTGGCAACTGCAGTGCCGTACACGGCCAAGCTGCCCGTGAGGGGACCGATGCTACCGATCTTGATCGTGCCCGTATTCTTCGTCGTCCCGCAAGCGGTGAGCGAAAATACCATGGCAACAGTCAGGATCAAGCCGATGAGTTTGAGAGTTCTCTTCATGGGGCTTCCTCCTTCAAAATAAAAAAATAATGGTTGCCAGGACTTTCTTTTAAGGCGTCCGTGGCGGTGAAGAGTAAAGAAAAACAAAAGGACATACAGACCCAAGCCCGCACGCCTTTGTACGTTTTCTACGCTTCTCTTGCCAATTAATATAGCAATATGCTGAAGCAATGTCAATAGATTGACGCGATTGTGTCGGCAAGAATGGGGGTTTCTTGAATAGATTTTCGATTTTTCGAAACCTTCATTCAATGCTCATTGTGGCAAGCCATTCTATCGGAATACAGCGAAACCATTTGAAAACAAATCGTAGGCCGGATGATCGAAAAGCGTATGCAAGGTATGATAGAAAAAATTACCAAATTCTTCTCCAAAGCTGGATGAAACCGTTTGAACTGTGCTCAAACTGACAGAAGATGGAACGCAGAATGAATGTATATGCGAAACCCGAACGGCTGCATACAAAGCGAGGATCATAGTAATGACATAATTCGGGATAGGAAGCCTTTATTCAATGGTTTGCATCCCGCTGGTCTGCCAATCAATGAAAAGAAAAAACCCGCACAGGCGGGTTTTTTAAGAGTATAGTTCAGATGAGTGATATCTGGTTGTAAAGGCTTATCAGCTTTTTGAAGCTATCTATGCGTTCTTCCTGAACTTGGATGATATTTTCGTACGCTGTCTTCAGGGCATCATATTTTCTGGAATTGCGATTGCCGCGAAGCTTATGTATCTCTTTGCCCATATCCGTGTTGGATGCGTTGAAATCGATGCGAACCGCCTTGACCTGGGCGATTAGATCGCTGATCTTGGCAAGCTGTTCTGCGGTGACTTTGGAAAGATCTGTTTTTAGCACATCAATGTGCTTAAGAGCCGCTTGCTTTGCCGTCACAAGATTATTCTGCAGCGTCTTGATCTGCTGGCGGTTGGTGACAATCTCATCCAGCAACGGTTGTATTTCCGTTATGAAGGCAAGCCGTTCCGCCGCTTTACCCTTGGCTTTACCGGGCTTCGCTGTGGTCGAAGGAGTTGATTTGGGCGGGTTAAAAGATTGCGCCATCGCCGCCGAAGCCATAAACGTCAACGACAGGGCGAACAGTATGGATATGAGCACAGCGATTTTCTTTTTCATGATATAGCTCCTCTATTGGATGTTGCCGGTGTCAATATCGGAATTATCCAGATCTTCAAGTCCCCTGCCGGCGTTGAACGCCTCGTCAATCTCACGGCTCAGGTTATCCAGTACAGCCTGCTTTTCCTTGTCCGAAACGGCGTTACTGGATTCCGCGATGATCACGGTACCGGGGGAAGGCGGCGCCGGACTGCTCGTGCCGGATGCGCCTACACTTGCAATTGGCGATGGATTCTGGGTTGAATTCGGGTTGACGCTTTTCTTCCCACATGCAGTCAGGAGCACCAGACACAGTGCAATGGCGCATATGAAGAGTACTTTTTTCATGGCATCTCCTTTATCCGCACTTGTCAACAAAAGCATTGTACGTTGTAAGTGTAAAACACTTTTGGATGATTTGTAAACAATGCGTAAATATTATGCTTCCAAGCCGTGAAAACCTTTGCTTATCATCAGCCTGCGGTTGGGATGGTAAATGAAAACCGAGTGCCATCCTTTGGATTGCTGCTGACGGCGACGGTTCCTCCATGCGCCTCCACATACGTTTTCACAATGCTCAGCCCAAGCCCATATCCGCCAGCCTTGGCGGAATCGGCCCGGTAATATCGGTCAAACACCTGAGGAAGATCCTGTTCGGCGATGCCCTCCCCATGATCGAGCACACTCACCTCAACGGCGTTGTCCAATCGCCTTGCGGATATCGTTACGATGCCACCCGGAAAGGAATACTTGATGGCGTTGTTGATCAGATTGTAGAGCACCTGCTGCAGCTTGCGCTCGTCCGCGTCAATGCATAGCTCTGCGGGGATGGGTGTATGCACCTGCATGCGCTTGTCCATTGCCACGATCGAATTGGCGTCGATGGCATCTTTGAGAGCCCGCTGCAGCGGAAAACGAGATATGTTCAACTCCAGATTACCGGATTGGATCTTGGCGGCCTCGAGGATCTGGTCCGTCAAGGTGCCAAGGCGCTTGGCTTCCGAGCGGATGATGCCGATATACTTTTTATAGTCTGCCTCTTTGATGATGCCGTCCGTCATTCCGCCGGCAAACCCGGCAATGGTGGTGATTGGCGTGCGCAGGTCATGCGAGATGTTGGAGAGCAATTCCGTGCGCAGCTTTTCATTTTTCTGCAGCTTCTGCTTCATGGTATTGAAGGAATTGGCCAAGGCCCCAAATTCATCCCTGGTGCGGATTGTTATATCGGGCGCGTCTTCTCCCTGCGTCATCAGACGGGAGGCTTCGTCAATCTCTCTGATGGGACGGACCATTCTTCTGGAAAAGAAATAGATGACGACACCGCCCAACACCATGAATGCAGCCGCCAGGAGGCTTACGATGAAGCGTATGTTGCTTACGATGGTAGAGACGGTCTTCTCCGGTGAGAACAGCAGTATGGCTCCTTTGACGCCGGACGCATCCTTCCAGGGATAGGCAGCAAATACTACCTGTGCTTCAAGCTCCTGAAAGTAGACGCCTTTGGAGAAGACGTTTTCGCCTTTGAGCACACTGTTGAGCGCATCGCGCAGGTAGGGATCCTGGAGTTCATTGCCCAAATCCAGGGTGCCAAGCGATGAGATATCCGCCTGAATGATGTATATCTTGGTATCCGTCGTATATCCCATGGCGTTGATGGCTTCTGTGAGCTGTACGTGGTCTATGGACCCCATTGCATAGGCATTGGCCAGCGCGTTTGTCTTAACGCCCACGTTATTGAGCAACGTGCGCTTTTGATCGTAGATATAATTGTTGGAAATAGTTGTGATGGCGATGGCCAGCGTCAGCATGATGGCAAAGAGGATGAACAGATATGTGAAGAATATCTTTTGGAATACGCTTTTAAACATCTATTCTCCCTCGAGTTTATATCCGACGCCCCATACCGTCTTGATGTCAAAGATTGAATTTTCGTCGATCAGTTTCTTGCGAAGCGATTTGATGTGTACATCCACCGTTCTTGTATCACCCGCGATATCGTAGTTCCAGACCTTTTGCAGCAACGCATCCCGTGAAAAGACAATGTTTTTATTGTTCAAAAGGAAATAGAACAGCTGGAACTCCCTTGGCTTAAGATCGACGAGCACCCCGCCTTTTCGCACCTCGTAGGCTTCAATGTTCACGCTTACATCGCCGATGCGGATGATATCGGAAGACGCAGAGGGTTTTGGTTTCTTCAGCCGTGCATGGATACGTGCGATTACTTCCGCAGGCTCGAAGGGTTTGACGATATAGTCGTCCGCGCCGCATGAAAAGCCCTGGATCTTGTCGTAGAGCATATCCCGCGCCGTCAGCATGATGATGGGCACGTCCTTTTTTTCCTTCATCATCCGGCACAAATCAAACCCCGATGCATCCGGGAGATTGACATCCAGCAGCACCAGGTCATACCCTTCGGCAATGAACCGGCGCAGCGCATCGGCAGCATCATGGCACAATCCGATATCAAATCCGGCGTTCTGCAGATAGAGCTTCAAGAGCTCGCAAATGTTTTTGTCATCATCGACAATGAGGATTTTGTTCGTATTTGCCACTACGCAAAACCTCCTTGCGTTTCGATTCTACCAGCATTGTACTGTACTGAGCAGAAATATGCCATACGGAATGCGTATATGGGCTTTTCTAAATTCTGTATAAACACAGCATCAAAGTCCTCTGATCGCGGACAATGCTGTGCTGTGACACTGGTCGGTTGGCTGTTTAGTCTTATCAACGGAATGCATACGTGATATACTATGGAAAACAATGGAAAGGAGATGGCAATATGTCTTGGGATATCATGATTGTCAGAATAGGGTACAGGAGAGAAAATTCTCCCAAAGTACAGGAGATCCTCTCCAAATTTGGCTGTTCCATCAAAGTCCGCCTAGGGCTGCATGAAGCGGGAGATGTGTGTTCCGACGAGGGGCTCTTGATCCTTCAACTCTGCGGCGACAAAGAAGAGATGTTAAAGCTTGAAAAAGCGCTCAACGAGATGGAGAGCATCCAAGCTAAAATGGTGATAATGGAAGACTGAGCACAGCAATCCAAAAGCCCCGTTCCGTCAATGTCTATGCGGAATCGGGGCTTTTTCGTTATAACCGGTATTAGCGCCTATTGTATAACGTGCTGAACATGGTGGCGTGCTCGAGTTCGTCCACCATTGGGAGATAGAATGTATCGTGGATCAGCGAGTCCCTGGTGGAAAGCTGCACGTCGCGATAGAAAGAGGCGGCATCCAGCTCGCCCCTAAGAGCGGTCAACAGCCCTTGCTTGAAATCCGTGAGCTGCGTTGGCGTGATCCGGTACTGCGGTTTTGTTCCGAAATACCGCATATAGAGGTTTTCGAAATGCTGCAGATGGAATAGTTCATCGTCCCGGGCATGCGTGATGAAATCGCGTGATAACTCGTCCGTTGCATGCTGCAACAGTCTGGTATAGAAATCGGCTGCGGTTGCTTCGTCTACAATGGATTTATACAGTGCTTCGCGAAACTGCTGCTGCGTCATTTGGCCCAGAATGGGGGTTCGAAGCGGGCGTTGCATGGGTCTGCCTCCTTTGCGTTTTCTCCTACCACTATATGCAAAGTCAACGCCTGAATAGCATCACAATTCAAGCCAGTCCATGCACGACCCAATCCCGGCTAAGATTTCTTTTTCGCCGAAAAACTCCACAGTCCGTAGAAATTGATCCGCTGGAGGAATCGTGCGATGTTGTCCGGGGATTCTTTCATCCCGCCTTCAATCCAGCTCTGAACAACGGCGAGGCTTCCGTTGACATTGAACAGATATGCGGTTTCAAGCTCGCTTACAGAGGCGTTTGGGAACTGCTTTTGCCACGTTGAAATGCATTTTTGCCGCGGAATGTCCATTACGCGCTTTAGGAATTCCTTGTCGCCGTGGGAGGACAGGATGTTTTTACACAGCTCATTGTTTGCGACAATGGCATTGATCAGCCCGATGATGAGCTCCGGTATAGTCAGTGCATCGGGATACCGGTCAACCGACTTCTGTACCTCTTGCAGCAATTCGTCCTCGATTCTGGACAGAAGATCCATCGGGTCGGAATAATGCGTATAGAAAGTGCTTCGGTTGATGTCTGCAAGCTCGCAGATATCCTTGACTGTGATCTTGCCGATATCGCGGTCACGCATCAGCTGTAAAAGGCTCTGTTTGAGCATCATCTTGGTATATCGAACCCTGCGATCGTTATCTTTTTTCATCGCTGTACCCTCACCGATTCATATGATATTTTTAGTATGCCCGACAGAATCTGCGATTCCGTCGGGTTTCTTTCACTTCTGCCAAAGCGAATCTGGAAATTTTCTATCGTACTTATTATAATGGAATCATGAAAGATAAACAACACGGTGTGTTTTATAGCGGGTGGTCTATTGGGGCTGCCTTGGTATGCAATCATGAACAGGAGGTTAGGATGGGCAGTATCTATTTGGTTACAGGGGCTGCGGGCAATCTGGGCAGCAGCGTTGTGCGGGAGCTTTTAAAGCGCAAGGAGCGCATCCGCGCACTCGTTCTGCCAAACGATAAGGCGGCGGGACGCCTTCCCGAAGGCATCGAGATCATGGAAGGCGATGTGTTGTACAAAGGGGATCTGAAGCGGTTTTTTGTCGTGGAGGAAGGAACGGATGTCTACGTGATCCATACGGCCGGGATCGTTACGACCTATTGGGAATTTGTGCCGAAGATCCACGACGTGAACGTAATGGGGACCCGCAACGTCGTGGAGCAATGCATCGCGTCCAAGGTAAAGAAGCTCATTTACGTCAGCTCCGTGCATGCGATACCGGAACTCCCAAAGGGGCAGGTCATCACGGAAGTAAATTTGTTTGATCCCGACAAGATTGTGGGATTTTACGGAAAGACCAAGGCGGAGGCGTCTCAGATCGTAATGGATGCGGTGCGCGAAAATGATCTGAATGCTTCGCTGATCTTCCCGAGCGGAATTTGCGGACCCAATGACTACGCGCGGGGGCATGTAACACAGCTTTTGATCGACGGAAGCAAAGGCAAACTTCCGATGGGCGTTCATGGCGGCTACGATTTTGTGGACGTACGCGACGTGGCAAAAGGAATTGTCGACTGTTGCCGGTACGGAAAAAAGGGAGAGGGCTATATTCTCAGCAACCGCTATGTGCCGGTGGAGGAGATATTAAGTCTGCTGCATGAAAAATCGGGCGCCAGGCTCGTGAACTACATGGCGCCGATGTGGTTGCTGCGCCTGTTGGTACCGTTCCTCGGATGGTATTACAAGTCGAAGAAGCGGCAGCCGATCTTTACGAGGTATTCATTGTATACGCTACAGAGTAACTCGATGTTCTCCCACGAGAAAGCCAAAAGAGATCTGGCATATATGGCGCGCCCGTTTGAACAGACGGTGACTGATGCGATTCAATGGCTTCGAAGCGAAAACATGATCTAGGATATAAAAAAGCGGCGCGCATTGCGCCGTTTTTTATGCCTTTTAGTCTATGCTTTGTGTCGCAGCAGTACGTCCATATTGAGGTCGATGCCAAGACCGGGGACCGTGGGTACGTTGTAATACCCGTTTTCCCAGACGAGCGGCTCCGTCAGAAGCTCGTTGAAGAAACGCCCGCCCGTTCCAATGCTCTCCTGGATCAAAAAGTTCGGGATGCAGGCGTCGATCTGAAGTGCCGCAGCCGTAATGACCGGACCACCCCAGATATGAGGCGCCATCTGCGCGTAATACCCTTCGGCGATCGAAGATATCTTCTTGCATTCGGTAATGCCACCGCACGAACCCATGTCGGGCTGAAGGATGCTGGCTGCACCCTCTTCCAAAAGATGCGTAAAGTCAAATACGGTGGAAAGCCGTTCTCCCGTCGCCACCGGGATGGTGGTGGACTTTGCGACTTTTGCCATCTCCTTCATATTTTCGGGGGGAACAGGTTCCTCAAGCCACAGAGGGTCATACGGTTCCAGCATCTTTGCCAAGCGAATGGCAGATTGTGTGGTTATTTGCCCATGCGTGCCGATCATCACATCCGCCTTATCGCCAACCGCAGTACGGATAGCAGAAACCAGGTTGTCGCAATAGCGGTAGTCCTCCAGACTCATGTTGAACGGATTGGTGTAATGCGGGTTCGGGACGTTTGGCTGTGCGAATCCACTCATCTTAACGGCAATGTTATCAAAGCGTGGCACAGGGTCGAATTTAAGTCCCGTAAAGCCCTCCTCTACCATGCGCTGTGCGCTTTCGGAGAGAAGCCTGGGGGAGGTGTATTCGCTTGAGCTGATCTTACCCTCGTTGTAGGCTATAACGACGTCGTCCGGTGGGTAGATATAGGAATACGAACGTATCTTGTCTCGCATTTTGCCGCCCAAAAGATTGTATACAGGCTGGTTGCAAGCTTTGCCTGCAATGTCCCACAGTGCCAGGTCTATGGCACTGATGAGTCCACCCGTTGAATATTCACTGTGACGCGCGGTTAGGCCGGTATACAGCACCTTGTTAAGCCGCTCGCGATCCATCGGGTCCTGACCCAGAAGGTAAGCGTCGAAAATCTCCTGCATCAATGTTCGATAAGAATTCAAAAGAGGGTAGTACACGCTGAGCGTTGCGGTTTCACCCCAGCCGTAAATTCCATTGTCGGTGCTTAATTTGACAAAGTAGAAATATTTGCCCCCCAAAGGTGGCGGTGGAGTTTTAACGATGAAAGTTTCGATCTTGGTAAGTTTCATTTTACCCTCCCTTGCAGCAAGCAGGTTTTGCCCAGTTCGTATTGATGATGGCTTCTTACAATAATAGCAAAAATTGTTTATTGAAAATAGCCGGTAAACGTGCTTTTCTACTGAAGGCCGAAGCTTTTCAGGGTCAAATGGAAAAAGCCCTTAAAGGGCTTATTTTAGCGGCGTTCGAGCGGTCTGACCGGACGGGCTTCCATGTAGCCGCGGTATCCCAGCGGCGCCAGCTGAAACCGCGGCGCGTCTTCATCCGCCCATTCAAAGCCGTACGGTTCGGGGTTATACGAATCAATTACCTTTTCAACGACAGCAATTGCTTCCATAAAATCATCGTCTTCAAACGGCTCGCCCTGGAACACCATCATCTTGCAGGGCGGAAGTGTAATCAGATCATACTTCTGTGGCACGGCATTGCAGTAATCCATCGGCAGTTCCACGCCCTGCACGTATTTTGAGGTGCCTGTCGGTATAAGCTTCTCCGGCAGCCACAATCCCACGGGCTCATACATCGCTTCTTTTACACTGGATAAGAGAGCGTACACGTCGCAGCCAACTTCCTCGCAATAGGAGAAATATTCCGATGCTTTTTTTCCGCGCCTGAGCAAGAGTTTGCGCTCAGGCCTCTCGATGACCTGAACAAATACGGTCTGAACTTTTTCCGGCATTTTAAATCCTCCCTTTAGTTCTTGGACGGGGCCATGCGCTTGAAATGGCATGAACAGCGGTATGGGCGGCGTTTGCTTGCGATACCGGTATGGAGATATCCCAAACGCCCTGGAAAATGCCCGCGTGAACCCCTCATGCGAGTCGAAGACAAAATCGAATGCGACGTCCACCACGCGGCTTCGTTCATCCCGAAGGCGCAGCGCCGCTTTACTAAGCCGCATGGAGCGGATGTACTCGAAAGGCGCCTTGCCCGTATACTGCTTGAACAGGTGTGCGCAGTGCGTGGGCGAATACTTGGCGATTTGCGCCAATTGATAAAGCGTGATGGGCTCGTGGATGTGCGCATCGATGTACGACTGCATTTGGCGTACCGCCAGAATCTGTTCGTTCTGTTGCAAGGCCTCATCTCCTGATAAAAGGATAGCGCAGCACAGGAAAATGTTCTTGACCGCTATTGCGGATTCGTAAACCAATCGGCGAAACATCGGCCATAAGAAAAACGCATGGCCGCCCAAAAAAGGGTCTGCATGTATAGCGCGGTTTGTTTATATACGATTAATCGATGGGTGTAAAGCGGGCGATATCGCGGTAATATCCGATGAGACGGGGTATGATGGCATCCCACGAAAACAGCTTAGCGGTTTCTTTGCCTCCCGCTACAAGCGTATCCCGCAGAGGTTTATCAGCTTGAAGCACTTCAATCTTATCCGCGATATCCGAAGGGTTGTGCATATGGACGAACACGCAATTCTTTCCCTCCACGGCATAGGAGAGAACACCCTTGTTCTTAGTCGTCAAAACCGCACAGCCGCAAGCCATCGCTTCGAGCACCGGCAGCGAAAACGATTCGTAGACGGAGGCGGACACGAAATAATCCGCCGTCCGTAAAAAATCGCCGATCGTTTTCTGCGGCGGGTTTACGGCGAGATGTCCCTGCGGATCCATGGGCATATCCGGCGAAACCCAATACAACTCCACATCGTAGCCTCTCTGCTCCAATATTCGGATAGCGTCGCGGATGTCCGGAATCCGTTTGAACTCGTTCTGTTCGCTGCCGATCATCGCTATGCGCAGCACTTCCAAAGCGTGTTCCTTGCTGGGATCGGGATGGAAGATCCTTTCGTCTATCGCATTCGGAATCAGGTCTACTTCCCGGTGGAACACGTTCTTAATCTGATCCGCCGCGCCTTCTGATACTGTAAACAGAAAGGGCACCGTTTGATATTGCACATAGATGTACGCCTTCTCGCGCTCGTCTACATGGTCCCAGTCGAACAAGTGGTAGTCCCCTTGCTCGAAATAGACGACGGGGGCTTTCTTTCGTAATATGCATTCGTAGATCTCCCGCCAGTATGTTGCCACGACGACGTCGCAGCACGGAATGCCAAGCGTGAGTTCCTTTGAAAACGGGACTTGTACATATTGTACCTTGTTGTCGACAGGAAACCAGTCGGGTTTGTCGAAATGGCTTACAAGTGTCACTTTCTGTTCTTGCCGCACAAGTTGGTTGGCCTGCTCAAGGATGATCTTGGTGCCGCCGCATACCCCCGTATGCGTCATGACATATACGATGTGCAGGGATCCGGCGGGGGCGATCCCCTCACGCAGCCCCTGCCTGTGTGCATGTCGCAAATTGGCTTCCCGCCGTATAAACTCCTCCTGTCTGAATTTTTGCAGATCAACCAATGGCTTCACCGATGCCTTCGCCGATAGGCATCACAGCGAGGTGCCGCATGATATTCTCCCATGCGTTCTGTGCCTTGATATATTGCGCGTAATGCCTGCGGACATTTTTATGGTATCGGTCCAATTCACGCTCGATTCCCAGAAATTCCTGCTTGCCAAAATACGCGCTGATCTTCGGCAGCGTATTGGACAACCTAGCCTTCATTTCTTCGATAAGTTTATCGTAATTTTCGTTCTGTGTGATGTACAAAAGAAGCGGCTTGTAGCGCACCCATCCAAGGCAGGCACGATAGAAGCGGTTTACGATAGCTTCATCGTCTGAACGGATGGCTCGAAGCTTGGTGGGCAGCACGCCGTGCATGATGTGCTGGTAGGTCGAAAACCCGTCGTGGAACGTGTAGCAGGGTACGCGCAGCACGCTCCGGTCGCGCAGCAGCGTGCTCAAAAAAGTATCCTCCCCACGCGCACCCGGCGGATTATAAAATGGAAACACGCGTTCGGGAGAATTGAGGTTGATGCAAAGATTGGCGCCGGAAATGAACTTTGCGTTGTTGCGCTCTCGGACGTGAATCGCCTCTTCGCTGATCAAAACGTTGGTGTCGGCATAGGTGACGCCGCCGTTGGACATGACGTTTCTGATGTTATCCCAATTGAGTATATCGTTGCTGATCGCTTCGATAAAACTGCGGAAATCCTGTTCGGATAGCGTATCGTTGAATTCTATATACGGAATCGGCGAGATATAGCCGCAGTGGTGACCATGCGTGATGTCCGCTTGGTGGATGTGTTCCATATGCGTACTGAGCACATGCTGCCCGCTCCAGATGGCATGGGCGCGGGTTTTGGTCACGGCAAGAGGGTATTCGTCGTCGTCCAGAAACAGCAGCGCGTTAACGCCGCTCTTCAGTGCGGAGTACAGCAGCGCGTTGCGCTTGCCCGCATATCCGGCGGAAAAGAGCAGGGTCGCGTCCTCTTCGCTCACTACACCCTGCTCGATGAGCAGTGCAGCTTCCCTGCGGATGTATTGATTTCCTATGAAATGGACGCTGTCAAAAAGGCTCAGCACATCGGTGGGAATGTCCGTGTAGTCGGATAACGTCGTATTGTTATAGCGTAGATCATAGGCGATAAAAACATCGACCGTAATGTTATAATCCGCATTTCCGCTCTCCATCCAATTGTATGCATACGTTTTCAGCACCTGCTGAAAACATCTCCTACCGGTCGCAAACCCGATTCCGATCTTTTGCATTTGACGTTCAGACATGTTCATCACCTTTCCTTTGTGTATTTACGCAAACCATAGATTATCTATAGCATACCATACTATTATGCAAGAGACAAATTTATAAGGAGATATTATTATAAATATAGTAATATTATTAAATTTGATGAAATAATGATTAAATATTGATAAAATCATGGCAAATTATTTTCGCATAGGAAACGTTGATGAAATTCCCGACCTGCATTGAGGGAAGGTGTAATCGATGCTACAATACGATCAACGCATTGGAAGGCGGGGATGAGGTTGGAAATACATAAGGTTTCCATCATCGGGTTTGGTGCGCTGGGTGTCATGTTCGGTGAGTGCCTGGCACAGAATATGAATAAGGCGGATTTGAAATTCGTTGCGGATGCCAGGCGTGTGGAGCGGTATCGGCGCGATGGCGTATTTGTCAATGGAGTATATCGCGAGTTCAACTTTGCCACTCCCGAGCAAACAGGCGAAACCGATGACCTCATCATGTTTGCTGTGAAATATGGCGACCTTGAGGAGGCCATCCGGATGGTCGAAAACCAGATAGGACCTAACACGATTCTTCTGTCCATGCTCAACGGCATCGTCAGCGAAGAAGTCATTGCAAAAGCCTACGGGTGGGACAGGGTGATCTGCTGCGTCGCACAAGGCATGGATGCCGTTAAGGTGGGCAACCGGCTGCAGTATGCCAACATCGGGCTTCTCTGCATCGGCGTCAATGAAAAAGGCCCTGCGCCCGAGAAGGTGATGCGTGTGGCAAGGTTTTTTGAACGCAATAAGCTCCCCTATGAGGTGTGTCTGGATATGCCAAAGCGCATGTGGGGGAAATGGATGGTCAACGTCGGCGTAAACCAGACGCTGGCAGTGCGCGGCGGAACCTATGCGGATATCCAGCGCCCGGGTGAAACGCGCGACGCCATGCTGGCCGCGATGCGCGAGGTGATAGCACTAGCGCAAAAGGCGTACATCGGCCTTCATGAGGCGGATTTGGCGTATTGGCTTGAGGTATTGGGCAGGCTCGATCCGGCCGGCAAACCCTCCATGCTGCAGGACGTAGTGGCAAAACGTAAGACTGAAGTTGAGCTGTTTGCGGGCACTCTGATGCGCAAAGGCCGTGAATATGGCGTGCCGACGCCTGTGAACGATGCGCTTTACAGGCAGATAACCGATATACAAGCATCTTATCGATAGAAGCAATCGTTCGTGAAAAACGTAATATAAAAGAATATCGCCGATTGGTATCGGCGATATTTTCGTCATAGATCGTACTGATTGGAAGGTCTAATCCCTATCCCTAGTGACAGGCTTCCTGGTAAACGCATTGACGATCATCAGAAATATAATGGAACCGATGGTGGCCACGATGAGGCTCCACAGGTTAAATCCGGTGATGCCAATGCGGCCGAACAGGCTGAAGAGAAAACCGCCTAAAAAACCGCCGATGATGCCGACGAGAATATTTGCTCCCGCGCCCATCCTTGCGTCATTGCCGGTGAACATGCTGCCGATCCAACCGGCGAGTGCGCCTATGATGATCCAGCTGATGATGCCCATTTGTTGACTCCTTTCTGTATTCCTTTGCCTAGGATGTCCGTTTTGTGCGAAATTACGCGTTGAATTTAAGACGTCATTTCGATTGTCTTATTGGCAATAAAAAACAAAAAGACATTCGATAAGATAAACGCCCCGACCTGAAGGCGGGGCGCTTTGAGGGCTTGGTTTAAACTCAAACTCTTTGCATACAGACAGGATACCAGTGCAAAAGACTATATGGTACGGTAAAAACAACGATGCCCGTGGCATACGGCGCAATTTCATATTGCTGGAAATAGAGCGCTACACCGCCGGGAGTCAGATAATAGTTTTCTTCGTTGAAATTCTGCATGATGAGCAGCGCGTAGTTGTCAAAATACACCGGGTTTTGCCGCATGTTCTCGTCCGCCTGTCTTAGAATTTGAGGCAACAGGATGCGGCGATAGTTCTGGTACGGCTGGAAATACGAGGACAGCGGCAGCGTCGCCCCTGTGCGAAGGCTGTATGTATCGGACGAACGGATGGTGTTGCCGTGTGCGCCGCCGGTGAACTCATACCGGTCGCGGTACATGCTCAAATGGCAATTTTGGTTGTAGGTGACAGTGTAGTTCATCACCGCCTCGAATGCATGAAACGGATACCCATTCTGCTGGGCATTTCGATAATTGTTTATGGCATCCCGGTACAGCACCGTTGTGACGCTCTTGGTAAATTCAGCCACCTGTGATCGGATGTTGTTATTGATGCGTATCTGCGCCGTCCTGTTCGAAGCCAGGCTGATTTCCGGAAATTGTACGGAAAACGAAAGCACAGAAACGTTTTGGTAGGAAAGCGTCCGCTTTATCTCACGCATGGATATGGCGGCTTTTTGATTTTGTCTGCGCGTCTGCAATCGTATCCCCTCCCGCCATACACTATGCGGGAGCGTTTTAAGTTGCAACGAAGGCACACCCGCCATTGGTTCAGCGTACGTAGGGAAGGGTAAATTCAACGATCCCCGCGGCATAGGGTGCTATTTCGTATTCCTGAAAATAAAACACGATGCCTTTTGCCGTGAGGTAAAAGCTCTTCTCATGGAAGCATTTATGAATCAACACACGGTAATCGTCATAATAGAGTGCGTCCTGCTGCATATGGATATCCGCTTGCTCTGTGATCTGCCGGATGATCCGGTTTCTATACTCTTCGCTTTTTTGGAAAAAGGAATTTAGCGTCATGAGATTGCCGGAATGCAAATCATACGTGTCAGAATGACGAATGGTGATGCCGTGCGCACCCCCAAGGTAGAGGTATTCGTCGCGGTAGAGACTCAGCCAATGTTCATCGCTCAAGGTAATGGTATACTGCAGCGTTGCTTCGCGCGGTAAAAACGAACCGCTTTTCTTGGAATGCAGATATTCGCCCATGGCCTGCCAGTAATAGGAGGTTATGGCGTTGAAATAGAACACATCCATTTCGGATTGAATGTGGCTGTTGATGGGCTGGGCTTGCCCATTCTGCAGATGGATTTCTGGGTATTGAATGTTCACTTTTAGTACAATTTCATCTTCATAAGAAAAGTTGCGGCAAATGCTCTTCATGATTATCTGTGCATTTTCCCGATCCGTATACGACTGTTGAACGAGATTGGGCGCGGGGGAACGGTAACAGCCCAGCGTACACAACAAAAGCAAAAAAGCCAGGCATCGCTCCATGAAACCGTCTCCCCTTTGCGTGATAATAAAGGATATTGCCTATTTGATTGATCAACAACCCCCATGTATTGTATGATGAAGAGAAAAACTCGCGGGAAGGGATTCTTTTTTTATGGATTCGAGCAAAAGCGTCGATGGCATCGATGACGTGACAGCCATTGAAAAAAAGGGCTTGTTCGGGAGGCTATGGCAGAAGTTCGGTGCGGAGAAGGATTTTAAGCTATTTTTGATCGTCGGCATGCTCAGCGGGGTCGCAACCGGGATAAACTCCACCTGCTTCAATAACTTTTTGAATGATGTTTACAAGCTATCCGCAGCTTCCAGGGGCATTGTGGAATTTCCGCGAGAACTGCCGGGCGCGCTTATCATCATCGTTCTGGGAGTGCTCTCCTTTTTGGGCAATATACGGATGGCGGCGATCGGAATGCTCTGTGCCGCTGTCGGCATGATGGGTTTGGGACTGCTTTCTCCAACGTTTGCGATGATGCTGGCCTGGATGATGGTGCTGAGCCTTGGTACCCATATTTTCATTCCCCTGGCTCCCGGAATCGGAATGAACCTTTCACAGAAGGAACAGTACGGCGCCCGTCTCGGACAATACAATGCTTATAACCTTGCTGCGACGATTCTTGGGTATGGGATCGTCTGGCTGGGCTTCAAGTATCTTGGCCTTACATACCGAACCGCTTTTATCACCGCCGCGGTCTTTTACGTGTTTGCGGCGTTTATCCTGGGCATGATGACCCCTCAAAAGCCCAAAGTGAAAAAGGCGAAGTTCGTATTCCGGAAACAATATATGTTGTACTACATCCTGAGCATCGTAAACGGCGCTAGAAAGCAAATATTTTTGACCTTTGCGCCCTGGGTGCTCATTCAGGTGTTTCACCTTGATCCTCCTGTTTTTGCGATACTGGGAGTAATCGTCTCTGCCGTCAGCATCCTGACAAGGACCATCATCGGCAATGCCATTGATCAGCGCGGGGAACGGTTTGTCCTGTCGGCGGCGGCGATTCTGTTGATCGTTATTTGCCTGGGATACGCTTTTGCAGAGGACTTCCTGCCGCTTAACATGGCTGTCATTGTGATCGCAGCCTGTTACGTCATAGACAATTCAATGAACGCCGTGGAGATGGCACGGTCGACGTATATGCGAAAGATCGCCGTCGATCCGGAGGATGTGACGCCAACGCTGTCTGCCGGCACGAGTTTTGATCATGTCGTCGCGATGACCATTCCATTCTTCGGCGGCATACTCTGGGCGAGCATGGGGTATAAATACGTCTTCATTGCGGCGGCCTTCATTGCGTTTATCAATTTCCTGCTGTCCAGCAGGATCAAGATCGAGCAATAGCATAGAACAGCATCCTGTGCATCTTATATAGTCGGAGCATTGAATTCGCCTTAGGGGTGAAGCTGTATGCCGGAGTATACCATACGAAACGTGCGGTTTGAGGAATTGGATGCTTGCGCCCAAGTGATACGGCAAAGCTTTGATACAGTAGCCGTCGAATTTGGTCTGACCGTTCAAAACTGTCCAACCAACGGCGCCTTTATTAAGACCGGGCATCTCGTTTCGGATTGGAACAAGGGCGTAAACCTCTATGGCCTCTATTTTGATGGAGAGATGATCGGCTTTTTAGAATTAAAGCGCGGGAAAGCGGGGAGCATCGAATTGGAAAAGGTCTGTGTGCTCCCGAAGCACAGGCACAACGGGTGCGGTGCACTGCTTTTGCAATTTGCCAAGGAAGAGGCCTTGCGGTTGGGCGGGGAAAAAATCACGATCGGGATCATAGAAGACAATGCCCGGCTAAAGCAATGGTATATAAGACAGGGCTTTGTCCATATAGGAACCGCAACATTCGTTCATCTTCCGTTTGTCGTCGGGTTTATGCAGATGCAAGTTTAGTCAAACAGAATCAAAGAAGCGGCAGACCTCAATGGTCTG
This sequence comes from uncultured Clostridia bacterium, assembly GCA_964533965.1. Classification (GTDB taxonomy): domain Bacteria; phylum Bacillota; class Clostridia; order Christensenellales; family QAND01; genus RGIG3178. The sequence goes on along the minus strand of CAZHNN010000002.1, from coordinate 18,381 downwards.
CCGCTTTTGATGTGGAATGTATTCGTCTGTTACGCCAGGAAAAGCGCGATGTCTTCATCAGCTGTCTTGATCCCTGCGATGCCGAATTGCTCAACGAGCACCTTGAGTACATTCTCGCTGGCAAAGCCCGGCAGCGTGGGGCCGAGGTGGATGTTCTTAACGCCAAGATACAGCAATGCCAGCAGCACCAGTACCGCCTTTTGCTCGTACCATGCTATGTTAAACGTCAGCGGCAGGTCGTTTACGCTGTCAAGGCCGAACGCATCCTTGAGCTTAAGCGCGGTGAGCACCAGCGAATACGAATCGTTGCACTGCCCGGCGTCCAACACCCGCGGGATGCCGCCGATGTCGCCCAAGTTGAGCTTGTTGTAGCGGTACTTCGCGCAGCCTGCCGTCAGGATCACGGTGTCCTTGGGGAGCTTTTGAGCGAATTCGGCATAGTACTCACGCGATTTCATGCGCCCGTCGCAGCCCGCCATCACGAAAAACCGCTTGATCGCGCCGGATTTGACAGCATCCACAACCTTATCTGCCAATAGGGCTACCTGGTTGTGCGCGAAGCCACCGATGATGGTTCCGGTCTCGATCTGCTCCGGCGCGGGCAGGGTCTTGGCAAGTTCGATGATCTGGCTGAAATCCTTCTGGCCGGAAGCATTTGCTTCGATGTGCACGCAACCGGGGTAGCCTGCGCTGTTGGTGGTGAAGATGCGGGCTTTCACCTCTTCGCTGCGAGGCGGAACGATGCAGTTGGAGGTGAACAGGATGGGGCCGTGGAAGGTCTCAAACTCGCCGACCTGCTTCCACCACGCGTTGCCGTAGTTGCCTGCGAAGTGCTCATATTTTTTGAATGCGGGGTAGTAATGCGCGGGCAGCATCTCGCTGTGCGTATACACGTCTACGCCTGTGCCCTCTGTCTGTTCCAGAAGCTGCTCCAGGTCGATTAGGTCATGGCCGGAGATCAGTATAGCGGGGTTCTTGCGCACGCCGATGTTAACGGATGTGATCTCGGGGTTGCCATACGCAGTGGTGTTGGCTTTGTCCAACAGCGCCATCGCCGAAACACCTGCCTTGCCGGTGTCCATCGCAAGCTGCAAGAGATCGCCTACGCCCAATGTATCGTCCAAAAGCTTCGCGAGCGCTTCTGCCATGAATTCATAGATCTGCGGATCTTCCTGGCGGAGATTCAACGCGTGCTCGGTGTACGCCGAAATGCCCTTCAGGCCGTTTAGTATCGTCTGGCGGAGCGAGCGGATATCGGTATCTGCCGTGGAGAGCACGCCGATCTGGGCCGCTTTGTCCAGCATGGCCTGCCTGGTATCCACCGCAAACGTCGCTGCGTCGTGCAGGTTTTCGCCGGGATAGGACTTCCTGATTGTGTCGCGTATCGAAAGCATCCTTTTGATCTGAGCTTCGATGGCACTATCGTCGAAATTGGCGTTGGTAATGGTCATGAACAGGCTGTTTAGGATCTGCCGGTTGGCATCTTTAAGCTCCAGCACCGGCGCATGACCCTTGATCATGGCATCCGCTGTGCCCTTGACGAGATAAATCAATAGGTCCTGCAGCTTGGCTACCTCTTCCACCTTGCCGCATACGCCGCGTACGTCACAGCCGGTTCCACGCGCGGTTTCCTGACACTGGTAACAAAACATACTCATAGAATAACCCCCTTATCATGTTATATCGCCGGTGCCGGAGCCTTTATGATGGTGAACTCCAGAGGCAAAGAAGAAGCGTTTTGAATGTCCATCTTTGTGCCAAACGGGATCTTCAAAACTGTGCCTGCGCCATACTCGTGCGGCGGCTGATCCGCAAGGCCGATGGTGAGCGTGCCTCTATGTACCGTCATATAGATCACGGCGTTGCTTTCATGCACGGGCAGCCTGTCTCTTGCGCCCAGGATGACGTGCATGTAATGCAGGTTCTCATCGCGTATCACCGGTTCCGTTACGCGGCCGTCTCCCTTTGAAAGCTGGAATATCTGTTCTGTCATTCCAAAGCCTCCTTGTGTGGTCTTTTCTTCCAGTGTATGCTAAAAGCAGGGTATTTTCTGTAACAGAAATCACACTTTTGGGGGTACCGATATGAACGCATGGACGGGAAAGCTGCTTACATGCCGGCTGTTTGCAGGGCTTGCGGAAGATGGGATCAAGGAACTTTTGGAGCCCGAAAGCTACATGACTGCCCGATATAAAAAACACGCCGTGCTGCTGCAGCAGGGCGAGCCGATACAAACCGTCGGGATCGTACTCGAAGGCATACTGGGGGTTTTCCAGCTTTCACCATCCGGCGAAACGGTAAAGATCCAACAGTTTGGCAAAGGCGATTGCTTCGGGTTGGCGACGCTGTATTCCCCCAATCCGCGTTGCCCCTATACGATTGTCGCTTCCGCTCCGGCAGCTGTCATGTATGTGCCGTTTTTTAAAATCGACGAAATGATGCGAAAGAGTGAAACCGTACGCCGCAACGCCTTTTTATACCTTTCGGAGCGGATTGTGATGCATCAGAATAAGATTCGCATCCTCTCGCAAAAGAGCGTGCGCGGCAGGATTCTCCTTTTCTTTGCGCAGCAGGCAGGAGTAAGCGGGAACGGCCATGATTTCTTTGCTCTAAGGCACTCCAAAACCGAGATAGCGGAATTGTTGGGCGTCGCGCGCCCATCGTTGTCCAGAGAGCTCAAGCGCATGCAGGCGGACGGGTTGCTGCGAATCAGCGGGGGCATTGTGACCATATTGGGACCAGACGCGTTTGGCTTGCCTGAAAATGCACAGGGATGAGCGAGTGGAGTGCAGAACAGGCGGATGGATAGGTAACAGTAAGAATTACCGCAAGAAGATGTGTTTGCATAATGTATGAAAGGTACCGCTTTTTGTCTTGACGTGTCTAAATTGGTATGATACGTTAAGAAAAAATGGGAATTTTTGTGAGGTGTTGTCAATGTTTTGTCAAAATTGCGGTTTTCAACTGCCTGACAACGCAAAATTTTGTGGAAAGTGTGGAGCTGTGGCGTCTTCAGCCGATGCCGCCCCACAGCAAACCGGCGGCCAAACGGCGCAGCCGGAAGCCGGAACTTATCAGACTTATAGTGCTCAATCCAACCAGCAGTCCTACAGTGCTCAACAGCAATCCAACAGCGCACAGCAACCCAACGCGCAGACATATGCGCCCAACTATGCTGCGCCCCGTCCCGCATCCAAATCCCCCATCGCCAAGCTCTTGCTGCTCATCGGCGGCGCCTTATCCGTTGCGGGGTTTTTCCTTCCGATAATCTCCGTCAGTTCTTACGGCTACACCGTGAGCGTCAGCCTGATGGATTGGAGCTTCGGAATGGGCATGCTGGCGGGATCTTTCAGCATTGAGCAGCTTCCGTTGGCGTTGTTCCTCGTTGGCGGTGTATTGTCCGCTCTGTTCGCACTGATCAAGCCGAGGCTGGGGCTCATTGGCGGGATCGCAGGCGTTGCGGCTGTCGTATATCTGTTTGTTGCCTCTTCGATGGGCGGCAGCAGTTTTGCTGATGCGCTGCAATACGCGGGTATCGGATTCTATCTTAGCGCCGCCGGCATCGTCGCAACTTGTGTCGGCAGCGTTATGGCAATGGCAAAGAAGTAACATTGCAACCACACATAAAGACGAATATTTAAAAGAAAGGACTTGCCGGTCCTTTCTTTTTTTGCATAATAGGAGACATAAGCCCTGTAAACAATGTACAAGATGGTATACTGATAAAAAGCCAATGCGGAGGAAGTCATGAACGATAAGACACCCGTTTCTATCGACGAATACATCGCTCAGTTCCCGGAGCCCGTAGTGGGCATTCTGCATCAGATCCGACAGGTAATCCAAAAGGCAGCGCCGGAAGCCACGGAGAAAATCAGCTATCAGATGCCCACGTTCTATCTTTTTGGCAATCTCGTCCACTTCGCGGCATTCAAGGACCACATCGGCTTTTTCCCGGCTGCGAGCGGTGTAGAGGCATTTGCGGAGGAACTCTCAGGATACAGCACCTCTAAAGGGACGATTAGGTTTGCACTCGATAAGCCCATGCCGTATGAGCTGATCAAGCGTATTACGGAATATAGGGTAAAGGAAAACAAACAGCGCGATGCCGAAAAGAAAAAAGGCAAGGGAAAATGATCATAGCAAAAAGGCGGCAAAAGCCGCCTTTTGTATTACAGGATGACATCATTCGATCGGAAAATCGAAGTAGGTTTTCGGATATGGTTCACCAATAAGCGTGAAATGCCACCACTCCCGGCTGTATGCTTCAAATCCGCTGTCTTCCATCGCCTTTTTCAGGGTGTTTCGATTTTGCTTTTGCGCGGATGTGACGCGCTTGCTCCTGTACCATGATATGGGATCCATAAAATCATAGGGACTACCCATATCCACCTCCTGTAGGGTGTCGGCGTACACGATGGTCAAATCCACTGTGCTGCCGCGCGCGTGCCCGGACTTTTCTGCAATGTACCCGAGACTGTGCAGCTTGCTTTTGTCGACGTTAGGATAAAACACCGATTTCATGCGCTGATCCTGGCTGTCCTTTAGCCAGACAATGAATTGGTCCACCGCGCGCTGCGGGCGGTATCCGTCGTAGACTTTTAACAGATATCCCTTTTTGTACAGAAGATCGGCCGCTTTTTGAAGCGCTTTGGCCGCCTTCGCGGAGAGCAGGATCTTTTCGGCGTTGTATCCGTCTATTTTATCCCCGATGAAATTGTACGTTGTGGCATATCGCACCTCGATGATCACATGTTGTAAGGTGTCTCCCACGGATACAAATCCATACTGCACATATTCGGGAACAGGCGTCGGGGTGGGCAGAGGCGTTGGAGAAGGCGTTTGGGTCTGCTCCTGTGTCGGGACGAGTGCCGATACGGGGATCGTTTTCTTACAACCCAAAATCAGCACCGCCATACTGCATGCTAAAAAACAGATAAGCATTTTTCTCACCGGCTTCATCCATCCCATTCTTTCCCCCGTGGTTTACACACCTTTTCTATAGCGACCGCGGGCGGCTCAGGATACATACCAATACTATCATAGAGCAATTCTGATTTTCCGTAAACATGGGGAATCATGGAGATACGCTCATTTTTGCCTGGCTGTTTTATAACGCATTTTACTTCAACGCATAGTATGAGGTAGACCTTACGGCAATCCATATGAAAGGAAGGAATATCAGCGTGTATATGCCTAAAAGTATGTGTATTCCACAACAGACGGTCATAGAAAACGTGCAACTTGCCGCCGCCTATGTGCCGTTTCAAAAGTTCTGCGGCGTTTTATCGCCCATGGAGGCGCTGTGCAAAGGAACGGCTTTTATTGAATTGTATAGCCCCTACCGCAAACGGGATTTCGCGAATCTCGAACCCGAAATACCGCGCAGGAATTATTGCGAGGGGAGGAAATATTGAAATGAACAAAAAAATGAGCCATGAAGATCTTCTCAAAGAGCTGATGGCGCTGGATTTTGTCGCCCTCGATCTCGCGCTTTTCCTCAATACCCATCCGGATGAACGTGAAGCGCTCGCCAAGTACAACGAAACGCTCGCGGAAGCCAACACCCTTCGCAGCGAATACGAGGAGTGCTTTGGCCCGCTATATTCGTTCCGCTCCATGAGCGACTATCCGTGGCAATGGATGGATGACCCATGGCCGTGGCAATACAGCTTCAACTTCAAAATGCCGAGCGAGGAGTGAGAAGATATGTGGATCTATGAAAAGAAGCTTGAATATCCCGTCAAGATCAAAAACTGTAACCCCAAACTGGCCAAGGTCATCATCACGCAGTACGGCGGCCCGGACGGCGAATTGGGGGCATCCCTTCGATACTTAAGCCAGCGGTTCTCCATGGTGACGCCGCAGGCCAGGGCTACATTAAATGACATAGGAACCGAAGAGCTCGCGCATCTGGAGATCGTCGGTACCATCGTACGGCAACTAATACAGAACGCGAGCATCGAGCAAATCAAAGCAGCCGGCATGGAGGGGTATTATGCCGACCATGATAAGGCCGTATTCCCGCTGGGTGCGTCCGGCATGGCGTTTACGGCGGACGCGCTCCAGAGCAAAGGCGATCCTGTGACGGACTTGACCGAGGATATGGCAGCAGAGCAGAAAGCCAGGTCGACCTACGAATGGCTGATCAACCTGTGCGACGACCCCGACGTCATCGACCCGCTGAAGTTCCTGCGTCAGCGTGAGGTGGTGCACTTCCAGCGCTTCGGCGAGGCGCTTGAAATCGTCTCGGATTTTTTGGAGAGCAAGCATATGTACCCGGTCATGCTTCCCTATGACCAGCCGCGGTGAGTGAACCATACAAAAGGCGTCGGTATAATCCGGCGCCTTTTGTTCAATTTTGAAAGCTGCCCAGTGGACTGACCCGTTTATAGGACAGAGAAAAAAGGGACTATCGTATCCTTTTTCTTCAATGCTCATTTTTCGGGGTTCAGTTCACTAGGCAGCTTTTTGTATGAATGGCCGTATCACAAAATCAGGGCTCGGCGCTTTCCTTAGTCATTTGAAGGGCCCGCGCAAAGAAATCCTTCTGGCCAAAGTTGCCGGATTTCAACACCAGCCGGATGCTTTGCCTTTCAAGCGGTATCATGACCGGTACGCCGGGAGCGATGCTTTCACCGATTTGGTACGCATCGAATCCGAGCATTTTGGTGACCGCGCCCGAAGTCTCACCGCCTGCGACGATGATGCGGGAAAAACCGTTTGCAACGGCGCATTTTGCAAGATATGCCGTAGTCTGCTCGAGCAGTTCTGATACGGCGGCGATGCCTGCTTGCTGCGCCTTTTTAACGTTCTCGGGGCTATCTGAACTGTATACCATTACCGCATCATCCGTAGACGACGCGATGGCTTCCCATATTTGCTCTTTGGTTTGCGTGCCGTTCATCAGCGCGAACGGGTCCATTTGAATAGATGCTCCGCCTTTTTGGATGAAATCCTCAACCTGCTCCAGTGTTGCCAAAGAGCAGCTTCCGGCCAGCACGATGGCCCTGCCCATCGAAGAAGTCGGCTGCTTTTCGGTTCCCGACTTATTTTGCGTAAATCTACGGCTTAATTCGGTCATCAGCCCCGACCCGCCTGTCAGAAGTTTCAGTTCACCAAAGACGTCTACAATCTTTTGGGCATGCCAGCTTTCGCTGTAATCCGGAACCACATAAAAATGCTGTTTGTTCTTGCCAAAATCTTCGACGATGCGCAAAATCTCCTCGCGGGATTGCTTTAGCATCTGCGTGTTGATGTTTAAACAGGGGTATTTGCCCTGTGGCTCCATCAGCTTGGCGATGTCGGAATCCCACATTGGGGTCAGCGGGTGGTCCTTCATGTGCGATTGATGCAGCGGCACGCCGTTGACATAGAGATGTCCGTTGACCACGGTTCGCCCGTTGACCGGAAGGGCAGGGCACAGGATGGTATAGTGGATGCCATATGTCTGCATCACGGCGTCCACAACAGGTCCGATGTTACCCCCTCTGGTGGAATCGAACGTTGAACAGTATTTGATGAACAGCTGCTCTGCGCCGTTTTTGGTAAGCCATTCAAAGGCCTCCAGCGTATCGGCGACCGCTTTTTGCGTTTGTTCCGTCCTTGTTTTCAAAGCGATGACGCAGGCGGTTTCCCCATACCCAGTTAAATCTTTGGCCGGTGTGCCGTTGAACAGCAGGGTGGGGATGCCTTCGTTTGCGATAAACGACGCTGCATCGCTCGAACCCGTAAAATCATCCCCCACACAGCCGATCAGAATTTTGCGCATATAGTTTTCCTTTCCCGATGCTAGCAGATGTCCAAACTCCGTTTCATCGCTTCAAAGTTCGACGATGACCTTCACCACGTGCTCCTTCTTTTCCAAAAGTACATCCAATGCCTTTTGCGATTCGCAAAGTGGGTACCGCTGCGTTAGAAAATCGCTTAGGTCGAGACCCTCGTTGATCATCTGCGCAGCCTTGACAAAATCCTTGGTTTCATAGGTCATCGCTCCGAACATCGTCTGCTCGTTGAATACGAAGTTATAGGTATACACCGGGATCTTATCCGTAATCATCGCGATGATACCGACTTCTCCGCGCTTGCGTGTGATGGCGGACGCCTGATCTACAATCGTTTTGGCGTCCGCCGCAATCAGCGTCACATCCACGCCCCTACCGTGGGTATATTCCATTACCTGAGCTACGACATCATCCTGCAATGGGTTCAGGGTAAGCTTCGCACCGTGCTTTTTGGCCATTTCAAGGTTGAATTCCTGCGTATCGGTGCAAATGATGTTCCGATATCCCGCTTCATAAGCTGCCACAAGCGCCATCAGCCCGATGGTACCGGATCCCAGAATCGCAAGCGTATCCTTTTCTTTGACGGTGATGCGACTGATCGCGTGTACGGCGACGGCCAGCGGCTCGATCAATGTGCCCATCTCGTAGCTGACGCCGTCGGCGAGCTTGTAAACGGTCTTTTCCGGCGCGTTGAAATATTCCACAAAGGTCCCGATCCATGAGGGTGTGCCGGGCGCTTTTTTGCCGGTGCAGAGGTTGACAAGGTCTTTTTGGCAGAATTCGCATTCTCCGCAGCCAAGGTGCGGTTCGACGGTTACCCTGTCTCCAATGTTGAATTTCGTCACAGATTTGCCGACGGCGACGATATCCCCCGCGACCTCATGACCCAAAATTGCGGGCGGCTTGCGAAAAGCGTGCGTCCCCTTGAACAGATGAAGGTCGGAGCCGCAAACACCTGCTGCCTTGACCTGAATCAACACCTCGTCATCCTTTAAAACGGGCGTGTCGATATCCCGTATTTCCACTTTGTTCGATTCCACAACATAAGCAGCTTTCATTTTACACCTCGATGGTATATTGATGCTTTCTTATCCATTCTACAGGAGCGGCAAGCGATCTGCAATTCGGAGGATGAACACTATAAAAAAAGAAAACCCGGGCAAACCAATCCCGGGCTTTCTTTATGGCAGTATCTCATCCGAGAAGAAAAGCGATCATCAACGACCACGCTTTTAAGTCATGATACCAGTTTCCATGGCCGGATTGCAGCAGCAAAAGCTTGGCGTTTGGTATGCGCGATGCCATCTCGATCTGATTTGCAACCGGATTGCTGGCATCATAGAGCCCCGCGAAGATGAGCGTAGGCGAGCCTATCAGGGACAAGCGGGAAAAGGTATTGTGGGCAGCTACGGCCTGCATCTGGTTGTTGTATCCGCGTGTCAAAACAGGATTGTTGGCCCGCTCTTCAATCAACGCCCGAAAGCGCTGCTCAAACAGGCGTACCATATCCGGCTTCTGTGCTGCCCAGCTTTCATCTTGCCTGGTGTCTGAAAGCTTTAGAACTTCGATCGTTGACATGGCATCCATCTTTTCTAAAACCTGTGGCCCGGCGTTTTCGCCTCCCGCGTTCGTGACGCCGATAACCAGTTTGTTCACAGCCTCAGGATGGCGAAGCGCGAGTTCCTGCGCCACCATGCCCCCCATCGAAGCGCCAAATACATGATACCGTTTCCAACCGATGGCAGAGGCCAATTCATGTGCGTCGTCCGCCATTTCGGCGATACTGTGTGGCAGGTGTTCGCTCTCTGATTCCCCAAGCCCCCTCGGATCAAACGTCAGTACGGAAAAGTGTTTAGGTAGCGGGGAATGAAGCGCACCGATGGGGTTTTTCAGATCGGCCCCGATGCCGTTCAGGAATAGGAGATGCTCTCCTTCGCCGTACAGCTCATAATGCATGTTGTTTTCTTGAACATTTACAAATGCCATAAAAAATCATTCCTTTGTCGGTGGTTCTATTTGGATGGGAAGACCGCTCAGTTTGTCGTACTGCAGCGTGATAAACACGACGTAGGCTATAAAGCACAGATAGTATATCCATTCCGCCACATAGAGATTGGTAAACGCGTTGGTTGTAATAATGTTAAAAAACGCGGCGGCAAACCCGAGGATGCCGATATATTTTGGAATGTCACGGTTCATCAAAAAGCCGGTGGCGGTGAAGCAGAGAAAGAAATTTATGGAAATCATGTTAAACTTGCTCAGCGTTCCGTGTACTTGTGCATGGGTGCCTATGTTGAAGATAGCCAGCAATATCATCAGAATGCTGGAAAGTAAGCCGCTGATTTGTGCGATAGCAAATGCTATTTTAAATTTCCTTTTTACAGCAGCTCCTCTGTACCAGCCTAGCATGCCGAGATAGAACACCAAGAGCAGAATTGCCACCAATATGCAGCCTATTGCATAGAAGACGGCGCCTGCCGGGTTAAGAATCGGACTGCCGTAGTCGCTCAGCCAGTTTTTAAGTGGCTGAATGTCAAGGTTATAGAGGTGAGAAATAAACGTAAACACGATGTAGGCAGCGATGCTCGCTATCCCGGCATACTTGAAAATCATATACTTTTTTGCCATAATTCCACCCCCTACAAATAGATATCATAAGATTTGCGCAGTGATGCACTTTTGAAGAACGACTGGCTTTGGAGTCTTTCGTATTTGCGGTATCGGGAATAGAAGATCACTCGACGTTTTCCTTTAAAAACAGGCGGGCGTAGAACCTGTAATCCGGCAATGGCTCCCACGTTGTGCGGGATGCCCGGTAGACAGCAAGGCCGTTTATACAAGTCCAGAACAGCACGGACAGTTGCATCGCGTCGCCGTTGACAACGCTGCCCTCTTTCTGTCCTTGTTCCATGATCTCCGCCATGATTCTATAGGGGATATCCCTCTTTTGCTGCAAGAGAGCCTGTGCTTCCGCCGGGATGGCGGTCGAGTTGGAAGCCTCTGTGATCAGCCGGCTGGTCTGTGCAAATCGTTCGCTGTTTTCGATGGTATGAACCAAATACTTGAGCGAATGGATAATTTTCTCCCCGGCTGTGGCATTCATGTCCCGCACCTCTAATGCGGCTTCTATGGTCCGTTCCAAAGCATCGTTGATCAGGTCTACATAGATCGCGTCTTTTGATTGGTAGTAGTGGTATAAAAGGCCCTGCGCGATGCCTGCGCCTTTTGCAATGTCCGAAATGCGCGTGGCAAACAGCCCCTGTGTGGAGAACTGCATGAGCGCCTCTGCCCAAATCTGTTCTTTGCGCTCTTCGCGCATTTTTTCGTTCTGTTCCTTGCTACGTGACATGGATGCCTCTTATATTGATTGAATGTACATTCAATATAATTGTAAAACCGGTTCCTGTCAAGGACAAAAATTTAAAACGGTAACAGATCGTTACCGTTTTTGCAGGATAGGGAAGCAGCGCTCAGGGTATCAGCTTGGTGGTGATATTCCGTAAATCCGCACCATACAACAGGGTTGCTTTAGGATAATCCTCGCCGGTAATTTTGTACACGAGCACCACGCCTCCGGCATCCACCAGTAACTTATTCTTCAAAGAGTCCCCAGTAGAGTTGGTGAAAGATTGCACCTGTTCACCCGTTTTGCGATTGAGCGTTGTAACACGGAAGCTGGCATTCCCATTGCCTTCGCTCAGCAAGATGATTTGGTTTGCCGCATCGCTGTACAGCAATGGCATAACAGCCCGGGGAACCTTCTGCCGCCATTGCTCCGCAGGAGAGGGAGAAGACAGTTTGTAATTGTGCAGGTAACATTCGGAAGAATCATCCGGTAGTCCATCCCGGTACATAGCCAGCATGAATAGGTCACGGCCGCTTGTATAGAGTGTTTCCATACCCAACTGATCATCGAAGATCTGTTTGGAAACGGTAAAGATCTGTTCCATGGGCCCTGTCGGAGAATCAATGATGCGCAGGTTATAGCTCTTCCCGTCTTCGCTGAGCTCCCGCTGGTAGATCATCGAATCGGTGATGGTGAAAAATTCATTGCTGTGGGGTTTGTTCATGTCGCCGATGAACACGCTCTTCTGGTTGTCCAGTGAAAGTCGGTACAGCTTACTGGGGCCATAGAGCGTCCCGCCCGCGTTCTGCTGAGTATATACATTGTAATATAGGCTTTGTGCCGACGCGCCCCCGTTGACCAACTGCACCTTTTTCCCCGGTTGTGCGATCTTCTCCGTTTTGTCTTCCTTTGTGTCAAATCCGTACAATACGCCGTCTTTCATATAATACAATGTATGGTTTTTGCCGATGATAGGCCCATCGGAGCGGAATGCCTCAACGGGTACAGCGGGGTTTTCGGATGGCTTTACTTGGTACACGACGTGGTCCCTGCCATCCTTGTCCGGAGGCTGAAGCCGTGAGGACACAAACAAAATGTCCCCCGAAGGCTTGTAGATATCTTCCGGCGCCATGTTGGAAAGGACCTGGCACAGCAGCCTGGCAGAGCCGTTTTGATAAGAATAGACGGCGTTGTCCGAAACATAGTACAGCATGCCGCCCTGTGCAGCGGCGTATCTTCCAAAGGGTTTGCTTTCAAACGATTCGGAAGGCTCGCCGCCGGTTGGCGTGGGGCTCATGGTGGTGGACGGGCTGTCCGTAGGCTTATCGAGCAGGTTTTTCCCGCTGCAGCCCGAAAACGTGGCCAGCAGCAAAAGCAGTGAGAACAGCAGACATGTTTTCCTCATCGCCATTCCTCCCTGTGGATGGATTGTAAAAGGCAGAGAATTCCCCGACTTTCTCCTATCATACCCTTGACGAAATAGAAGCAACTGTGTTCGGAACCTCTTTTGCGGGCGTTCATGAATATAGCCACATTGAATGGGCTACGGCTGAAGTTCAGATACGTTTCGGGTAAAGAATATCGCATCGGTCTGCGATGCTACGGAAGCTTTGAAGGGGATGTTGTATAGTCCCATGATTTGGGTGCTTTTTTGCAGCATGCTTGCTCGATCCATACGCAGGAAAGGAAGAAGAAACGTATCCCCAACCTTCTCTAAAAGCGCGTTCAGGCTCTTGGGAGAGGGCACGTACGTCTTGCTCAAATCGGGATATGGTTGTGAGCTTTGTCCGCGGGCAAACAGCATCCATATGCCGAAGACATGATTGGGATACGCATGAGCCAGATAGGTGCCGATCGACAGCCTGCTTTTGCCACCGGGCGGAGCTGCGCCGGGATTATTAATGGCGCCAAAATCCTTGGACAGATGCCGGTTGTGCGCCATTAGCACGAGTTTGTCCTGTGGCTTCATAGAGTGCAATTCATATTCGACCTGGTGTTGCAAGACTTTTTCCCTATCTGCCATGGCATTGTTTGTCGCTGCGTAAGTTGCCGCGCCGTCGGTCATCTGGCGGAATCGAAGACTGTCGATAACGTTCTGAATGCTCCTTTCAGCCATGTCCAGGCTCTGTGCGCCCAAAAGATTCAGCAACGTCTCCTTCTTTGATTTTGCATCGACGAGGACTCGAAAAAGCCTTGCGGTTTCCTCGTCCATGCTCTCGCCATGAACGGGTGACAGATCCTCCAATAACCGTAGAATGACAGGTGAATCCCCACCCAACTTCAGAAGTTCTTGTGCGTCTGCGCAGCCGCCCTCGGGCACGGCATTGATGTCGAAGCCAAAATAATACAGCTTTTCATTTTCTCCGAGGGCTTCGTTTGCTTGACGTAAAAACCTGGCCAGGCGCAGCTGTTCCGAACAAAAAGCGGCTACGGGATACCTGTGTGCCGGAGCCGCAAAGACGCCCTTGGGGCTGTTGTCACGATCCTGCCGGACATCGCCTTCGTAGCCGTAGGTCGCGATTTTTGAAAGCGTCGACTCGTCGCCGGTTTGTATATAGCGGTTGATGCGGTATCCGTCCGATAACCCGAGCTCCTCGCCGATGGTGCGAAATCCGCGGGAGACAAGGTAGCGCAACATCAGCATACGGTAATCGGTCTTCTCGTGCACCCAATGGTCCTCTTCACCCAGATATACGATCCGTTTGTCCCGCAGCACGTTGTCCAGAACTGACAGTTTTTCCATGGCGCCGTTCTGCTCGTCCAGCGACAGCGGCACGGCGTTCTGCTTCGCCCAGGATACAAAGGCATCCGATTTTTGCCAGAACCGCAGCAATTTCTCTGCCTCCTCCGGATCAAACCTGAATTGAGGTCAGTAACTTTATAGGCTGAAAAGCTTTTGTTCGTAATCCCTTACGACAAATTGCCGTCTGCGACGCACGACAAAATGGCCTTCCATCTCGAGCAGCATCTTTTGTTGATCGATGCCGCCGGGGTATCTATCGTTCAATGTTCCGCCCTTTGAAAGCGTGCGCCAATACGGCGTCTTGTCCGTTTCCCGTTCCTGTGAAGCGTGTGCTGCGATGTTGATGAAGATGCCCGCGGTCAATGGGCAGGTGAAATCCGTTCCGTTCTCTTTTGCAAGATGATTCCGTATGGCCTCTGCCGTGGTCAACTGCCCCGCAGGGATGCGCCGCATAACGGCGTCGTAGAAGAGCGGCGGGGCGATGAGCATCCTCGTGCCCTTGTAGCGAGCGACGAGCCTTGGGTCTTCGATCTGTTCGATGATCGGGAATTCCTTGCTGTCGTTGAGCTTTTCGTTATAGGTCTTTTTAGCCACCAATATTCCTCCTAAAGCGTGATGCGTATGCCGTCGTACGCCACCGTGGTTTCGGGGAAGACAGCCTGCGCAAGTTTATCATATGTCCCAGGATTTTTGAGCGCGGGACTAAAATGCGTCAGCCAAAGATGTTTTGCGTTGGCTTGCTTTGCCAATGCCGCGCCGTCGGAAAAGACCATGTGGCCCCGTTCGTGCGCCTTTTCTTTCATCTCATCTTCCGCGTGCATCCCATCGCAAATCAACAGATCCGCTCCGTATGCAAACGATGCCAGATCCTCCGCGGGTCTGGTATCCGTCATATAACAGACGGTGATTGGCTTTCGTTCACCGTCCGTTACCATTTCAGGCGTTACGCTCTTCCCACAGACGGATACCGCCTCACCTGCGTGCAGGGTTTTGTAGAGCGAAAGCGGGACGCCCAACGCCTCCGCCTTCTTCGGGTTGAACACCGGCTTTCGATTTAAAGCGACTCGGTATCCGAAGCAAGGGGCACTGTGGGATAGCGGGTGCGCCGTGATCGCAAAATCCCCCAGCACGAATTCGTTCTGATCCGTTTCCTCCCATTCGTATACGAAGATTTGAAACGGCAGAGGAGGGCAGACGATCAGAAGGGCAGAGAGCACCGCATACAGACCTTTGGGGCCAATCACCGAAAGCTGCGAGGTCTTTGCGTTGTTCGCAAGCGACAGCAGAAGCCCGGGCAACCCTACGACATGGTCGGCGTGAAAGTGTGTGAACAAAAGGGCATCGAGCTTGCTTAATTTAATGCCCGCTTTCTGCAGCGCGATTTGCGTGCCTTCACCGCAGTCGATCAGAAGCGTGCGCCCCTGCGCGGTGATGTGGCAACAGCTCAGATAACGGTCCGCAAGCGGCATCATCCCGCCCGTGCCGGGCAGACAAACGTCTACCATCTCAATCCTCCGTTTGACCTCGTATCAAAAGCGGATATCAGGAACCTTCCTGCTTGCGTATCAACCGCTCGTTTTCCCTCTGGCCGAGCGTATTCGTGTTGATGGAATCGCGGAACACCACAAAGCGCTGGAACAGGAATTCCGTAACAAAATTCATGATCATGGTGCCGGCAAGCACGATGTAATCGAATATGCCCGCCTTGGTCAACGCATCGCCCCACCAGGTGGATAAAGGCGTGAACACGGCATAGTACCCCAGCACCTGGAGCATCGCCTTGGGAATATTGTTGGCTGATTTGAACGTGAACTTGCGGTTCAGCGTGAAGTTGTATACCACGGAGAGCACGAGCGCGATCAAATATTTGGGCCAATAGGACAGTGGGGTCAATATGCGCAAAAGCGTAAAGCTTCCTGCCTGCACGATGCCCGCCGATGCGGAAAAGAGCGTAAATTGAATGAACTGGAGGATGTCTCGCCTCCGCAATTGCCTTTTTGTCAGCTGCATTTGTCTCGTTCCCATCCCATATGATTGCATCCATTATACCGCACATTCTATTTAGCATATCACGAAGTTTTTCACACCTGTCTTGTTATTTGTCCAACACAGCTTATCTTGGCGGAATTTATGGATTCATTGAGCATTCGCAGCCCAATTTGCCCAACCTCTTTGCACCGCTCCAAGGGAATAAAACCACACATGGATGGATATATTGTAACGAACCATGGGGATGCAAAGGAGGACAAGAACCATCAGCAAAGGGAAATGCGTTCTTTGTTTTTTGCTCGCACTCGTCTTTGTGACATGCGTTGCTCTGCTGCTGTTTTATGACTACCATTGGCAGGACTTTGGGGTAGATGCCGGCGTAAATGATTCGGCGCTTCAAGCCAGCAGGATCACGACCGTGCAGGAGCAGCCGGTCATCCTGGCAAAATACGAGGCCATCCACAAGAAATATAAAGACGCCGCCGGGTTCATACAGATAAAAAACACCGGCGTGCAATATTATGTGTTCCAGAGCGGGGATGACGAATATTACCTCAGCCACAACCGAGACGGCAAAAAATCGGGCAGCGGCGAGATATTTGTGGATTTTCGCTGCAATATACAAACCCTGTCACGCCATATGATCGTCTATGGGCACAACATGCGAAACAATTCGATGTTCGGCTCTTTGGACAAATTCAAAAAGCAGAGCTTCTGCGAAGCAAACCCTGTCATCGATTTCGATACGCTCTACGGCAGCTACCGCTGGCAGATCTTTTCCGTGCAGATCGTCAACGTCGATCAAACCGGAAACACCATCATTAAAACCCAATTTGATTCCGACGAAGAGTGGTACCGGTACATTTTGGATTGCCAGAAGCAGAGCATATATCCAATCCCGGTGGAATTGAAAAAGGACGATATCGTTCTCACGCTTATGACCTGCAGCTATGAATACAAAGACGGCAGGCTTTTGATACGCGCAAGACTGATGCGATGAAGGGAAAGATGGTACAATGGATGCAAAAGAGGGGATGCGTTTGACCGATCGGCAGGAATGGCAGTACGGCGACGAGGAATTGATTTGGGCGCATATCGGGCCCGTGATGAGCAGGATGCGCGGCAAAAACGTCGCGTTTAAGCGCGAACTCTACGAGCCGCTGTCAAAGCCGATGCGCTCGCTTGCGATGATGCAGATACTCATAGGGCATACAAAAAGCGGCGCTGTGGAGTTCTATCAAAGCCTTTGGTATCTTTTGATGCAGAACGGATTTTGGAATGAGATGCAGAAAGCCGCGAAGTTCTTTTCGGATTTTCCGCTGTATTCGCTTTTGCTCGAACTGGAGCAGATGTTCATCCACATCATGCAGAATGGCGAAACGGAAGGGAATCCGAAGATGTTTGCGCAGGTGCGCGCCAGAAGCGGCATGGAACTCGACTGCCGCCTTGCAGCCGTGATGCCCAATACCATACGAAACGTTGCCGCGTATATCCGTGCCCACGCGAGCGAATTTGCTGCGGCGGATGCTTAATGAAGATATAAGAAAAGGGCTCCTTTCAGGAGCCTTTTGTGTATGCGCCCTTAATCGCCTCCACGCAATATGGGCAGATATATTCTTCCACATCCTCGCAGGGAAGGCATTGTTTGAGGCAATCGCTCTGCGTTTGCCGCATTTCTATGCTGATAAAGCCGGCACTCTGGAGCATACGGTGCATTTGCTCCGCTGTCACGGCGCCTTCCAGGCAGCAAAAATATTTGCTGAATTTCGTGCTTTTGCATCGCGGCAGCGGCGCGATGAGTAAAAAATCGCAGAGGCTGATGCGCCCCCCGATTTTAAGCACGCGGTAAGCCTCCCGTAGTACCTGCTGCTTGTCGGAGCTCAGGTTCACAACGCAGTTGGAGAGCACGACGTCCATGGTATTGTCTGCTACGGGCAGGTGTTCGATCTCCCCTAACCGAAACTCAACGTTTGTATAGCCGCTCTTTATCAAATTGCTGCGCGACAAACTGACCATCGTGGGTGCCATATCGACGCCGATCACATATCCGTCTTTGCCCGTTTGACCGCGGGCCAAGAAGCAATCAAACCCAACCCCGCTGCCCAAATCCAGCACGAATTCACCGGGTTTGATCGCGGCGATGGCAGCCCCGTTGCCGCAACCGTACCCCACGTTGTGTTCTGAAAGCAAGGTTTTCAGCTCATCCTCGGTATAGCCAAATCGCAGCAGCGCGTTTTCCTCTTCGGACTCTGCCAAACACAGACAGCAGCGTTTTATTTCTGCTCTGGCTTCACACGGCAGGTACTTCGACTTTTTATCTTGATGCATGGATATCACCTGCAGTATGATATGGCGGATGTCTTCTTGTTGTGAAAACGCACAAATCGGGATGAACGGTATGCAAAAAGCGGAAGGGTATCTTCCGCTTTAATTCGCTGAATGCACCGCCTACACATCGCAACAGGCGGTGCACCTTGATCTAATATTGAGTTTGATCTCAAGGGACTCTGATCGCCCTTCGT
>CAZHNN010000001.1:174970-187920 GCA_964533965.1 uncultured Clostridia bacterium | reverse complement strand
CTTTCTGTCTATGCGCGCATGTCGTCTGCCGTCCCTCTCATTTCATCCACGGTTTGCAGCGCTTTTCCGGCCATGGAATACGCCCTTTGTGTGCTGATGAGTTTGACCATCTCTTTTGCGTAATCCACATTGGAACCTTCCAGCACGCCGTTTTGCACCGTATAGGAAGTGGCTTTTTGAGCTGCTCCCGAGGCGTTTGTGGCCACAAAGCAATCGTTTCCAACCGATATCAATCCATCCTGATTGGAAAAGCTCGCTATGTTCAGCTTTGCGATCACCGCTCCGCCGTCGGTCTTTATCGTTCCGTCCGTGCTCACGGCAATATCGTCTGTCCCATCGGGTATGGCAATCCTTTTCCCGTTTTCGTCCAGAACGTAATCGCCGTTTGCCGTCACCAGATAATTCCCGCCCGTCTCAGCCGAGACTGCGAAGGTGCCCGCACGCGTGTAGGCTGTCGACCCGTCGCTGCGTTGTACCGTAAAAAACCCTGTGCCGTCGATCATGAAATCCATTGAAATCCCCGTGCTGATCGGGATTCCCTGTGAAAAAGATCTTGCCGTCGATGCGACGATAGCGCCCGTTCCCCGGACTGTCCCATCCGCCATTTTCGTATACAACGTATCCTTGAATGTCACGGAACCGCTCTTGTAGCCTTGCGTGTTGATGTTGGATATGTTGTTGGCTATGGTATCAAGCCGTGCCTGCTGTGCGCGCATTGCAAGCTTTGCAGAAGAAAACGCCTGGATCATATTACACCTTTCCCACTTCGTTGACGGTCTTGTTCAGCGTCTCATCGATCATCTTGACGATGCGCTGGTTGACCTCATACGTGCGATTGATGGACATCATGTTCACGATCTGTTCAGCCATATCCACGTTGGACGCTTCGAGATATCCCTGTTTGAGAGTAGTTCCCGCAGCCGCAACAGGCGTTTGAGTGGTAGTATACAGATTGTTTCCCGCTTTTTGCATCAGTGTATTGTCAGCAAACGCGACGATTTTGAGCGTTCCCGCCGCAGCACCGTTTACGCTGAGGTTGCCACTTGCGTCCACACTAACCGTGCCTGAGCCGACATAGATTTTGTTCCCGGCGGTATTCTGCACGTAGTTTCCGTCGTTTGTTACCAAATACCCGTCCGCCGATACTGTGAAGTTGCCGTCCCTGGTATACATCGTCCCGTTTTGCGTGGTTACGGCGAAATACCCATCTCCGGTCAGCGCGAAATCCAGCATACGGTCCGTCTGATCCAGTGATCCCTGCGTGTAATCCGTGTACTGTTCCGCCACGTTTGCACCCAGCGTCATGGTTCCGATGGCCGTTGCCCCATTCGCGTTGATGCGTGAAATCAGCATATTCGCAAACGAGCCCGTCACCATGCCGTCCTTCTTGAAACCGGTGGTTTCAACGTTCGCAATGTTGTTGGTCAGAATGTCCATCTTCTTCTGCTGCAAGAGCATTCCGTTCGCAGCAGTGTATAAGCTTCGGATCATGATATCTCCTTATGCTGTAGTGATAGAAATATCCTTAGCATATATATCGGTCTTTTCGGCGTAACAGTTTAGTTTTTTTTAGCCGGAACGGCAGCCAAATCCATAGGATCAGCCGAGCTTTCTGAGCCCCATGATCAGCGACACTTCGCCCTTGCTGATGCCAAGCTGCTTGGCGATTCCCTCTTCCATATATCCCTGTGCCACCAGCTCGTGCACCTGCTCCTGCTTGCTCTTTACCAGCACGGGCTTGACCTTCTCTTGCTTGTTTACAACGGCGGGAATCGGGTATTTGCGCGGCCTGCCGCGCTTCTTGGGCGCCTGCGCCTGCACTTGCGGCTCCTGCTTTTGGCTCTTGATCTGCTTTTTGAGCTGCTCCATTTCGGACATCATGTCGGCCATCTGGATCCTGTCCCTGGCGAGCTCGTCCCTGGAGGACTGGACATATGCTTCCATGTCGTCCATCATCTCCTCAAGGTTCTCATACAGCTGCAACAGCCGCTGCTCCTTCTGGGACACTTGCTTGCCTTTCTTTTTTGCATAGAACTGCACGGACAGGTTGAACAGAGCAAATACAAACAGTGCAAAGATGAAATTGGTATAGTTCATGGCTAACCTCACTCAATATATCGTACTTATTGACCGGACCCTTATGTGATCCGCTGCATTTTTGTCCTGAGCTTCAGGATCACCTTGGAATGGATCTGGGAGACACGCGATTCCGAAACGCCAAGTATGCTCGCGATTTCCTTGAGCGTGAGCTCCTCGTAGTAATACAGGGAGATCACTGTCTTTTCCCGCTCCGGCAGCGCGTCGATGAGCTGGCCCATGATGCGCTTGATTTCCTTTTTTTCGAACTGCTCTTCGGGCGATGGGCCTTCGTCCCGGATGTAGTCGCCGATCTGCTGCCCTTCGGAGAGCTGCTCTTCAAAGCGCAGCACATTGAACATGTGCGATTTGTGAAGGATGTTCTGCACTTCTTTTTCGTCCATGCCCACCGTGTTGGCCACCTCATGGTCGGTGGGTGAACGCAAAAGCGTGCTCTCCAGATCCGCATACGCGTTGCCTATGGCCTGGATCTTGCGCCGCAAGCTCGACGGCGCCCAGTCCTGCTTGCGGATGTGGTCGATGATCTCGCCCTTGATGCGCATCGCTGCGTAGTATTCGAACTTAACTTCCTTGGTGATGTCGTATTTATCGATCGCATCGATCAATCCAAGCACGCCGCAGCTCAACAGGTCGTCGTAATTGCTGTACCCTTCGTAGGCGGGCATCATGCGGCGTACAATGCTCTTGACGAGATAGACGTACTGAAGTACCAGTTCGTTTTTTAGTTCCAGCGTTGGCTCAGTGGCATAACGATTCCAGATAGAGACCCTTTCATTGGCTGTACTCACAACTGTCTTCCCCCATTTTAAGTTAAACATTGAGCTTACTTGCGAATTCCCTGTTTCCCACACAGTTGGGATCAGTTTTGTTTTTCAAATGTCGCTTCCTTCATGGCCATCCTGCGGATGACTTGCTTTTGAAAGATGTAGCGGGACAATACCGCCTGTTCATGTTGCTTGCCCCAGTTGAACTGGACGGCTACGCGGTATTCCTCCTGCTTTTTGTCCACGAGCTCGCAACGCTTGACCGTCGCATTGAGCACAAATGCCACGTTCTCGTACAGCTTCATGCTCAATATCAGCTTCATGCCGACCCCCAATGGCTTGTTCATGCTGAGCATCACGCCGGTCTGCGAGAGGTCGATTGTCCTTGCCGAGATGGCAGGCATCTCTTCCTCTTCCGAAAACCGGATCATGACATCCAGTGTGATGGGCAGCCGGAACGCCTCCCTCCGCTGTTTGCGCACAACGGGCGTGATGACCTGAAACGCACAATACCGCAAACCATCCAATATGAAATCATTCTCGAGCACGGCGATGAAGGAAAATATACCGTTTTCGCGCATGAACCAAAAGTCGCAGGCCTCATCCTCCCGGATGAAAAGAGGCACCATCTTGTGCGTCGGCTGGCCGATAACGAAGCCGTTAGGTTCATACAGCCGTTCGATTTTGGCACGGGCGATGATATCCCCAACCTTTACGTCCATTATTTCTCCAACTTCGGCAATCTCTGAAATTTTCATCGTTTCTCTTTCACCGGAAGGTCCTTTCCAAGCAGTTTTCCCAGGAACCCTGCAATCCCCTTTTTTTCAGGTTCCGCTTGATCGTCGTATCGGTCGGCTAGCGCTTCTATGTTCGCTGCCGCCGTGCTCTTTGGCGCAAACAGCATCAGCGGTACCTGCGCTTTGATAGCCCTGACCATGCTCTCATCCCTTAGGATGTAACCCAGCGGTTTGATCGGGATGTCCGTATACCGCGACGCTATGTGTACAAAGGCGTCCGTCGCGGTTCTTGCCTCTTTTTCGCTGTCCGCGCGGTTCATCACCAGATGCAGCCTGTTTTTGTACTGCGTACGGTCGATGGTCTTCACCAGCGCATAGGCATCCATGATGGCCGTGGGTTCCGGCGTTGTGACCACGATCGTCTCATCGCTTGCCAGTACGAGCCGCATGATGCGGTCGTTGATGCCCGCTCCCGTGTCGAAGATCAGCGTATCGGCCACATCGTCAAGCGCATAGAGGTTGAGCAGCACCTTTTCCATCTGATCGGCCCGAAGGGCCAAGAGTTCCTGTACACCCGATCCGCCCGAGATGAACGCAACGCCTTGTGCGCCAATCTCTATGGCATCCCGTATGTCCACCTGTTTATTTAAGATCGAGGACAGATCGTATTTGGGCTTGATACCAAGCATGATGTCTATGTTCGCAAGGCCGAAGTCCGAATCCATGATCAGCACTTTCCGGCCTCTTTTGGAGAGCGCGATGGCGAAGTTCAACGCCACCGAGGATTTCCCAACCCCGCCCTTTGCACCGGTGACGGTGATCACTTCCATACCGCGCCGTCTCTTTTCCATCATGGTGCGTAAACTCTGTGCTTGATCCATACTCTATCGTCTTCCAATCAGGTTGTTGGCTATCTTTCTTGCATCCACGCTCTCGATGTCATCCGGAACGGTCTGTCCGGTCGTCAGGTACACAACGGGCTTGTTCGCCAGCGTTGTGATGTTGAGTATGCTGCCCAACGTCCTCACCTCATCCACCTTGGTCACCACCAGCTTGTACTCCCTGGCAAACGAGTAATTTGTGACGGTTTCCTTCACAACCCGGTACCCCGTAGCGGCGCTGATCAGAAGCAGCACTTCGTCCGCGCAGCTTTGCTCGATGGTCATCCGCATATCCTCGCGGTATCCCTCGTCATACGAGCTCTTGCCGGCTGTATCGATCAGGATGACCTGCCTGTCCGACAACCGTTTTTTCGCGTCCGCCATCTCGTCGGGCTTGTATACGGTGGCCATCGGGATCCCCATGATCTCCGCATAGGTTTTGAGCTGCTCGTTGGCCGCAACGCGGTAGGTGTCGGTGTTGATGATGCCGACCGATTTCCCTTCCTGCAGCATGTACCGTCCCGCAAGCTTGACAAGCGTCGTCGTCTTTCCCACCCCGGTGGGCCCCATCAGCAGGATCACGGTCTGTTTTCCTTCGACCGGCCGCGCCGCCGAGCTTGTCCCCAGCCGCTGTACCAGCAGGTTTTCCACAATGGTTTCATACGCATCGCTGGTCACCTTGCTGATCTGCATCGCCTGGTTGAGCGTATCGCGGGCGATGTCTTCCCAGATGTCCTGGTCGAGGAACCGCTCAAACAACTTTTTCGCTTTGGCGCTGGACAGGTCGATCTCCTTGCCCTGCCGGGAGGACAGTTCCTGCACCACAAATGCGAGATCTTCGAGCTTTTCGCTCAGTTTATCGATCTTCTCACCGGACGCTTCCGGCGCTATCGCACTCTTAGGCTGCGGCTTTGGCTTGGATCCGGCGCCGCTCTTCGAAGCGCCTGCGCTGTTTGGCTCATACGCCGCTACGACCTCCAGCTTCTTCTTGCCAAGCATGCCCTTGACGCCTTTTTCTCGCATCAGTCGGCTGCTTACGATAAGCGCGTCGGAACCCAAGTCGTTCCGGATCTTGCCCATCGCTTCGCCCATATCGTTTACCACGTACTTCTTGATAAACACGTTACGCCCTCACCATCCCATCCGAATGTACCTGTATTGCCTGATCCAGTTCGTTATAGCTCATGACGATCAAGTCGTTGTCCAGCTGACGGCTCAGCTTTTTAAAATGCCTGCGTATCAGCGGCGAGGTCAGTATGATGGGCGTGTTGCCCAGGCTGGCCGATCGTTCGACGATTGTCTTTGTATTCTTAAGGATGCTCTGTATCTTATCGGGCGGCAGTACGACGTAGTCACCCTGCTCGCTCTTGCGTATGCCCTCCGCGATGCTCTGCTCAAGCTGCGGATCCAGCAATATGACGTTGGCCTTTCCATCCGGCACAAATTTTCGGGAGAGAGCGCGCTTCATGTTCTGGCGCACATGCTCTGTCAAAAGGTCCGTGTCGTGCGTGATTCCCGCATAGTCTCCCATTACTTCGAGGATGGAACCCAGATCGCGGATGGATATCCCTTCCATCAACAGGTTGCAAAGCACCTTCTGCACGTCGCCCACCGAGAACTGCTTTGGTACGACTTCGTCCACCAGCGCAGGCTGTTGGGTTCTGAGGTTGTCCAAAAGCGTCTGCACCTGCTGCCTTCCCAAAAGCTCGTGGCAATACCGCTTGATGGTCTCCATCAGGTGAGTCGAGATCAGCGATGGCACGTCGATAGTTGTAAAGCCCTTCATCTCCGCCTTCTCGCGGTCGGACTCCGTGATCCATACCGCCGGTAGCCCAAACGTCGGGTCCACAGTCTCGATGCCGTCGATGCGCTCGTTGCTGTCGGTGGGCTTTAAAGCCAGATAGTGGTCCAGCATGATCTCGCCCTGCGCGACTTCCACGCCCTTGATCTTGATGACATATTCGTTGTTGGGAAGCTGTATGTTGTCCCGCAGCCGTACCACCGGTACGATGACGCCCATATCCAGCGCACACTGGCGACGTATCATCACCACGCGGTCCAGAAGGTCTCCGCCCTGTGCGGCGTCCACCAGCGGGATGATGCCGTAACCGAATTCCATCTCCAGCGGATCCACCTGCAGCAGCGAGGTGACGTTTTCGGGCTTGCGCTTTTCCATCGCCTCGTGCTCTGCCTGCACCTTCTGCTGGTCCTGTTCGGTCTTCTTCTTCTTGTTCGTCCTGGAATAGCCGTAGAGCGGCAATGCGCCCGCGAGAATCCACATCGGGATTTTGGGCAATCCGGGGATAAGGCTGAGCATGCCAACCATCGCGCCGAGCATGTAGAGAATCTCGGGCTTGCTCAGCATCTGCTTGGTCAAATCCTGCCCGAAGGTCTCGTCTCCCGTGGATCTGGTCACGATGATACCGGTGGAGGTGGAGATCAAAAGAGCCGGTATCTGGCTGCACAGTCCGTCGCCGACGGTGGCCAGCGTGTAGACCTGTATGACCTGATCGAATGCCATCGTTTTGCCGCCCAGCCCCAGAGCACCTATGATGATGCCGCCGACGATGTTGATGACGACGATGATGATACCCACGATCGCGTCGCCCTTGACAAACTTACTTGCGCCGTCCATGGCTCCGTAGAAATCCGCTTCCTTTTGGACTGCAGACCTTCTTTCCCTCGCCTTGTTCTCGTCGATGATGCCCGCGTTGAGGTCGGCGTCGATGGCCATCTGCTTGCCGGGCAAGGCGTCCAAGGTAAAGCGGGCCGCGACTTCCGCCACGCGCTCGGAGCCTTTGGTGATGATGATGAACTGGATGATCACGATGATCAGAAACACCACCAGCCCCACGACGAGGTTATTGCCCACCACGAAGTTGCCAAACGTCTTGATAACGTTTCCGGCTTCGCCGTTGTTGCTAAGGATCAGCCTTGTCGTGGAAATGTTCAGCGACAGCCTGAAGAGCGTGAGCAGCAAAAGCAGTGTCGGGAACGTGGAGAATTCCAGTATATCCCGTGCGTAGAGCGCCATCAGGAGGACGAGCAACGAGATGCTGATGGATATGATCAGCAAAATATCCAGCAGTTCCGGCGAAAGCGGTACGATGATCAACACTATGATCAACAGCACCGCAGCTGCTACGAAGATATCCGAACGCTTCATCTGATTGCCCTCCCCATGGTTTGTTTGAGCCTGTATACATAGGCCAGTATTTCAGCCACCGTCTGGAACAGCTCCTGCGGAACCGTGTCGCCTATCTCACAGAAGAAGTACAGATGCCGTGCGACAGGTTTGTTCTCCACAATGGCGATGTTGTGTTCCCTTGCCTTTTCCTTTATCCTCTGCGCCACCAGATCCTTGCCCTTTGCCAAGATGACCGGCGCGTCTTGTTTTCCCTGTTTGTATTCCAGTGCTACGGCGTAGTGCGTGGGGTTTGTGACGATGACATCCGCGTTTTGTACCGCGTGCATCATGCGGTTCATGCTCGCCTGCCGCTGCTTCTCGCGGATCCTGCCTTTGACCTTGGGATCGCCTTCCATCAGCTTGTACTCTTCGCGGACTTCCTGCTTGGTCATCATCAATTCCTTGCGGTGTCTGTACCATTGGTACAAATAATCGAACGGGGCCATGATCAGAAGTGCCAGGATCAGCTTGAACCCTACCGACAGCAGTATCTGCATGGTCATCGAGATCGAGGAGTACATACTTCCTGCCATCATGTTCGGCATCTGCTTAAGCGTGTTCGTGTATTCCCCGTAACCCACCCAAACTAGCACGATCAGCTTGATGAACGTCTTTACAAGCTCTATGAGCGAGCGCTTGCTGAACATGCGCTTGAGACCCTGGAAGAAGTTCAGGTGGCTCATCTTGGGCGCCGCGGCCTTGGCTGAGAACAGGAACCCCACCTGCAGGAAGTTGATCAGCACGCCTGAAACCATCGCAGCTGCCAAGATGGGCAACATCAGCTGCGCCATCTGCAAGAGCACCGAGCCGAACACCGGCCGTATGTTCCCGACACTGATTTCCGGTGCCCTCTGGCCGAGGAACGAAGTCATGATCGTCTGAAGTCCGGAAGCCAACCTTGATCCGAAGATCGACAGCGTTGCGAACACGACTATCAGCGTGAAGGCTGTCGACAGATCCATGCTCTTAAGAACTTGACCTTTTTCTCTGGCTTCACGTTGTCGCTTTGGTGAAGCCTTCTCGGTCTTGTCGCCCGCTTGCTGTGCCATTTAACTCACCAGCCCCGTCATCATCTTGCCGATGGCATCGAACATCCTCTCAAAGATCACGTTTGTAAAGGATACGTATGCCGGCAGGATTAAAAGCAGTATGATGATTCCCAACAGCACCTTGAGCGGCATTCCGACAACGAACATATTCATCTGCGGTGCTATGCGCATCATCAGCCCCATGATCAGCTCGCCCAGAAGCGCGCTTGCTATCACCGGGATGGATACGTTGACCGCCAGGACAAATGCGAGCACGAATACTTCTAGCGCTATGACCGCAATGTTGGCGTTGATCACAACATGGCCTATGGGAATCTGCACAAGCGTCGCCTTCAATATATAGATCAGCTTGTGCAGCCCGTTGACGCTCAGAAACGATATCAGCATGATCACGTTCAGAAGGTTTCCTGTGACGGGCACGGATACGTTGTTCTGTATATCCATCACGTTTACCATGCCGAAGCCCATGTGCATGTCGATCACATAGCCCGCGGTATGTGCTATGGAGAAGAACAGCGTTGTCACATATCCCAACACGATCCCAAAGAGCAGCTCCTTGCCGCAGAGGAACACGAACTCTATCACCGAGTTTGTTTCCACCACGTACAGCTTCGGCGCCGCCAGGAACAACACATGGGTGAGCAGCAGGCATAGCCCCAGCTTGGTGATATTCGGCACAGCCTTGCGCCCGAATATCGGCGAAGAGATCAAAAGTGCAGACACGCGGAAGAACAAGAGCACAAAGAACCCCAAATATGTGCCGATGTAGTTCACTAGCTGCTGCATGATCTATTTCACCACCGTATTGGCGTACGAGAAAACCCGGATCATGAAGTCTGACAGCGTACTGAGCATCCATCCGCCAAATACCAGCAGGACGATGAAGATGCCGACGAGCTTAGGAACAAACGACAGCGTCTGTTCATTGATCTGCGTGGCTGCCTGGAAGATGGAGATGACGATACCGATGACCATTGCCGTAATAAGCAGCGGCAGCGCCACTTTCATCAATGTCTGTATGGCATCTGCCACCAAGGTCACAACCTGCGTTTGTTGCATCTTCACCGCTCCTTTCCCGGACGCAGACAAACCATCGGCTTGTCTGCAAGATCTTGCTCCGCCTACGCTCTGCACGATCGGCGGCGCGCTTTTCTGTACGTGCTACTATCAACCGAAACTCATCAACAACGTTTTCACCGTGAGCGTCCAGCCGTTGACCAGCACGAACAGCAGCAGCTTGAACGGAAGCGATATGACCGTTGGCGGCAGCATCATCATGCCCATGGACATCAGTGTGGAAGCGACAATCATATCGATGACGATGAACGGAACGTAGATATACAACCCTATCTGGAACCCGCGCTTGATCTCGCTTGTGATGAACGCCGGGATCAATGTGGAGGTGGGGATGTTTTCAATGCTTGTGGCGGCGGCACTCTGGTCGGTCTTTGCAATAGAAACGAAAAACTCCAGGTCCGATTTGTATGTTTGCTTAAGCATGAACTCCCGTATGGGCTTCATGGCTTCGGTGACGGCCTGCTCTTCCGTAATGGCCTTGTTCACATACGGCTGGTAGGCATTTGTGTTGATGGTGGAAAAAACGGGCGTCATCGTAAAAAAAGTCAAAAAAAGTGCCAACCCGATCAGAACCTGGTTTGGGGGCATCTGTTGCAACCCGAGCCCGTTTCTGACCAGCGATAGCACGATGATGATGCGGGTAAAACCCGTGAGCATGATCAATATGGACGGCAAGAGCGTCAATACCGTCATCAGCAGCATGATCTTTACGGTGTTGGACTCTCCGCCCAAAACCGAAGTGATCGTCGAGTTGCCCGTAGCGGAGGCCGACGAGCAGCCCATGAGCCTCGCCACACAGAGGATCCTGCATATAACGAGCAGCATCTTGGCCGCTCTTTTTGTGTTTTTGCGGACGGTCTTTTTCATTGGTGGCCGTCCTTTATGTCCACTCTGCGGATGCGGTTCTTGCGCGAGTCCATGGCCTGCAGCACATCGTCCAGTTCATCGCGCTCTTCGCGCACGTTTACCTTGGACGGCCTATTTGAAAGGCGTTGTTTGATCCACTGTTCGGTCGAAGGGGCACCGGTACGCGCTTGCAGGAAGCTGCCAGCGCGTTTGAGCATGTTTTGAAGATTTAAGGCGGGCATTTCAGTCTGCGCCTGCTCTAGGGTCAGATATTCTCCCAACTGCTCTTTTTGCATCGAGCCGATGGACGTCATGTTTTGACCGGAAACGCCTACCAAGTAGACCGTGTCGCCCGCTTCGAGCAACAAAATCTGCTTATCCTTTCCGATCATCATCCGATCTATTATATGGAGGCATTTTCCCTTATTGATTCGCTGCGTCTTCGTTGAGACAAAGCGGGTCGCGTAGTACGCCGCCACGATTACCAATACCATCAAGATGATTGGCATCACCGTGGACCCCAAACCCTCAGTGAGCATGTACAGTCTCCATTTCCTCAATTCACCCGCTCATAGAGGCGCCTGGCGCTTTTTTACGGGTGAATGGAACCAATCCCTAGGATTGTTCACACTTTGCTGCGATACCAAGTACCGCAGGTCGAACCTTGTGCTACAGATCTGATCCGCCCTGGATCAGATCTGCATTTTGATTATTTCGTTGTAAGCATCCATCACTTTGTTGCGTACGGCGAGCCCCAATTCGAGGGTCAGCTTCGCCTTTTCCGCGGTGATCATCGTCGTCTCCAGCCCTTCGTCCTGGCCGGAAAGCAGCGCTTGCGTGCTCTGTTGATTTGCCGTTTGAGAATCATTTATCTCCTGCAACGCGTCGTTGAATATGTCGGAGAAATTTTTGGCGCCGTTTGCAGCGCTTGTCGAAGAGGTGCCAAGCCCGCTTGAAACTGAAGTCAGTGTTGAAACCGGATTAATTTGCATCTGTTTTCCTTCTTACTTTCCCGATCGCCGTTATTTGCCGATCTCAAGGGTCTTGAGTGCGATCTCCTTGGTGATTCCCATCGCCGTTACGTTGGCTTCGTAGGAACGGGAAGCCGCCATCATGTCCACCAGCTCCGTTGTCTCATCCACATTGGGATAGGCGACGTAGCCCTGTGCGTTCGCGTCCGGATTGGTCGGGTCGTACTCATAGCGAAAGTCCGATGTGTCCTCTGCAATCGCCGCCACATACACTCCCTGCCCCGCGGATGCGCCCGTTGCGCCATTCAGGATGGAGGCAAACGAGTCGGCCGGCTTTTCTGCAAACACCGTAACCTTGCGCCTGTACGGCCCTCCGTTTGCGGTTCTCGTCGTGTCGATGTTGGCGATGTTTTGGCTGATGACATCCATCCGCACGCGTTGCGCGGTGAGCGCCGATGCGCTGATATCCAGTGACTTTAAAAAACTCATCCTTCTCAGCCTCCTTCTTTGATGGCCATTTCAATCATGTTGAATTCGCTTGAGATCTTCTCAACCAGCGTCTGGTACCAGATCGCGTTTTTCGCCAGCTCAGCGCTTTCATAATCGATGTCGACGTTGTTGCCGTCCTGGCGCATCGTGGTGTTCATGTTCTGCACGACGACCGGCGAGACCTCTGCCGATGAAGTGAACGAAATGTGCTTGTCGTTTGTCACCTTCGCGGTAAATCCTCCGTCCTGGCTTTGTATTGCATCCTTGAGCAAGGATTCGAATTCAACGCTGGAGGCTTTAAAGTTCGGCGTGGATTCGTTGGCGATGTTGTTCGCAATCACCTGATTTCGCAGCCACGCAGCGGACAACCCCTGCTCCAGATATCTCGTTTGTTCAAACAAATCAAATGACAACCCTTCCTTACCTCCCTCGTTCTGACCTCAGTTCTGATAATTCTATTACACTCTAAAGAGTGAAGTGTTTTGATAATATCACAATAAAAGTTACAAATGCAATAGAAAATTACAAAAATTTTAATAATTTTCTAATTTTATGTAACCATGTAACCTTTTTACTCGCATTTTGACGTCCGATCCCCCGATTTGTGTAACATTTTGAATGAAAAGTCCAGCAATTAGCGTGCTGAGCAAGTAATATTTATGGTGTGTCTTTGTAACAAAAAAGCGAGACGTTACCGTCCGCTCCATTGGTAGATCTTGTCTGACATCGAACAGAGGGGGCATTCGGTCATAACGGCGCCGATCTGTTTGGCTACCATCGGCATTCCGTACACCACGCAGCTCTCCTGGTCCTGTCCCAGCGTTGTTGCGCCGCTCTTTTTCATCGACAACA
>CAZHNN010000001.1:165372-174960 GCA_964533965.1 uncultured Clostridia bacterium | reverse complement strand
AACAATCCCTTTGCGCCATCCCCGCCCATGCCGGTGAGTATGATGCCAAGCGCCTGTGGGCCAGCGGCCTTTGCCACCGAATGAAACAAGACGTCCACCGAGGGGCAATGCCCGTTTACACGCTCGCCCTCATAGACCCTGAGCTTGTAATCCTGCCCCATCCTGACCACCTGCATGTGCAGGCCGCCGGGGGCGATATAGGCGTGGCCCGGCTGCACCCAATCGCCGTTTTCCGCTTCCTTTACGACAAGCTTGCTTTCCTTGTTCAGCCTCTGCGCGTAGAGATTGGTAAACACCGGCGGCATGTGCTGAACGACGACGATGCCCGGCAAATCGTTGTTCAATTTGGCGAAGATGGAATGCACCGCTTCCGTGCCGCCCGTGGAGGCGCCGATGGCAATCAGATCGCCAAACCCCTCGCGCTCTTCCGCCTGATGCTGTACCACAGGCGCCGCGGCCTGCTTTGGCCTGTCGAGCTTGGCGATGGAGGCGATCTTGATCTTGATGATCAATTCGTTGATGAATGCCTGCTTGTTGTTTTGCTTTCCTAGATCCGCCTTAGAAACAAAATCGACGGCGCCAGCCTCCATCGCGTCGAACACCAGGTGGGAAGCCGAGCTTAGCACGATTACCGGCATTGGATACTGCGGCATCAGCTTTTTCAAGAAGTCGAGGCCGTTCATCTTTGGCATTTCGACATCCAGCGTCATCACGTCCGGCTGCTTGGAGATGATCTCGTCCCTGGCCTGGTATGGGTCGCCGGCTTGGCCCACCACTTCGATGACGGGATCACTCGATAGGGCAGAAGAGATGAACTCACGGAAAAACAGGGAATCATCGACGATCAGAACGCGGATCTTTGGCTTCGGCATAGTATGGTCTCCTTTACCCTTTGACGAAGATGGACGGCTTGATAAAACGATAGTTGGTGCTGTTCCGGTCGATGGATTCCGATTGCCCGATGATCAGGTACCCGCCGCTTTCCGTGGCGTTGAAGAACCGATCGATCAGTGCCTGTTTGGTTGGTCCGTCAAAATAGATCATCACATTGCGGCAGAAGATCACGTGGAACTTCTTCTTGAACGGAAAGGTCTTTTCCATCAGGTTGAACTTTCGGAAGATGATCTCGTTTTTGATGCGGGGCTTCACCCGAAACGTGTCCTGCAGCTTGTCAAAATATGAATTGCGCCAGATGGCGGGCATCTGCTCCACCGCGCCCGCATCATACGCGCCGTTTTCCGCTTTGGTCAGAACCTTTTCTGAGATATCCGTCGCAAGGATCTTTTTATCCCACAATCCGCGTTCGGCAGCGAAGAACTCATCCATGATCATCGCCAGTGTATAAGGCTCTTCGCCCGTCGAGCAGCCCGCGCTCCAGACACGAAGGTCGTGGTCGTGGATGGAGGCTTTCATCTTGGGCAAGATCTCATCCTTGAAAAAGCGCATGGAATCGAATTCCCGCATGAAATAAGAATAGTTGGTGGTCAGATAGTTGATCACCGTGCTGATTTCCATGCCTGTCGGGTCGGAAAACAGCTGTTTTAAGAAGGTCTCGTACGATTCGTGCCCCTTGTGCTGCAGGTAGTTGTTCAGCCTGCTCTCCACAAGCTCCCGTTTTTTGGAAAGGTCTATGCCGAAATTTTGCTTTAAATATCCCGTCAACATCGCGAACTCCTGATCCGCAATGCGCAGCGTGTTGATTCCCGGTTGAAGCGAGCCCATGCTATGCCCCCAATCGTTTGCTCTGACTACTGGATATATCGACATTTTTAGCGTTGATGTTTAGCTTGCGGAAAGTGCTTTTATAAAAGGAGTGCAAAGAAAAAATACCGGTTGGAGCCGGTATTCTATCCAACAAAGAACTTTGTTCTTTGTTGGTCTATGAACGTTTTGTATTCATTGGCAGCAAATCCGCCGCATATGCCAAAATTTTATAAAATTAAGAGCAAGTCCCGATTTATTTTTTGTTACTCGTCATTCCATATTTTACACCCATGAAGGCATTAACTATAATCACCAGTAACATCGCTGTGACTTTCACAATCTTTGGCATATCTATACAATACACTATTAATAATGCTATCATTCCAATACTGGAATTGATAATAATAAATTTTCGTCTTTTAGATATATCCTCTAAATTCATCATGTCTATCCTCCCCAACCTGTTATAATAAAAAATCCTGCCCATTTATTGCTCTGACTAATGGTTATATCGGCATTTTTAGCGTTGATGTTTAGCTTGCGAACAGCATGATTTATAACAATTAGCGCTGCAAACAAAAATACCGGTTGAAGCCGGTATCTATCGGAAATCGAGACCTCCGGGTTATGAGCGCGCAGGAAGTGATTTTACGATATATAACCTCATACAATGTCGTTCAATATTGAGCTGTATCAGAGCTGATCAGAGTCATTCTTATTCATTATCAGACAATATCATGCAATATCGTCGGAGGGAAATTGACTTTCATAGGCTCCTTTGTACTAGTACAACATCAATTTATAAACTGTACAAATTCCGTAGGGGTCCATCTCAAATTGAAGCCCAAATACCACTCTCTTTTATAAGAATCGAAGCCTCTGTAGAAGGAGGTGTAGCGCTTTGTTGTCGGTCTTGAATCCTGAATTTACTGGGGTTTTTATCTTATCTCCGTAAACATCCCAAGCAAACGGTGTTTTATCATTCATCGGGATGATTTTACGCTTCGAAGAACTCCAAAATCCGTTTCTGCAGCGTCGCTTTAGCGTTTGCAATTTTTTCGCCAAAGGAGCTGAAGCGTTCGTTGTCTTTGGCCAAATCGTCCCGCAGCGCTTTGATCATCGCGCCGCATTGGATTGGACTGGGCGAGCCGAAGCTGATTCTTGTGTCCACCGAACGCCTGGCATCGAGTATTCGGCTGAGCTTTTCATTTGTCCAGCCGAACGTCCTTCCGATAACCGCCTCGCCCGCCTCATCGAGCATTTTTACGTCGATCTCCGCGGAAGTCAATCCTTTTTCAAGACTGTTGCTCGCGATTATGGACACAATCCCGTGAGCGGTGCGAAATGGCAGTCCCTCCGTTTTTACCAGTTCGTCGGCAAGTTCTGTGATCGTGCAATAGTTGGCGTTGACCCTTATGTACATCGCGTCCCCGTTGATCTTCATGGTAGCTATAGTCTGGGTGAGCAGCGCCAGCATCGCCTCTGTCTGATAGCACGCATCCCAGAACAAGTGCAGGCATTCGCTGCTGCCGTCGCGGACGTGGGTGTATGGAATACCCTTGAGCGTCGTGGTGATGGATACAAAGGCACCCAGAAGATGGGCGGATTTAGCTTTGACGTGTTCAAAGGTGATCGGATTCTTTTTCTGTGGCATGATGCTACTGCATACCGCCAGCGAGTCATCCACCTCGATATAGCCAAACTCATCGGTCGACCAGATGTACAGATCGTTGGCAAACCGGTTTAGCGTGGAACCCAACATCGTAAAGCACGCGGCGATCTCCATCAAATAATCTTTGGACGCGACAGCATCCATTGCGTTAAACATCGGCCCGTCAAAACCAAGAAAGGCAGCAGTTTGATCGCGATTTACGTCAAAGGAGGTGCCGGCAAACGCGCAAGACCCTAGCGTCCCAAAATTCATGCGGTCGGCTGCATCCAGCATGCGCTTGCAATCCCGTCCGAGCGCTTGAGCGACAGCCAGAAGATAATACGCAAAGGTGATGGGTTGGGCCGGCTGCATATGCGTATAGCCGGTGAACACGGTTTCTGTATGCTCTTCGGCTAAGTTGAGTAACACAGATTGCAGTTGAAGTGCCATGTCGATGATCTTTACCAGGGAATCCCTTGCGTTCATCCTGGCCAATGTGGAACCCAAATCATTCCGGCTTCGGGCAGTATGCATTTTACCGCCGATCAGGCCTCCTACCTTGCCGATTACGTATTGTTCTACGTTGAAGTAATAGTCTTCGTACTCCGGATGGACATCAAGGCACGATGGTCCGGCCTTTCGCATTTCGCCCAGCACTTTCAATAGACAGACGCCGCTTTCCCGGTCTATGATCCTTTGGTCAACGAGCATGATAACGTGGGCAAGATTGATGTCAGCCATGTTGTAAAAGGAACGGACATTATCCTCGGCTATGAAAGGACCAAAGAGATATTTGCAGATCACTTCCGCAGGTTCCGCTTTCAGGCGTTCGCGCATCGTTGGGCCTCCCTAAACGCCTCCCAAGTAGCAGGAAATGGAAGCGTCATTTATCGTTTGAAACTATTTCGTATTATACCATTTTCTTCCGCTATTTAAAGATTTTTTCTTTTTCAAAAACATAGAGACGATTTCTTGTTTCATTAAGTTTTTTCTTTAGTCACTCCTTGCTTGTTTTATATATCCACTTTCTATAGGTTCGATCCCATTGAAACGAAAAATCCCTCTTCCGAGGGCGACGCTCAAATTTTGTAGAAAAGCTTTTTGCTCTAATTAACCCCATCCTCATTATGATTTATGTATACACTTTTCCACATTATTTCTCAAAATCAGATACAATGTCAACGCTGAAAAACGTCAAATATCAGCGATACTATATTATTTTTTTATTGATACAACGAAATAGTAGGTAGGCTACTAGTCTTCAATTGCGGATGAATTCATATAATCGATAGCATATATGTTTCTCTTAATAGCCTTCAAACACAACTTTACCTGTATCATCTCATTTTCAAAAATGTCATAGGACATGTTCGTATCTATCAACTTACGAAACACCGACGAAACACCGGGACGGTTCTTTTGTTTCATTTGAACGAATATAAAACGCTCACTTTTCTATTGGCTACGACCACATGTTTCCTTTTAAATATACCATATGTATTGTCAATACAGTCTGTAAATTGGTTGTTTCCAGAGATCACTGACCCATATCTTGCATCCCATCCTGAACCGGGACAAATCCGACGATAACCGCCATAACAATGTTCTTGCGTGTGCGGCGGATTTGGCAGAATACCTGTGTAACCGTCATACTCGTCAAAATACGAAGTATTTTGACGAAACAAAAAAATACCGGATTTCTCCGGTATTTCATACAGCCGCCAAAAACGTTGGCAGGCCAATCAGACAGCTTCCGCCATCGGCTCGTGCGCGTCCTCGTCGAGCAGCTTTTCGCAGTTCAACAGGAGTTTCACATCGTTGCCGACCTTGCCGATGCCCTTGATGTAATTGCTCTGCATGCCCACCCGCACGTCCGGCGGCGGCACGATGTTCTCATCGTCGATGGTGATGACCTCGGCCACGTTGTCCACGATGAAGCCCACAAAGAGCGTCTTGGTCTCGACCACGATGATGCAGGTCCTATCGTTGTAGGGTATGGGCATTTTGCCGAATTTCAACCGCATGTCGATGACCGGTATGATCCTGCCCCTAAGGTTGATGATGCCACGGATGAACTCCGGCACCTCGGGGACCTTTGTGATCGGCTGGATGCCGATGATCTCGGTCACATATTTGATCTCTATGCAGAACGTCTCGTCATCCAGCGCAAACGCCAGGAACCGCCCGTGCTGTGTATCTTCGGTTTTTTCCAACAAGTCTTCCTGTATCGGCATACTCTTTCCCCTTCTCTTTCACATATACAAATCCACGAGCATTCCGCGGATCTCCTCCGCCATACCCATGAGCTTCAGGTTGTCCGACTGCTCGTTCAAAAGTTCCTGGGCCATATCGTCCAGCTTCGTGTTGATCTTCTTGATGAGAGCGCACGCACTGTGCTGGCCTTTGGCGTCGAACCGGTCGCTCTTGTTGAACGAATAGGCGTTGCTGACCGCTTCGTAGATGAACCTGGCGATCAGCGTCCGGTAGTGCTGGAATTCCTTGAGGTTTGCCTTTTGCGCCACGGACTGGCCTGTGACATAGATGCGCTCATGGAGTTCATCCAGATGCCTTTGATAACCGAGCTCATTGAGCTGCGTCAGCTGCCGTGAAAATGACACGCCGGTTCCGGTACCTTGCGCCTGATGGCTTTCTTCGGCAACCATGACTCCAACCGGAGCCGCTGCTTGTGCCGCTGATCTTACCTTCATCGCCGTCGCTCCCTTGCCCTTATTTCTTCTTGTCGATATACATGCCGTCCACTTTGCTGTAGGGGTTTAGGTAGGACTTGGCCCCTTTTTTAACAAGGCGTATCTCACGCACGTTCTTCCTGTAGTTCTCCAGTTTTTCGTTTGCCAGCGTGTTGGTGAGCCTTTCCGTCTCCTGCAGCTGCCGTAGGGAAAGCGAGATGCCTTCCTCCATCGCCCTGGACGTTTGCGATGCCGGCTGCTCTTGTAATCTTTGCAGCGATTGCATCAGCTCTTCCATCTCGCCGAGTCGTTCCCGGTTTTCCGACATGGACTCCATGAAGGCATTCACGTCATCGTTATGAAGGTACTCCTGCTGCCGTTTGAGCTGTGCATGCAGAAGGTCGATTGCCTGCTGCAGCTTGGACAACAACAGCACGCGTTCAGTCGCTATTTCATAACTATCCTTAATCATGGCTCCGGCCTACCGCTTCTGTGCATTCTGGCAACGCCGCTCCATGTCTGCCGCAAATCCGTCAGCAAAGCGGTTAACCGTCCAATGTCGCTCTTATCTTTGTTCGCATTCATCACACTGATTTGATGCAAAAAGAATTCGTAGAGTTTGAGCAGGTCGTTTGATATCTCATAATGGAAGTCCAAGCTGTTGATCAGTTCCATAATGACGCGCTTGGCCTTTTGAAAATGCAGGTTCGCTTGCTCGTTATCCTTGTTCTCGATACAAAGCCCGCCCAGCTTTACCTGCTTGATCGCCTCATCATATAGCATTACGACAAGATCGACCGAGCTTGCGGTAAGCACGCCCTGTTCTTTGTATGTTTCATAGGCCCTTGCGTTCATATACCCTACTCCTTTTTATAGACATCAACCGTTGCTCCAAGAACTGACGATCGACGAAAGCCAACTGCTTTGATTGTTTAATTGAGCCAATGCCGATTCCATCTTGGAAAACCTGTTATAGTAATTCTCTTCCTGCGTCGACAGCCAATCCTGCAGATCCGAAAGCTTGGTGGTCGCCTGATCGATCTGCGTGGTCAGCGTGTCGAGCGTGACCTTTGTGGCGTTGTCGGTGTAGCTTAGCATTGCGTTTGAAATTCTCGTGATAAGGCCAGATTCCGAAAATTTTGTGGCGGCGTCGGCAGACTCGCTCGTGCTGGTAAACAGCCTCATCACTTGGTCGGGATTTTTCTGCAAAGCCTGCTTGAGTTTGTCTTCATCGATCACTATCTCTCCGGTGGTCGTATAGCTCTTCGTCGTAATGCCGATATCGGCGGCGCTGATGCCCGTGCTTTGGACCGCCTGATAGAACGCGCTGCGCATGTTGCTCACCAACTGCTGGATGTTCGAGTCCTGGCGCAGAAGGCCGCTCTTGGCCTTCTCTTCCCATTTTTCTATCTGCGACTCCGACATCTCCGCCTTTTGAGCGTCGGTGAGCGGCTCGAACGTACGATAGGATTCCTCGGTGACCTTGCTGTTGAGCGTTTTGACCAGCGTATTGTACTTATCGATGAAACTCGAGATCTTATCGTAAATGCCGTCGATGTCACGCGATACCGTAAAGGATATGGCGGTATCGGACGAATTTTTCAGCGTATAGGTGACGCCGTCGATGGTAAACGAGTTGGAGGACTTCTCCACATCCGTTCCGTCAATGGTCAGCTTCGCGTTCTGTCCGTTGGTCGTACCCGCCGATATGCCAAACGCGCTGTTGGCTGCGGAAAACGCATTGCCGGTCGTGTTTACGATCTTGACCTGGCTGTCGCTGCCCGTAGCGCTGGCGGTGATGTAAAACCCACGGCTGAGCGAACTGTACCGCATCGTCACACCGGCATCGGACGAGTTTATTTTGTTCATGACGTCCGAAAGCGTGTCATCTCCGGTAAAGCTAAACGGAACATCGTTGATGGAGAAGGAAATCTCCCCGTTGTCAAATTGAAGCGCATTGGTAAAGGCAAGCTCGGACAATTTGGTGCCCGTGTCGATGCCAGCTGGAAATGCGGCGCTGCCCTTCACCTGCGCGCCGGTGGCGATCTGAGTGATCTTGTTGATGGTCAACGTTGCTGCCGCGGCCGACGCGCTTGCCGTCATGCTCACGGCAGAGGTGTCGGTGTTCATGGTGACCTTGTTCGCCTTATAGGTAGCGCTTGATAGCATGTTATCGCTGGATTTCAAAACGCTCAGGTTGTCCTGCCTGAACGTCTTTAATAGCGAGTTGATCTCGCGCAAGGCGTCTGCCTTCCATTCCAACCTGGTCTCCAGCTTGAATTGCCTGTCCACCTTCAGTTGATCGACTTTGAGCAGCGATTTGACGATTGAGTCGGTATCCAAGCCGGATGAAAGACCGGTGAGCCTTGTCAAAGCGGATGCCGTGGTAGAATTCACACTCGATGTGCCGGACATGCAGGATACCTCCTTTTTTCAATTTCGCATCGGGTCAAACCCAACGCTCTTTCTCTATTCATCGGCTTTTTCCGCCGGTGGATAACCAAAAAATCCCATGTTTACAAAGAGTTAACATATTGGGTTTGCCCCACATGTATCATGCGTGTGCATAGTACTTGACCTTGGAAAGGCTTCTGCTTCCAAACACATCCGTGATATAGGCGTAATCGTACAGATGGCTTCCGGCCTGCGCGATGGTGACGCCTTTCTTGGAGTTGTATGTGCCGTCCTTGGAAGGACAGACCACCTGCACGTGCCCGTGCCCGCCCGGATTCTTGTAGGCTGTCACCACGGGATGTCCCTGGTTGGCCAGCATCTGCGCCTCTTGTGCGCTTACCTCACGCCAGCCGTAATCGCTTCCCTTTTGGCCAAGCCAGTCGTAGATCCTGTTTGCCGTCATGCCGGTGGCGCCCTTGACGTCGGGATAATACCTGGGTTCCATCGTATCGGGATCTATATAATGAGGGATCTCGGCGCCCATTGCGCGCGTGACGTCCCAGAGGAAGATATTGCAATATGTTCCGCCGTTCTTTGGCGAGTAGCGCACGTTGTTCTCCACGTCGAACTGGTCGATCACCCGGCGGTACTGCGACGCGCTGCGGTTGTTTACGTTGCTTGTCACCACGGGATTGACCGCGACCGAAGCCGAGGCCGGTATGCTCGTTGTCGCCTTGGGATTGTATACATAGGTGTTGTTGTATAGGCTCGCGCCCGAAGTGTTATTCGTTCCGTACGCCTGTGCGGAGAGTATCCCGCTCATAAGCGAGCTGCCCGTGGCCGAATAATAGGCATTGCCCTTGTAGGCGTTTGCCAGGCTGCTCATCATTGCACCTAGACTGTTTCCCGACATGTTCGACCCGAATCCCATCATGAGCATCAATAAGGTAGAGGACGATATACCGCCTTCCTCGTTTGCATCGCTCTTCTCTCCAAGCACACTGCCCAAAAGCGATGTGGCAAGATTGGATCCGGTTGTGGCGTCTGTTCCGCTGGAGGAACCGCTCAGAAGCGATGTCGCCAGCAATTCGGCAAACGAATTGTCCGATCCGGACGATTGCCTGCTGATCAGCTGATTTTTAAACAGTTGCT
>CAZHNN010000001.1:52672-165362 GCA_964533965.1 uncultured Clostridia bacterium | reverse complement strand
TTCCACAACACAAATACCCATATGGCTTTCCTTTTATATATCGGCGTATCACGCGTTCTCCTTTATATTTCTTTTGTGGTAAGGGCATGGCTTTTACTTATTTGCAGGCATTTTTCTCGCGGTCAACCGGGCTGTGCATACCGATGAAAGGAACAAATGAGTCAGCCTTTTTTCGACAAGGGCTAAACCTGTTGCCGGAACTGACGATATATTATTCTGAACTAATTTACACAAGGAAGGCAGAAATGATTAGGCCAAACGAACTTAACGAAATTCAACTGGATTTCTTTCGGGAATTGCAAAACATCGGCGGAAGCCATGCCGTGACGGCTCTTTCCTCCCTTTTGGGGCAGGCCATCGCAATCCGCGTGCCCCGCGCGCAATTCTTCTCCTTCAAAGATATCTGCTATGCGGTCGAAGGCCCGGAAGCGCTGGTAACGGCTCTTTTGATCGAACTCTCCGGCGAAATCAGCGGCTGTATCCTGTTGATTCAAAAAGCGGAAGACTCGCGTAAGCTTGCGCAAACCATGCTGTCAGCAATGGGCATCGAAGATAGCGGGAACCAGGATGAATTGTTCACCGAGATGCAATTGTCAGCATTGCAGGAAGTGTGCAACATTCTCTCAGGCGCTTATATCACCGCAATTTCTTCCTTAACGGGTCTTCGGATCGATTGCTCCGTACCCTATATGACCACAGACTACGCCGCAGCCGTAATGAACCTCCCGGCTTCCATGTATGGGGATTACGGCGATACCGTTCTGTTCCTGCAAACCGAATTTGACAGTGACGGAACGACGTTGTCCGGGCATTTCTTCTTGATCCCGGATGTGCCGTCCTTTGATCTGCTGGTTCAAAAGATGGGGGTATGACATGGCGAACATCTATATTGGGATCGCGGACAGCAAGGTTGCCAGATCCCCTGATACGCTGACCACGCTGGGACTTGGATCCTGCGTAGGTCTGGTACTCTATGATGCAATGGCAAAGATCGGCGGCATGGTGCACATCATGCTCCCCATAGCCAAAGGGGATGCGATAAACCGCTTCAAATACGCCGATACGGGGCTGGAAGCCCTTTTAAAAGACGTGTTGGCTCAAGGTGCAAGCCGCAGCCGGTTATATGCAAAAATGGCGGGCGGCGCAACTATGTTCGGAACCTCCACGCAAAACGACATGCTGCGGGTCGGAGAACGAAACGTGGAAATGTGCCACAGACTGCTCCACGAACTCCATATACCGCTCAAGTCGGAGGAAACCGGAGGCAACACGGGAAGAACCATTGAATTCTCCTGCGCAACGGGAGAACTAAAGATCCGGACGGCGTGGCCCCGTACGGAAAGAACGATTTGAACCGAACTATATATGTATGACCAAAATTGAGGAGGACGTAAAAATGAAACGGGTTATGATCGTAGACGACGCAGCGTTCATGAGGATATCCATTAAAAATATCCTGACCAAGAACGGATATGAAGTATGCGGCGAAGCGGAAAACGGTGCTGTCGCCATCACAAAATACAAGGAGACAATGCCGGATATCGTCACCATGGACATCACGATGCCGGAAATGGACGGTTTGGCCAGTATCAAACAAATCCTGGCCTTCAACCCCAAGGCGAATGTGATCATGGTCTCCGCGATGGGACAGGAAAGCATGGTTCGCGAAGCCATCCTCTCGGGCGCCAAAGGCTTTATCGTCAAGCCCTTTAAGGAGGATGTCATCCTTTCCGCTTTCAACAACATACCGTAAGGGTCTCCCCGTTAGCGGCAACAAACGATAAAGGATAGGATGCCATTATGTCGATGAATGAATCGCTTTTGGATGTATACGTGTATGAGAACATGCAGCTCTTGGATCAACTGGATGGTCTTTTGATCACAGGCGAGAAGAGCGGAAGTTTTTCGCCCGATCAGATCGATGCCATATTCCGAATCCTGCATACCATCAAGGGCTCCTCCGGAATGATGGGCTATGAAGAGCTGACCAGACTTTCTCACAGCATGGAGGATCTGTTTGCCTACCTTCGGGAAAACCGCGGTCAAAAAACCGACCATAAGCGGATCTGTGATCTCGTATTTTCCGCCGGGGATTTTCTAAGAGGTGAGATCGAGGGACTTCAGGGCGGAAAACAGCCGGAAAAGAAAGCGGAAGCGCTGATCGGCAAGATCGAGGCCTATTACTATGCGCTTAAAAACGGGGAAGCCGTTCAACCCGATATCGTTGAAACCGCAGGCAAAGACTGTGTGAACAGTGAATCCGGTGAACACGTGATATACGGCCAGGTCATCAAAGCTAGGGTGTTCTTTCAAAAAGAAAGCAAAATGGAAAATGTCCGCGCCTTCGGGATCTTAAAATCCCTGGAGGGGCTATATCATAAGATTGCCACGCTGCCCGAAGACGTCCTTGGCGATCAAAGCGTGGATGAAATCGTGGCAAACGGGTTTGTCATGTACATCGATACGGACGAAACCGTGGAGGCCATGGAAAAGAAGATCCATGAGACGCTCCTCATACAAACCATCGAAATTGACGCGCTTCAACTGCCGGAGCAGGAGCTCTTGCCGCTGTTCTACAAAACAACGGAACAGAAGCAAGCGGAAACCCAGCAGGCGGCAAGCGCTGCCGATACCCATACTGCACAAAAGCAGAACCAGA
Source organism: uncultured Clostridia bacterium (assembly GCA_964533965.1). Taxonomy (GTDB): domain Bacteria; phylum Bacillota; class Clostridia; order Christensenellales; family QAND01; genus RGIG3178. The sequence continues at coordinate 162,703 of CAZHNN010000001.1, read as the reverse complement.
ATTACATGAGCGTAAAGCTCGAAAAGCTGGACAACCTGATGGATCTTGTGGGCGAAATCGTCATCACCGAGAGCACGGTTATCAAGAACCCCGAGATAGCGGGACTGCACCTGGAGTCCTTTGAAAAGGCGGCACGCCAGCTCAGAAAGCTCACCGACGAACTGCAGGATATCGTGATGTCCATCCGCATGGTTCCCATTTCAGCGACGTTCCATCGTATGGAGCGCATCGTGCGCGACATGAGCCGGAAGATCGACAAGGATGTCAATTTTTTGATCAGCGGCGAGGATACCGAGATCGACAAGAACGTGATCGATACGCTCGTTGACCCGCTGATGCACATCGTGCGCAACAGCATGGACCACGGCATCGAATCGAAGGAAGAGCGCATCCAAAGTGGTAAAAATCCGGTTGGCACCTTATCGCTTGACGCCAAGAACACCGGAGGCGATGTGCTTATCACCATCAAGGACGACGGTAAGGGACTGGACAAGGCAGCTTTGATACGCAAGGGCATCGAGAAGGGCCTGCTGAAGAAGTCGGAAGCCGAGATCACCGACAAGGAAGCATATGGGCTTATCTATAAGCCCGGTTTCTCCACCAACGACACCGTGACCGAATACTCCGGAAGGGGCGTTGGTCTTGACGTTGCTCTAAAGAACGTCGAAAAGATCGGCGGTTCGCTTTCCATCGACAGCACGCCGGGCGAAGGCGTCACGGTGCAAATCCGCATCCCGCTGACGCTTGCCATCATACCGGGCATGCTGGTATCCGTGGGAGACTACGATTATGTGCTGCCGATATTGAACATCAAACAGTCATTCAAGCCTCAAAAAGGGCAAGTGTTTAAGGATCCGGACAGGAACGAGATGATCATGATACGAAACGAGGTCTATCCGGTGTACCGCCTGTACGACCTGTTCCGTGTCGAAACCCCTGTTACGGAACTCGAGGATGGCATATTGATGGTGATCGAGGCTGACCAGAGAACCTATTGCCTGTTTGTTGACCAACTTTTGGGTGAGCAGCAGACTGTCATTAAACCCATGCCGCTTTACATCTCGCGCGCGATGGGATGGGTCAAGGGAATCGCGGGATGTACGATCCTGGGCGACGGCAATATAAGCCTGATACTGGATGTCAACGGCCTTGTCGCTTGATATCCTGCCGATCGACCCAATAAAGATCGATTAGGGAGGTGGGGGCATGCGATTTGTGCCAACAAACTGCTTACGGCCGGGGCAATTGCTTGCAACCGACCTGGCCATAGGCGACAATAGGGCACTGCTGCGCTCGGGTGTCGAATTGACGCAGCAGTTGATCAATCGCTTGCGTGCGCTCGGATACCAGGGCGTTTATATTGACGATGAAATCTCCAAGGATATACAGGTTGTCAACATCATCAGCACCCAGCTGAAGACGGAAGTTACAAGCAAGCTGCGCCATTTGTACATCTCTGCCGAAAACAAATGGAACAAGAAGGTAAATTCCCAGTTCAACGGGTTGGATTCCAGCATCGCTGACTTGGTGGATGAGATCATGAACCACCGCCATGTAGTCGTCAGCATGGTCGATCTGCGTACCTATGATGACTATACCTTCAGCCACAGCTTGAATGTGACTGTACTTTCCGTTGTCATCGGCACCGCTCTGGAATTGAGCCGGTCCGAGCTTCAGGAATTGGCAATGGGAGCCATCGTGCATGACATCGGCAAGGTGTTCATCGACAAGGACATCATCAACAAGTCGTCCGCATTGACCTGCGAGGAGTTTGCCGCCGTCAAGCTCCACAGCACGCTGGGATACGATTACATAAGTGAGAAGATTGGAAGCAACAAAGCAAAACAGGTCGTATTATCTCATCATGAGCTCTTCGACGGTTCCGGATATCCCTTTGGCTTAAAGGGAGAAGATATACCGCTTCTGGGCAGGATCGCCTGTGTCGCGGACGTGTATGACGCCCTTACTTCCGATCGCCCGTACCGCCCTGCCCTTTCCCCTTCCGAGGCGTTCGAATACATCATGGGACAAAACAACATCCTGTTCGAACCGAAAATCGTCACCGCCTTCACGCGCAAGGTCATGCCGTATCCTGTGGGCACCTGCGTGCGGCTTAGCACCAACGACATTGCCATTGTGATCAACAATCATGAATCGTCGAGCCTGCGACCCGTCGTCAGGCTGCTGCAAAATCATAAGCTGACCGACGAATACATCGACTTGGCGCACGATATCACCAGTCTGAACATCACGATACAGGAAGTCGTCAACATATAGATATCCTGTTCATGGCTTGATTCGATTGTCTTAAAGCTTGTAGTCGATATATTGAGCAATCATATAAATGTTTTTCTTTGGTGTTTTTATGAGAAAGCTAATGTACCTGTTAAGTATAACGAATAAAAAGGTATGACAATTGGTTTAGGGGGATCAGTATGCCAGAATTTCAGATGAATCTGACTGAACAAGTCGAAGACACACAACACGGAAGATATCTCTTGTTTGCACTGGGAGAAGAAACGTTCGGAATAGAGATACGCTATGTTACCGAGATCATAGGCATGCAGCCAATCGTGACATTGCCGGAGGTTCCCGATTATTTCAAAGGCGTTATCAATCTTCGCGGGAAGATCATTCCGGTCATCGACATACGCCTGAAATTCAAAAAGGAACCGATCGAATACACGGACAGGACATGTATCATCGTCATCGATACCGATGCGTTGTGCACGGGCCTTATCGTGGACAATGTTGCCGAGGTGGTGGGCATTGATGACGAGAACATCGTTCCGCCGCCGCCGATTCACTCCGGCGCCTACAACAAATACATGCAGGGCATCGGCAAGCTGTCCGACAGGATTTCGCTCCTGCTGGATTGTAAAAGGCTGTTTATGGATGATGAAGTCCAGATATTGACCAACATCAATTAGGGGGAAAACAAATGAAATGGTTCACGAATATGAAGATTGCACCCAAACTGATTGCTGCGTTTGCACTAGTCGCTTTTTTGTCGACTGCTGCAAGTGTTTTTGCGCTGTTCAACATCAAATCACTGGCAAAATCCGATATGATTATGTACAGCAACAGGCTTGTGCCGACAACTACGCTCGCGAAAATTTCAGACGATTTTCAAACAATGCGCGTAGCCATATGCCAGGCGCTTCTGGAGACCGATGCGGCGCAAGTTAACGTGCAAATTCAAAAAATCACAGATCTTCGCGCTGATATAACAAAGCTTTCAAGTGAATTTGAATCGGAACTTGTTTCAAATGATACCACGACCCTGCGGCTATTAAGTGAATTCAAAAGTGCCAGAGCGCAATATATACCCGAGGTCGACAAGATAATCGAAGCAATCAAAGCAGGGCAAAGGCAGCAAGCCATCGCAATGATCTCCGATACCAGCGCGGCGAGCGTTGCGGCAAAAGCGGAAATGACCGCCATTGACAATCTGTTTACCGACCAACTTTCCGACGCACAGGCCATGTCGAGCAGCAATGCGAAACAAGCCGACGGCGTTGTAACCATTACGCTCATCACCACGTTCGTTGTTCTATTAATCTCCGTTGCAATCGGCATCCTGTTGTCCCGCATGATCAGCAAACCCATAAAGGAAACAGCCAAGGTTGCCAAGGCAATGGCGGAAGGCGATTTGAATGTTCCGCTCAACGTCAAATACAACGATGAGGCCGGAGAGCTCGCAGCTACCATCAACAAGGACGTCCGCCTTGCGTTCAAGACCATCGAACGGTCACGCGCCGTATCGGAGAAGCAAGCAGAATACCAATCCGGCGAGGTACAGAAACTGCTGTTCAGCCTGCAGTGCCTCTCGCGCGGTAACCTCAGCTGCGACATTCTCGTAGACGAAGCGGATTATGACACGCAGGAGCAATACCAACTGTTCAACGAGATCGCCAACAACCTCACCGGCGCCGTGCAGACGATCAAAGGGTATATAACCGAGATCTCCCAGACGCTCTCCGAGATGTCCACGGGTAACCTGACGGTCGAGATCACCTCGCAATACCTTGGCGACTTCGTGGAATTGAAGCGCTCCATCAACGACATCGCCACCGCATTCAACGCAACGCTCTCCGAAATCGATAACGCGTCCATGCAGGTTTCCGCAGGAACCCGCCAGGTGTCCGAGGGCAGCCAGACCATTTCGCAGGGCGCCACCGAGCAGGCCAGTTCCATAGAGGAACTCTCCGTCACCGTTTCCGAGATCGCTTCCCAAACCAAACAGAACGCGCTAAACGCCAACAATGCCAGCGAGCTTGCCGGCAACGCCCGCCTCGATGCCGTAGAAGGCAACAAGCAGATGAAGGCGCTGCAGCGTGCGATGGAAGAGATCAATGATTCGTCCGAGAGCATCTCTAAGATCATCAAGGTCATCGACGACATCGCATTCCAGACGAACATTCTTGCTCTGAATGCGGCTGTTGAAGCAGCCAGGGCCGGCATCCATGGCAAGGGCTTTGCGGTGGTTGCCGAAGAGGTGCGAAATCTTGCTGCCAAGAGCGCCAATGCCGCCAAGGATACCACGGCGCTGATCGAAGGCTCCATCAAGAAGGTCGAAGCGGGCACAAAGATCGCCGATCAGACGGCAAAAGCGCTGGAAAACATCGTAAACGGCGTGGACAAGGCCGCGATGCTTGTAGGCGACATTGCCATCGCCTCCAATGAGCAGGCAACCGGCATCGCGCAGATCAACAACGGCATCGACCAGCTCTCGCAGGTGGTACAGACCAACTCCGCAACCGCGGAAGAAGCGGCAGCTGCCAGCGAGGAACTTTCAAGCCAGGCGGAACTGTTGATGAGCATGGTAAGCCAATTCAAGCTCTCGGGTCTGGACAATCGCGCAAAACAACATACGCCCGGGAACGAGGTTGAAGTGAAGAGATCGAAACGGGCATCGACCGAACCGCTCATCTCGTTCAACGACGCCGATTTTGGTAAGTATTAAACCATAAGCGCCAATAAGGCGCATCAAGGAATGAAGGGCTCCGTATCGGAAGGATGCGGGGTTCTTTATCATTTGGGGCAATATGCCATAAAAGAAGAACGCGGGTTTGCCCCGCGTTCCTTTTTCCCATTGCATTTTTTAGCGAAACCTATTTCTTCATCTCCGAAAGGAATTCCGGGTTAAAGATGTCCCCGTCCGCCGCCCGGTCATACACCTTGCGCCCGTTGGCATAGGTGGCAACCGCCTTGTACTCATCGTTGATCACGACGAAATCTGCGTCCTTGCCAATTTTTATAGAGCCCTTTGTCTTGTCAAACCCGTATTTTTTGCTTGCCGTCAGAGAGGACATTTTGAGTACGGTCTCGATGGGCATATGCACGTTCTCTACGAGGTTGTAGATGCCGTACAAAACGGGCTGGCTCGAACCCATCAGCCTCCCCGTATCGGTGAGCACGAATCCCTTTTCAGTGACGGACATCGTCATGTTCGCATGGAAGCCCTTGTAGGTGCCCACGGGCGCCCCGGACATCGCCGAGCAGTCCGAAACCATGGCAAACTTGGACGTGTCCTTCAATTTGAAATAAATCTGCAGCATTTCATTACAGATATGCATGCCATCGCAGATGACTTCGCAAAACACATCGTCACAGGTCAGCGCTGCGCCCAAGCCGCCGATATCCCTGTGATGCAGGCCGGTCATGACGTTTCCCGTATGCGTTGCGACCGAAATGCCTTTGGCGTACGCCGCCAACGCTTGTTGATAGTTGCAGTCGCTGTGCGCATAGGCAATCGCGATGCCTTCGGAAAGCAGGTATTCGATGATCTCGTCAATGCCCGGGATCTCCGGCGCCAGTGCCATCAGCTTGAGCAGTCCCTGCGCATCGGATACGATCTTCTTCGCCGTTTCAAGACTCACTTCCGGCCAGCCCGTCTTGATTCCCTTTTCGCCTACCCTGTTCAGCCAGGGTCCTTCACTGTGGATTCCCACGATTGTGGCACCATCCACCTGTGTTTTGGCGACATCCGCAACCGCCTTAATCGCGGTGCCGTGCGCCGTTGGAAAGATGTTCGTAACGCCCTGGGCTGCCAAGCCTTTGAGGTATCCGCGAACATTCTTGACATCCTTTTCATAATCGCCCGTTCCCATTAGGCTGTATCCGCTTGTGCCGTGGTTGTGGGTATCAAAAATGCCGGGAATGATCCTGTCGTCTGTGTAATCGATGAATTCCTGCGTTCCGGCATCGGTTATGAACCCGCTGAATTTGCCGTCCTCAATCACCAGGTATCCGCTTTTCATGCCATCTTCAAAATAGATCCTGTTGGACTTAACGACCATGTCACTTTCCTCCGTTTTTTATAAAATTGGTCAAAGTTTCCGCAATACCTTCCAACCGTTTCATATCCAAATCAACATCTTTTTTCGTTCTGGTTTTTTTTACGATAAACTCCTTGTCTTCTACAGAGCCGGATACAATATAGAGCAACTGCTTTGCAAAGGACATGACGTTTTGCTCTGCCCTCTGCTCGCTGTATTCCCTGTCTATCATCTCCACGTTGTTTGCTTTGGCGATTTCTATCAAGCGGTCGGCTTTGTTGTTGGTCATCGCCCGATGCGCTAGTATCAGCGTTTGGCCGCTTGCAATACAATCCAGCATAATCAGGTTCTTATCCAGAAACCGCTTATCCTCCATGAGCGCTTTGATACCTTCAAAAGAAGAAGCTTGGTAGTCCAAAAAAGCGAAAGCGATGTCCTTGTTATCTTTGCATCTTTTAGCGATTTTTGCCATCACCGCAAGGCTTGCACTGTTTTTGTTAAAGTTGTACGCATTGGCCTTGGTTCTGACAGACAACAGAGCCAGCAGCGACAATGCACCCGCGAGAATAAGATACAAAGCCTTCATGCCACCCTGTGCGTTCATAAAGAGGCGAAAACAGAAATAAGCGCCTACAATTGCGATAAGCGACAATCCGATCTGCGAAACCAGATTCAGACGTTCCTCGCTTATGTTTCTTTCCGCATGAAAAGGATAATATTTGGTATTTGGCAGAAAAGCTTTGGATGGAGTATCATACGCAGCGACAAAAACGGTTTTTGCTGTGCTTATGTCCCCGGCGATGACATTCATGAGCGTAAAAAAACGGGCACTCTTTTCCTGCAACGCCACCTTGAAGCCTTTTTCAGGATAGAATTCGCCTATTTGATTGATAAAATATGCCTTCTGCTTTTTTTTGTACCGCCGCGCCAATGTGACGCCGTAGAGCATCATCAGGTCTTTCATTGTATCACCCAATAAAAATGTTGCGTGTACCATAGGTCTTTTCCTATGGCACACGCAATCAGGTCGTGTGAGTTTAGAAGATCGTGAGCCAGGCGCCCAGTATACCGACCACCAGCATGGCCAGAACCAACGTAGTGATCCTTACTTTGCGCTTCTTGATCAGGTACACGAGGAAGAATACCAATGCGATGCTCAGGATACCCGGGAAGATCGAGTTGATGATGTCGCCGATGACAACCTTCGCTCCGCCGATGCTGATCGGTAATTTCACCGGAACGTTGACCATCGTTGCCGTCATTGCGCCAACCATCGTCAAACCCAGAACGGAAGCTGCTTTGGTCACGGGTTCCATCAAGCCGGAACTGAATACAGTATCGATGAACGACGTACCCAGCAAATATCCGTATTTGACGAACAGGTACTTGATGATCGAGATCGGTACACCGTACAGAATGATGAACAGCGGAATGCCCAGGAAGCTGCCGGTCTTCATCATGCCAATGGCGATACCGGCGGCGATGATGCGCAAGCAGTTGAAGAACAGAGAGTCGAACATACCGGCCGTCGGGCCCATCAGAGCCGCTTTGATCGCGCTGATCGTTTCACCGGTAACAGAGCCTTTTTCCTTCTTTTCCTTCTCCATCGCAACGGTCAGGCCTTCAATGAAAGCGGTCGGAACCGTATGGGTGTTGAAGAATTGCTGATGACGCCTATACGCGTCGATCCTGCCCTCTTCGTCATCCTTGTAGATGGACTCAATGGCGGGGATCATGGCCAGTGTGAAGCCGTTTGCCTGCATCTTGGGCTGCGTGAATACGCAGAAGATAAGATGGGAACGAAGCCATGTGCGTTTGATAAGCTTTTTCTCTTCAGCCGACAATTCTTTGTATGTTTTAGCCATTAGAAAAACGCCTCCTCACTCTTGGATTCTCCGCCTTTAACCGAATTCTTCAGATCGATGAACTTCTTGTCTTGGAAGAACATGACCACTGCGATGCAGGCGCCGATGATCGCGATAGCCAGTGTGCTCATATTGAGAACTTTGGCCATGACAAAACCGACGAAGAAGAACGCACCGATCTGGCCGTTCCAGATCATGGAGGTCAAAACGCCATATCCAACGCCGACCAGCATGCCGGAAGCGGCGGTCAGGCCGGTCATGACGAACTTCGGCATTGAGTTGAGAAGGTTGTTCAGGCCGGTGACGCCAAGCGTCATCGCGATATACATAAGGATGCAGGGAATGATAATCGGGACAGCGGCAAATATCCTGACCTGGATTTCAAAGCTCCTGGGTTTTCCTTTGATGGCCAGGTTTTCCCAGTACGGTGCCAGGTAGGACAGAAGCGGGTTCCAGAGGCCACGGATCGAGTTCATGACGACGCCGATCGGCATTGCCATAGCGATACCGGTCTCAATGCTTGCACCTGTCACGATAACGAAAACGGTGGGAACGATCGAGCCGGAAGCCGTGTCTGCAGGAACGCTTCCGCCGATGGCCGAGATGCCCATGAAGATGGCTTCCAACGAAGCGCCCATGAGAATTCCGGTATGGAAATTGCCAAGAGCCAAGCCAACAAAAGGCGCCAGGCAGATTGGCCGTGTGAGTGTTTGCCAGCCAAGAATATACATGTCCAGATATGCTACGACTAAGTACGTAATTACTGCGATAAGAGCAGCAGACGAGACACTCATTTTCTTACCCCTCCTGTACGAAAATAAATTAACCTAGTACTTTGGCCAGGTCTTCAGGCACATCCTCGGGAATGACCTGGTAGACGCATTTCAGCCCGGTCGCAACGACTTTTTTGAGGATTTCCGCTTCCTCGGGATACGCGTAGAGGTGCTGCCGGTAGGTCTTGCGCAGCTCATTGCCTTTTCTCGGAGCAATGCGACCATAGTTGCCGACCACCACAAGATCGATCCCCTTCACGTTTTCTGCAACCTTGAGCAAGTCGTCCGGGTAGCTGCAAATGACGAGAATTTGATGCGATGCGCCTCTCGGATCGTTGAGTAGAGCGATGGCATCATCTACTTTTTTAATCGTGGTCTTCGCTGTTGCAGGAGCTGCCATCATCAGCGATTTTTCGATAATCGGGTTGGTTGCGGCTTCGTTGTCGATTACCACGATCCGGTCCACACTGTAGTGGCGGGACCATTTGATTGCCACCTGGCCATGGATCAAGCGTTCATCCAGTCTTAACAGTGGTATCATGTTTTCACCTCCTTACTTAAAAAAAATCTGTGCCTTCGCCAGACACTTCTGTTGTGGGATCCCCATCCCGTCTGACGATGCACAGTACTTTCTTGCTCTCTGCAACAATTAAATCTATCTCTTCTTCGGATATCTCTTCGCGAAGCGCCAATTCCAATACCAAGGAGAGGTTTATTCCTGTAATCAATGTTGTATTGGGGCGATCGAGGTAGCGGAACATCATTTGATTGACGCTTCCGCCCAAAACATCTGAAAGAAGCAATACTTGGTCATCTTTATCCACTGTTTGGAAATATTCATCGAATTTATCTTTGATAGAGCTTTGGTCAACGTATGCATCATAGGTTGTAATCCGATCGTTGGGTCCAAGCAAAAGTTCAGCGGCGCTTTTAATGCCGCTGGCAAAATGAGCATGAGAAGCGATAAGAATTCTTAGCATATTCGTCCCCCTCGAATTTGATTTTATTCGAGCGAAACTTTGAATTCAACGTGTATTTTTAACGTTCAATTGGTGCAAGATTTTGTTGTATAAGTTTGGTGGATATTGATATTATTAATGATTTTATTATTAAATTCAGTTATATTATAACCCTTATTGTTACTGTTTTCAGATGAAAATGTATATATAAGGGATGCTATAATTTTCCTTCTTTTTTATATGACGGATTTTCTCAAAAAGCAAGTACCATGGACGATATCTGATCACTTTTTTAGGAACACGAATTATTCGTTCATTTTTCTTTGACGAAAAAAATGAATTTTAAAAGTGATTGATCGGATTGAATTACCTGCTTCGGATCAAATTTGCAGGGACTGATATACCAGTTTTTCAAACGGCTTGTTGTCGGCAAACAAACAATTCCAATCCCGGCTGATGTCCAGTTGGATAAGGCTGTTTTCCATTGCTCTCATCCTCTTGAGGTCGTTTTGCCAGTTTATGCAACAGTAAAGGATAAACCTGATCTCAGCCCCATACCAATGCCCGGGCTTGTTGAGGATATACACCTCAACAGCTTCGTTTTGAGTCCATTGCTGCCTTCCGAACAGGAAAACCGCCTCACCGCTCCGATAGGATGCGATCTGCTCGTTGTGCAGGAACATCTGTGTCAGACACTGCCGGCTTTGTTCGTCCTCGCAATGTTTGGTACCGATCAACTGAAAAAACTGCTCTTCAGATACATAGTCAAAATCGTTGTATACACGTATGATCGAATCATCGGGCAAAAGATGGCCTATTTGATATGCGTGGATCAGAATGGTATTGTAGAACTTCTGCAATTGCCCGGGCTCGAGAGCCGTATGAATGTTTGCGTATGGAAGGCTGTAGTTATAGATGAAATCAACGGGAGAGTTGAAGACTATGGCATCGTAATCGTTTTGGTCCATCCCGCGGATTTCGAAAAGAACTGCCTTGGTACAGGATTCAATCCATGGATCAAAATACAGCCGGATCCTTTGGATGGCTATGTCCGAAAACAACTTACCGCCCTGCGTACTGACGATCAGCAAGTTCAGCTTTTTGATATCATAATTTACCAGATTCAATACATTGTATACAAATCCGGAGAACTGGTATACAACCGTGTTGGGGCTAATCTTCCTGCCCGCTTTCGTCTCCAGGCTGTCCAGCATCGTTCGCGCTATTTCCAAAGGCAAAGGACTCAGATTCATCCGCCTTTGGATCGTATTGATGTTGTTGGCGCCAATGCTACCATACCGGTCTCTGGCGAGGTTGGGAATCAATATGTTGACAAGCCCGTTCGCATTTGCCGACTGTTTCAGATCGATGCCATGTATCCTTTGAACATCACGGAATATCTGTTCGGCATACCTTTTCGCATCTTCGAGGAACAGGGGATACCTTTGGGCATTTATTTCGACATCCCCCATATCGCGGTTGCAGAGTATCCAGATGGCCAAAAATGCAATTTCATGCTCCGGTAAATCGTATCCGGGAAACTCTTTGGCGAGGTTTGCAAACACCTCGGTTGCCACCTGATACTCGTAAAACGATTTGATTTCCTCCACCCATTCGCCCGGAAGATCGATCGAGTAGCCTGCCTTATGCCGGTTTCTGGCGACGATCAGATACCGGGAGATGCGCTGTGTATCATTGTCAAAAACCAATAGATTGTTCTTCCGAAGCGTATGAAGAAAACTGTGCCGTATATCCTGGCGTTCCAAATCCTCGCATTCAAACCAACGCGTGTATTCAATACATGTTTCATCCAATATGACTTTATGAAAATAATACACAAACAGGTCGGTCATCACCATGCGGATCTGATACTCAGCTCCATACACGCGGATTCCCCGACCCGGCCGACTGTCAAAGGTCATATGATAGCTTCGCAGGACCTCACTGACGCGCTTCAAATCATCGCGTAGCGTACTGCGGGAGATGAACAATTCATCTGCTATGTCGTCTATTTTTACAAACGCCGGTACGGAAATCAACTTTCGTGCGATATAGAGGAACCGTTCTGCGTCGGATATGTTCCCGTTGTTCGTAAAGGAAGAGGATTTCATATTGACCTGCTCGATATAAGGATGAAACAGGTCTGCATCGTCTATCTGAATCGAATAACCCTTATTTCTTTTTGCTATAAGCGTCGCGCCGACTTTTTTCAGTTCGGACTGGACGGCAATCATGTCCTCTTTGATAGTCCTGGGGCTGACACGAAGCCGTTTGGCGATCTCGCTGGCCGTCATTGGTTCAGTGCTTGAGACCAATTGAAGTATGATGCTTTGCTTTCTGTTCTTCATATGCTCCTCTATTCTTTGGCGTAGCCTATCCGGCGTTTTCATTCTTTCCAATCCGTGTATGGTATAGTAAAAAGAAGGAAAGAACGCCAGGGGCTATTCTTTTGCGCTCAAATCTTTAGAGATTCATACACCAGCCTTTCAAGAGCGGTCGATTTGTTTTCCACAAAGAATTTGGCAAACTCCGGCTCCAAATACAACCGGCAAAGGCTGTTTTTCATCGCTTTGACTTTTTGGAGGCTATTTTGCCAATCCAAACATATGTACAGGATGACCCTGATGTCTCCGCCCGCCCAGCGTCCGGGCTTTTTGAGAAGGTACACATCGACAGCCTCGCCATCGGTCAATCCATGACGCCCGAACAGGAAAACCGTCTCGCCGCAGCGATACGAAACGATCTCCTCTTTGAGATGAAATATCTCCATCATGATCTGGCGGCTCTCCTGGTCCTTGCAGTGCTTGATGCTTAGTAGCTGAAAGAACTGCTCTTCGGATACGAAGTCGAAGTCCTCATAAATTTGAACGATCGAATCGTCGGGAAGCAGATGCCCAAAGGAATAGGCACGGATGAGGATGTCGTTGTAGAGCCGTACCAGCTCTCCGCGTTCCATAACCGTATGCAGTGTGACATACGGAAGGTCGTAATTGTAGACGATGTCGGCGGGCACGTCCATGAGTATGGCGTCATACTCGCTTTGGTTCATACCGCGAACTTCAAAGAATTCGGCTTTTGTGCAGGTGCCTATCAATGGAGCAAAGAACGCCTGTACCCTTTGGATGGCGATATCGCCAAACTTCTTCCCTTCGTCCTCATTGACCACCAATAGATTAAGCTTTTTGGTGTCGTACTCAACGAAATACAGGATCTTAAAAACATAGGTGGAAAATTGATAGACGACCGATTTGTCGTTGACCTTTTTCCCCAGCTTTGCTTCCAGGCTGCCGATCATCGTTCGCGCAATTTCAAGCGGGACCGGGCTCTGGTTCGCCTGGTTGATGGTCGGTATGATATTGTTGGACCCAATAAAACCGAACCGGTTTCTCGCGAGGATCGGGATCAGCGTATTGACCAGTTCACCCGCATACGGCGATTGCGAAAGCTCGATGCCATGCGTCTTTTTAACGTCGTCGAGAATCTCTCCGGCGTATTTTTTAGCGTCGTTGAAATACGTTGGGAATTTCTCTTCGCTGACCTCCATTTCTGCCATGTCGCGGTAACAGAGCATCCAAATGGCAAAAAATGCAATCTCGTGTTCAGGCATATCGTAATCCGCAAAGCTCTTCGCCAGATCTTCAAATACCTGCTGTGCTACGGTATAGTCATCTAGTTGCTTGATTTCCTCGATCCATTCGGCCGAAAGCTCTATCGTATGGCCTGCCCTATAGCGGTTCCTGGCGATGATAAGGTACCTTGACAGGCGCTGCGTATCGTTGTCAAAGACAGGAAGCTTGTTCCTTCTTAGCGTTTGTAAAAAGCTGTGCCGGATATTCTGCCGCTCCATATCTTCGCATTCAAGCCATTGCATGTATTCCGGGCAAGCATTATCCAGCTGTACCTTATGATAATGGAATACCAAAAGGTCGGTCATTACCATGCGGATCAGGTATTCCGCCCCATAGATATGGATTCCACGGCCAGCCCTGCTATCGGACAATAGGTTATAACTGTTGAAAAACTCTATGACTTTTTTGAAGACCTCGCGAAGCGTGCTCCGGGAGATAAACAGCTCGTCTGCAATGTCGTCGATCTTTACGTAGGTGGGAGAGGCAATCAGCTTTCTGGCAATGAACAAAAACCGTTCCGTATCGCTGATGGCGATTTTATTAACAAACGTGGACTCTTTGAGCTGTATCTGCTCAATATAACGCTGGAACAAGGCATAGTTTTCAATTCGTATGGAATAACCCTTGTTTCTCTTTGCTACAAGAGTAGCTCCTACCTTTTTAAGGTCCTCCCGGACTCCTCCCATATCCATTTTGATGGTTCTGGTACTGACCAACAGACGCTTTGCAATCTCGCTTGCGGTCAGCGGTTCGTCGCTGGTGATCAACTGATAAATGATGTTTTGCTTTCTGTTTTTCATGATAACTGCCTCTTTCGCTTTCATACCGTTTCAACGATCTTTTCATCCGGCACACTTGCCGGATTGGCAGGAGAAAACCAAGAACAACGGAGGCAAAGTCTCTGTGTCGCTATTCTGTTCGCCAACGCGAGTACACTCCCGTTGGAAAAGCCTGTCATACATTCATCATACTGCATGCTTTTATGCTAAGCGGCGAAAGGCTGTGCATGCCAATCAAGCCGCAATCATCATAATACAGGCGCCGATCATGATGACGGCGCCCGAAAAACGTCTAGTTATACCCGAGCACAGTCGACACTACAAGCACGGCATCGGTTTTCAACTTTGACATTCAACCACTCCCATAACTTCACCATCACCCAGTTTAGCGGCATCCCGCATCGCCCGATACACATCTGTCGAACATCGTGTTCACTCGGAACTATACACGTATGAAAATCACAAATGCAATGAGTGAACAACACGAAATTTTCTGCTATTTTATACTATAGTTAATGCGTATTCTACTTGTCAAGAGCGCTCTGTACGGATATTTTTTTCATAATAAGTGAAATATTTTGTTCAGTTCCTTTGTTTGGAAATCCCAAATCTCAACAAAGCCATTTATAGCAGTTTAAAATTACCCTGAGGGTTCATTGTTTTACTATTACCTGGCTAAAACGCTGACATGGCGGCCTGTAAGCAGGATTGTTTCCTTGTTTTGCGCGGCTTACTCCATATATTACTTTGCACTTATTATTTGATAACAATTTTACAAAGCCATTGTTTATCTTCTCTTCATTATTAAGGGAGTGAATAACTGCCCGGCGCAAATGTAGATATTCGAATACGCTACACCCTTTGGCCATCAAAGTTCTCGGTATTCAGAGGTAAGAGTACTTTTTACAGTCCTTGATTTTTCTTGTACATACAGTTATCGTGGAATCAAATTGTAGTCATCAGCAAAATAGTCTAAATATTGGAGGGGAAACACTATGAATAAGGAAATGCAGAAAAGTTTGGAGACTTTAGTCGGTACGGATACTCTTGTGTCTGTTTATACTGACTCAGATGAGCCTCACTCCTTTACTCTGGGTTATCTGCTTCAAATGGACGACGAAAATGTTTTAATTAATATGGTTGATTCATATGGAGAAGAAAACGGATTTTGTACAATATGGCTAGATAAAATAGTTATTTTTGGTGGAGATAAAGGGTATTTGGAAAAGATAAAAAAGCTGTTTGAGCTCAAGAAGCAGAAACGAAGGTATATAGAAAAGCTGGATACTAATCCTTTGGTTAGTTTTCTTCAGCATGCAGTGGATAATAGTAATATAATAATGGTTAATGAAGATGATGATTTCACAGGATATGTTATCAATTTTTCATCAGATATTTTGGAACTTCAAATGATTGATTACTATTGCAACGATTTGGGCATTGCAACTATTGATATGCAAAATGTTAAGGTTTTAGAAAGTGGAAAACGAACTTTAAGGGATTTGGAATTACTTAGTAACATTAACTGGAAATGGTGAAACAGAATGCTTTTCTGCCAATATGCGCAGTCGGACACCTAGCAAGGGCAGACAAGCCGTTACCGCAAAATTTAAAAAGGGGCGCAAGCCCCTTTTTTATTGTCTGTCACGCTCTTTGTCTATCGATGAAATCGGCCTATCGGGCTTGCGGGGCAATACAGGATCCTTTTGAAGGATTGGCAATGGGCGAAACGCGATGCAAACAAAAAACCTCTTATGGAGTCTTTTTGTATTTTACCGGCCTGTCGTCCGCACAACTTTCGGCCTGTTGGAAGCAATACCAAATCTCACCTTTTAAAGCTATATTCCGTCATTCCACGATATATCATAACGAATCATCCTTTGGATGGCCGTATACGAAAATATTCTAATAAATAGACTTTATTCTAACATCATTTAAAATAATTATTTCTAATCTTACCTGCATTTTTATCGATTCATTATATTGTACAGCAAAAGTATTACGGAGGACTGTTATGACGGAATTCTCTTCAGCGCGTTCGGAAGTCGAAGACGAGCAACACGGAAGGTATCTTCTGTTTGCACTGGGCTTAGAAACGTTCGGCATCGAGATTCAGTACGTCACCGAGATCATAGGCATGCAACCCATCACGGAGCTGCCGGAAGTCCCGGAGTATTTCAAGGGCATCATTAACCTTCGGGGAAAGATCATCCCGGTCATCGACATGCGCCTGAAGTTCAAAGAGGAGCCGATCGAGTATACGGATCGCACATGCATCATCGTGATCGAAACATCCGATCTTTGCACGGGGCTGATCGTGGACAATGTTGCCGAAGTGACAAGCATTGACGACGAGAACATCGTTCCCCCACCGCCTGTGCATACCGGAGCCTGCGGCAGATATATGCAGGGCATCGGAAAACTTTCGGACAGGATTTCGCTTCTGCTTGACTGCAGAAAGCTGTTTATGGATGAAGAAATCCAGATACTTACCAACATACACTAGGAGGAAAGGCAAATGAAATGGTTTACCAACATGAAGATAGCGCCAAAGCTGATCGCGGGCT
Organism: uncultured Clostridia bacterium; assembly: GCA_964533965.1. GTDB lineage: Bacteria > Bacillota > Clostridia > Christensenellales > QAND01 > RGIG3178. The sequence continues at coordinate 145,850 of CAZHNN010000001.1, read as the reverse complement.
TTCTTTTTGCTGCCTTCATGACAGCGGCTATGGGTGTATTTACCTTGCTCAATATCAAGTCGATGAGCAATTCCAGCATGAAGCTGTACAACAATATGCTCGTACCAACGGCAAAGCTTTCACAGCTATCCGATGACTTTCAAATGATGCGGGTTTCTCTGCGTCAGGCTATTTTGGAAACCAATCCGGCCCAAGTGGAAGCTCAGATTCAAAAAATCTCTGATCTGAACACGGATATGACCAGATTGCAGAGCGAATACGAAGCTACCATTCTTACTCAAGACGTGCAGCAGATGTTCAACGAGTTCAAGGCTGCCCGGGCACAATTCGACTCGAAGCTGAGCCCGGTCATTGCAGCGATATTGGCAGGGCAAAAGCAGAAAGCAACCGGTATGATCTCCGAAACCAGCGAAGCGGGAATCGCAGCCAAAGCGGAGATGGACGCTATCGATAAAATGGTGAGCGGCAATCTGACCGACGGACAGAAAATGGCGCAGGACAACACCGATCAGGCCAACAGCGTCGTCTTTGTAACGCTGATCACGATAGGCGCCGTTGTTCTGGTTTCGACCGGTATAGGCGTTCTGCTCTCCCGCATGGTCTCAAAGCCCATCAAGGAGACGGCAAAGGTTGCCAAGGCGATGGCGGAAGGCGATATGAACGTGCCGCTGAATATCAAATACAATGATGAAGCCGGCGAGCTTGCGGCGATCATCAACAAAGATGTACGGCTTGCTTTTAAAACCATCGAGCACTCCAGCCAGGTTGCGGAAAAGCAATCGCAATACCAGGCCGGTGAGGTCCAGAAGCTTCTGTTCAGCCTGCAGCGGCTCTCGCGCGGGGATTTGAACTGTGACATCATCGTGGATGAAGCGGATTTTGACACGCAAGATCAATATGCGCTGTTCAGCGAGATCGCAAACAACCTAAGCAGCGCCGTGCAGACAATACGGGGATACATACAACAGATATCCCAGACACTCTCCGAAATGTCCATGGGCAACCTGACGGTCGAGATCACCTCCGAGTATCTGGGTGACTTTGTGGAATTGAAACGCTCCATCAACGACATTGTCATCGCCTTCAACGCGACGCTCGCCGAGATCAACAACGCGTCCAACCAGGTCTCTTCCGGCACACGGCAGGTGTCCGAAGGCAGCCAGACCATCTCACAGGGCGCAACCGAGCAGGCGAGCGCCATCGAAGAGCTCTCCGTCACCGTTTCCGAGATCGCATCCCAGACCAAACAGAACGCAGTCAATGCAAACGAAGCAAACGGGCTTGCCAACAACGCCAGGCTCGACGCTGTCGAGGGAAACAAGCAGATGAAAGCACTGCAGCGCGCGATGGAAGAGATCAACGATTCGTCCGAGAGCATCTCGAAGATCATCAAGGTCATCGACGACATTGCGTTCCAGACGAATATTTTGGCCCTAAACGCAGCGGTGGAAGCAGCGCGGGCAGGTGTGCACGGCAAGGGATTTGCGGTTGTGGCCGAAGAGGTTCGCAACCTTGCCGCCAAGAGTGCCAATGCCGCCAACGAGACCACCGCGCTGATCGAAGGCTCCATCAAGAAGGTCGAAGCCGGCACGAAGATCGCCGACCAGACGGCCAGGGCGCTAGAGAATATCGTAAACGGCGTGGACAAAGCTGCGATGCTTGTGGGCGACATTGCCATCGCCTCCAACGAGCAGGCGACAGGCATCGCGCAGATCAACAACGGCATCGACCAGCTCTCGCAGGTGGTGCAAACAAACTCCGCAACTGCACAAGAAGCGGCGGCTGCTAGCCAGGAGCTCTCCGGCCAGGCGAGTCTGTTGATGGACATGGTAGGCCAGTTCAGGCTACACGAAGCGGATACGCATATGGCTGCGGAGAACGAGATCGAAGCAAGAGCCAAATCGAAACGTGCCAAAGCAGAAACCCACATCTCATTTAACGACTTCGAGTTTGGCAAGTATTGATAGCCCCCCTTAATGAGCGGCCATATCGACAGCTCATTTAAGAAATGCCCCGCATTGCGCTTGCGGGGCTTTTTCAATTTACATACCGTTATTTTGGTCGTAAAAAGGGGTAAGGAGCTGACTCAAAGGATTTTGCAGATCAGCTAAACATAGTTTTTCGCCTCGCCTTTTGGTATCTTTGTTGAATTGCGCTCGAAGCCTTTTATATACACGTTTCCTCCTGCTGTACTCAATAGATGTATGCTGCAACAGTGTCCCGACATTGAATTACGCTTTTAGATGGGTTGTTTCGAAGTTTGACCCCGGGTTTAGGCAGTGATAGCATTTATTTAGTATCATTAAAGGAAGTGTATGCATGAAACTGGTCATACGAGCGGATGACTACGGCTATACCAAGGTTCATAACATCGGTACCCTCGAGGCGATTGAAAACGGCATTGTCACGTCGGTGGATACGATGTTCGATACGCCGGGTACGGACGACGCGCTGGAAAAGATCAAGGATTTTCCCTTTATCTCCATCGGTTGGCATTCACACTTCTGGGGCTGCCCTGTGGCAGACCCGAAGGATGTTTCCTCTTTGATCGACGAAACAGGTCGATTCAAATTCCGCGTTAACCAGAAGCTCAAAGAGGACACCGTTTTTGAAGAGGCGCTGATCGAGTGCCGCGCACAGATCGAAAAATGCATCCGCGTTATCGGCCGTGTGCCGGATACGACGGGGAACGTCAGCGATGGCAATCCTGTGGACAGGGCAAAAAAGCAGGTTTGCGACGAATACGGCATCGCATACGGCTTTGTCAGCCAGCCCTTTAGCCCTCGCATGGGCAGAGCATCGGAAGCTCTGGAAAAATATAAGAATCTGGATATTTTTATGCCCGTGCAGCATGAATCGGTGTTCAAGATTCTGTACGCGGAGTATGCAAACGACCGAAGGAATTACGACCCCGTGAGATACTTTGTGGAAGACCCAGATCATCTGCAGGATCATGCAATCGCCATCACCGCCTGGCATCCGGGGTATCTGGATGATTTTGTGTACAGGGATTCGTCCACGCATTTCAACCTCGCCCGTCCGCAGGACGTCGAAGCGCTGACTTCGGATGCGATCAAACAGTGGATCAAGGACAAAAAGATCGAGCTTATTAACCACCGCGACGCGATACTCGGAACCAGCGAGTACCAGAACCACTTAAAAGCCATCGGCAGCGATCTTTGGGTCAAAAAGTTTTAAAATCCAAAACCCCGGAAAACCGGGGTTTTTTTTGTATTCTTTTAAACTGTCCTTCCATGGGTTGGGGCGAAGCCCCATTCTTAATGGGTGGCGGGCGGGTTTTGATTCCTCCCGCCGCAGCGGAAGTTATGGATGCAGCGAAATCCTAACAGCTCTCCACCTCATATTTGTGCATGTGTCCAATAACGCTATGGAATTTGGTAAAGCGGGCATGGTATTATAATGGTCGGAAGAAACCGGTACAACCGGGTTTGTCCAACGTGTAAAAGCGTTATCACACATGAAAATATGGGAGGCGTTCTGTTATGAGCAACTACAACATTGCAATCGTCAATTCCAGCAGCTTCGGAAGGCTGTTTCCGGACCATATCGATAGACTCAAGAAAATAGGCCGGGTCGAGAGGTTCGATTTTTCCAGCACGGTCGACGAGGTGGAACTGGCAAAACAGCTGCACGGCTTCAATATCATCGTCGCGGGCGTCACCCCATTTTATTGGAAAACCTTCTTTTCGCACAAGGATGAGCTTCTTCTGATCACCAGGCACGGCATCGGCCACGACAACATCGACAAGCAAGCCGCAAAGGAGCATGGCACCATCGTATCCATCGTGCCGCCGCTGGTAGAAAGAGACGCAGTTGCGGAATATGCCGTTACCAACCTGCTGGCAGTCATGCGGCAGACCGTTCCCGCCGTTCAGGCGGCGCTGGAGAACCGCTGGAATGACCGTGCACAGTTCATAGGCTACAACCTCACGGGCAAAACGGTCGGCGTGATCGGCTGCGGCAACATCGGCAGCCGTGTTGCGGAAATCTTAAAGCACGGCTTCAACACACGCCTGCTGGTGGTGGACCCGAACATCGATAAACAGTGGGTGAAAAAGAACGGGGCAGAGGTTGTAGACCTCGATACACTGCTGGCAGAAGCCGATGTCATCTCGCTCAACGCCTCGCTGAACGAGAGCAGCCATTACCTTTTAAACGAGGAAGCGTTCAAAAAGATGAAACGGGGCGTGTACATCACCAACACTGCCCGCGGCGACCTCATTAAAGAGGATGCCATCTTGGAGGCGCTGGGTCAAGGCATTGTGCGCGGCTTTGCGACCGACGTGCTGCACGATGAACCGTCGCCCAACACCCACCCGTATTTCCACCACAAGAACATCATTGTAACCCCGCATATTTCGGCCTATACCATGGAATGCCTGCAGGGCATGGGCGAAAAGTGCGTCGTGGATGTGGAGAAGGTCGTACGGGGTGAAAAGCCGGACCATGCGTTGACTTGATCGAACAGAGCTCACCAATTACACTTAACCCCTCGGCTGCACACCGAGGGGTTAGTATTTAGATTCATTGCTCTATTGAGATATAGGATAAGACCCAACCACTTGTTCAATCCTCACTTTATATAACCATATCAGAATAAAAAGAACAAAGCAACCCCCACACCAGTCTGTCGATAAACCTATAAAGAAAACTATGCAGCATAATGTGATGCATCTTCTCTTGCCAAGGGGCCAGGGGGGCTTCCGATTTCCCCCCTTAGGCCCCCTGGCGACCCCTTAACCCCCTTAAAACGGCCGCTGCGCGGGCTTATGTATGCCAATCGCTGTTCTTATAATCAAATCGCTGCTTTCCCAGATTTTAAAAGCAAAAAGCGCAGGGCAATTCCTGCGCTTTGTATTTGTTCCGATTTATACCCTCTTCGTCCTCTCCCCACCGATCCTCATGGCCTGCTCGTTGACGGGCAACAGATTCTTGCGGCGTTCGCCAAAGGCCTCTTCAAGCGCCTTCATCACGCTCTCCAATTCCACGATGCCGGTGTTGGCGACAACGGCGCCCAACATAGCTGTGTTGGTGGTTCTGAGGTTTCCGACCTCATGGGCGATGTCCGCGGTCGGGACATCGTAGATCTCGATATCGTCGCGCGTCTTTCCCATGTTGATCAAAGACGTGTTTACAAACAGCTTGCCGCCTTTTTGCACCGTGGGAAGATACTTGTCAAAACTCGGCTGGTTCATCACGATGCAGATGTCGGGACAGGTCACGATCGGGCTTCCAATCTCCTTGTCCGAGAGCGTCACAGAGCAGCTCGCGGTACCCCCGCGCATCTCCGGGCCGTAGCTTGGCAGCCACGAAACGTTTTTGCCCTCTTCCATGCCTGCGTGGCAGAGGAGGTTGCCCATCAGGAGTACGCCCTGCCCGCCGAATCCGGCGATCAATATGCGCTGTTCCATCCTCACACCTCCTTCAAGACGCCCAGCGGATACTGGGGTATCATGCTCTCTTTGACGAAGTTCAGCGCTTCCTGCGGCGAGAGACCCCAGTTCGTGGGGCAGGTGGACAGCACCTCGACCAACGAGAAGCCCTTCTTCTGTATTTGCCGATCGAACGCCTTTTGAATCGCACGCTTTGCCTTTACGATGTTCGGCACATCGTGCAGCGACACGCGCTCGACATATCCTGCGCCGTCCAACGTCGCGATCATCTCGCTGATCTTGATCGGCGGTCCCTGCCCTTCGGCCTTGCGCCCGTAGGGCGAGGTCGTGGTCTTTTGCCCCAACAAGGTTGTAGGGGCCATTTGCCCACCGGTCATGCCGTAGATCGCGTTGTTGATGAAGATAACGGTTATGTTTTCCCCGCGCATCGCGGCGTTGACGATCTCGCCTGCGCCGATGGCGGCCAAGTCGCCGTCGCCCTGATAGGTGAAAACCACCGAATCGGGCAGCGCGCGCTTGATGCCCGTTGCCACCGCAGGGGCCCTGCCGTGGGCGGCCTGCTGCATGTCGCAATTGAAATAGTTATAGGCGAACACCGCGCAGCCAACCGGGGCCACGCCGATGGTACGGTCCGTACAGTTCAGCGCGTCCAGCGCCTGCGCTACCAGACGATGCGCGATGCCGTGTGTGCAGCCGGGGCAGTAATGCAGCGTCACATCCGTCAATGCCTTTGGTTTTTCGAAAACGACTGCCATTATTTTACCGCCTCCTTCAACGCATTCAAGATCTCCTCGGGCGTGGGCACCATGCCGCCGGTACGCCCGTAGAACGAAACCGGGCAAGCGCCGTTTACGGCGAGGCGGACATCGTCCACCATCTGCCCCATGCTCATCTCTACGACGAGGATATGCTTGGCCTTTTTCGCGGCTTCTTCAAACGGCTTGTTCGGGAACGGCCACACGGTCTTGGGACGGATGAGGCCGAGCTTGATGCCCTGCTCTCGCGCCATCAGCACAACGTTCTTGCAAATGCGCGCCGTGGTGCCGTATGCCGCCAAAAACACATCGGCATCGTCGGTCATAAACGCTTCGTATTGCGGCACCTTTTGCTGGATCTCGTTGTATTTCTCAAGAAGCCTGTAATTCACCTTCTCGAGCACATCCGGCTCGATGTACAGCGAGTTGATGATGTTGCGGCCCGCGTGGTTCTTCGTTCCGGTCGTCGCCCAGGGCTTTTCGACCTTCGCCGCCACGTTCTGCTTGAGAAGTTCAAAGTCAACCGGTTCCATGATCTGGCCTATCATGCCGTCGCCCAAAATCACCACGGGCATGCGATACCCATCGGCCAAATCAAAGGCCTGCATGGTCATCTGTGCTGCTTCCTGCACGGTGGAAGGCGTGAGAACGATCGTCCGGTAATCCCCGTGGCCGCCGCCGCGCGTCGCCTGGTAATAGTCGCTCTGCGCGGGCTGGATACCGCCTAAACCGGGGCCGCCGCGCACCATATTCACCACGACGCAGGGCAATTCTGCGCCCGCGATGTAGCTGATGCCTTCTTGTTTGAGGCTGATGCCCGGCGAGGATGAGCTCGTCATCGCCCGAACGCCGGCGCCCGCTGCGCCGTAGATCATGTTGATCGCGGCGATCTCACTTTCCGCCTGTAAAAACGTGCCGCCTATTTCCGGCATGCGGCGCGACATGTATTCGGGTATCTCATTTTGCGGGGTGATGGGATAGCCGAAATAGTGGCGGCAGCCTGCCAGTATGGCCGCTTCCGCGATGGCTTCGTTGCCCTTCATCAAAATCTTCGCCATAGTATCACCTCTCCACACGGATTGCGCATTCCGGGCACATGATGGCACAGGCCGCGCAACCGATGCACTGGGACAGATCCGTCAGCGTGGCGGGCGGGTACCCGTTCGCGTTGAGATGCTGTTCGTCCAGTATGAGGATCTTTTTCGTACAAGCGCCGACGCACAAGCCACAGCCCTTGCACTGCGCCGCGTCGATCGTGGTGTTGATCATCGTAACCCTCCCGTACTACTGGTAAATTCGCCGTGTAAACCAAAAGGTTTATCGGGTGTGTGAGCATGCGCGGGCCCATCACTGAGCCCGATTTATATAAACTTCATTATATGAATTTGTGATTTTGAATGTCAAGTATAAATCCCGAACCTAAACCCACTGAGGCCGATGCGGCTGCAAAATGATCGACTCGCCCGAGAGTTTCCCGCGGTTTTGCGCCACGATATACGCCGTGCCGCTGTAATAAACAATGGGCTTGCCCGTGCGCCTTGCGACCTGCTGCAGCACGGTTTCGCCGTACGCAAGATGCTCGGGCTCCGTTTGCTCCAATAGATTCGTGTTGTTGATGAATCCTGAGACTGGGAGCCTAGTGTGTGCCTGCAGCGTTTGCATCAGCTCTATGATCTCGTCCGGCGTTTGCGTGAACGGACGGAAGACGTTGACTGCCAACAGAAAACAAAACGAATCCTGCGGCTTGACGGCGGCGACAAGAGACCCAAGCACCGTCGCACCCGTGGCATCCCCGCCAAGGTCGACAATGACCTCGGATTCGCGGTCTAAAAGCGCCGCGTAGATGCCGCCGGTAAGTAGCGGCGCATCGACGTTCGTGTTGGCAAAACCCGGAGAAACAACCTTGATACCGTCGCTGATGAGCTCGTCGCGGTGCGCGGAGGAGGTAAAATACGGGTTTACCACGTCGAGATCCACAAGCGTCACGCTGTGACCCGCCCTTTTCCTGTCCCTCGCCATTTGCATTGCGATCTCCGTCTTACCGCTGCCGAAATAGCCGGTGATGATGATCTTCATCCATTCCTCCGTCAGATTTTTCCAAAAAACAGCTTAATAATTATACTCCGCCGAAGGGAATTCGGCGGAGCTGCAATCGTATGATTACTATTTTCGTTACTTCTTCGGCGTGGCCGTTGGTGAAGGCACCGGCGTCGGCGTGATGACCGGGGCATCCCATGTTCCCATAGCCGCCTTCAGCCCGCCTTTGTTCGCGGCGCTGCCCAGCTGCGCATACAGCGTGCCGTCTATCGCAAAGCCGTTGGCGCCGATAAAATTCGCGGTGTCGTTGGTTGGCAGCAGCTTGAACAGCGCAGTCAGCGCATCGATATCCTTGACATTGATGCGTACCGATGATCCGCCGATATCATAGCCGGGCTTTGTGAGTAAATCCATTGTCACCTTGGAAGGCGCAAGGTCGGTCGTGGTGAGCGTATAGGTGGATACGCCGTTGTTATTGACGACGAATACATTCCATTTATGGTCGATGGTCGGAAGCGTGATCTTGCCTTTTAAGGCTTCCACGGCGGCCGTATCCAGCGCGCTGGCACTTACCTGTTGCTGTACGGAGCTTGGCACAGGTGTTGGGCTGACGGTAGGCTTTGCAGGGAAAAACATATCCTTAACCTGGAAGACGAAAAGGATCGCTATACAGATCCCAACCTGCCATAGGATCTCCTTTTTCGTGTACGGCTGGCGCTTACGGCCGGAATCTTGTTGGAAAAAATTTGAGCGCTTGTTGTTGGCCACGGATTTTCCCCCTACCCGATTTCTTTGGTTCGCTCCCAATTATACATGAACGCGATGAACGCGTCAAAGCATTGACACTTATGAGACAAAAAAACTTCGAATTTTCGGCACTAAATCGTATGGGATGGATGATATAGAAAGCATTTCCATGCGCCTTGCTCCGTATCACGCCATTGCGATCCTTTTTATGCCAAAAAAGGGGTTTTACGGTGCATACTCCTGCATGATCGCAAGCGCGGATTTGACTCCATCCGCCGCGGCGCTGACGATGCCGCCCGCATATCCCGCTCCTTCACCCGCCGGATACAAGCCATGAAAAGATTCCGACTGCCTGTTTTCGGTTCTAAGAATTCGAACGGGGGAGCTGGTACGCATCTCCACACCGGTAAAGAGAGCATCTCTATACAGATAGCCGCGCAGTTGATTGTCAAACTGTGCAACGCCTGCTGCGATGCCTTCCGCCGCGAACACGGGCAGACAATCCCAGAGGTTTGCACTCACCGTCCCTCGCGGATAGCTTGGCTTTACCTGCCCAATTTGGGTAGCCCTTTTCTGCAGGAAGCCGGATAGCGTCTGAACAGGAGCACTGTAGTCCTTGCCCAGAGAATAGGCCTTCTGTTCGAACTGCCGCTGGAAGCGGATGCCCGACAGCGCGTCTGTGCCGCAATCCCTCTGCGTCACCTGCACCACCACCGCGGCGTTGGCGTTCTCGCCGTCCCGCTTGTGGAAGCTCATGCCGTTCACGCAAAGGCAGCTCTCCTCTGAAATCGAGGGGATCACGACACCGCCGGGGCACATGCAAAACGTATATACGCCTCGGTCGCCATGCTTTGCGGTGAGCGCATAGTCAGCAGCACCCAGCTTTTCATGTCCGGCAAATTTACCGTATTGCACCTCGTCGATCAATCTCTGCGGGTGTTCGATCCGAAGTCCAACCGCAAAAGGCTTGAACGAGAGCGCAACGCCGGCCTTCAACAGCATTTCGTATGTATCGCGCGCGGAATGGCCAATTGCAAGGATCGCGCATTCACAGGGAATCGTCTGCCTCTGTCCGCCCTGTTCATAGTTTACCCCGGTCAGCCGTCCGTCCTTTTGGGAGAATCCCGTAACCTTCGCATCGTTGTGCCACTGCGCACCGAGGCTGACGATGCGCTGCTTGAGGTTTTGTATTATGCCCGTTAACACGTCTGTACCAAGGTGCGGCTTGTTCATATAGAGGATTTCCTCCGGCGCACCGTGATCTACCAGGGCTTCGAGTACCCATGTGCCGTATTCGTCGCGGCCTCTTGCCGTCAGCTTGCCGTCGGAAAACGCTCCGGCTCCGCCGTCGCCAAAGAGCACGTTGTTCTCGGCATCGTGCGCACCGCCGGCAAAAAAGCGTTCCACCTGCGCCTTTCTTTTAGCAACGTCGCCACCGCGCTCCAATACGATCGGGTTATACCCCTCTTCGGACAGCATCAGCGCCGCAAACAACCCGCACGGGCCTGCGCCTATCACGACCGGAGGCGATGACAGCTTTTTGCTGCCAATGCGTATGGGCAACGGCAGGGGCTCCGGCGCACTCTTGACACCTTCGGGCAGCGGCACATCGTCCGGCATACCGACATCCAGCGTATAGAGGAACTTGACGGCGCCTTTTCTGGCGTCCACGCTCTTGCGCTCGATGTGTACATCCTTGATCGTATTTATGGACAGCCGCAAGGCATCCGCCGCTTTCTTCTTCAGCAGCGCCTCTTCCTCGTCTAAAAACAGCTGCACCTGAATCCTTACTTTTTTCATCGTTTCTCCTAAAACAAAGGGGCGTTCACCGCCCCTTCACATGCAATCTTATATCCTAATATCGGAATCTAAAACATCTTCGTGATCATTACCGTCATGGTGATGGGGACCGCGGAGATCTGTGTCACGCCCTTTGGCAACACTAGTGTCACCTGGAATGTCTTGGTCGCCTTTAAGCCCTTTACGCTTACCGGATGGATGTTGACCAGTCCCAGAGAAGAAAGCGATTCTGCGGGACCATATACCGTGATGTCGGGCTGGGAAAAGCTGATGCCCACCACCTGGTATCCTGCCGGGAGGGAACTGATGTCAGAAATGCACGCGACAGAATCGGCATTGAGCGGCACCGTCTTTTTGGGATAGACTGACATCCTCACCGAGACTGTCGGAAGTGTGCTGACAAACTGATCGGAGGATACTTCCTGGTTATCTTTGTTCAATAGCTTGAGCGTATAGGAACCGTTGATACTCTCGGCGATTTTGGACAGGTCCAACTCCACCACAGCGCTTGTCACCTTTGAGACATCCTGCTGTGCGCCGGTAATCTCCACCTTGGTCACGGACAGGGTCGGATCGGAATGATACATCGAATCGCTCATCTGACCGATGTAAGCATAGGATACCGGTATTTCACGGGTGGTGCGCTCATCCACATCCAGCGAGATGACCGAAGGGGAAATGGACACCACATCTCCCACGGTGGTCTCCCCTTTCAGATAGATCTGGTATTTCCCTTTGCGCTGGATGCTGCTTAAATCCGCCGTCACCGTTACGGCGTTGAGGTTCAATAGGCTGGTGTTGCTGATCTTGATGTTCACCTTCATGGTGACGGCGTTGAACACCTCATCGTTGCGTACAATGAGCCCCGCATCTTCGAGCTTTTCAAGACCTACGATGTGCAGTGGCACGTTTGTCAGGGTGCGTGTGCGCAGCGGGTCGTTCACGGACATGACAAAGCTCCAAATCAGTATGGCGAAGAACAGCGAGACTATCTTCGTCCCGAGGTTATGGTTGAGTTTTTTCCAGATGTTCTTCATGCCTGTTTCCTCACGCGGTTGCGAATGCGGCCCAAAATCGACATGCTGTCATCGCTCTGTTCCGTCTCGGATTCCATAAGCTGCCGTATGCTCACGCCGTTTAGGTTTCGAAGCAGCCGCCCGTCCAACGCGGCGGAAATGATTCCCGTCTCCTCCGAAACGACAAAGACGATGGCGTCGGAAACCTCGGAAAGGCCAATGGCCGCCCTGTGACGGGTACCCACGGTCTGATCAAGATCCTGCCGCTGCGTTAATGGCAAAAAACACCCCGCCGCCAACAGTGTATCCCCCTGTAAAATAGCCGCGCCGTCGTGCAGCGCCGTGCCTGTCTTAAAGATGGTTTCCAAGAGCGATGCCGATACCATGCCGTCCACCCTCGTGCCGGTTTCCAGTATATCGCCCAGGGCGACCGTGCGTTCAATGGCAATCAGCGCTCCTACGTGCTGTCTGGAAAGGTTTTGCATCGCACGCGTGATCTCGGCTATGGTATCGCCGGAGTTGCGTGACCGCTTGAGCGTATCGAGGAATCTTCCGCGTCCAAGCTGCTCCAAGGCCCTACGGAGTTCCGGTTGAAACAATATGACCAGTACGATGGCGCCGTTGTTGACGATATAGTTGAGTGCCCAGGAAACGGTTTGCAGTTGCAATACGGAGGACAGCCATGTTCCGGCAATGATGAAACCCACGCCGCGAAGCACCTGCTTGGCGCGCGTCTTGCTTGCAAGCTTCATGATATAGTAGATCACGACGGTGATGATCACTATATCGATAGCGTCCACAAGATCGAATCTGGAAAGGCTTGCCAGAATCGCGCTCCAAAGATCCTTCATAGAGCACCTCCTATCCTCGGTTGTATCAAACGGCATATCGGCGCCGTAAAAAAGACGCCCATCTCCTCATGTGCGGCCAGCACACACCGCTTATCATATGGATGAAACGATTGCAAAATGAGGGATTGTTTAAATTGTCGCTCCTTCAATCCGTTTTGCGTCCATGCGGAGGTACACATAATACGGAGCTCGGCGATCGCCTCGGTCTCTAAACTCCTATTTAAATTTTCTGCTTGAAGATTTGCCTTAAGTCTGTTAACCGGATTGACGAGCGTTGTGCGTTCGCGCTCTAGTATGGACAGCTTGTACATCTTTTCGTCCGCAGCCTCGACGCAGGTGTCAAACACCCTGCCCCGATTAGCCTGTTCGTGTATCTGCGGATCGTCAATGTATCTCATCCAAGCCACGCACTTTCTTATTCTGATTTTTTATTTTATCACACTCTGCGTCCAAAGACAAACCGCATTCGCCACTTTCTTTTTCCGGCGTGTGGCATTCATTTTCCTATTGTTTCCTATCTTGTATGAAATCATTTAGAACACCCTATATAAGGTGGTGTGTTTCGATCTGCCCCGGCACAAAATGGCAACCGATTGTCATGCATCGGCTAAATTCGCATGGTTTACACATGGCATGTTATACTATCCAATGCACCGTTCCTAGGCATTCCCTCTTGCGGTGCTGTACCCTTCTAGCTTTACAAACACGGTAAATAACGCTATAATTACTTAGCTATTCTCACAGAGTATTGGGAAAAGAGGCGAAAGATGATGAGAGTGGTTTGCATTGTGTTATGCGCTCTACTGCTAACGGCTGCCCTTATAGGCTGCGGCAACACCTCCATCGTCGGCACTTGGAAACATGATACGCTGGGGGCGGCTTATGAGTTTACAAAGGACAATCAGGTCATCATCACGCTGACCGGTCAGAACCCCGTAACCGGCACCTATACGTTTGACAAAGCCACCAACACGCTGGTGCTGACTGTAGCCAATCAGCAACAAAGCGGCGTCATCGAGATCAAGGGCAACACGCTTCGCATCACAAGCCCTGATTCCGGTGCTGTTATCACCATGACACGAATTCGCTAAGAGTACACAAGACGGCTCTGCCGCTTATGGAGGAATACATCGTATGAAAAAACTAACCGTATTTTTGGCCGTTCTGCTTTGCATGTTTGCGCTTACCGGCTGTAAGAAAAGCGCCATCGAAGGAACGTGGGTAGATGCCAGCGGCACGACCTATACTTTCGACAAGAACATGAGCTTTGCGATCAACGTCTCTCCCGACGTTGTGGTTGGCGGAACGTTTTCAATCGTCAAGGATGCCAACAAGAAGGATACCAACGTAATCGTGTTCACCATGAACGTGGCTTCAGGGCAGCCTGTCACCAGCCAGGCGACATTCACCATCGACAGCAAGACCAACACGCTGACATTTGTCGGTACGGACGGCCTTACGACGGTACTGACCAAGAAATAACGCTTTGGATCCAAGCGGCCGCAAGGCCGCTTTTTTATTGATGGATTTCCGCTGTACTTACCGAGTTATCCATATCTGGTTGGCACTATCTTGTTCTACGGTCATGACCAATAAAAAAAGCGGCTTTGAGACGCCGCTCTTCGTTTTGCTTTACATTAAATCAAACTTTTTTCAGAAGATTCCATCCGTACACCCGTCTCACTCGTGGTTTCATCCCGTATCACGTTGTCCCCGGCAAGTTTGCTGCCCTTGGCTCCGAATTTCTCCTGAATGCCGATCGGCTGGACCTTGTTGGATGGAAAGAATTCCACCCGTGCCACAATTCCCTGCGCCTTGTTTGCCTTTGCCGTCGCCTTCGCACTGTCCACATCGAAGGATGCGGTGCATTTTCCGTTCTTAGAAATCACGTCGCCGGTAAAATCCAGCATATTGCCGGCGTCATCCAAAAGATAGATGTCTACGAATGCGCCATCCGGAATGTTGCTCGTACAGGTGACGGTGTAGGTGTCGTTGTCAGCACTTATGGCCAATTCCACTTTGCCGGTGATGCTTATCTTGTCGTTGGACGGCAATGTCGGCGCAGGCGACGTGGAGCTCTTGGGCTGCTGTTTTGCGCACCCGAAGAGTGCTACGCAAAGTACCGATGCCATCAAAATGCAGAACCATTTCTTCATGCTCATCGGGACACCTCCGTTTTTGTTATCGGCTATTTTTCTTCCCAAAAAACGCCGAATGCATCCGGCCCGATGTGCGTCGCCACGACGCTTCCGAGCCCCGTCATCAAAACCTCCTTTGGTTTCACATACCTTTCCAACATTTCCTTGAACCGTAAGGCAGGCGCCTCCACCGACGAATACGCAATGCCCACCGTCTGATGCGTTAAATCCCTGGCGGTATCCAAAATGTAGTGTAGCATCCACTCCATGCCCTTTTGGTAGCCGCGCGTCTTGTGGATAACCTCGTTGGTGCCGTCCTTCATCACGCTGATCAGCGGTTTGATGCCCAATATCCCCGCCATCCTCGCCGCCACCGCGCCGATGCGGCCGCCTTTTCGCAGGTATTCCACGGTATCCAGCAGTATCAGCGTGCGCTGCCGCGACACCTTTTCCCTGCACGCACGTACGATGTCTTCGATCTTCTCGCCCGCCTCCGCAAGCCTCGCCGCTAAAAGCGCGATCATTCCGCTGCCCAAAGAGGCTGTGCGCGTATCGATGATATGGACGTCTCCGTGCACCATCGATGCTGCGATCAGCGCGCTCTGGTACGATGCGCTAAGCCCCGAGGAGATCGTCGTGCAGATGACGCTGTCACCGTTCTGAACCGCTTTTTCCATCAGATTGCGATATTCCTCGGGCGATGGCGCGGAAGTGACGGACATTTCGTTGTATTTATCAATCAGCGTAAACAGCTCCCGCGTTGATATTTCGAGCTTGTCGTTGTACGTCTTGTTGGCAATGCTCACCTTGAGCGGGATGATGGAGATGTCATATTTTGAATACATCTCTTCCGGCAAGTCGCAGGTGCTGTCCGCAATGATTTTTATCATCGAAAGTGCCTTTCCTATGTAATATATTATTTGTAATTGTACAGGACAGGCTGTGGAAAGTAAAGGAATTCGGGCTGAAAAGGCTTTCTATGCCCAAATAAAGCATCAGGGAGGATCGAATCCTCCCTGACGCCTATTAGCGTTCTCCCATGCGGTCCTGCAGCTTCTGGGCTTGTTTTACGCTTAATCCGTATGAGAGTACCGAGAGCGTCACACAGAGCGCCAGCACGATCATCACTGCCGCAAGAATGCTTGTTCCCGAGTTTAACAATGTGATGACGCCAAAGACGAGCACAGCTTCAAACAAAAACGCCACCATCATGCCTATAAGCGAGTTGACATTGCTCTTGATGGCCTTGCGCTCGCTGTCCCAGTGTAATTTCGGCCACAGCATATCAAAGAGCAGCGAGATGATGAGCATCGGTGTGCAGGCGATTAAGCCAAGCAAGGCCGATCCGAACGAAGTGAATACGTCGATCTGCAACAGGATCGTAAATGCGATCGAGGTTGCAAACACCGCAAGCGCCGAAATGCTGATCGAACACAGAAGCTTTCCCAGATAAATGCTCTTTGCGTTCACGGGCATGACCTGCACGATCCATATGGCATCTCCTTCACGCGAATACATCGTCATACACGCTACGTTGATAGACGCCATCAGGTAGCAATATGCGGCGCCTCCCAACAGGAAATAACCCGTAACGTTAGCGCCATTTAACATCCCCAACGCGCCGATAAGGCCTCCTTCGAGTCCCTTGGCCGGCGTGAAGACCATCACTGCGACCATCAGTGGCGCCATGATAACGGCTGTCAAAGAGTTCATGGCATATACGGGCGACCGCAGAATGACTTTCCATTCCTTGACAAAGATGCTCATCTCGGGGCTTCGTACTTTGCGGCCCAGTTCCCCTATGGCTATGCGCTTGTTCTTCTTGAACGTTTCGCTTTGCGAGGAGGCGCTGGAGGCAAACAGGCGGCCGGAGACCAGAATGCACAGCAAAAATGCCAGCGCGGAGACGCCTACGAACAACAGCAACCCGGTCAGCGCTTCCGGTCCCTGGGACACAAGGGCTGCCGCCGCCCATTGCGCGGGCGGGAACGCCGCTGTCACAGCTTTAACGATTCCGCCGCTCAGCAGGATCATGATATCCTGCGAACTCATTTGCGGGAGATTGGCGGATAAGTATTGGTTGAGGAACAGATAGCCTGCCAACAGGATGAAGCCACCCACGATCGCGATCTGGTTGCGGTGCCGGGATAGCGCGGAAACCCGCATGACCAAGGCGGCCAAAAGGTTTGCGATGGCAAACGGTATGAACGGCCCGAACAGCACGACGAGCAGACCGATGAGACAGAAGGAGAAATCCACCGTCACATGCAGTGAAAACGTGACAAGCGCGGGTATGACCAACAGCGCGAAGGTGCCGATCTCACCCAGCATCGCCACGATGAACTTGCTTGCAAACGCAGCAGTTTTGGGCAACGGCAGCGACATCAGAAACTCGTTGTCCTTGGAGTAATAGAGGCTTATGGCATAGAAGACGCCAAACAACAGCGACACCAGCATGCCCGCCAGGATGATCATCGCCAGCACAGTCTGCTGCAGAACAGGGATCATCACAACGCCAAAGAGAGCATTCATCAGAAAGGATACGACGCCGACAAGCGTTCCCACAATGAAAAGGAACAGCACGATATAGCCGATGCCGCGCATCTTTTCCTTGCTTGACCCACGCAGCGACGTGAACAGATCGGCAAGCCCAAGATGCACTTTGATCTGTAGCCAGGTCAACGACAGGAATTTTTTCACAGCACATCCTCGCTTTCGGTGAGTTCGAGGAACAACGATTCGAGCGATTCGTTGCTGCCGCTGCGCAGCTCCTCAAGAGTCCCCTCCGCCACGATCTTGCCGTGGTTCAATATTGCGATGCGGTCGCAGAGCTTTTCCGCCACGTCCAGCACGTGCGTGGAGAAGAAGATGGTATTGCCTCTCTCACAATGTGCGCGCATCTCCTGTTTGAGCAGGTGCTGGCTCTTGGGGTCAAGCCCCACCATCGGTTCGTCCATGATCCACAGCGGCGGATTTGGCAACAACGCCCCTGTGAGCGAGAGCTTCTGCCGCATGCCGTGGGAATAGCTTTTGATCTGCTCGCCAACGGCGCCTGTAAGTTCAAACATCGTTAGGTATTTTTCCATCTGCGCCTGGCGCGTTTTTGTGTCGATGCCGTACATATCCGCCAGGAAATTGAGGTATTCCCTTCCGGTCAGCCTGTCGTACACCTCGTGCGCGTCGGGTACATAAGAGAAACTCTGCTTGCACTCGATCGGATTTTTCGCCATGTCATACCCGTTTATCCGCACTTCGCCCGAGTCCGGAGCCAGGATGCCGGTGATCATCTTGATCGTGGTCGTCTTGCCCGCTCCGTTGGGGCCGATGAAACCGAACACCTCGCCCTTTTTTACATGAAGCGAGATGTCGTCCACCGCTTTAACGCTGCTTTTCGCGTAGCTTTTGGATATGTGATTGAGTACGATCATGCCGTTCTCCTTTCGGGAATTGCGCGTTTTTGTGCATCCGATTCATTGTAGCAATACGTTTGTTATTTTTCAACAAGTGGGCTTACCATTAACGCCTTAGCGCAGTGGGTGGTGAGCGCAATCCCCTTACTATTTTGCGTTGGGAGCTGGATCAAGATTTAGATTGCACTATTTGCTATGACTGCTCAAGTATGGCGCAAGCTGCATTTGCGATAATTCTGCCTATAGTTAACGTTACTTTAAGGCTGTGGACAATTTCCAATTCGTCCCTTAGTATAAAGGTAATTCCAACAAAAGTGGGAATCAAAATGAAAATAAAGAAGATTCATAACAGGAGCATCCTGTTCACCTATGAAGGCAAAGACATTCCTTCCGGTTGGGATTTGAACATCCAGCTTATCAAAGGCAGTCATTGCAATTACATCATCGATACCGGTCTGGGTTCATTGAGCGTCGCCCCCATTAAAGAGATGATCAAAAGCGACGCAAAGCCAACCATTGTCATCCTTACGCACCACCATTGGGACCACGTCTGGGGAAATGGTGAATTTAGAGGCTGCACGATCGTTTCCCACGCACTATGCCGCGAAATGATGTTGCGAAAATGGGATGAAATGCTGCAAAAAAACGGCGGGTACGTCCGCGGAAATGCAGAATTGGTTCTTCCCAATATGACATTTGACCATGAGCTCCATTTCCCGGAAGACCGGATAAGGCTCGTGTACTCGCCCGGGCATACCGTCGATTCGATCTGTGTATTGGATGAAGCGGACAGGGTGATCAACGTCGGGGACAATATCGGCGACAATATGGATGAGATCGTTCCGGATCTCACCTGTGAAAAGGACGTGTTTATCCAGTCATTGGCTGTGTACCAGGCGATGGATTTTGATGCCCTTATATCCGGCCACAATATTGTAACGGACAAGGGAATCTTCGATAAAATACTAAAATTGCTTTGACCACGGGAAATTTACTTTTTAATCATACGAATGGTTTCGCAAATGATTTAAATACATCTGGCAAAATGTTTTCCGGCTGCGGAGCGTGATTCCCGCCAAAAAAAGGAGCGTCGTCTATGCCCATTGTAGCGTTGGATCAAGGAACGACCAGTTCCCGCGCGGTGGTGTTCGACAATTCGGGGCAACCGATATCCCAGTGTAACCGCCCGTTCACGCAATTGTACCCGAAGCCGGGTTGGGTGGAACACGACCCGCAGGAGATTTTATTCTCACAGACGGGAGCGCTGCGCGAAGCGTTGGTGCTGGCAAAGCTGCGAGAAAAGGACATCGATGTTCTTGGAATCACCAACCAGCGCGAAACCGTCATCGTCTGGGACAGGCACACGGGCGCACCCGTATACAACGCGATCGTCTGGCAATGCCGCCGTACAGCCGAAGACTGCACAAGGCTTGCAAATGAAGGCTATGGCCCGATGATACGGCAAAAGACCGGGCTCGTGCTCGACGCCTACAGCTCCGCCACGAAGCTGCAGTGGATTTTGCAAAACGTGCCGGATGGAGAAAAGCGCGCCCGAGATGGCGAATTGATGTGCGGCACAGTGGATACTTATCTGTTGTATCAGCTTTCCGGCAGAAAAATATATGCGACAGACCATACCAACGCCTCGCGTACAATGCTGTACAATTTGCAAACGCACGACTGGGACGACGAGCTGTTATCCTTGTTTGGCGTGCCGCGCGTGATGCTGCCCGTGATAAAGAGCAGCAGCGAGATCTACGGGGTGACCTCCGGCGATGTGCTGGGGGCAGAAATCCCCATCGGCGGCGTTGCGGGCGACCAGCAAGCCGCGTTGTTCGGGCAGTGCTGCTTTACGCCGGGCGAAGCGAAGAACACCTACGGCACAGGCTGCTTTTTGCTGATGCACACGGGCGATAAACCCGTGTTCTCCCAAAACGGGCTCATCACGACGATGGCGGCAAGCCAAAAGGGGCAGCCGTTCCAGTATGCGCTTGAGGGAAGCGTGTTCATCGCGGGCGCGGTGGTGCAGTGGCTGCGGGACGAGCTGCATTTGATCGATACATCTGAAGAAACGGAGCTGTTGGCACAGTCGGTAGAAGATTCCGGCGGCGTGGTGCTGGTTCCCGCGTTTACAGGCTTGGGCGCGCCGTATTGGGACGGTTATGCGCGCGGAACACTGTTTGGCATCACGCGAGGCACGGGCAAGGCGCACATCGCGCGAGCAGCACTGGAGAGCATTGCGCTTCAGACCCACGACGTGCTGGATGCGATGGCAAAGGAAACAGGCACTCCGCTGCATACCTTGAAGGTGGACGGAGGAGCAAGCTCCAACGACTTTTTGATGCAATTCCAATCCGATATCCTCAACATTGAAGTGGAGAGGCCGAAGGTGGTGGAGACGACGGCGCTGGGCGCGGCCACCCTCGCCGGGCTGGCGATCGGCCTGTTTAGCGATTCGGAATGCCTAAAATCGCAATGGGCACCGGACAGGAAGTTTATCCCACAGAAGGATGAAGCGTACAGAGCTGAACAATTGAAGCGATGGCACAAGGCGATCGAGCGCACGCGCGGCTGGCTTTCCGACTAAGAGGAGGAGCAACATGGAGCCGAAAACGTTTTCTTACGATTCCGCCACGGGCTTGGGAAAGATCCACGCAAGAGAATACCCGCTGTCCTCCCCGCGCGCCGTCGTCCTTATCTGCCACGGCATGTTCGAGCATTTCGGGCGGTATGATGCGTTTGCGAAATTCCTACAGGGGAGCGGCTTTGCCGTCATCGGCTTTGATATGGCGGGACACGGCCTATCCACACCCGACGCGCCGCGTGGGTTTTTCGGTGAAAAGGGTGGATGGGTTCTCCTTATGGAGGATATCCACATGCTCCGGACCAGCCTTTGTAAGGAGTATCCGGGCGTGCCTATCTTCCTGTTCGGACATTCGATGGGGGCAGCCTTGGTTCAGGCCTATTGCGCCCGATATGGGCAGGGGCTTTCCGGCGCGATTGTGATGGGCTGCAGCGGGATCCGTCGCATAAAGCCGCTGCTCGGCTTGTTTCTGACGCAATTGCTTCCCAAGAAGAAACCGTCTATGTTCTTCCGCGGCATTACGTTCCAGGGGTTCAACAAGACGTACCCGAAGCCGGTCGACACGTTTTCCTGGCTATCCCAAGACGTTGAAGTCATACAGAAATACAAATCCGATCCGCTTCGAATCGAAACCTTCACCGCACGCGGCTATTACGACCTGGGCGCGCTTACCGCATACAATTCCAAGCCCGCCTGGTTCAAGGCGGTTCCCAAGGAGTTGCCTATGCTCTTTGTTTCGGGCAAGGACGACCCCGTAAGTCTCTATGGGAAAGGAGCCGAACAGGTTGCCGCAAGGCTAAAGGAAGAAGGAGCAAAGGATTTAAGCGTAAAAGTGTACGCAGGTGCGCGGCACGAGCTGTTAAATGAGCCCCATAACGATGAAGTGATGAAGGATATCTTGGATTGGCTGAACGGGCATATAAAAGAGTAAAGAATTAATTACAATAAAGGTTCTCATGGGCAGATACCCATGAGCGATGCAATGAGGGCAGTGCCCTCATTGCTTTTAATATGCAAAATGCCCCGATCCATCGGGGCATTATAAGTCAAATCCTTGTAGTCACTTTAGTGCTCTACCTTCAACGGCGGCCCGGAAAGCGGGATGATCTGCTCTCCCAATCCCGATGCTTCGTATGCGTCGTGGGTGACGATGACCATGAGCTTATCGGCAGATAGCGACAATAAAAGTTCCATCAGGCTGTCCCGGCTTTTCATGTCAAGCCCCCTGAACGGCTCGTCCAGCAGCCACACATCGCATTGGAACGCCAGCAGCCTTGCGATCGCGACACGCTTTTTCATCCCACCCGAAAGTTCGGCGGGATATTTTGTAAACGCCTCTTCCGGCAGTTCGCACTGCCTTAACAGTTCCGCGGCTTTTGCTTGCTTCTGCTTTTTGGGCAAATCGTCGGGCAGCGCTGCAATGACGTTTACAAGCGCGTTTGATTGCGGCAGCAGCCTGTCCTCCTGAAACAGCAGGCCTATGCGACGGTTCTGCAATCCTTCCATCGTCCCGGTATAAGGAATCAATCCTGATACAGCGCGCAACAGCGTACTCTTGCCGCACCCGGACGGGCCCATCAGCGCAATCCGCCCATAGTCGGGAAGCGTGAGCGAAAAGCCGTCCAGCACCTTCTGTTCCCCAAAGGACACCGTGATGTTCTGTAATTGTATCATGGCGTCTCCCCCTGTACACTACGGTAGCGCAGCGCCCTCTTCACAAGCCGCACCAGGCCCCATTCGAACAGGATGCTCAGCAGCACTACGATGACCGTCCATGCCAACAGGTCCGGCGTTTCAAGGTAGATCTTCGCGTAGTACATGTTGATGCCGATGCTGCGACGGGGCAAGCAGATTACCTCCGCCGCGATTCCCGATTTAAACCCGAGCCCCAATCCTGTGGAGAACGCCGCAAGAAAATATGGCAGCACACTTGGGATATAGATGAGACGGATCCGTTTGATGCGCGAGAACCTATACGCCCTTGCCATCTCCAAAAGGTTCGCATCGGTCTGTAATATGCCCTGCTCGATGTTGCCCCAGACGGTGGGAAGCACCATCAGAAACGAGATGAACGCCGGCACCGTGCCGGTATACATCCATACAAGCGCCAGCAGGATGAAGCTCGCTACGGGCGTCGCCTTGATCAAAGCCCGCACGGGTGCAAACAGCATGCGGAATGCGCTGCTCTTTGCGGTAAGCACGCCAAGCAAAATGCCAAGCGCCACCGCGCTTAAGAATCCCAGCAGGATACGCAGTATGGACGAGCCCAGGATATACAAAAAATCCGGCTCGCCCAGAAGCGTTGCGATGCGGGACAGCACGCGGACAGGAGATACGAGAAGTATCTCCTGTCCGATAACATTTGCCGCCACATGCCAGACCAAAAGCCAGAAGGCGATGGCCAGCGTATAGAGTATGCCTTTTTTACTTCGCTGCGACATAGAAGAAATCGTCTTTGGGCATTGCGCCGCCAATGGACTTCGGGTTGGCCTTGAAGAAGACTTCATAGAGCTTCGTAACGGCCGTCTTCATGTCGGAACCTGTCAGGAACATAATTTTGCAGCGCGGGATCGCCTTTTCGGCGAGCGTCGCGTCCGCCATGATGCCCGCCTGCTTCACAAGGGCGCCCGCTTCCTTCGGGTTTGCGTTGACGTAATTGACCGACGCCTCGTATTCGGCCATCAAGGTCTTGATGGCATCCGGGTTCTTCGTCACAAAGTCCTTGCGGACCACGAGCGCACTCATCGTCAGCGGCGCCTGTGCGCCTGCCGTCTTGGTCGCGTCAAGCCAGGCCTGGTTGAGGTCCAGCGCTATGCGGACGTTGGCGTTTTTGCTCATCACCGTGGTAACGAACGGTTCGGGCAGCACCGCAAGCTTCACCTGACCGGATACCACCAGTGCCGCGAGTTCTGCGTGTTCCGCCTTCCACTGCACCGTAACGGCATTGGATGGCGTTGTTGCGGATGACGTTGCGGCAGGCGAGGGGCTGATGTCGCTTGCCGTCAGGCTGTTTTGCGAGAGGATATAGTCCAGTACGTACTCCGGTGTGCTACCCTGTCCGGAAGCGTACAGTGTCTTGCCCTTCAGGTCTTTGACGGAGTTTACGGTGTTGCCGTTTTCCACAACATAGAGCACACCGCCGGTGACAACGGAGAGGATCTGCACATTGCCGCTCGTCTTGCTGTACAGAGCGCCCGCCACGTTGATAGGTACCGCCGCGACATCTATTTCACCGCTGGTAATCTTGCCGATGAGTTCATCCGGGGCGCCGGAGAATGTGAACTTGTAGTCGTTCTTCGTTGTCCCCTTGTTCTGGTCATCCCAGAGTTTAACCATACCGATGCCCGTGGGGCCGATGAGTGCCGCCACGTTGACCTTTGTCTTCGATGGCGTCTGCGTAGTGGTTGGCGCAGCCGTTGTGCAGGCCGCCAACGCCAAGACCATCGTCAGGCAGAGGATCGCCAATATTCGTTTGTGTTTCATAAGTACCCTCCTCAAATCTTTAAATTTTGCTTAGCCTCTCCAAATCCAAAATCAGAATGCTTCGCCCCTTGCGCTCGATGAGCCCTTTGTCTGCAAGTGCCTGCTCTGCGCGATACAGTGAAGCCCTTCCGACGGATAACAGTTCCGCCAGCTTGTTCATGCCAAACGGCAATACCACAAGCCCTTCCTTGCTGCTCTGCGCCTGATCAGCCAGGTACATCGCCAGCCGTTGTTCCGCACCTTCCTTGGTGAATGCGTCTATCTTCCTGTTCAAAAAGTAGATGCGTCCGGACAGGAATGCGATGTAGTTCTCCACCGCCTCGATACTCTGCAAGAACAATGCCTTGAGCGCCTCCTGCGGAATGAACAGCACTTCGCAGCGCGTCTTGGCGACGACGTGGCTCACATAAAACCCTGCATCGTAGAAGATCGTGGCGACACCAAAGGTCTGTCCAACTGTCAGCACGTTTAAGAGCACGCGGTGCCCCACGGTGTTGTACACTTCCACCGATCCGCGGAGGATGATGCCCATGCACCGTTGATAATGCATCGGATCGTAGATGCTCTCTGCTTTTGCGAACTCCCTGCTCTTTACATCGTCACGTTCCAATAAGGCCTGCACCGGTGCGTCGGGTACGTTCTCAAACAGAAAGATTTTCTTCAGATCTACCATCTTCGCTCCGTTTTCTGTATCATGTGATACACTTTTCGATTTTATTATACAAATTGACACAAATTTGTCAATCCATGATTTTACAATTTTTAGGGAATATGTCTAAAATATCTATATCAGCTCACCTTCCAATGAAAAAAAGGGGGCGATGCCCCCTTTTCACCCGAGAGTGATATATCAAACCGGTGGTTTGTCAGTGATTGAATTTGCAGGATTTCCAATCATTCCTTGCAATTCATGCAAGAAAATATAGCAGTGCAAAAAAACCTACGCCCGTGAGGACTGCCAAAAACAGGGACGGCTTATACAACGAAACCCCGACGACCGGAATGGCTGCCAATAGAGGCATCAGCGATTGGAAAGAAATACCGCTTGTCCAGGCGGCAGGATCGAACAGATCGTTTGCAACAAGCGCCGCAAAGCACGCCGCCGGAATCAGATGCAGCGCCTGCTGCACCTTCTCGGGCAGCCGCTTTTTGATCAGCGTATACAACGGAACAATGCGAAAGGCTGCGTTACAAACCGCCGTAATGCCCAAAACGATCCAAAAATCAAGCCACCTCATGCAGACCCTCCTCCCGCTCTTTGGAAAAGAGGATCCCACCCGTGATTCCAACAAGAGAGCCCGCCAATATGGCAATTTGAGACAGGCCGATCAATTTGCATAGAACGACGGCTGCGGCTGCAAACAGAGCCGCGCGAATGTTGCTTTTGGTTCGCTTCTGCATGCACAAAAGGCAAAGGAACATAGACGTCATGGAAAACGCCACGACCGGCAATGCGATCGGAAGCATTCCGCCGGCATAGACGCCGATCAAGTTGGAGACCGTCCAGCTCAACTGCGAAAACGTGTTGACCATACGCGCCTTTTGAATGCTCCAGTTTCCCGAATTGAACTGCTGGTGGTTTACGCCAAAGGACTCGTCGGTGATCTCAAAACCATATAGAAAGGCCGCATTCCTGTTGTCATTTTCGAAATAGTCCGCCGATGCGGAGCTGTAGAGCATATATCGAGCGTTTATCAGCGTGACCGACGCCGCAATGGAAAGCGGCGACACGCCTGAAAACACCATGCTGGCGATCATGAACTGACCGCCGCCGGCGTATAAAAACATGCACAGCAACAGCACCTGCACCGGCAAAAGTCCGGCTTTGGCGCTTAAAATGCCGCAGGATAGCCCAAGCGGAATATAGCCCAGGATGACCGGCATCGCCACCGCAAAGGCTTCCTTTATATGGGAACGGCCATTATACATTGGTGTCTTCCCGGAGCGTTTTGGCAAATTTCTGCATCCAGCCGCCGGTCAACACGGTACCGATCACGATACCGAACAGACCCTGAATCATATTCAACAATACATCGCCCGCTGCCGCTTTAAATCCTATGATAATGACTTCAAACGCGAAGTAGCCCAGCACCATGATGGCTTCGCAGAGCGTAAAGACAAGGATCCTGCGCAGGATGCCGCCGTTGGCGAATCTCCCTGCAATGTAACCCATGCACGCTTTGACGACAAACGTCACCGGAGCGTACATGCCATACCCCGCCAACAAGTCCGCCAGCGCGCTTCCCACGCCTGCCGACAGCGCTCCTGTTGCCGGCCCCATGAGCATCGCCATGACAAACAGCACGCCGTCGCCCAGATGATAATACCCCGCGATCGGTCCGGGTACCTTGATGATCGCCGTCGCCACCATGATCAGCGCCGCGGCGAGCGCGCCGTATGCAATCTGCTTCGCTGTCCGTTTCACCTAAAACACCGCTTTCCAAATAAAATGATACTTTGTATAAAATACCGAAAGAAGCATAGGCTGTTTGCCATCACAATAAGCCTTTTTGCCCTCTGCAAAGGGGTTTGGGATAGCGTTTTCCTTCCTTGCGGTTTTACTTATTCTAGGGCAATGCTTTCGATTCGTCAACATAACATAGAGAGAAGAATGATTTTGCAAGATTTGGATTGCCAAATTGCAAAATGTGTAATAAGATATCTGCAACGAAAATTTCCATGCGAAGAATCGACGACGGGGGGATCCAATTGCAACGCATCCACAAAGTAATGGTCGCGAACCGGGGCGAAATAGCCATCCGCATCATACGCGCCTGCTATGACCTTGGCTTGCGCACCGTTTCCGTTTATTCCAAAGAGGACAACACCAGCCTGTTCCGCACCAAGGCAGACGAGAGCTATCTGATAGGCCAGGGGCAGGGTCCCGTGGCAGCATACCTTGATATAGAGCGCATCGTCAGCCTGGCGGTGGAAAAAGGTGTTGACGCTATCCATCCGGGCTACGGCTTTTTAAGCGAAAATGCGAACTTCGCGCGTGCCTGCGAAGAAGCAGGCATCGTATTCATAGGTCCTCCCAGCCATATTTTGGCGCAGATGGGCGACAAACTGGCAGCCAAAGCTGTTGCCAAGCGCGCGGGCGTGCGGACCATACCGGGCAGCGAAGCGCCCATCGAATCCGCTGAACAGGCCGTGGATCTGGCAAAGCGATTTGGCTATCCGGTCCTTTTAAAGGCGGCGGCGGGCGGTGGCGGGCGCGGCATGCGCCTTGCCAACAACGACAAAGAATTGACTGAAATGTTCTCGCTGGTGCAGACCGAGGCACAAAAAGCCTTCGGATGCGGCGACATCTTCATGGAAAAGTACCTTGAACAGCCCAAGCACATAGAGATACAGGTATTGGGCGACCAGTATGGTAACATCGTGCACCTGTATGAGCGCGACTGCTCCATCCAGCGCCGCTACCAGAAGGTGGTGGAGTTCACACCCGCTTTCAGCATCCCCAAACAGACGCTGTGCAAAATGTACGATGATGCTCTGAAGATCGCGCGCGAGATCGGCTATGTCAATGCCGGTACCATCGAGTTTTTGGTCGACAAGAACGGCGACTACTTCTTCATTGAAATGAACCCGCGCATACAGGTCGAACACACCATCACCGAAGTGGTGACAGGCGTGGATCTGGTCCAGGCACAAATCCTGATCGCACAGGGGTACTCCCTTGACTCTCCGGAATTGAGCCTGACGCAGGACCGTATTTCAACACACGGATATGCCGTACAGTGCCGCGTCACCACCGAGGATCCGCGCAACAACTTTGCACCTGACCACGGGAGGCTGACGGTATATAGAAGCGGCGGCGGCAACGGTGTTCGGCTGGATGCGGGCAACGCGTTTACCGGAGCTGTGATCTCCCCGTACTACGACAGCCTGTTGGTGAAGATCACGACGTATGACCGCTCGTTCATGGGTACCGTGCGCAAGATGCTGCGATCCCTTAATGAAATCAGAGTGCGCGGCGTGCGCACCAACATCCCGTTTTTAATGAACGTTCTGCAGAACGAGCGATTCCAGAACGGTCTGTGCGACACGCGTTTTATCGACGAGACGCCGTCGCTGTTCGAGTTCGAACAGCGGCAGGACAGGGCGACGAAGGTGCTGAAGTTCATCGCAACCCAATCGTTGTTGGAAGATCGTCCGTCGCGCCCCGCCATTTCGGTGCCGACACCGCCGCGCATCAAGGAAGGATCGGCTCCCATGGGCTTCAAGCAGCTCCTGGATGAGAAGGGGCCTAAGGCTGTCTGCGACGCGGTCAAGGCTGAAAAGAAGCTCTTGATCACCGATACGACACTGCGCGACGCGCACCAGTCGTTGTTGGCCACCCGCATGCGCACGCACGACATGCGCGTGGGTGCGAAGGCGATGGCGCACACGCTTGCAAGCGTCTTTTCGCTTGAGATGTGGGGCGGCGCTACGTTTGACGTGGCCTACCGCTTTTTGCACGAATCCCCGTGGAAGCGCCTGGATGAACTTCGCGAAGACATACCCAACATCTTGTTTCAGATGCTCTTCCGCGGCGCCAACGCCGTAGGCTATACCAACTACCCCGACAACGTCGTGACGGGCTTTGTGCGCGAAAGCGCGCGGCGCGGCATCGACGTATTCCGTATATTCGACTCGCTCAACTGGCTGCCGGGCATGCAGCCTGCGATCGAGGCGGTGCTGGAAACGGGCAAGATCGCGGAAGGAACCATCTGCTACGCCGGCGACATTCTGGATTCCAAGCGCGACAAATACCCGCTTTCCTATTACGTTAAACTCGCAAAAGAACTCGAAAAGATCGGCTGCCACATGCTGGCAATCAAGGATATGTCTGGCTTGTTGAAGCCGTTTGCCGCGACAAAGCTCGTCAAGGCGCTCAAAGAGGAGATTGGCATCCCCGTTCATCTGCACACGCACGACACCAGCGGCAACCAGATCGCCACTTATCTTCTGGCATGCGAGGCGGGCGTTGACATCGTGGACTGCGCGATCGCATCTATGAGCAGTTTTACGAGCCAGCCATCGTTGAATTCCCTGAGTGCTGCACTTTCGGGCCACGAGCGCGACCCGCAGTTCCCGCAAAAAGGGCTGGAGGATCTGAGCGAATACTGGGCGGAAGTGCGACCGCTGTATTCCGCCTACGAGGCGGGGCTGCTGTATCCCGACACGGAAATCTATCAGCTGGAGATACCCGGCGGGCAGTATTCGAACTTCAAGCCGCAGGTGGAGTCCATGGGGCTCGGTCACCGGTTCGAAGAGGTCAAGAATATGTATGCAGAAGTCAACCGCATGCTGGGCGATATCGTCAAGGTGACGCCGTCGAGCAAAATGGTGGGCGATCTTGCGCTGTTCATGGTGCAGAACAACCTGAACGCCGAAAACATCGTGCAGCGCGGCGCACAGCTGAACTTCCCCGATTCTGTCGTGTCCTATTTCATGGGCATGATGGGCCAGCCGGAAGGCGGTTTCCCCAAGGATATCCAGAAAATGGTTTTGAAGGGCAAGACGCCCATCACCTGCCGCCCGGGTGAATTGTTGCCGCCTGCTGACATGGAAGCCATCCGTGAATCGCTGCCGGAGGATTTCAGGGACGACGCGAGCGTGCTCTCCGCATGCCTGTACCCGCAGGTATTCGAGGAATACACGGAATTCTTCCATGAAAACGGCGATTTGTCCTCCATGGATACCAGTGTGTTCTTGCGCGGCATGGATCCCGGCGATTCCACCGAGTTCTCCATTGAGGATGGCAAGACGCTGATCATCAAATACATCGGCCCCGGCGAAGTCAACGAGAACGGTACGCAGAACATGGTGTTTGAGCTGAACGGCGCACAGCGCATCGTGGACGTCCAGATCGGCGAATCCCGCATCGTTTCCGACAACGTACTTTTGGTCAATGCCAATGACCTCTCACAGGTCGGCGCTTCGATTCCGGGCATCGTTTCCAAGGTGCTGGTGAACGAGGGCGATCAGATCGAATACGGGCAGGTGCTCGGCGTGATCGAGGCGATGAAAATGGAAACCAACGTCGTGGCGCGCAAGTCCGGCGTGGTGCAGAAGGTTCTGGTATCCTCCGGCCAAAACGTGCGTGCGGAGCAGCTGCTGTTCGTCATCGCATAATACAAATCCTACAAAAAAGGAGCTGAAACGCTCCTTTTTTTGCTGCTTATCTCTATGCAATAAAAAGAACCGGCTAGAGCGTTTTCTATAGAAACGCCCAGGCCGGTTCTTTCATAAATGGTTACTTCTTAGGGTTACTTCTTTACATACGCCTTGAAGATCAATCCGCCGCCGCCGATGACACCGACCACGCCAAGTACCAAGCCGAGAATGGTCAGTACCAAGGCTGCCTTCGCCATGCTGTTGCCGTGGGTGATGTACCAATAGGTACCCATGATCACGCCGAGCGGGAGAAGACCGGGGGCAACCTTGTTGAGGATGTCGGTCTGCACCATCATCGGAGTGCCGCTCGTCGGAATATAGATCGGGGTGACGCATTTGACGAAGCTGGTCGCCAAGCCGCCCAACATGAACAAGCCGAGTACCGAAGCCACCGAGATGAAAGTCCGGATCGCATGGCCCTGCAACATGGTAAGAGCCGCACGCGTTCCGAGCTTATAGCCGGTGGAGCAATAGATGTTGCCTTCCGTTACGGTGATGGCCAGCAGTACAAGGACTGTCAGGATGGCGCCGAACGGGCTGCCTGCGGCTGCCAGCGGCATGAAGAGAATCGCAAGCAGCGGGAAGATCGTCGACCAGTCGATGGTGTCGCCGATGCCGGCAAACGGTCCCATCAAACCGGCCTTGATGCCGGTGATGGCATCCACTTCGATCGGTGCGCCCATGGCGCGCTGTTCTTCCATGGAAAGTACGATACCGTGGATAACGCTTCCCCAGATGCCCTGGGTGTTAAAGAACATCAAGTGGCGCTGCAATGCTGCGGAATACTCCTCGGGGTCGTTTCCGTACAGCTTTTTGAGGAACGGAATGAACGCGCAGCAGAACGCAACGGACTGCAGGCGGGCAAAGCTGTTGCTCTGTTCGCAGAACAGCCACCACCGCCAGAACAACCTGTGCGAATCCGCCACGGTCAGAAGGTGCGGTTTATTCTCTTCCGCCGCTACAACTGCGTCATCCGCTGCTCTCTCCGAATCGGATTCCTTATGGCTGGCATCCAGGATGAGGTAGTAGAGGAACGCAAAGAACATGCCGATGAACGCAAGGAACAGGCCGCTGACCTGGGTAACATATTGCGTAAGGAAGAATCCGGCAAGGAAGAACGGGAAGAACTGAGGACGCCCGATGACGCGAATGGTCATCGCGGTTCCAAGTGCCGGCAGGATGCCGCCGACGGCGGACAGCGCGTTGGTGAGCCATACGGGCAAGTTCTTCATGAGCGTGCCGATGGCATCCGCGCCGGCTAAAATGCTCAGCGTCATCGGGATGAAATAGATGATACCCTTGGACAAGAAGCAGAACCAGGAGCCGTAGAAGATGATTTTCCGATCTTCACCTTTTAATGCGGCCTTGTCAGCCAAGCCGGCCGGGTACGCGAACCAGATGCGGCGGACCGTGTGAATCTGCGCAAACAGCAGAGAGATCGGAACCGCAACGGTCAGGGCTTGCGTCAGGGGCAGACCGCCAACCATCGTGATCGCGGTGCCCATAATGGTTCCTGCCGTTTGATCCCAAACGACAGTTCCGCCTGCGCCCGTGAAAGCGAGGAACATCGGCTGGATGATCGCACCGATCTTACATCCGGTTGCCATGTCCCCGAGGATCGTTCCGGTTACCAGGCCGGCTACCAACGGAATCTGATACCGCACACCATAACCGATAGAACTGACGGCGATCCAATAATAGAGTCCCATCAAAATTGCTTGAAATACTGAAATATGCATACTACTTCCCCCATTTAAAATCGGTATAAAACCTAGTTTTTATAAAGGTCGGTCAGATGCGTCCATGTTGCCCGTTACTGCTACCCTCCTTCCCAGCGGCAACACTTGGATATTTCAAATTTCCAACGATATCGATTTCAAAGGAGCTTTTCGTCCTATATTCTGTTTTGTATATCTATGTTATGTTTTTACAATCCACGCAAGATAAATGCCTTGTTAAGGCTTGATATGGAAAAAACCACCAAATGAGTCCTACAGAGAATCCTAAATTCATTATATCATTTTCATTCAAATTCCGTCAATGTCGATCATTTTGCACCAATATCGGTAAGGTATGCCCATTAAAGCTTGCACGATGCCAAGTATCCTCTCTTTAGCATACAAAAAAAGTATAGCCGCAATTAAAAAAGAACCGGCCTGGGCGTTTCTTTAAAAACGCCTCAGCCAGTTCTTTGAATTGGCTAAACCGGTTCTTTCATGAAGGATTACTTCACAGGCTTCACATACGTCTTGAAGATGAGGCCGCCATTGCCGATGACACCGATGACGCCAAGCACAAGGCCGCCGATGGTCAGCACCAACGCTGCGTTGGACATGCTGTGACCGTGGGTGATCCACCAGTAAGTGAACAGGATGACGCCCAGCGGCAAGATGCCCGGGGCAACCTTGTTAAGGATGTCTGTCTGCACCATCATCGGAGTGCCGCTCGTCGGAATATAGATCGGGGTGACGCACTTGACGAAGCCGGTCGCCAAGCCGCCCAGCATAAACATACCAAGCACACCAGCGACCGAGATGAAGGTGCGGATCGCATGGCCCTGCAGCATGGTAAGCGCCGCGCGGGTACCGAGCTTATAGCCGGTGGAGCAGTAGATATTGCCTTCGATTATCGTGATGGCCATCAGGGTGAGGGCCGTGAGGATTCCGCCGAACGGGCTGCCTGCGGCGCCGAGCGGCATGAAGAGAATGGCGAGCAGTGGGAAGAGCGTTGCCCAGTCGATGGTGTCGCCGATGCCGGCAAACGGTCCCATCAAACCGGCCTTAATGCCCGTGATCGCGTCCACTTCGATTGGTGCGCCCATGGCACGCTGTTCTTCCATGGAAAGTACGATACCGTGGATAACGCTTCCCCAGATGCCCTGCGTGTTGAAGAACATCAGGTGGCGCTGCAACGCTGCGGAATACTCTTCGGGTTTATCGCCGTAAAGCTTCTTGAGGAACGGGATAAACGCGCAGCAAAACGCGATGGACTGCAGGCGAGCAAAGCTGTTGCTCTGTTCGCAGAAGAGCCACCACCGCATGAACAACCGGCGAGAGTCCGCTACGGTCAAGAGATGCGGTTTGCCCTCTTCGGAAGCCAGCACCGCGTCGTCTGCCGCTTTATCCGAATCGGAATCCTTACGGCTGGCATCCAGGATGAGATAATAGAGGAACGCGAAGAACATACCGATAAACGCAAGGAACAGGCCGCTGACCTGCGTTACGTACTGCGTGAGGAAGAACCCCGCAAGGAAAAACGGCCAGAACTGCCTGCGCCCGATGACGCGAATGGTCATCGCGGTACCAAGTGCTGGCAATACACCGCCTACGGCAGAGAGCGCATTGGTGAGCCACGTCGGCAGGTTCTTCATCAGCGTGGCAATGGCATCCGCACCAGCCAAGATGCTGATCGTCATTGGTATGAAATAGATGACGCCCTTGGATAGTAAGCAGAACCAGGAGCCGTAGAAGATGATCTTTCGGTCTTCGCCCTTTGCCGCAGCCTTGTCGGCCAAGCCTGCCGGAACGGCGAACCAGATGCGGCGAACGGTGTGCACTTGTGCGAATAGCAGAGAGATCGGGACCGCCACGGTCAACGCCTGCGTCAGGGGCAATCCACCCAACATCGTGATCACGGTGCCCATAATGGTGCCGGCCGTCTGATCCCAAACCACGGTGCCGCCGCCACCCGTGAACGCCAGAAACATCGGCTGGATGACTGCGCCGATTTTACAGCCGGTTGCCATGTCCCCAAGTATCAAGCCGGATACGGCACCGGCAACCAGCGGTATTCCATAGCGTACGCCATAGCCAATGGAACTCACGGCTATCCAATAATAAAGGCCTAGCAGAATCGCCTGCACAACTGAAATATGCTGCATACTACTTCCCCCCATAAAGAATAGGTCTATAAATAAAGGTCGGTCGTGTGCGTCCATGTTGTCCGTACCATCTGCCCTCCTTCCCAGCGGCAACACTTGGATATTTCAAACTGCCAACGATATTGATATTATTTGAACTTGTTTGTTCTGTTTAGGTAACCTTCGTTTTGTTATTTTAATTACACAGGAAAAATCAGCTTACGAACGGCTAAAAAAGCCGGAAACGGCAAAAAACAACAAATATACCCGATTTAATTTACTAATGCCCCAAATTGATTATACCATTTTCATTCCATACTGCAACAGTGTGCGTTTGCAAAATGCCTATATCAATACATTTGTGATTTATTTTCCATATTCAATGGCAATAGCCTGAGCGGATTGGATTCCAAGAGATAGCACAAATGCAAACAAAGAGCCGCATTGGGATGCGGCTCAAATTGTATTATCGTTTTGTAAAGCATCCTCCAAAATAGGTCTTTTTCAGGAGAAGTACAGCACGCCCGACTCGAACAGCCTCTGGTCCTTGTTGCCCGGCACGTTTTTCGAAATATTCAGTCCCCTGCGCTCGCTGTGCGCCATCTTGCCATAGACCCTGCCGTCCGGACTGCAGATGCCCTCGATCGCAGCCGTGCTGCCGTTTGGATTATAGGGGATGCCCGCGTATGCTTTGCCCGCCTGATCGACATACTGTGTAACGATCTGGCCGTTTTGCGCCAGCTTTTGCAGCCAAGCTTCGTTGCACACGAAACGTCCTTCGCCGTGGGAGATCGGTATTGCGTGGACATCGCCCGGCTCGCACTTTGCCAGCCAGGGCGTTTTGACGCTGATGACTTTCGTATATGTCATCGTGGAGATATGCCGTCCGATCGTGTTGAACGTCAGCGTCGGCGCATCTTCCGCGATGGTCTCGATACGACCGTTGGGCAGAAGGCCAAGCTTGATCAGCGCTTGGAAGCCGTTGCAGATGCCAAGCGCCAGCCCATCCCGCTCTTCGAGAAGCCTCTGAATCGCAGCGGCGATACGCGCGTTCCGAAGCGTCACGGCGATGAACTTGCCGGAACCGTCCGGCTCATCGCCCGCGGAGAATCCGCCAGGGAGCATCAGTATCTGTGCGTTGTCGATGGCTTTTGCGAGCCGCTCAATGGTATCTGCAATGGCGGCTTCGTTGAGATTGTTGATAACAACGGTGTTGCAGATCGCCCCAGCCCTGACAAACGCCCTTTCGCTGTCCATCTCGCAGTTTGTGCCCGGGAAGACCGGGATCACGACGCGCGGCTTCGCGATCTTGCTGTTTGTATATACTGCCGCCCGTTTTGCATACGGCTGAAGATCCGTCATCGACGGCGTATAGTCGACACTCGTACGGAACACGTCTTCTAGCATTCCGGTGTTGGCTTTTTGAATCTCTTTTAAAGCGACGGCACTGCCATTGAGCATAAAGACACCGGTGTTGTTCGTCTCACCCAAATACTCCGCGTCAAGCCCCAAAAGATCGGCTGCCTCCGGCACGCTTACCAGCAGGTCGCCAACGCGTGTCGCGAACAACGACTCCTTTGACTGTTCCATCGCAAATGCAAAGTCTAAGCTATTGCCAAGGCACATATGAACCAGCGCCGCAGCCATACCGCCCTCTCGTACCACAGAAGCGGCTTGTATACGCCCGGTCTCATGCAGCCTTGCCATTGACTTAACAATGTCCTGCACCTTTTCGAATTCGGGCATACCCACATTGTCTGTTGGAAGCGGTATCCGGTAAAGCTTTTGCCCCACGTCCAGCGCAGCCGACACGGCCCGGGAAGCCTTGATGGGTGCGATCGCGAAGCTGATCAGCGTGGGCGGTACCGTATACTGCAAAAACGATCCACTCATGCTGTCCTTGCCGCCGATGGCAGCCACCTTTAAACCCATCTGCGCGCACAGTGCGCCCAGCAGCGCCGATACAGGCTTGCCCCAGCTTTGGGGATTATCCTTCAGGTTTTCAAAATATTCCTGAAAGCTAAGATACACGTTCTCAAGGTCCGCTCCCACCGCGCATAGCTTCATCAGCGACTGTATG
Source organism: uncultured Clostridia bacterium (assembly GCA_964533965.1). Lineage (GTDB taxonomy): Bacteria > Bacillota > Clostridia > Christensenellales > QAND01 > RGIG3178. The sequence continues at coordinate 109,514 of CAZHNN010000001.1, read as the reverse complement.
ACGGCAAACGCGCCGGCATGCAGCGGGCTCCAGTTCGCCAGCTGCGGACAATAGCCAAACGCCATCGCAGTGGCATCGTCCGTTTCGCCGTCCACCGGAAGTTTGGCAACCATCGCCTCCTCCGGGGTCATCTGCGTTTTCCCGCCGAAGGGCATCAACACCGTCCGCGCGCCTATGGTACTGTCAAACCGCTCCACCAGGCCCTTTTGAGAAGCGGTGCCAAGAGTTGCCATGTTGCGTGCCAACGCCTCTTTTGACGTCAGGTCGGAAAGTTCCTGCGGAATTTCGTTGCGTATGTCGCGTTCTTCGGGCGGTGCAATGTTCGCCTTTGCCTTTTGCGTCACGCCGTTGGTATTCAAAAATTCTCTGTTGATAGTAACGATCGTATCGCCACGCCAGTGCATCACGAGCCGGTTGGTATCCGTTACACTCGCTACCACGGTCGCTTCAAGGTTTTCCTCGTATGCGTAACGCATGAACGCTTCGACGTCTTCCTTTGCCACCACCATTGCCATGCGTTCCTGGCTTTCGCTGATCGCAAGCTCGGTTCCGTTTAGGCCTTCATACTTCTTTGGCACCGCGTCGAGGTTGATGTCAAGCCCGTCTGCGAGCTCGCCGATTGCGACGCAGACACCGCCCGCGCCGAAGTCATTGCAGCGCTTGATGAGCTTGATGGCGTCGCGGTTCTTAATGAGCCTTTGGATCTTGCGTTCCGTAGGCGCGTTGCCCTTTTGTACTTGCGAGCCGCATTCGGAAAGGCTCTGCTCGGTATGGCTGACGCTGCTGCCCACAGCTCCGCCGATTCCGTCCCTGCCCGTGCGTCCGCCCAGCAATATCACAACATCGCCGTTTTCGGGGCTCAACCTCACTACATCGCTCTGCCGCACGGCACCTATCACAGCGCCTACTTCCATGCGCTTGGCGACATAGCCGGGATCGTACACCTCGAACACCTGCCCTGTGGCAAGACCGATCTGGTTGCCGTACGAGGAGAAGCCTGCGGCTGCGCCGGTTGTAATCTGCATTTGCGGCAGCCTTCCGGGCACTGTCCGCTCAAACGGGGTATGTGGGTCGGCACATCCGGAAACGCGCATCGCCTGGTGCGCGTATCCTCTGCCCGCCAGTATGTCGCGTATCGCACCGCCAAGGCAGGTTGCAGCGCCGCCGAACGGCTCGATTTCCGTGGGGTGGTTGTGCGTTTCATTCTTGAACTGCAACAGGTACGTTTCCTCTTTCCCGTCCACCGTGACGGGGATACTCACACTGCAGGCGTTGACCTCCTCAGAATCGTCCAGCCTTGTCAGCAGCCCCTGTGAGCGCAGGGCTTTTGCGCCCACGGTGCCAAGATCCATCAGCGTCATAGGACGTTCCGATCGGTTTGCCAATGCACGGGCGTTCTGATAGTTCTCCATCGCCTTTTCAAAGGCTTGTCCGTATTTTCCCTTCGGAAGTCCTATTTCGGTCAATATGGTCGAAAAGGTGGTATGCCTGCAATGGTCCGACCAATAGGTGTCTAGAACCCGTATTTCCGTCTCGCTCGGATTTCGCTTTTCCTCGTCCCTGAAATACTTCTGCGTAAACGCGAGGTCTTCGACCGACATCGCAAGGCCCATCTCTTTGTGCAGCGCCTTGATCTGCCCTTCGTCCATGCCCGTAAAGCCGTTGATCCTCCGGATGTCGCCCGGTTGCGGCCCGTCGAGGGTCAATGTCTTTGGCATCTCCATCGAAGCCTCGCGCGATTCCACCGGGTTGATGCAGTATTTCTTGATAGCCGATAGTTGTGTATCGCTTAAATCACCGCGCAACACCAATATGCGGGCGGTTCGTATTAACGGCGTATCGCCCAGCATCTGCGCGCACTGCACGGCGCTGTCCGCACGCATGTCATACTGCCCCGGAAGATATTCAACGGCAAACGCCGTCCAACCCTTGTCCATCGGGAATGTATCGTGATAGATCGTATCGGCGTTCGGTTCGGCGAAAATGGTAGCGCAAGCGCGCTCAAACGACGCATCGTGCATCCCCTGTACATCGTAGCGGTTCAACACGCGAACATCCAACAGCGATTGGATATTCAAATGAGTGCGAAGATCAGAGCATAGCCTCTTTGCTTCCCTGTCGAAATCCGGCCGTTTCTCAACATAGATGCGGCGAATGTAGCCCATGGCAAGCGCCTCCCAAGCTAAATCTTGATAGTACAGTGTACCATAAATTCAGGCGTTTGATAAAGCGATAATATATGATGATTCTGCCCTCTCGATCACACTCTTCTCTAAAAGAAAAGAAGCAAAAGAGTTTTAAAATGCTGCTACACGGCATTTTATGAGAATATGCACAGATGTTTTTACAGTAAATGTATAAGCAAATCAATATAGCCCGAAGCGTCTCTCTCTTTGAATCCGTTTATTTGAAAAACAGACTTTTCCGATTTGCATCCAACTCGTTGGATGTGATGTGTATAATCATTTCCTCCGCAGCCGAAATGAATGCGATCGTACATAAAAGGTAAGCCACTACTTTTGGCAGGACAAACGCGAGAAGAAGCGGGGATACAAACAGCAAAAACCCGGTCAATTTATTGCCGTACGTATGCAGTACCGCAAATGTCTTATATCTCAGATATGCCAGGAAAATGGATGTCAGCCGTATCAATACAACGGCACCAATGTAAATAAACAGCGGCTTATCAAGGTGTAAAATAGGCAAAAGCACCATCAATAGTACCGCAGACAGAATCATATCCGCAGCGGAATCAAGCTTCGCGCCAAGCTTGCTTTCTGAATGGGTTTTTCTTGCGATGTACCCGTCAAGCATATCGCTTATACCGCAAAAGAGATAAATAGTATAAAATGCAATGCTCAATGGTTTTAACAATGCCAAAAACAGCGCAAACAGGATTCTTGAGACTGTTAAGATGTTCGGAATCCATTTCATTGTACACCTTCATCTGCCTAACCAAAATGTCTGTGATTTGGCGCTTTATTGTACAACAGATCACCGATCCGGCACAATATGTGTAAAACGCCTTTTGAGGGCGTTTTCAGAATTACTGCATATCGACCATATGCCTTTCTAATGGCATCTCTATCTGTACCGTGCCTAAGCAATCCGAGCAGAAATACTTTCCTCTGCGTACACGTACTTGCCGCATTACATCCATCTGTTCTTGAATTTAAAAAGCGGCTTATTGATTCGCCGCCGTGATTTCAAATATCCTGTCGATCTGCGCATCACTCAGTCTTCGGCTGCCAGCTAACAGCATGATCAGCCTGCGTTGCTTCTCACCCATCCCCTCCAGGTTTACCTTATACTCTTTTATCGTTTGCAGCTCAGCGTCCCGGAGCTTCTCCGCCCGGGTTTCATCCAGATTGTACTGCATGATGACCTTATCAACCAAGCCCGTCGGCGCATGCCGTCCGCCGTTGGCGATCACGCTCAGATAGCACGGGGAAATGTCGAGCCTTTTGGCCATGTCGGCAACAGACTCTTCATAATCTACGCGTACTTTGCGCAGCTCTTTGCCCAATGGTGTCAGTTTGCTTTTAGGCATTGTTCTCCTCTCTTCTAACGCAATCGGGCTATCAGCCCGATTTGTTACATTCTAGCATAAATATTATTAACTTCCATATTGTATTAAATATATTTACAAATAGTTTACATAAGAACATGTGTTTTTAACGGAATTTAACCAGTATAAACTATTGGTGTCTTATGACCACTGCTTTCGGGCTTATATTTGCTGATATACTCGTTATGTCTGGAGTTTTTTTATCAAGCAACGAAGCCCTTGTTCTAAATAGAATCGGTGGAATGTCTTTTTATCAATGTAACATTTTGCGCACTATTTATCAGGGTTGTCTTTATGCTAAACACATTGTTTCGTTTGTTATGAACAGTAATGAAAATGATTTATTATTCATCTTCAAGGGTGTAAAAGAAAAATGTCGTATGGCACATAGTTCGTGTCACACGACATTATAGAAAACGACAATCAAGTGAAATGCAAGTATATGTATTTTTTCGTTTTGGCTTTACTCCACCGTCACGCTCTTGGCGAGGTTTCTGGGCTGGTCGATCTCACACCCGCGCTCAAGCGCCATATAGTACGCAAACAGCTGTGTGGGAATGACGGCGAGTACCGGCGAGAACAAATCACGGCAGGCAGGGATCTCCCAGCATTCATCGGCTTCACGCTGCACCCGAAGATCGCCGTTGGCGATCAACGCTACGACGTATCCGCCACGCACCTTGACCTCCTTGATGTTGTTGATCATCTTATCCACAAGTGCAGTTTGCGTTGCGATGGCCAGTACCATCGTACCTTCTTCGACCAAGGAAAGCGTGCCATGCTTGAGTTCTCCCGCGGGGTACGCCTCCGTCTGCACGTAGGAGATTTCCTTGAGTTTGAGCGCCGCTTCCATCGAGAGCGTATAGTCCAGATGGCGGCCGATATAGAATCCGTAACGAACGTTGCGGAACTTGTTTGCCATGCGCGCATACTCTTCCCAGTTATCCACCAGCTCCTGTGCCTTGGGGGAAAGTTCCTGACACTCGGATAGGTATTGATGCAGCTCCTCGTCGGTCATCTTACCACGCTTGTGTGCGATATCCCCAGCCAGAGCATACACCACCATCAGCTGGGATACGAACGCCTTGGTGGAAGCTACGGCGATTTCGGGCCCCGCCCAAGTATAGATCACGTGGTCGGCTTCGCGCGCTACGGTGCTGCCCACGATGTTTGTGATCGCAACGGTCGTTACACCGCGCCCTTTGGCTTCCCGCAATGCCGCGATAGTATCCGCGGTTTCGCCGCTCTGGCTTATCACCAAGAACAGTGCGTTCTTGGGGATGATGGGATTCCTATAACGAAACTCCGAGGCGATCTCCACCTCCGTAGGTACCCCTGTGACCTGTTCAAATACGTTGCGCGCGACGTGGCCGGCATGATACGCCGTGCCGCAGCCGCTGATGATGATGCGTTCGATGCTCTTGGCGATTTCTGCCGATACGGGCATAACATCCTGCCTGTAGCCCAGTTTTCCGTTCTTGCTCTCCAAAAGCGGCGTCAATGTGTTCTTGATGGCAGCTGGCTCCTCATGGATCTCCTTGAGCATGAAATGCGCATAGCCGCCCTTTTCCGCCGCCTTGACATCCCAATCCACATGCATAGGCCGTTTCTGGACCGTGTTGCCCAATACGTCATAGAATGCAACGCCGTCGGGCTTAAGCACCGCGATGTCATAATCTTCCAAAAGATACACATCACGTGTGTATTCCAACAACGCCGGTATATCCGACCCCAGCACCGAACCATGCGAAGCCTTTCCGATGACCAGCGGGCTGTCCTTACGGACGCAATAAATGGTTTCGGGATCGATGACGCTGATGATTGCGAGTGCAAACGAGCCCTGCAGCATCGGTATGATGCGGCACAGGGTCTTTAACATATTCCCCTGATCGTACATGCTGATCAGGTGCGCCACGACTTCCGTATCCGTCTGGGAAGAAAACACGCAGCCCTTTGCGATCAAGGCTTCCTTAAGTTCAAGATAGTTTTCGATGATGCCGTTGTGAACCACGGCAATAGTCCCCTTCTCATCCGTATGCGGATGGGAATTCTCGTCGGACGGTACGCCGTGCGTTGCCCACCGCGTGTGCCCGATGCCCATGGTTCCGTTTATAGGGTAATCCTCTATGCGCTTGACAAGCTCTATAAGCTTACCCTTCGCTTTTTGTACTTCCAGTGCAGACCCATTGAAAACGGCAACGCCGGCACTGTCATAGCCGCGATATTCGAGTCTTCCAAGCCCCCGAAGCAGAATGGGCGTGGCTTGCTCACTTCCCGTATATCCTACAATTCCGCACATATGGAAAAACCTCCTCGAGATAATAGTTGAATTGTACCATCCCACAAAAGAATGGTCAAACGAATAAGGTATTTCGTATCCTTCCATTTTCTTCGTATGCGGTAGTTGAGCCGTCAATGCATGGCATGCATGCAGGAGCTTTGACAAATGAAAGAGAATTTATTTTGGAAGAAAATAACATTCCGACAATCCTCGACAAGTCATCCGGCGTTATATCCCAAATTTTCTATATATGGTATACTGTATATGGAAAAGGGGATGGTAAGAGTCTCGCCAAAATGATGCGATGTTTTTCGGAGGGGAAGAACGAATGGCGCAAGAAAAAACAGAAAAGAAAGTGTATAGCTTTCGTTTTGAAGAAAACTTGGTCGATGAGCTCAAGCGCTATGCATCCTTGGAAAACCGTTCGTTTTCCAATTTCATCGAGACAATTTTGAAAGCCTACCTGGCTGAAAGAGCAAAGGAAAAAAATTAACCACACATTCTATATTATTTGGAATTTTGGTGCTATTTATAAAGCGCTCTGTTTGTTTTACACATCCCGGCCAAAGGCCGGGATGTGCGCATTTACCCGATAGACAATATTCTAATTTATTTAATTCCGAGCATTGCGTTGGCTGTATCCCGCAGCTGATGCAGCAATTCATTGTATTGCTTGCGCTTTTTGCCTGCCATCCCTTCTTTAAGAACATATTCCAACAGCTTGGCAGTCTCGAGCATGCGTTCGCTTTCCTGCCGCAACCTCTTCCGCATTCCGCTCCAATCCGCCTCCTCGCCTGTGATGGCAACATGCGGTTCTTCCACGGCCATTTGCCGCGGTTTTGGCTGCTCCGGAGCTTCCCGGACAATGCCTGACGCGAGGTCAAGCAAATCCCCTTCCTTGGGCGCGGTGGCAGTATACCCGCGCTGTGTGAGCAACTGCGCAAAACCGATCGCTATCTCCTCTTCGCCGTGTGTAACGTACACCTTGGGCTTCTTTGTGAAAGCGCCGATCCATTCCAACAACCCTGCCTGATCCGCATGCCCTGAAAATCCCTCCAGACGTTGGATTTCAGCGTTCACCTCTATCTCCTCGCCAAAGATCTGCACGCGCTTCGCCCCATCCACCAGAATACGCCCGAGTGTGCCCTCCGCTTGATAGCCGACAAATACGATGGAGCATTCCCGGCGGAACAGATTGTGTTTGAGATGGTGTTTGATGCGTCCCGCCTCGCACATACCGGAGGAGGAAATGATGACCTTACTTTGCGGCATAAAGTTCAATGCTTTGGATTCGTCGGCCAATTCGATGAAGTGCAGTGTTTCAAAGGTAAACGGGTCGTCGCCCCGCTTTTTGCGCTCCATCGCCTGTTCGTCAAAATACCCGCTGTTGAAATTCTCGCTGAACACATGCGTGGCTTTGCTGGACAACGGGCTGTCCACATACACGTCAAAGCGCTTTAGTCCTGCCATCCCCTCGTGCATGATGGTGCTCAGATCATAGAGCAATTCCTGCGTTCGCCCAACCGAAAACGCGGGGAAGACGACGTTGCCGCCCCTGTCAAACGTACGTTTGATGATTTCGGCCAATAGCTTTTTTTGATCTTCACGCGGCGGATGCAGCCTGTCGCCATAGGTGGATTCCATCACCACGTAGTCTGCGGAAGCTATCTCTGTCGGATCCCGCAATATCGGGCGGTCGAGGTTGCCGATATCGCCCGAAAAGACGAGTTCTTTTTGAACATCTCCCTCTTTGATCCATAGCTTTATCATGCTGCTGCCCAATAGGTGTCCCGCGTCCAAAAAGTTGACCACGATGCCGGGAAACAGCTCAAACGTTTCGCCGTATTCGACGGTGATGATCTGCTGCGCAGCCTTCGTACCGTCGTCCGCGGTGTACAAAGGTTCCACGGCCGGATGTCCCGCGCGTATGGCCTTGCGCGTTTTCCACTCCGCTTCCATTTCCTGTATATGACCGCTGTCGGTCAGCATGATCTCGCCCAGATCCTTGGTTGCGGTTGTGGCGAATATCTTACCGCGAAAACCCTGTTTGACGATCAAGGGGATGAGCCCGGTGTGGTCAATGTGAGCGTGGGTGATCAAAAGGGCATCGATATCTTTAATATCAAAGGAAAACTCGCCGTCGTCTGTCTTCTTATCGGTCCCCTGACGCATGCCGCAATCGACCAATATCTTTTTTCCGCAAGCGCTTAGCAGATAACACGATCCGGTAACCATACGCGCCGCGCCTTCAAACAACAAATCCATACTATACGCTCCCGTTTTTTTATCAGTATACCATAAGCGTCAAAGTTTGTTGGTATGTTTGCGCAATTAAAAACCACCGGCACCGACAAACAAAGGCCGCCGGATTGAGCGGCAGCCATTTATTTATCGTATTCTCGATCCGTGCAATGGTAACGGAAACACATCAACTCATCATCGTATTTACATATGTATTATTGATTTCCTCCCCTCATACAACAGAAAAACAAAACCGCCTTCCGGATTCGGAAGGCGGTATCGTAAGCAATCTTTTAAATTCGGAAGTGCGCGGCGTACATGTCCGCCAGGTGCATCGAAACGCACAACGGCACCTTTTCAAACGCGCTGGCCTGCGTAATGCCTCCGACGTAGCTTCGCGCAGTATCGTCGTAACCGCCCATGTGCCAACGGATGGATAAAGCTTCCTCGTCGGTTAGCCTGATATACCTTGACAACAGATACACCGATTTTTCTCCGTGCCCGAACGGGAACTGGTCGTCGATGGCGAACATCTCAACCTCTTCCCACCGCCCTTGCTCGTTCTTCATGTTGCGTGTTTTGACGGTGTACATATTCGCCTTGCAGATATCATGCAGCAGCCCGCATATGATCAACGATGCCGGCGGCACGTCCTTGATGGGCTTGCTGAAGTTCTCAAGCAGTTTAAACACTTCCATGCTGTGCATGAGCAATCCGCCATATAGGGCGCCGTGTTTGTTGACGCTGGCGGGTGCCGTAAAAAAATCCGTTTCCTGTTCCATATAAGCGATCAGGCCATCCATGCCCTCGCGGCCGGTTGACCGCAAAAGAGCGCAGAATTCCTCCTTCAACGCATCGAGCTTATCTTTTTGCAAACTGGGCAGTGATGCCATTGTCTTCACTCCTACTTGCGCATGATCTGCCATCTTCGCAGATTTGTGTGTAATTATACCAGTCAAACGAAAAGTTCGCCATAGAAAAAAATATGTATATCCCTTCCTGTCATAACGCAGGAAGGGATACGATGCACAGCTATTGTCAAACCGGGCTACATCACCACGCCATATGTCGCGGTGATGTATCCGGTCTTGCCCTTATAGGTTATTTTCAGAAAGCTCCCGCTTTTGCCAAGATAGATGTATGTTTCGTTGTTGTACGCCTTTCCGAGACTGGAAGCAGAGGCGGAGGCGGAGGATCGCACCGTGACATAGGATCCTGTGCTGACCTTTACCACCAACGCGGATGTCTGCACGCCGTAGGTCGAGTAGATATAGCCCGTCTGCCCTTTGTAGTTTACCTTCCAGAAGTTACCGGTCTTTCCCAGATAGATGTACGTTTCGTTATTGTATGCGCTTCCTATGCTAGAGGCCGACGTGGATGCGGTCTTACGCACCTTGACGTAGGAGCCTACCTTGACGCGGATCAGCTGTATGGTAGAGCCGCCGGATGCAGGCGTTGCGGTTACGGTTGTCGTAGGCGTGGGAGTTGTGCTGACGGTCGTCAGTACCCCGTAGGTCGAATAGACGTACCCGATCTGCCCCTTATAGTTGATTTTCCAGAAGCTTCCGCTCTTGCCAAGATACGCATACTTTTCCCCGTTGTATGCACGGCCTAGGCTTGCGGCCGACGTAGACGCTGTCTTCCGGACGTTGACATAGGTACCGACCTTGATGGTGATCAACTGCGTGGTCACAGGTGACGGCGTTGGGGTAGCGGTAGTCGTTGCTGTCGGTGTTGGTGTTGGCACTGCAGTAGCAGTAGCTGTCGGCGTTTGCGTGGGAGCTGCCGTAGCAGTAGCTGTCGGCGTTTGCGTGGGAGCTGCCGTAGCACTTGCCGATGGCGTAGGTGTTACGCTAACGGTCGTCAATACCCCGTAGGTCGAATAGACATACCCGGTTTGCCCCTTGTAGTTGATGATCCAGAAGCTTCCGCTCTTGCCAAGATACGCATACTTTTCCCCGTTGTATGCACGGCCTAGGCTTACGGCCGACGTTGAAGCGGTCTTGCGGACATTTACCGAAGTGCCGACCTTGATGGTGATCATCTGCGTTGTAGCGGGTGTGGGTGTTGGCACGGGTGTAGGTGTAATTGTTGGCGTTGGCGTCGGCGTTACCAGTGTGGCGTAGCCCGTGCTCACATAGGCTGTCTTGCCGTTGTACTGGATGATGTACCAGGTGCCCGTTTGTCCAAGGTGCGGAAATTCAGCACCTGTATTGACCTGCCCATATGTCGTTGAGGAGGTGTTCGGTTGTGAACGTATGTTAACAGTATTTCTCGTAATACGTACGATCTTACCTGTCGGCTGCAACGCCGCTACAGGCAGCGTAGGAATCGTCGTGTCGACGGTGGAAATGACAGAACCGTCATAATAGAACTTGAGGATGAACGAATAATCCTTCCCATCCAGCGCCATCTGCTGCGCGCCACGCTGGGACAAGCCGACTCCATGGCCGAAACGGCGGTTGACTATATCAAAACCACCTGAGGATGCCTCAATGAAATTCATGATACAGCTACTTGCAAAATAATCGCCGTTCGTAACATACTTTCCGTCAGAGTCCTTTACCATCAGCGGAATGCTTACCGTCACCGTAGCTTTATCGACCAGGTTTCCTTCATTGTCGATGTACTGCACGACAAGATCGGCATCGGCAGTAAGATACAAGTTGCTGTGGCCTGTTGAAAAACGGGGTTGCCCATTTTTAAGACTGCACTCCAACAATCGAATGTTCTTTTGATTGGGTACTGAATCGCCACGCGCTCGCATGATTATGTAAGCTTGTTCCTGCAAATCGTTGAGAACCGCATCGGCATAATCAATTGGGAGTGCGGGTTTTGCACCGGTGGGTACCACAGTGCTATCCGGTATTTTAATGGCAGAACCGATTTCCACATATCCGGTTGCACCATTGAAATTTATTTTATAAAAGTTCCCGGAAGTTGCAACCCAAGTAAATTTTGCATCTTTGGCGGCAGTACCGATTTTGGTTCCGGAGCTCGAAGCAGTAGAATACACAGGAATTGTGCCGCTCTGCTTTACATTGATGATCTGCACTTGATAGGTACCACTGACGGGCAGATCCGGCACAGGATCCATGGATGTGTTGCGGATGACCTTCGGAATATATCTACGGTTTTCAATACTGGAGGGATTTTTAATATCATAAGGATCATCTTTTTGTGCCAAGTAGGGATACGCGGCGTTCTTGGATTCCCCTCCACCCCACTGATTGCCAGGTAACTCGGTTTGCCCGCCGTTGCTGGCTGCAAAAAAAGTTTCACAAATCGTACCGTTGTATGTCAAGACTTGTCCGCGGGTCGCATCCACCGCGGCCTTCACGTTCTCCTGGCCACTCGGATAACCACGGTAAACCTGATCCCCCGACGAATCGATCAAATCATACTCGGAAGATGGAGAAATTTCGCTTATCGCATAGCCGCGCGCTACCACCGCCTGAGCTTTTAATGCCTCCAGCGGGAACGCATTGCTCATCTCATAACCGACCAAACCGTACAGATATTGTTCGAGAGGTACAGTATTGATTATGCGAATGCCCAATTGCACTCCAGATGTATCTTTATCGATATCTTGAGCAGTAAAGGACATGTTGCCAAGATAGCTGATATTGCAGTCATATCTCGTATTGTAAAGAGTGACGGTATTGAGGGTGTCGCTCTGGCACCTTTCCAGCGTCATCGTTGTTCCCACAGTCTTGCTGAAGCTGCTGTTGGCTATTTTAATGTTTCCACTGCTAATGGAAACGGTATACGTTCCCGCCGAAAGAATTGTGGCCGGATCCTGCATGATGCGATAATTTTTACCAACGGTTATGCTGATGCTTGTCTTTTCAGCGGTTGTAATTTTCACGCGGACGGTATTGTATGCCGTGGCGGCACTGGCTCGGCTTTGAATCAGCCATACGCCGGACATGCCGAAGACCATGCATGCCACAAGCAAGCATGCAACCAGTCGTTTTTTCAAAGCATAACCTCCCTTCCATGGCACTAATAGTCAATTTGTAATTTTAACTTAACCCATTCGTAATAATTTGTCAAGGAAAACTCCACTTTTCTCCGTTGCCGGAATTTGCTATACTCAACTCACACAAAGGAGTGAACGCAATGTATATCGGCGTAATAGACGGTCAGGGCGGCGGGGTCGGCCGCGCGATCGTCGCGGAATTAAGAGCCCGGTTTCCACAGCAGCGGGTCGTGGCATTGGGCACCAATGCAATGGCGACGAGCGCTATGATGCGCGCAGGCGCCCAGGAGGGAGCCACCGGGGAAAACGCGATCATTCGCACGGCATCACGTTGTGACGTAATTTTTGGGCCGTTTGGCATCGTGCTTGCAAACGCGATGCTGGGCGAACTGACGCCTGCGATGGCCGAAGCCATAGGCGGCTGCGAAGCCATCAAGATCCTCATACCGATGCCGCAGGCGCACGTGCGCATTGCAGGATTTTTAGAGAGGCCTCTTGCTGTACTCATAGCGGACGCATTGGACAAGCTGGAAGAACTAATAGCCGGAGCGGAATAACATCCGTATACGACGCATTTATATAGTATAACAGATTCCAAGCGAGTTTTCAGGCTATGCGGTTTTAAAATTTTAAAAAAATTATAAAAATTATGTGACACCTTGATCGCTTTACGGTATGCACATATTCGATATTGCGCTGTTAGCAGCCAATTCGTAATCCGAATCGATCAGCTTTACAGCTTTCATTCCATCTATATCAAACAGTATCCAACATAAATTCAAAAGTTACATACATTTTCTCTGTCATGTATGCCTACCGATAAAAAAGCGCGGTTCATAACCGCGCTCTTCTTATTCTTCTTAATCCATCTGTTCCATGGCCGCCAGCGCCAATGCGCATTCCGTCCGCTTGCGAAGGATCGCGCACTCCATTGGGTTGGGCGTTACAATCGATCCGCTGTACGCCTGGGCGTTTGCCGCACAGCCGCCGGAGCAGAAGTATTTGGCAAAGCATTGCCCGCAGGGCGCTTTGCAGCCGATGTGGTTTTGCAAAAACGCACCGCGCACTTCTTCATGTAAGATGCCGTCCCGTACGTTGCCGATGACAAACCCTTCGCGTCCCACGAACTGATGGCAGGGATACAGGGTGCCGTCCGGCGTGACGGCGAGGTATTCGCGACCGGCGCCGCATCCCGAAAGCCGCTTTCGCAAGCAAGGACCGCCGGACAGATCCACGGTAAAGTGGAAGAAATGGTGCGGCTTGCCTTCGTGTTTTCTTTTTAACACCGCCTGCAGCAGCTTATCATAGCTTTGGAAGATCGCGTTTAGATCTTCCTCGCGCAGCGAAAGCGGATGGCTGTTGTTTAAAACCACGGGTTCCACGGAGACATGCGCAAACCCCTCGTCCCACAGCGCTTCAACATCCGGCACAAAATCGAGGTTCCTTCTGGTGAACGTGCCGCGCGCATAGTATTCGCCCTCACCCCGATCTTGGATCAGCGCCTTGGCGTTTTGTACCGCTCGTTCATACGACGGCTTACCGCCGATTGCAGGTCTTAGTGCGTCGTGCGTCTGTTGTTTGCCGTCGATGGACAGCACGAGGTTGTGCATTTCTGTATTACAAAATGCGATGGCTTCCTCCGGTACGTCATAGCAGTTGGTGGTCATGGTGAAGTGGATCTGCTTGTTGTACTTCTTTTCCAATTCCCTGCCGTAGAGCACGATCTCCCTTACAACAGGGAAATTCATCATCGGCTCGCCGCCGAAGAAATCCACCTCGAGGTTACGGCGGTTGCCGCTGTGCTCTATCAAAAAGTCCAGCGCATCCCGTCCGACTTCAAACGGCATCAGGCTCCGTTGACCCTCAAAATCGCCTGTGGAGGCAAAGCAATAGCCGCAGCGCAGGTTGCAGTCGTGCGCCGCGTGCAGACAAAGCGCCTTGATGATACCGCCGTCGTCCACCGCCTCTTCTTCGGAAGGCGGGGTATCCAAAAGCCCCGAGGCCGAAAGTTCCTTTAGCTCTCCGATGCATTCCAGAACGTCTTCGAGTGGCACGGGCAAAAGCTCGGCTATCTCGCGGGCTTCCTTTCCCGAAAGATAGAGCTTCGCCACTGCATTGGCTTCATCGCTTAATACATGCAAAGCGCCGCTCTCAACGTCCAGAAGAAGGTTGAGCTCGGCGCAACGGAATATATGTACCATCTATTATTGAGCCTTTTCCTTGCGGAACACCTTGGCGGTATTCTTGCAGCTCTGGTTGGCGACGGTGCAGGATGTCTTGCAGGCGCTCTGGCAGCTCGTCTGGCATTCGCCGCAGCCGGTATGCTCGCCCCGCCTGATGTTAGCCATCGCTACGGTTTTGATATGTTTCATGTCGATTCCTCCGCAAAATGATTTCCGTCTTCTATTTATACAATACTCACGCCCATTTCGCAAGCTTTTGCGATCCGAACGCCTTATTTCATCCTATGAACTGCTATGGTAGGCAATGCGCGTGCAAATAGTGCAGACGATGGCCGACCTTTTTATATTAATTATTGAGATTCCGTTCTTCATCTATTCGTTTGGGTACTTCAACAAGCTGCAAAAAGCCTTGAAACTGCAGTATTACTGAAGAAAATATACCGGTATCGCTTGACACTAAAGTATCAGTGTGATATACTCTCAACAATGTTTTGGAATTATTTTTACAAATTCACCTGTGGGACTGCATTATGAGCATCTCATGGGTGTTTTTTTAATCATTGGGAGGCCGCCATCAGGGAATTAAAAACCGGCATTTACCGGCATTTCAAAGGCAACCTCTATCGCGTATGGGGAATCGTTCGGCATTCCGAAACAAAGGAGGAAATGGTACTCTACCAGGCGCTCTACGGCGAGTATGGCGTATGGGTCCGACCGCTTCCGATGTTTTTGGAGACGGTGGAGCGGGACGGCAACAAGATGCCGAGGTTTGCCTTACTGGAATCCGAAGAAGAACAGGACACCAGTCAGCTGCATGCAGCTCTATCCCGCAAATAAAAGATCGAATATACAATGCCAATCAAAAAGAACCTCTGTTTCAGAGGTTCTTTTTTACTCTTTTACTCTTGCGCATATACGCACGCGATTATTCTACCGTCTTCAGCGACTCTACCATATCGATCTTTGCCAGCCGCGGCAGCATTACGAAGTTCACAACGGTGGTAAACAGGAACGTCAGCAGAACCGAAATGCCAAAACTCAAAAGGAATATCTGTCGCCCGAACATCATGCCCTCGACCTCCACGGTCGTCATCACATACCGGTGCAGCCATATGCCAAAAGCGCAGCCGAGTATAATGCCCAAAAGCGAGAGCAGCAGATTCTCGCGGAACACGTATTCCGCCACTTCCCTTTTGGTGAATCCCAGCACCTTGAGCGTGGCGATCTCGCGAATCCGCTCGCCGATGTTGATGTTGGTCAGATTGTACATAACCACAAACGCCAACGCGGCGGCTGCGATGATCAATACCCAGACCACCCCGTCCAAGCCTTTGATGGCGCTAGACATTGTCTCCGTTGCCTGTGTGTAGGCGTTGACCTGGCCGACGTTGGGCATCGCCAAAATCTTTTCGCAGATCGCGTTCAAATCCGCGTTGTGTGTCACATTCACATAAAAGTGGTTCATCGGAGCGGCGCTGCCCTTGATTTCGGTATACCCCGTCTGGCTCAGGTAGACCGCATGGCGAATGTAGTTTTCGCACAATGCCACAACGGGGATGGAATAGCGCCGGTCGTCTTCCTGCATCTCGATGACATCGCCGACCTTAATGCCCATCTCGGTCGCCATCTTCTCGTCTATAATGGCGCCATGCTGCGCAAGCGGAATCGTCTTTTGGCTGCGCATATCCAGCAGCCTTATCCACGGACTCACATCGGTTCCGTCCGCAAACACCGTCAGCATCGCCTGGGTCTTCTTGTCATATCCCTTTTTGTTAAAATCCATCGATTTGGCGTATGCCGTAACGGATGACACAACGCCTTGCGTCGATCCGATCTCCTTTTGCAGGGTATCGATCGATGATGCGCTCAGATCGTCCTTGGTGCTGACGGATACCTGGAAAAGGTATATCTTGCCGTACTGGTTCTGAACGATCGTCTTGATGCTGTCGCGGATGCCAAACCCCGTCAGAAGCAGTCCCGTGCAACCGGCGATGCCGATAAGCGTCATGAACAGACGCCTCTTGTAGCGGAACAGGTTTCGCGCCGTCACCTTGCTGGTAAAGCTCAAACGTTTCCAGAGGAAGCCGATGCGCTCGAGCAGAATGAGTTTGCCCGCTTTGGGCGCGCGCGGGCGCATCAATGCCGCAGGAGCGTCGTGCAATTCGCTATAGCACGCCATCAGGGTGGCGAATATGCATACCCCGACCGCAATGGCTACAGCCAATGCAGCGTTTTCATAATGCATCATCAACAGCGGACCCGGAACGGAAAACATCATCGCATAAGCCTTGAAAATGGCGTAGGGGAACAGGGACATACCCAACAATACCCCCAATACGCTTCCGATGACGCTTGGTATAGACGCATAGATCAAATATTTTGAGGCGATGTCCCACTTGCTGTAGCCAAGTGCCTTCAGGGTGCCCATGTTGGTACGCTGTTCGTCCACCATGCGCGTCATGGTCGTAAGACACACCAGCGCTGCGATGAAGAAGAAAAACACCGGAAAAACGCCCGCAATGGTCCCAATCCTGTTTGCAGATTGTTCGTATTCCACATAGCCGGCGTTGGCATCATGCCCCATGACGTACCATTTGGCTTCGGGGATATCCGCTATGTCCTGACGGGCTTCCGTTAGCTTTTCCCTGGCATCGGCAAACTCCTTGTTCGCCTTGCGCTTTGCGGAATCAAGCTTTTTCTGCCCTTGGTTCAAATCAGTCCTGCTTTGATCAATGACTGCCCTCTGTGCGTCCAGCTGTGCCTGCCCTTGGGCTATGGATTGCAACAGCGCCTGTTCGTTCGCGTCGAGCGCGGCTTTCTGCGTATCCAGCTGCGCCTTTTGAGCGGTAAAGCCCGCTTCCGCCTGCTGTTGCTGCTCGGGCGTCATATGATCCTTTTGCGCAAGATAATTGGCATACGCCTGATTGTACTGGTCATACCCCTGTTGGAGTGCAGCGCGTCCCGACTGTATCTGCGCCAATCCCAGCGCCTTCTGCTGATCCAACGAGGCCTGAGCAGCCGCCAGTTGCGCTTCGCCCGCCTCCAATTGAGCCTGCCCTTCGTCTATCCGCTTCTGGGCACTTCTAAACTTCGAATTGGCCAATTTTACGCCGTCGTCGTATTCCTGTTGTTTCCCTTCAAGTGTCTTTGTCGCATCCGCCACGGTATCCTGATACCACTGTGCGGCGCGGGCATCTCCGAACGCCTTCGCACGGTCGATCACAGGGGTAACCAGATTGTCGTAGGCGGTACCGAACACGCTCAATGCCTGCACTCCGCTGACGCGGGCATAGACATCGGTATACACGTCTAGGGAGAACAGGCTGGGATGCACGACCATGTACCCGTCCACGCTGCCGCTGCCAAGCGTGCTGCTGCCGCGCATCAATGAGACATACAGCGGAGATTGTATTTTGCCGACGATGGTCAGCTTGTCGCTCTTGATATAGTCCGAAAGCGGGTCGTCCGTACCGCTCTTGAGCGGAATGGTATCACCGATCTTGAGTCTTTTGTACTTGGCTTCCACCGCGCATTCCGTTTCGTTCTGCGGAAGCCGGCCTTCTACCAATGTCGGCTTGTTGAGCGCATTGCTTCCCTCATGCCAACATAAAAGGGTGACAACGGAATTCTTATCGTTGATCTCTGCGAGCACATCCATTTGGTAGGTCGCCTGAACGTGCGATATGCCGTTGAGCGCTTTGATCGCGCTGACATCGTCATCGTCAAACCCAACGGTGGAAACGAAACGTACATCCATGAAGTTGCTTTGCTGCACATAGGTGTCAAAGGAGCGCTGCATCACGGGCGAAGCCGTCCGGATGCCGGAAAAAAAGGCCGTTCCGAGCGCTGTAATGCACAGGATGGACAGGAACCGGCCCATGGTATGCTTGATTTCGCGAACGGTGTCGCGATACAGCATTCGCTTTTTTACCATTCCAGTTCCTCTGCATCGCACGGGTGGAGGTTTTGTTCAACCCGCTCCACCAAGCCGTTCTTGACATGTATCACCCGGTTGCCCATCGGAACCAGGCTAACATTGTGCGTAATGATAATGGCGGTCATGCCGTATTCGCGGCAGGTTCGCTGCAAAAGCGACATGATCTGCCTGCCTGTGGCGGAATCCAAAGCACCCGTAGGCTCATCGCACAAAAGCAGCTTGGGATTTTTGGCAAGCGCCCTTGCGATCGCCACGCGCTGCTGTTCGCCGCCAGAGAGCTGCGCCGGGAAGTTGTTCAGGCGATCGCCCAATCCCACGCTGCACATGACTTCGCGAGGAACAAAAGGCTTTTTACATATCTGCGTAGCCAGCTCCACATTTTCAAGCGCGGTCAGGTTTGCGACGAGGTTATAGAACTGGAACACGAATCCGACATCGTAGCGCCTGTAAAATGTGAGCGCCCTGTTGTTGAAGCTATCGATCCGCTCCCCGTCCACCGTCATCGACCCGGATGTGGGCGTATCCATGCCTCCCAGCAGGTTTAAAACCGTACTTTTCCCCGCGCCGCTGGGCCCGACAATGACCACAAACTCGCCTTTTTCCACACAAAAGGACACCCCATTCAAGGCATGGATGTCCACTTCTCCCATGGTATAGGTCTTTTTAATATCGTTAAGTTCAATATAGGCCGGCATACCTGCCTTCCTTTCCATAACAGATCTCATCCGTTTCTTTTTCCAAGAAGCCCGCACCGCCGGACCTTAGTGTATGCAAAATACCGCCGTACAGCCCAAACGCATCTGCACGTGCGCTTTAGCCAGAATACGCCGTTCGCATTTTGGTGTCAACAAACAAGCGCACGAAGCGCCTTTGTGTGCCGAAAATCCGACATTTTCCCTGAACAATGACGGAAAAATGTGCGCCGCAACCATTCGTCTACCCACGTGGTAAAAAGATGAGCTCTACGGAAGAATGGATAAAACGGCATAGGACCACCGCTGCGTGATCCATTGCGCGTAGTGGGCTTCGAGTTTACGAATCTGCCCCAACGGCCGGCCGTATACGTCTGTTGCCGTTCCCAAGCCGGGATCGTAGACCAAAAACCAAACATTGTCCCCGCTCTTCTCATAGCCGTACACGAGCATGCAGTGTCCGTCGTTTCGCAGATCCGCTTCGTTGATCATGCAGTACAGGACGCGGCCGCAGTCTAGTTCCGACATCATTTTTTGAATGTTGTCGTCCGCCGATTCATAGGATAGCGTCCATTGCTCATACTTGGCGCCATTTGCGTCGAGCGCCTTTTCCGCCGTATACAGCGACCACCCGCCCGTGCCCGCGGGATCTGTGGCCTGGCGGATCTGTTCCGGCGTTTTGGAGAAGCTTTCGTTTTGCCATTTCAGGCACATACATGTCAACGTAGGCATACAGTTTACGTCGCTGTATCTGCCGGTGTTCGCCTGCCGGTAATAGAACGAATATGGCCGGGTATTGGCAATCCGTACAGTCGTATCCTTTGCGCCGCTCGCATCCAGGCAATAGGCGGCAAGATCAGCAAAATACCCGATTGTCTGATTGTTCCTGATTGTCTTGATCTGCCCTAAGGTTCCCTTGGATCTATCAAGCTCGCACAGCCTTGCAACAAGGCGTGCGCACAACCCGCTCAATTGATATAATCGGATGTTTTGGTTAGGCATATAAGTGCCAAATCCGGGATAGGACTGCACCAGGCCGTAGCCCAGGGCAAATTTGACATCCTCCGATTTGCTGTCCTCCACCGGATACTCAAAATACTCCCCATCCGGCGGATCGGGGATAAGCTCTTTGAGTAACTGCCGGCACAGGCTCGCCCACAGCAATCTCGTCAACGGGTCCTGCAGGTGTTCTTCATAGCGTGATAGGATCTGCGAAACGGTTTTGCCGCCCATCAGCCCTGTGGACGACAGCATGACGGTAAGCGCGTTTTCGGCATCGCCAATGGTGGCAATGCGTGCCGAATCGGTGAACAGCAGATCATACAAGCCGTTTTGATAGTTGCCCACCGTTGCATAAAAGCGCGAGGGGTACATAAAAACCTCTTCGACGGCAGGGATATCCGCATAATACTCATATAGACCAATGGCATAGGACTTGGCGGATAACGCATCCTTGACGGTCGGTAAGCTGTTGCGAATATCGATCTCGCTTGCCTTGAAGCTCTCATAAAGCGAAACGGCATACTGTGCAATGCCGCGCTCGGTAGCTTCCTTATTGTAGTCCGAAACCGTAAAGGGCACGTGAAGGGCGCTTAAGAGCAGCAGATGCTTGAAATACTCCCTGTCGGCGAGCATCGCAGCGTCATATCCCTGTGCCCCCAGCAGCTCGCCTTTATCGGTTATGGTCAGCTCCGGCAGGGTCACGGAACCCTTGTTCATCATGGCAACCGATTTGATGGCAGATGCGGTGCCCTTTCCGTAGAGAGTGGTCTTGAGTACCATGCCGGATTGCGTTTCCGTAAGCTCATAGTGAAGCGCTATGTCGATCCCAGCGCTTTTGAGTGCGGCTGCCGTCTGAAGGAGTGGATCGAACAACAGCAGCAACTTTGCATCCAGGCTGTCGGCATACCGCGTCCCGCGCAATAACGGCGCGCTAAGGATGCTTTCGTCCTTTCGGGCGGAGAGGTACAGCTTCACCTTGCAGCCGGAAAAGAGTGGCAATAGCAGCAACAGGACAAGCGTTATAGCCGTCGCGCGCGTAGCGTATCTGCGTGCCAAAACCGATCCCTCCCTCCGGCATGTAATGCACTCTTGCACTTTTTTCGGTATTGTAGCATGATACCATTGTCCGGGCAAATTCAAGCCTTGCCGACTTAGGGCAAACCTAAACCAACTCAACGGTTTTAAGCCTGTCAATGTAAGGAGGTCTTCTCGTGCCGTTTTCATCCCAATCCATACAATTGGCTCCCAAGGTCATCGAACTGGCCAAAGAACTCGCATCGATCCCTTCTCCCTCCGGTTTTGAGTCGGAAAAGGCGAAGTTCGTACAGCAATGGCTTCGGGAGCATGGCATACAAAGCGAGCAGGACGAAGCCGGCAACGTCGTGGTGACGATGAAGGGAGAGGAAGGCGCAAGAACACAGCTGGATCTGGCGCATATCGACACCGTGTTTGGCGGCCTTGACAAGATCATCCCGGAAACCTGCGGCAACCGCATCTGTGCACCATCCATCGGGGACAACAGCTGCAACGTTGCGGCGCTCATGATAGCACTGCAGGCGCTTGTCGAAAGCAAAACGACGCCAAAGGACAACCGCATCATTGCGTTCAACGTCGGCGAGGAAGGCCTCGGAAACCTACGAGGCGTCCGCGCGTTGATGGAGCATTATGAAGGTCAGATCGACGAGGTCATCGCGATCGACGCTACAAGCGATGCCATCGTCACCACGGCCGTGGGCAGCATACGATACCGGGTGGAGGTCAAGACGTGCGGTGGGCACAGCTACAGTGCGTTTGGGAACCCAAGCGCCATCCATTACGCAGCGCACATCATCGACAGGCTCTACGACATACAGGTGCCCAAGCACCCAAAGACGACCTACAACGTCGGCATCATCGAAGGTGGTACCAGCGTCAATACCATCGCACAGCGCTGTTCGTTTTTGGTGGACCTGCGTTCCGAGGACGCGGAATGCTTGCAGGTGCTCAACCGGAACGTATTGGATATCATAGACGACGAGCGAAGGGAATCCGTTTTAATCGAGGTCACGCTGATGGGCGAACGCCCCTGCGGTAAGGATATTTCGGATACGCGGCTTATAGACCGCGTCAACGCTGTCCGGGCAATGTTAGGACTTTTAATCCAATGCACCTCGGGCAGTACCGACTGCAACATTCCGCTCTCATTGGGCATCCCAAGCGTATGCCTTGGTGTCTACCGCGGCCGCGGCGCGCATACGATGGAAGAATACATCGAAACCGATTCCGTCCCGCAGGGACTGCAGCAACTGCTGATGGTGTTTTTTGACGCTGTCGACCGTTAAAGCAATAATCCCGGCTTTTTTTGCATGGCGAGTTGATTGAAAACCATGATATTTTGAAAGGAGAATGAACATGTCACACTGGGAAAAATGCGAACCAAAGGCGTTCAAAGAAAACACATTTTCTTTGTATGACGACACGTGGGCCGTCGTTGCCGCGGAAAAAGAGGGCAAAGTCAATTTCATGACCATATCCTGGGGCAGCCTCGGAATCCTTTGGAACGAAGAAATCGCTACCGTTTATGTACGTGAATCGCGCTACACCCGCGAGTTTTTGGACGCTTCGGAGACCTTTTCCATCACGGTGTTCGATCCCTCCTACAAGAAGGTTCTCAACGATATCGTCGGCAGCAAATCGGGACGGGATATCGACAAATTGAAGGAAAGCGGCTTTACGCTGGAGCATATTGACGGGACGCCGGTGTTCGAACAGGCACGGCTCGCCCTTGTCTGCAAAAAACTTTACCGCCATCTTTTTGTCAAAGAAGAGTTCTGCGACGATTCCTACCGGCAAAAGAGCTATGCTAAAGGCGATTTCCACATTGTCTATATCGGCAAGATCGAAGGGATGTATCAGAAGTAACGGCTAAAGAGTCTCCGAACAATCTACTCCGGCACGGCAAAAACAAAAAAGCAGCCAACGGGCGCTTCACAGGAATTTTCAAAAGCCATCAAAAAACAGTCTATGTGAGTAGCCTTCATTGGGCAAAACAGGCACCATCGAATTCGTTCGATGGCGCCTGTTTTTATGGCATGAGTACTTTAGATTTGCGTAAGGCTTTTACGAATTAGTATACGGATACTTAGCATAAACGAATAAACTCACGCTTCCCTTTTTATCGTTTTTTAGCCGCATTTATGATTGCTTGAAGGATGTCTTTATGAACCCAGCTCATAGAACTGCGGTCATACAACCCGAATCTCTCGTTGGGCTGTTTTGTGACATCAACGCCGCATTCCCACCAGAAGCAGGGAACACCGATGTCCGCCGCCTTATCCACCAGATACGAGGCTTGATGGATTCGGGCATTATTCTCAACTTCTTCTGTAGTACCAAACTCACCGATGATCACCGGCACGCCGGTTTTCTTCATGAACGCATCAATTCGGCCTATATCCTTCAAAGCCACAGCCTCATAACTTGCCTGCTTACCGTCAAATGTATCGGAGAACTTTCCGTTCTCATGCGGGAAAAAATACGAATGAACCGATGCGATGATTTTGTTGCTGGCCGGCAGCTTTACATAATCCAGATATCCGGAAATTTCACCTATGCATGGCAACACCAGAAAACGCTTTGGATTGTTGCCACCGCTATTCTGAACAATCGAATAGAATGTATCATTCAGCGCATTGATGCGGTCGGCCTGCATGGCTACAAAATCGTCCGGTTTGCCGCCTTCCGACCTGAAAGAGTCATCTGTCATGCCGGGTTCGTTCATGCTCTCAAACAGTAAATAATCATCATAATCCTTGAACCTGTCTGCTATCTGTTTCCACATCGCGGCAAATCGTTCATCCACATAGTGCTGATACTTTGGAAGCATCCATGCATCGGACCAATGATCCCCCACCCAGGAGGATCCCAAATAATCGCTATGAGAGTCAATAATACAGTACATGTCATTGGATAGAACCCAATTGACCGCTTCTTCAACTTTGTCAAGCCACGCTTTATCGATGATGAAGGTGTCGTTATTCATGAAAGGCGTGTAGGAAATCGTTAACCGGACAGCATCATAGCCGGCTTCCTTCAGGGCATCCACCATTTCTTTCGTTGGCGGATTGCACATTTTTTCATTCGTCAAATAGTATGTAACTTTATCGGGCCTGTTGGATTCAGTGATATCAACAATTTTAATGTCGGCCTCAAACACTCCGCCTTTGAGATCCGATACTTTCGGCAGACCGCTGTCCACGGTTCTCCCTATGTTGTTTCCGCTGGACCAACATCCGTATGGTTGGTAAAATTCCGACCTCATGTCCAATGTATTAGTCCCGTTGAGATAATCCAGCTTATAGGTTTTCTTACCTGCCGTGACTTTTGCATTGCTTACCTGGATGGTCATTTTTCCATCGGCATTCGCGTTTCCATGGTAGAACGCACTGATGAACGCCCTGCTCAATGTTAATGAAGGATCACACTGTTCCAGGCTGTTCAGCGGAATGACCTGATGAATGGAATCGCCCTTTCGCATATCCATTCCCTGATTGAAATAGTCTCCGTTCGTTCTCGGTTCATAGAGAACAAAAGCAATAAATATTCTCGAGGAACTGTTTTCATAATCGTCATATCCTAGTTTATGGGAGAAATCGATATTATCCATAGCAGAAAAATTGCTGCCGATTTTGATTTTTGAGACCAACTCGTTGGCGGAAATATCATGCATGGTAACGCTGTTCGTTACCTTGCAGGTCAATGTTTTGTCCCCGGCTTTCGCTGTGATATATGCCATGCCTGCTTTGTGCATCCCTGTTACAATCCCGTTTTTATCCACAGCGGCTATATAAGGATCGGAAGAGGTCCAATTGATAGTTCCGTTATAGTTTTTTACGGATAGTTTCAACGTTTGCGCCGTACGGATTTCCGCCACGGAAGCAGAAAACTCCGGTGCTTGTCCGCAAGCGACGAAAGAAAGACAGAAGACCGCAATCAAAAAAAATGAGATAACTCTTTTCACGAATTAACCCCCGCATATAAAGTATAAATATATGAGTAAATATTAACATTTTATGTAATAATTGCAAGCGGCCATTCGTAGGGCTAAATAATAAGCGGATTTAATGATCCATTTGCACATGCTCATGGATTAGCGTACGTCAAGGGGCTGTACGAGGACAATGTAGAAGGAAAAATCAGCGATGAGCGTTAATAAGGATGTCACTGATTACGAGGCAGTGCAGAATGCGCATCCGGATAATCCGCAACTGTGTGGAGGCAGTTGAAGTCCCGGAAAAACCAAGAAAAACGGCGTAGCTGTTACCACAACTGCGCCGTTTTTTTAGGGAATTGAAAATCCCTATTGGAGACTCCCAAATGGCCGCCTTCTTTGCGTTTATATCTACTTTTTTAGTATGAACGCTACCATCGCATCGATCGCAGACTGGTCGAATTGAACGTACTCCGTGCGGTAATCCTTTTGCGAGGGCGTTTCGTTGCCTGGTGTAAACAGGTGCCCCAGCAGCTTAAACGACTTGTAGGAGACGTTTGCCTTGCCCTTGAGTGCATTTTGCCACAGGGCAAGATCGTCCATCGTCACCTGGTAATCACGCTCGCCTTGAAGGAAAAGCATCGGAACATTGAGGCTCGCAGCGGCAGCCAGCGGATCATAGCTCTTCAAATCCAGCCAATATGCCTTTGGCACCCCCATCAGCTTATCCGCCGTCAACGTGCTCTCCAGCGTCAGGCTCTTTATGTTCTGCACGGTGGTTTGCACTTGCGTAAGGGTCGCATCCGCCTGCTGCTGCGTGATGCTCTTGTCCTTCACGGCAAGATCCGTCAAGTACGCCATCTGACGCTGATATTGGTCAACTAGGCTGCGCGCCGTAGCCGCCAGATAGATAAGCCCGTTGGCATTCGCCTTCTGCTGGATGCGGGGCAGCAACATGCCGCCCAG
This sequence comes from uncultured Clostridia bacterium, assembly GCA_964533965.1. Lineage (GTDB taxonomy): Bacteria > Bacillota > Clostridia > Christensenellales > QAND01 > RGIG3178. The sequence goes on along the minus strand of CAZHNN010000001.1, from coordinate 83,693 downwards.
GCTGTGCCCGGCGATATATATCTGGTTTGCGTTGATGCGCTTATCCTGCCGCAGCAAATTGACCGCCGATACGGTATCATCAACGGATTCCTCGTTGACAGTCACATTTTGATCGGCAGCCACGCTCTGTGCATAGGCAAGCGTACGCTTGTCGTACCGCAGCACAGCAATACCCTTTTGCGCCAATCCCCAGGCAATATCCCGGTACGGTTTCAGATTCAACACCGACCCGTCCATATCCATAGGACCGGATCCGTGCACGATGACAACGGCGGGGAAATTGCTGCCGGAATTGGGCAACGTCAGCTTGCCCGAAAGCTTGTAGTTGCCGGTGGTGACGGTGACGTTTTCCTCCACAATTCCCGTGGGCAGTTTTCTTCCGTCGTCCACATCATGCGCTTCGCTGATGAACAGACCTGCGATTTTACCGTTTGAGTCAAATACCACGCTTACAGAAAGTGTAGCGTATATAAACCGGTCCACGAGCACGACGCGAAGATACCCCTGGGCCTGCTCTACGGTATAGGACACATGTTCCTTAAATGTGCCGTATTGTGTATGTACTGCCTGCCACTGCGAGCTGAGCGTCGCCTGCGGCACAGCCTGTTGCATGGTGGAGTTGAATTTATTGAATACCCCTGCGTAATCCCCGCTCTCCAGCTGCCCTATCATATCCTTGGCCTGCTGTACCCTGCCCTGTACGTTCTGTTCGTTCGTGGTTTTGCTTGTGCAGCCAACGAAGGCAAATAGCATCGATACCGTCAACATCCATGCGATCGCGCGTTTCATCCAATTCCCTCCTTGGATAGCGGTTTTTTTATACAATGGCTTCCCGCATCTGCACACGGGAAAGTCAAATCAAAAACCCTATTTCACAGTATCAAAGATCAACAAGGTTTATTCTACCAGTGACGGCACAGGCTGGCAACCCGAACAGCAAGCCGTATGCTCTGTCCAGCGTGCGCGATCGATGGTATACTACATATAAAGCAAACGCAAGAGAGCGGAGATGCCATGACGCGGGAGCGAAACAGGATAAGGCGCAAAGAATCCGAACCGGAACAAATACCCGTGGATACAACGGTTCGTTCGGATTGCCCCTGCCCCAAGACCAAATGCGAGAACCATACCTTATGTGGTCCATGTCGGCAAAAGCATCAACGCTACGCCGTATATTGCGAACGAAAGAAAGCACAGTGAGGTCAAAATGAAGTTTGTCAGCTGGAACGTCAACGGTTTACGCGCGTGCATGCAAAAGGGATTTTTAGATTTCTTTACGGCCGCAGACGCCGATTTTTTCATGCTACAGGAGACAAAGCTGCAGCCGCATCAGTTTGTAACGGAGTTGCCCGGATACCGCCAATACCTGCACAGCGCCGAAAAAAAGGGCTATTCGGGAACGGCCATCTTTACCAAGCATGAGCCGGTTTCGGTTTGTTACGATTTTGCCGACAATGCCTTTTCCGGCGAAGGGCGCGTCATCACGATGGAGATGCCGGACTTTTACATGGTTAACGCCTATGTTCCAAACGCCCAGGACGGATTGAAACGTCTGCCGTTTCGCATGTCTTGGGAAGCGGAATTAAAAAACCACCTTTGTACGCTGCAGGCGAAGAAACCCGTTGTATATTGCGGCGATTTGAACGTGGCGCACCAGGAAATAGACATACGGCACCCGAAGCAGAACCGCATGAACGCGGGCTTTTCCGATGAGGAGCGCGGGCGCATGACGGAGCTTTTGGGCTGTGGTTTTATCGACACATTCCGTTATATGTACCCGGACAAAAGGGATGCATACACCTGGTGGTCGTACTTTGCCAACGCACGCGCGAACAACTCGGGCTGGCGCATCGACTATTTCATCGTATCAGATGCGCTCAAGGATAAGATCGTGGACAGCGTCATCTACGCCGACGTGATGGGCAGCGACCATTGCCCGGTGGGGTTAACGCTGGATATATAGCGCTGATGGTATCGGCCAAGAGGAACCAAGGGGGACGGATGTCTCCCTTTTTTTCATTTGTGCGTGGGATGTTCTTTGATCTTTTAATGGGCAATCATTCTCGCAACCATTTTCTTGCAACTGATTTTCACATTCAACAAAAAAGACTTTTTTGATTCAACTTATTTTATAGATCTATCGATAGGCTTATGGGGACTTAAGTCACCCTTAATATCCTTAATAGGGTGGTGGGTATAAAAATCGGCCGCAACGGAGGGCACCGATTGCGGCCTGCTCTATATGGGGAGGGTATTGCTGTTATTGTGTAAGCTCCTGCCGTGTGCCTTTTCTGATCAATCCGCAAAGCAGAGCCATAAGTCCGATCCCGATCAACGCCCATCCTGCGATGGCAAATAATATCGTATAGTCCGAGGAAGTTCCCGCAATCTCAAAGACGCCAGTCTGCAGGCTTGCCACAAGCAAGGTTGATATGCCCGCGTTGTAGCAGTTGCAAAAGAATCGGTAGCCTTTGGTAAACACGACGCCGGGTATAAGCATCAGCATCTCGAAGGGCAGCGCGCCTCCCAGAAGCGGAGTTAGGAACATCCATGTCATAGCAATGGACGTTACCCCATGTCCGAACCGTTCGTATATCGCATTGAAAATGATGCAGAATGCCGCCACTGCCAGATAGATCACAACGGTCTTCCGGCTTTGCTTTCCTTTGCCATCAATAACCGATGTAGACAATGTCGCTCACACTCCGTTCGGTGATGGTCTTGCCGTTCGTTGTGGGCTTGTTCACGACTGTGCCGTTGAACCACATCGTGGAAGAACCACCACCGTCCAGGTTGTATGCCACCGTACAGCCCCTTTCCTGCATGATCTGCGCCAATTCCAGAAGCGATACTCCTGCGCTTTCGCTCGTACGCCCATCGGACACGACGAACAGGTAATGTAACGGGGCTATCATGCCAATGGCGGTGCGCGGGTTGCTGTACTGCGACTGTGCGACCTCGCTCGAGGAAGTCACCACGATGTCACCGTTTGCAATCAGAGCGGGGCCAAACGAAAATCCCTGCCAGATGCCCTGGCTTACCAGCTTGCTGCTGTCGACCTTGGATTCGTCAACGACGGAGAAGTTGCCGATATTGTCGATGACCAGCGCCTGGCCGTAAAGCGAACTGCCGCTGGCGTTCCTATATAGCACGCCGTTTCTCAACACCAGCCCATAGTTTCGGAACCCGTAATAATCGCCGTTGATGGCAAAGATCGCGTTGCTGCTCTTGGCGATATCAGACGTTGCCGCCGTGACATTGCGCCCGTAGGTGTTGTTGGCAAACGCGGTCTTGAGGTATTCGACGCTTTTCAGCTGCACGTCCGCGATGTAGACCGTCGTGTCGTTGACCTGTACCGTCTCGAGGGTGATTTGAATGTTGCCGTCCTGATAAGAGGTGCTTGATGCCACGGCTTGCGCGCTGGAGCTGCCGGTCGTCTGTGACGTCTTGGTCGTGACCGCGGCCGCCTTTGTTTGCGCATGCGGTATCACAAACGTGTCCAGAAACACGAACGCGGTGCCAAGCGTCAACAGCAAGCAGAAGATTGCCGCGAATCGGTATGGCTTTGCAAAGAATCCTTTCATGCTTTGTTCTCTCTTTGTTGGTTCTTTTTGTTTCACGATAAGCATACGGGTCCTTTTTGAAATCCCCGTGATGCAAAATTGGCCGATTGTATACCAAATGGGCAATTTCCTGCACCGTTTTCTTCTCCAATAAAAAAACCGCATGATGCGGCGCCTAACACTCGGTTTACCGTTATCGATTCTTTATCATTTTATAGCCTTGGTTCGTTGCAGATCATCAAACCAAAAGCCAAGCTGCTTGCATTTCAAGTTAAAACCCCTTCCGTCCATGCCGGCCGATATAAAATCCCCGACGCCACCGTAAACCCGCATGATGGACCCGTTTTTAAAATGAATTTCGGCATAAAGTGGATGTGTCGTCTCAACATCATTGCGGTAGTATTTCGCGGTATTGTATGCTTCGATGAACGCCCTGATCTGCTCCGCAGATATGGGTATGGTTATCCTGGTTTCAAAGTTGGTGACTGTAATGGTGGCGACATCGTCGGGCAATAGTTTATCCACTGTGGCAGAGAATTGACCCATGCTAAGAACGATCAATACTGAATAGGCGATGACGACGACCTTCTTCATCCTTCCCTCCAAAAGCTATATCCCTTATTGTCATTATACCGATCATACTTTATTTTACAATGACTTTACTATGTATAACATCTTAAAGCAACATTCATCTTCCATTCTTTTGATTAAAATTACCCGACGATACCTCCGCATACATAAAAGGAATGGCTATAGCCATTCCTTTTGTTGAATAGACGGACTTATCGTTTTCTGCATTTGAGCCAAAAGCTCCGGTGGCGCGTACTTCAAATGCACAATACCCGAAGTGATTTGGCGACATGCGCGTCAAATCGCAAACCTACAGTAAGTTATACACAAAACAAGCAGGGGATCTTCGAAGGGGCGCGGAGCGTAAAAAAAACGTGCCAGTGGCACGTTTTTAGTGAAGCGGGGAGCGATAAACCGCGACCGGGAAAAACCCCCTTCGATTATTAGGCTTTTCCGTCCGACCCCAACACATGCACAATCTTGTGCGCCACAACCTCTTCGATCGCAGTGCGCGCGGGGGAGAGGTATTGCCTCGGGTCGAAATCCTTCGGATGCTCCGTGAAATGGCGGCGGATGCAAGCGGTCATCGCGAGCCTGAGGTCGGTGTCGATGTTGATCTTGCAGACCGCCATCGACGCGGCCTTGCGCAGCATCTCCTCCGGGCAGCCCTGGGCGCCGGTCATATCTCCGCCGTATTTGTTGACGATCTCCACGTATTCCTGCATAACCGAGGAAGCGCCGTGCAGCACAATCGGGAACCCCGGTAGCTTCTGCGAGACTTTTTCGAGAATGTCAAAGCGCATCCGCGGATCGCCCTTGAACTTGTACGCACCGTGGCTGGTGCCGATCGCGATCGCAAGGCTGTCGACGCCCGTGCGGTGCACGAATTCCTCCACCTCGTTTGGATCCGTAAACGCTGCATCGCCTTCGGCGACAACAACGGCGTCCTCGATTCCGGCGAGCTTGCCCAGTTCGCCTTCTACCGCCACGCCATGATCGTGGGCATACTCCACGATCTGCTTGGTCAGCTTCACATTCTCTTCAAAGGGCAAATGTGACCCGTCGATCATGACAGAAGTGAACCCGCCATCCACGCAGGATTTGCACAGTTCAAAGGTATCGCCGTGGTCCAGGTGCAGGCAGATATCAAGCCCCGTATCTTCCACGGCCGCTTGCACAAGATGCATCAGGTAAGCATGCTTCGCGTATTTACGCGCGCCTGCGGACACCTGCAAGATCAGAGGCGAGTTCAGTTTCTTGGCGGCGGTGGTGATGCCCTGCACGATCTCCATGTTGTTCACGTTGAACGCACCGACTGCATATCCACCATCGTAGGCTTTTTTCAGCATATCCTTGCTAGTTACAATAGCCAACGTCCATTCCCCCTAATTCTTAGAATTGGTTAATTTTAGTATAACCAACCCACTCCATTTTTTCCATGTTTTATTCGTACATCGAACAAGGGAAAAAAAGTGTGCCTCTACATTGTGATATGCCGCAGCAAACTCACCCGGAATGTTTTTGACGCAACCCTTATTAATCTATATAATCAGAATGGAAAACAAATCATACTTGATATCTCAAAGGAGGTATTTCATGAAATACAGGCAGCTTGGCAACACGGATATCAGCGTATCGCTCGTCTCCATCGGCACGTTCGGCATGGGCGGAGGCACAACCTGGACGGATACGCAGGCGGATGAGAACACGATGGCGGATCTGCTTTCTGCAGCGGTGGATTGCGGTATCAACCTGGTCGACACAGCGCCGGTCTACGGGCTTGGCGTGAGCGAAATTGCACTGGGAAAAGCGCTGAAAGGAAGACGGGACAAATTCATCGTCCAGACTAAGTGCGGGTTGAATTGGCGCAGCGAAGAAGGTCAATTCGAATACGCCCGAGACGGCAAGAACGTATACCGTGACCTTTCGGCTAAATCCATCCGTCTTGACCTGGAGGATAGCCTGAAAAGGCTGCAGACCGATTACATAGATTTGTTTATCACACACCGTCAATCGACTATTACGAAAATTGATGAGACGATGGGCGAGTTGATGAATCTCATTAAAGAAGGCAAGATCCGCGCCGTCGGCATTTCCAACGCCACACCGGAAATTTTGGAAAGCTACCATCAGATAGGCCCTGTGGCGCTGGTGCAAGAAAAGTTCAGCCTATTAACCCCCGGCGCAAAAAAGGCCTATATCCCAACCTGCGAGAAGTTGGGCACGACGTTTCAGGTGTATTCTTCTCTGGAAGCGGGCGCGTTGGCGGGAAGATCGCATCTTGGGCGAACGTTCCCGCAGGGGGATTTTAGGGCACGGAACAAATGGTTCACCGATACGATGATGCCGCATATGGAACAGATGTACACTGCGCTCGAACCGCTTTGCGACAAATACCATTGCTCGTTTGCCAACCTGATACAGGCGTGGACGATCGCGCAGTCCGAATGCATGAACCTGTTGATCGGCGTACGCAGGATCGAGTCGCTGCTGGATACCGCACAGGCTGCCGACATAGTGATTGAAAAGGAAGACCTTTTGCTGATGCAGGACTTTTCCGATACGCTGTCCGCACTGTAAACATCCAACCCACCCGTTACCTAATTATGAAATCAAAGGGGGACCAAGATCCCCCTTTGCCCTGCTCGGAAACATGCACCGGCACATTTTTTGCACTTAACGCTTCTTATCTCAAAAGAAGGCTTCTTCGGCAGCCTTTTACTTTTTATGTTGATGCAAAGTCAATCGATCCACTCATTAACGGGGGCTAGGGGGCGGAGCCCCCTTTCATTATCGGGTGGCGGGTGGGTATAGATCCGGACAAAACGCTTATTTGATCGATGATATAAAAAAGGAACGCATCTCTGCGTTCCTCTAAGTACTTTCTTACTCTTCCTCTTCGTCTTCCATTTCCTCTTCGAAGATGCCCTCGACGACGCCGATCAACTCGTCCATCATGTCTTCCTCTACGGCGACGAACTCCTCTTCTTCTCCGTTCTGCACCACGCGCAGGATGAACATATCCGGCGCTTCTTCGTCGACCGGCTCCTCCTCGGTGGCTTCGGTCAGCACGGCGTACGTCTCGCCCTTGTGCTCAAAGGTGAACTGAATTTCAAATTCCACCTCGTTACCGTTCTCATCCTCAAATACTACGATATCCACTTCCTGATCCATATCCATGATCAGCACCTCATTTCCTTGGCATGCGTATTCCGCTGCATTCATTGTATCCGAAAAGGGTGGAAATTACAACGAAAAAAACTATCTTGATGAAAGCGAAACAAACTTCGTATACTCGCCGATCCACAGCAACTGCACGTCGTCGGTGGGGCCGTTCCTGTTTTTGGCAACGATGGCGAGCGCCTGGTTGAGGGCTTGGCTCTGCATATCATCATCGTCCTCATCATCGTGCTCTTCGAGGTCACTCTGGCTCGCCAAAAACATGACAATGTCTGCGTCCTGCTCAATGGAGCCCGACTCGCGAAGGTCCGCCAGCATCGGTCGGCGGTCCTTGCCCCTGCGGCGTTCGATGTCTCGGTTGAGCTGGCTTAGCACCATGATCGGAGCGCCCACGTCGCGTGCCAGCAGCTTCAGGTTGCGCGTCAATTCCGATACTTCCTGCGTACGGCTGTCGGAGCGCCTGCTATTGGTCTGCATCAATTGCAGATAATCCACGACGATAAGCCCTAACTTGTTGTGTGCGGATAGGCGCATGCACCTTGCCCGGATGTCCGATACCGAAACGCTGCCGGATGCATCGATGAATAGGGGTGCGTTGGAGAGCGTACGCATCGGCATCAACAGCTTCGCAAAATCCGTTTCGGAAATACGGCCCGAACGTGCATCGCCCAAGTTCACCTCGGCATCAGAGCACATCATGCGAAGCGCAAGGTCTTCCGCCGACATTTCCAAACTGAAATACGCCACCGGCAAATCGCTCTTGACCGCCACATTGTGGCAGATGTTCAGCGCAAAGCTGGTCTTGCCGCGTCCGGGGCGCGCAGCCAGAACGATGAGTTGGCCTGCTTCAAACCCGCCCGTAAGCTTATCCAGATCCGGATACCCCGAAGGCGTACCTGTAATGCCGCCGGATTTCTTAAGCGCTTCGCTCGTGCGGTTATACGCGCCGATCAACGCTTCCGAAATGGGACGCAGCGAGTCCGAACGCTTGCGTACCGTCAATGAGTACACCGCGTCGTGTGCATCTGACAATACCGCCTCGGCATCGCGTGAAGCCTCAAAGCCTTCGGCTACCATCTCGCTTCCCGCGCGGATGACGCCGCGCAACAGGCTTCTGTCCTCCACGATGTGGATGTAGTGCGCGACGTTGGCAGTGGTCGGCACAAAGCGCGACAACATAGAAAGGTATTCGATGCCGCCAGCCTTTTCCAGCGTGCCAAGTTGGCTGAGCCTGTCAGTTACCGTCACAAGGTCGACAGGTGAGCCCCCGTTATACAGGAGTAACATTGCTTCGAATACGATGCGGTTGCTGTTGATATAAAAATCATCCGCTTTGAGCGTCTCAATGGCTTGTACGACCGCTGCAGGGTCGAGCAGCATGCTGCCCAAAACCGATTGTTCGGCTTCCACGCTATGCGGCGGTAGGCGCCGCTGCTGTGTTTCCATGCACTGACCCCCATAAAACGAATCTGTGTGAGGGCTCCACCCTCATACGCATGCCAAGGGACGTGTCCCTTAGGCATCCCCATGGAAAATGCCATATACATGGCATTTTCCTATATCTTTTGCTTCTTTTCTAATAGAAAAGAAGTAGGGTGCAGGGGCGACGCCCCTGCAAAACTATTATTCCGGTACGACTTGCACGACGATCTTGCAGGTCACGTTTGCGTACGGCTTGATCTCCACTTCATAGGTGCCAAGGCGCTTGATGTTGTCATCAAGAACGATGCGCTTTTTATCAAGCTCAATGGACGGATATTTCGCGATCACGGCATCGCCGATCTCGCGGCTGGTGATGGCTCCAAACAGCCTTCCGCCCTCGCCGGTTTTGGCTTTTAAAACAAACGTCTGGCCGTTGAGTTCCTTTGCGATCTGCCTCGCCTGTTCCTTGGCCACCTCGTCGCGGTGCGTTTGTGCGTCACGCTGCTTTTGCGCGGCGTTGATGGTCTGGGCGGTGGCTTCCACGCCCAATTTTTTTGGCAGCAGAAAGTTGCGGGCAAACCCGTCGGATACCTCTACCACCTGCCCTTTTTTTCCGGTTCCACGAACGTCTTGATTCAATACGACTTTCATGTTGCCCTCCTCAATCGATGCAATCCCTGCCCATATACGGGCGCAATGCCTTGGGTATGGTTACGGTGCCATCCTCGTTCTGGCAGTTTTCCAAAATCGCCGCAAGCGTTCTTCCTACGGCAAGCCCGGAGCCGTTGAGCGTATGCACGTACACCGGCCTGTCTTTTCCCGACCTGCAGCGGATGTTGGCACGTCGTGCCTGGAAGTCCTCGAAGTTGCTGCAGGAAGATATCTCCACATAGCGGTTGTAGCTTGGCATCCAGACCTCAATATCGTATGTTTTGGCACTGGAAAATCCCATGTCGCCGGTACTAAGCGCCACCACCCTATACGGGAGTTCCAAAAGCTGCAATATCTTCTCCGCGTTCTTCGTTAACACCTCAAGCTGCTCGTAGCTGTTGTCGGGATCGGCGAAATGCACAAGCTCCACCTTATTGAACTGGTGCTGTCGGATGATGCCGCGTGTGTCCCTGCCCGCACTCCCCGCTTCCGCCCTAAAACACGCGGAATAGGCGCAGTAGCAGATCGGCAGCTTATCTCTATCCAAAATATCCTCGCGGTGCATGTTTGTCACCGGCACCTCAGCCGTCGGGATCAAAAAATAATCCGTGCCCGCGACCTTGAATGCATCCTCTTCGAACTTGGGCAGCTGCCCCGTTCCCATCATAGAACGGCGGTGCACCATATAGGGCGGGAATATCTCAGTATACCCGCTCTGTTCGGTATGCGTATCCAGCATGAACATATAGATCGAGCGCTCCAGCCGCGCGCCCAGCCCCTTGTAGAACGTAAAGCGCGATCCCGTCACCTTGCCTGCGGCGTCCCAATCGAAGATGCCCAGCTTCAAGCCGATGTCCCAATGCGCCTGCGGCTCAAACTCGAATCTGCGCGGTGTGCCCCATACACGCTGCAGAACGTTCTCGCTGTCATCCTTGCCTATCGGGACACTCTTGTGCGGAATATTGGGGATGGAAAGCAGGATATCCTGATACCTCTGTTCGATCTCGTCGAGCGCTGCCTTCTCCTCCGCCGCGTCTTCCTTTTTGACCAGCGCCATGAACGCATCCTTGATCATCTGCTGCGCAGCGTCGTCCAACGCTCCGTTCCGCTTGGCCTGATAGGCTTGTTCCAACAAAAGCCTCGCCGCATATTCGTCGGATTCGACGGGGAATCCCTCGCAGAAAGACTGTATTCTGGAAGCTACGGCATCCGTGTCACTTGCCTTGACCAGCTGTTGAAAGACCGGCATGAAACCGGACAGGCGGTTTCTGGTCGCCTGCTTGTTCTCGCTCTGCTGCATCAATTTGCGCCGCTGTTCATCCAGCGCCATCAGCGTATCCACCACGGCGGTGTCGGCGTTGCGGTGCTGCAAAGCCTCTCTTAACTCCTGCGGATTTTCCCGAATACGTCTTGCGTCCAGCATCTTCTTCTCCCTCGTCCTTTATCCTAAACGATTTGTTTATTCGTCTATCGGCTTACCGGGCTGGTGCACGATGGTGGGCCCGCCCATCTCGCGCGCCGGATCCTTGCCCATTTTCTTGTACTCGATTCGCACGCCGTACGCGTCCAGCGCGGTAATAAGCGGCGTCAGATCATTGTATTCCATGTGCGTTTCGACATATCCGCTGTTGTATACAAGCTGGATACCCATGTGTGCACCGTCGTACTGCACATCCTCCAGATCGTCAAACTTTCTGCGCGTTGCGACTCCGTTTTCCACAAACGTTACGCTGTTGCTGCCCACGGTATAATATGTATGCAGAAACTGCTTTCCCTGCACATAAGCATAGGCAATGGACGCCACAAGCAGTACGATGGTCAGTCCCTTGTTCAGCCAGCTGTCGTCACCGATGATCAAGATGCACGCGCTCAGTGATATCAAAAGGTAAAAAACCGCCTGCCACAGCTGCGGAAGCGCCTGCTTATAAGCATAATGTCGTTTCCCCATGATCTCTCCCTGCTACATCCTGTCCGGCGCCGCGATGCCCAGCAGATTCAATCCACTTTGCAGCACCGTCGCCACGGCATTGGTTAAACACAACCTCGCGGCCGACCCTGCCTCGTTTTCATCGAGTATGCGCACCTCATAATAGAAACGATTGAACGCCTGTGCAATGTCGATAAGGTTCCGCGCAATCAGATACGGCTCGTTCTTGTCCATCGCGGACAACAGCGCTTCGGGATAATTGCCCAGCGCCCTTAAGACGGCATACGCAAACGGCTCGCACAGCGATGCGTAATCGATGTTTTCAATGCTCTTATACGCCGGCACAGAGGATTCCGCCGATTTTCTCAAGACGCTCCTGCAGCGCGCGTGGGTATACTGCAGATATGGCGCGGTCTCGCCGTCAAAGGACAGCGCACGCTCAAATGAGAACGAGATGTCCTTGATGCGCGCATTATAGAGTACCCCAAACACCACAGCGCCGATTCCGACCTGCTTTGCCACTTCCTCTTTGTCCGGAAGATCCGGCGATTTCTCTTCCATAATGACCTTCGCCTGTGCGATAGCCTGATCGATGACATCCTCGAGCCTTAAGACGTTGCCGCGGCGTGTGGAAAGCGTGCCGCCGTCCGCCAGCGAAACCATGCCGAACGCCACATGCTCCAGATCCTTTGCCCAGTCGTAGCCCATCTTCTCCACGACCTTGAACCATTGCCTGAAATGCAGGTTCTGTTGGTATGCCACAACGTACAGGCACTTTGCGAAATCGTAGGTCTTCTTGCGGTAGAACGCCGCCGCGATGTCGCGCGTGGCGTACAATGTTGCACCGTCGGAACGCAATATCAGGCACGGCGGCATATCCGCATCTGCCAGATCCACGATCAAAGCGCCGTCGGATTCGATCAGAAGCCCCTTTTGCTTTAGTTCATCCACGATGGGCTGCATCTTATCGTTGTAAAAGCTCTCGCCCGCGTAGCTGTCAAATCGTATTCCCAACAGGTCATAGATGCGCATGACCTCTTTTAATGTGGCATCCTTGAAGCGCGTAAACAGGCCAAGCGCCACCTTGTCCCCATCCTCAATGCGCTTGAACCAGCGCCTCGCAAGATCATCCAGGGCCGGGTCCTTCTCCGCTTCCTCGTGGAACTTCACATACAGCGTGAGCATCGCGTCCACGCCTCCGGCTTCGATGTCCGTGCCGTTTCCCCACAGCTCGTACGCCGCCAAAAGCTTGCCGAACTGCGTGCCCCAGTCACCCAGGTGGTTGATGCCGACGGACTGGTATCCCATGAAATTGTATAGGTTGTACAGTGCGTGGCCAATAGCCGTACTGCTCAAGTGTCCAATGTGGAACGGCTTTGCGATGTTGATGGAGCTGTAATCGATGCACACAGTGCGGCCGGATCCGACGTTCTTGGCGCCGTAATTTGTCCCTTTTTTGCCTATGGCTTCGAGAATATTCTTGGCAAAAAGCGCGCGGTCAATATAGAAATTTGTATACCCACCCTTGGCAACGGCTTGTACGACACATTCCGGCAAAGGCGATTTTGCGATCTCTTCGGCGATCAGCGCGGGGTTCTTGCGCATTGTTTTGGCAAATGAAAAGCACGGCAGTGCATAGTCGCCCCATTCCATCTGCGGCGGGGTCTCCAGAAGCTGCCCAATCTGCGCCGCGTCCACACCCAGAGCTTGGGCTACCGCAGCCGCTATTTGTGCACGAAACGGCAATTGTTTGTTGCTCCTTCCCATTTTGGCGTACAGCAAACACGCCTTTCTTCATCTTATTACTATACCATAGCCAATACTGGAAGTGCTATCCTATTTGGATAAATTGCTTCGTTTACAACAAGAAACCACCCTATGGGTGGTTAATACCTGTTAACTATTGCCTCATGGCTGCTCATAAAAGCACTCTTCAAAGATCTTCCCCACCGCTTCGCGGGAACACTGCTCAAACCGTTGGAACTTCTCCAAAAAACACTTGCCTTCCTCCGTAAGCTGTGTTCCGCCGCCGCCCACGCCCCCTACTTTTTTGTCGATCAGCTTGATGCCAAGGTCCGTCTCCGCCTTTTTGAAGTGCAGCCAGGCCTTGCTGTATGCCATTCCCATGTCCTCGGCGGCGCTTTTGAGCGAACGCCCTTCCTGTATGCGCGTCATGAGCATCACGACACCTTTCCCAAAACTCGGGTGATCGTTATAGACCTGGAAGCGTACCATGAACTGACGGGGCGTTTGCTGCATACAGAAAGCCTCCTTTGCTATCTGTATCATAGCACCGGATCATTTTGGATTCAATGTTTCCGGGCCTTGACAAAGTATACATTCATTCGTTTTTCTTGCGATAGTATAACGTTTAGCGGGGTTTTTCCAATGAGATTGATCGACACGCGTAACGCCGTAGGGCATGTACTCTGCCAGGACATCACACAGATCATCAAAGACGTCAAAAAGGGCCCTATTTTTAAAAGGGGGCATGTGGTCAAGCAAGAGGATATCCCCGTCTTGCTCTCCGTAGGCAAGGAGCACCTCTATGTTTACAACAAACAAACAGGCATGCTGCACGAGGATGAAGCGGCCGCCATCCTCTATGAGATCTGCGCGGGTGAAAACATTTTGGGTACCCCATCCAGCGAAGGAAAGATCGAGGCCATCGCCACTTGCGACGGGTTGCTGTGTGTAGACAGAGAAGCACTGCACCGTGTCAACTCAATAGGCCAAATGATCATTGCCACGCGTCACAGCTTCACCTGCGTAAAAAAGGGCGACAAGCTTGCGGGAATGCGCATCATCCCGCTCGTCATTGAACAAAAGCTGATGAGACTGGCGCGTGCCGTTGCCGGCGATAAGCCTATCTTATCCGTCAAACCCTTTTCAAAAAAGCAATATGGCATCGTCACCACCGGCACCGAGGTGTATACCGGCCGCATACAGGATACCTTCACGCCCGTGGTTATTGCCAAGATGAACGAATACGGCGCAGTGATGAAAGAGCATGTTGTCTTGGGCGATGATAGCGCCGCTATCACCGAATCTATCGTCCACATGGTGAAAAACGGCTGCGAGCTTGTACTCTGCACCGGCGGCATGAGCGTGGACCCGGACGATCGGACTCCGCTTGCGATCAAAAAGACGGGCGCCCAAATCGCAAGCTATGGCGTACCGGTGCTCCCAGGCGCGATGTTCCTGGTTTCCTATCTGGATGGCGTTCCGGTTCTAGGCCTGCCCGGATGCGTGATGTATGAACGCCGCACGATCTTCGATCTGATGCTGCCACGCGTGATGGCGGACGTGAAGATAACCGAACGGGATCTCAATTCGCTCGGCGAAGGCGGCTTATGCATGATGTGCCGGGAATGCACCTTCCCCAACTGTGGTTTTGGTCGCTAAAAACTTCGTACGACAGGGTTTTTTGTTTTGTCTGTTAAAAAATTTGACGTGTTGAAAGGTACATGTTGCTATAAAATCCCGCCTTGCGAAATTGTTGAATGCCCTTGACATCTTCTAAAAACAGCCTTATTATTAATGGGCGTCAAGCGAGTACCAGTAGCTCAGTTGGATAGAGTGTTTGACTACGAATCAAAAGGTCGGGGGTTCGAATCCCTTCTGGTACACCAAAAATACAGCCACCATCATGGTGGCTGTATTTTTGCTGTCCCAGATGGGGTTAACGAACCACCATGCCACTAAGTGGCATGGCGGCCGGGCATGTAGCGTACGGTATCCCTCTTGGTACACCAAAAAGAGTCTTCATTGTTTATTGCCTGGAATTGATGATCGCATTGCGGTTTTCCATCTGCGGCGGCTCCTTTGGGCATTTCAGGGCATATTTCTCCAGCAGAATAAACAGTCCTATGAAAACATAATTGATAAGTATCGAATAAACGAGATTCCATCCGCCTTCCAGAACCAGTACGCCTGTCAAATAGAATATCGTCAAAGCAAGGGTCGTAACAAGGAAAGGCATTATTTTCCAATACCTTTTTTTCAGCATGCATACAAACAAGGCCAGGAGAATGGACCCGACAAACAAATGATAGGTATAGATCACTACGATGCTGGACCGGTACATGTCCACGAAGATACGGCTGACCCATTCCATCTGAAAATGCTCTTTCCCCAGAAGCGTGAGAACCGGCGTGGGAAAGTGCAGCATCACCATCGCGGCCATGTAAAACGTAAAGAATCTGGTCCATCCATAGCGTTTTTGAATCATTCTGGGAAACCAGAACCTGAGAAACGATAAATAGAGAAAAACTGCGATAAACGTTATGTAGTATTTCCACCAGTGCTGTTCATAGATCCCTAGCTTAACGAACATAAATTCGATCGCGGTGAATATAGCCGAGATGAATGAAATTTTATAATAGTTTGAGGAATATACCGACGTAATGAGCGCGATTGCCGGGTAAAGCGACACATTGAGCAGTATGTGCCCCAATAAGTTTTGCAACCATATGTTGGCCAATACACCGGTTTTGTAAGCATAGGCATTAAAAAGCCCCAGCACCGTAAATTCGCCGTTCCAGGATAAGCCTATGGCGAACAGACAAAACAAGATCAGCGCCGACACAGAATATGTTTTTCTTTTCTTGTATATTATGAAAGCGCTGATTGCAACGCCGATGAAGCACAATAAAATATAGTAAATTATATTCGCCACTGTACGCCTCGCCGAAAATTAGCTTCCTAAGTTAGTATGGAAAAACAAAATGTTTTTTATGCAAATTCCTGAGATGCTGTGCAGCGCTGAAAAGCCAGGAATGTATAGTATCAACAAAGCAATTGATGAAGCGATCATAGGGGTATAAACATGGGATAGTCGCATCTTTATCCATATTTAGCCCTTTTTACCATACTATATTAGAACCCTTCCACGCTATTTGTTGCCATATATAAACATAAGATTTAAAATACCAATTAGATACATACCAGGTCATCAATCACAAGAACGGGGAGTTTGCCAATGAAACGATTTCTTGCATTGATTATGGCTGCATTATTTCTTTCCATTTCCTGCACCGCTTTGATTGAATCAGGTGACAAACGCCCAATCACTTAACTGAAAATGATTATCAAGCGCTAAGTTATTTTATAAAAGGGAGAGGTGTCGTATATGAAATGCTTCAGACAGGTCCGGGAAGGCATGCGCATCGATTTCAACGTACCGATCAAAGCGCGGGACGGTCTTGATTTGATCGCAAACATCTACTACCCCATGGAGGAGGGCGTGTATCCGGTCATCTTCAATTACGGAATCTACGGCAAGGATTTCCATTATCAGGACAGCTATCCGGAAAGATACCGCCAGCTTCGGGAAAGCGCACCCGATTTTTTTGCGAACACGACAGGGCTGCATCACACCTGGGAGCTTTTGGATCCTGAAAAGTGGTGCCAATGGGGTTATGTCATAGCAAGAGTGGATTCCCGCGGTACGGGCCAAACCGGCGGTGTTATGTTTCCGTACAGTATAAATGAGACCAACGACATGTACGATTGTATCGAGTGGTTTGCAGAGCAGCCCTGGTGTAACGGCAAGGTAGGGTTGGCGGGCACCTCGTACCACGCGGTCAGTATGTGGAATGTCGCCGCACAGCGGCCGCCGCATCTTGCGGGTTTTGTCGCCTGGGAAGGCCACAGCGATCTGTATCGCGAAGCCTGCCGGCATGGCGGGATTTTCACCAACTACCGGCCACTCTGGTTTAAAAATATGCCCATGAAAGTACAGCACGGCCGCGGCCTAAGGGGATATACCAGCCGCGTGACCGGCCTTCCGGTTTCCGGAGATGTGACGATGACCAAGGATGAATTGAGGGCAAACCGAATCGAATACGGTGATGTAATCGCTAGTCGGGAAAATGTGCTGATCACCGATTTTCACAGGCAGACGATGCCTGACCTTAGCAAGATCGAGGCGCCGTTTATCGCGGTCGTGAACTGGGGCGGACAAGGCCTGCACCTCCGAGGTACGGTGGAAGGGTATGTCAAGGCCAGTTCCAAAGAAAAGTACATGGTTTCCATGTATAGCCCGCACGGCGAATTGTTCTTCGCCAATTTCGGGGTAGACCTTCAGAAAAAGTTCTTCGGCCATTACTTAAAAGGCGAGGGAACCGGCTGGAAGGATATGCCCAATGTCCGCCTGCGCATTCCTCATGTCGGGGACAAAGCGTTTGAAGGCGGCAAAAACAAGCACGAATACCGCGATGAAAACGAGTTCCCGCTCGAACGCACCCAATACACGAAATATTATCTTGATTGTGAGAATTACGGCCTGTCCACGGAAATTCCTATGTCAACAGGCACCATCACCTACCGTGGTATGGGCGACGGTGTCACCTTTATGACGCAGCCGCTTAAGGAAGAAATCGAATTCACCGGCTACATGGCAAGCCGGATGTTTATCTCCTCCACAACATCTGATGCGGACCTGTTCCTTGTCGTCCGTGTCTTTGGCCCCGATATGAAGGAAGTCGTTTTCTGGGGCTCGAACTCGCACAACATACCGGTGGCGATGGGCTGGCAGCGCGCCTCGCACCGCAAGCAGGATCCAGAAAAATCCACCGAATACTTCCCATTCCTCACCCATGACGAGCTATGGCCGCTTTCGCCCGGCGAGATTGCGGAAATGAATGTTGAGATCTGGCCCACCAGCATGACCGTGCCCAAGGGCTACCGCATTGCGCTGACCGTGAAAGGCAAGGATCATATCTATGGAGGCTACAAGCCCCCCGTGAACGACATCCCGAAATTTGACGATCAGATTCCTTCCACCGACGATGGCCTGGGCGCCATCCGTCACACCGATCCTCTGGACCGCCCGCCGGAGATCTTTGACGGCGATGTGACGATCCATTTTGACAAGGATAAACGCCCGTATCTGATGCTTCCGATCATCCCCAAGAAATAACTGCGTTAAGCACAAAAGCACAGGAGAATAAGGCTCCTGTGCTTTTTGTCATGGATATCCTAAGGAACAAGTCATATAAGATTTTCCCCATTTACACCCCATAATATGCGAAATATGACATGCAACGGACAATATGAACAAAAGACTTAATTTCAGCCAAAACGGGCTACAGCATCTATTAGAATCGGGTAATACGAATCAAAAGTGCAAATGTAAATAGTATTTAAGACATCAAAACTAAAGGCCGCCTCCAATGGTAGCCTTTAGTCTAATGTTATAGGTCGGGTTCATAGGAAACATCCATAAGGTCGTTGTCTCAGATCTTATAGTAACAGATTCCCTTCTTCGTCAAACACCCATTCTTCAGGCTCGCCAACAACGTACATGCCGGGCGTGTTTTTAACCTGTTCAATCATGTTTTCAGACACCAATATCTCGGAAATGTGCAGCGTGTCCTTTATCCGGATCACGCGGGGATCGTCGGGATCATCTGCATTGCAGCACTTGATCGCGCACTGGATCGTCTCCCGGTCGTTTTGCATCATCACGGGGATCGCATCGGCCTTTAATGTCGTGGATGTCATGGAATTTGGGTATGTAGCCGACAGATCCGCTTTATCGAACACTCTACGGTTGATGACGTCCGCATAGCCTACGCCGTGGATGCTGCCGTGGCTCTGCTCCGTCAGGTTCAGCACGGCAATCCTGCCCGCACAGAAATTCCTTTCTCCGACATACGGGGAGGACTTGGTGCCGGTGATGTTCGGGTCCATGCCCGCGCCCGAAATATTCTTGCCTATCCAGTCCACGATGAGAGCATCGCAGGAACCGGGCATCAGCCTGGGTATCTTCTCTTTTGCCAATGCCAGTAATTTCGGCTCTTCCAACGGGATCTCTCGCTTGGTCAGCGCCGCGATTTTATAGGTTTTGTCGTAGGAGTTTTCAACCAGGCCGATCGCAAACAGGATCTTGGCATTTTGCAAAATTGTGTTGCCGAAAAGCGGGATCAGCCGTGCCATATGCTTGTAGCCCGTTCTATGGCACACCGATGCACCGTATTGCTTGCCAAGCCCGATCGTCAGCATCTTCATGATGCCGCTCTCGTACTGCCCGCAAAAGGCTGTGTGGTTTTTGATGCGGTTGATCACGATGACGCCGTCTGCTTCGGCCGCGTATTTGTCGATATAGACCGGGTGTCCTTCGGGTGTATGGCCGATGTGCGTCACTTCCATGGTGGCGCGTATCGGGCACCCGCAGTACTCTTCGGTCACCCCGTACGACTCGCAAATTTCCCGTTGGCCCTGTGCGGTGGCGCCGCCGTGGCTCCCCATCGCGGGGATGATGAACGGCTGCGCTCCTTTTGACTTGCAGAAGGCCGCCACCTCTTTGATGACAAGCGCGTAATTGTCGATGCCGCGGCTGCCGCAGGTGATCGCGATGCTCATGCCCGCTTGAACGGTATCGGATATCTCCTTGCGGGTCAGCTCTTTATTCAGCTCTGCCGGAACGTCTTCTATCTTCTGCGCGTCGAACTCCTGGCGGACCCTGACCATCTTGGGCAGTTTTGTATCCTTGACAATATCGCTGATTGCTCCCATTTTTTACTCCTTTCCGGTCTTTACAGATGCATGGTATTGTAAAGTGCGGCCATGTTTTTCCCCCGCTTACTTGTTAGAAAGAAGATCAGAATTTAACGTACGCCGATTTACCCACCAACTTGCAGCCCGGGTTTTCGCTGGAAGCGCGAAGCATATGGTTCAGCTTGTCGAGGCGCTCGCCCGAGCGTGGCGCGCCGAGCTTGGCAACCTTCGTCTTCAGCCCCACCGCAAGGTCCTCGACAACGTCGCCGACGATACCGCCCGCTCTGCCGGACGGAATATACAACAAGCCATGATCTGTGGCATACTCGCAAGCCTGCAGGGATTCCGTGATGGAGCCAACCTGATTGGGCTTCAGGATAAACCCATCGATGCCACCCATCTCATAAGCCTTTTGGATGCGGCTCATGTTACTTACCGTCAGATCGTCGCCAATGATGTTTGTGCAGGTGATCGCCCGTTTGGCCTTGACAAAGCCATCCCAATCGTTTTCGTCCATCAGGTCTTCGATGAACACGAAGTTGAACGTCTTGGTCATCTCCTTCGTGTAGGCGATCAGTTCGTCCCCCGAGACGCGCTTTCCTTTCAGATAATACGTGTCGGTCTTGTCATCGTATTGCTCGTTGGAAGCGGCGTCGATCGCATACGCCATCTTGCCGTCGTACCCGCACTGTGAAACGGCTTCCGCCATCAGCGAAAAGCATACCATCGGATCATCGGACGGCGGCGCATAGCCAAAGGAACGCCCCGTTACGGCATCCGCGCCGTGCTGGTATTTTTTGATGACGGAGCTCAGCTTTTCGAACACTCTCACCGCCATATGCGCTGCTTCCTCGATGGTTTCGGCGCCAATGGGCGCGATGAGGCACTCATTGTAGCACAGGTTGATATCGCCGTAACGCCCGCCGTTTAGGATATTGAAAGTGGGCAGCGGCAGGGTCTCGATCTTGCCACCGGCAAGATAACTGTACAGTGGTACATTCTCCATGGCGGCCGCAGCCCGGATGCAGGCGATGGACACGCTGCAGATGGTGTTCCCGCCCAGCCTGAATTTTTTCTCCGTCCCGTCGAGTTCGATCATCTTTTTGTCGATAGCAACCTGGTCCATCACATCCATGCCGATGATGGCGGGCGCGATGACGTTCAATACGGTATCCACCGCCTTGTGCACGCTCATCCCGCCGTATTCGTTCGGATCGTCGTCGCGCAGCACAAAGGACTCATACATGCCCACGGACGTGCCGGTGGGGCTGCTTCCCCTCCCCATTGCCCCGCTTTGTGTAACGATATCCACCTCGAGGATGGGACGGCGGCTGCAATCCAACAACTGCCTGGCATATACCTTGCTGATTGTTGACCCTTTCATCATGTGCCTCCTATTTTTGATACTCCGGTATGTACATCACATTGAAATCGCACAGGTTGGTTCCCGTATTGCCTGTCATGACGATATCGCCGAGTGCTGAGAGCGCCTCATACGTGGCATGGCCTTTCAATGCCTCGTCCAGATCGATGCCGGCTTCTTTTGCCCTTTTGGAAGTTAGCGAATCAGTGATTGCGCCGGCAACCGGCGTTGTGCCGTCCGTTCCCTCCGAATCGATTGATAGCATGCAGGCGCCTTTGGTTTGGGCGGCCGCTATCGCAAAGCTTGCGGTCAGTTCCTGAGACGGTCCGCCGTGTCCTTTGATCGTGCTGTTGTCCGTGATTTTCGTGGTGACCTCGCCGCTGGACAGGATGACACAGGGCGGCTTTACAGGCGTGCCGTAGGTCTGGATCTGCCGAGCAAGCGCCGCCATGAACCGTCCGACTTCCTTGCTCTCGCCCTCGAGAAACGAGGTCAGGATGACTGCGTTCAACCCCATCTCCTCCGCGATCTCTTTTGCGTAAATGCAGGAATCAGGCAGGGTGTTGATGTAAAAATAAGTGTTGTTAGGAAAGGCCTTGGGGGTCTCTCCTTCTTCCCCGCAGTTCATCAGGTATTCCACGACCTTTTGGGGCAGCAGGTCCACGAGGTCATAGGCGCGTATCACACGTCTGGCTTCATCCAAAGTGGTAAAATCGGGTCCCATCGGCGTGCCGTTGTAATTGGTACTTGGGATGCGGATATCCGAAGTAGGACTCATCCCCACCAGATCCGATATGCCAAAACCGATCAACTCCGCTCCCCTTGCTGCGATGCGTTTGGCGAGCATGCCGCCGTTGGTCTGCGAAATATGCCGGCGTATGGCGTTCAATTCAAGAATGTTCATGCCGGCTTTGAGCGCGATGTCGGTCGTCTCCATCTCTTCCTCAAGCGTCAACCCTTCGATGGGGCAGCTCATCAGCGCCGAGCTTCCTCCGCTGATGACTCCGATGAACAGGTCGTCCGGTCCCGCATTGTCCACGAGTTTCAAAATCTCGAGGCTCGCTTTGTATCCGTCTTCGTTTGGTATGGGATGCCCGCCGACGACCACCCTCGTCCGGTTGTATGTGTCCGTGTCCTCGAGTATCTTCACGATCACGATGCCATCGGTCAGCCTATCTCCCAGGACCTCATCCACAGCCTTGGCCATGTGGTTGCAAGCTTTACCCGCGCCCACAAGATAGATGTGCCGCTTTTGGGAAAGATCCCAGCTCTTTGTGCCGATGTGCAGCGTGTCCCCCTCGAGGCGCATCAGGCTTTTGATCCGGTGATAGGAATTGAGCCTGTCCAGCGTGCGTTCGGTTAATTCAAGAACGAGCCGTTTGCCTTCCGCAGCTCCATGGGATAATATCTGCCCTTTGTTTTTGATCACATCTGCCATAGCAATACTCCGTGATTCATCGTTTTGGATAGAGATAGGATATCATACAACGATTGTCGGAACAATTATGAAAAGAAGGATATAAAAGAGAAATGCCCCAATCGTATCATCAGTCTTATATAGAAAAATCGAAAATTCCAGAAGAATTTAACCCTTTTTTGCCCCATTTACTACCCCATGCCACATGAAATATGGGGCGTTCTGTGATACTCTACGGAAAGTTCGGGCAAAACACAAAGTGTGTATTTTTAATTATATGACGTGATTCCATCAAAGGACCTTTATGTTTTTTAGAATCCGGCACTACGAATCAAAAGGTCGAAGGTTCGTCTTTAGCCGGACGCGCTGCGGACGGTATCCCTCCTGGTATACCAAGAAAAGCCCTTCACAAAGGTTCTTTGCTTTTCTGTATGCTTGTTGAGCCTGCTCATTTCAATTAGATAACAATTGAAACGAGTTCTTATATCTATTTCAAGGTGTTTAAAAAGCTATACTATTTACAAAAAATAAAAGATAAAATTCGACAATATACGGTGATTTTAAATATACATAAATGCAAATTTTTTAACTACATTTTTGTAATCTAATATTGGTAATCAACTCCAGACACAGTAGATGTTTTTTAGGAGCATTACGGTATGATAAAGCTAAATAAAATAATCATTTGTCTGCTAATGTTTTCTCTGTTGCTTATTCTTCCGTCAGATATAGGTCATGCAAACAGTATTAATATGGATAATAATGCTGTGTATATCATTACCACGCAAAAAAACTCCTCCAGTTATGGAACGGTATCTGGCGGAGGACAGTACTTATTGGGACAGCAGGCGATAATCAAGGCGATACCAAAGAAAGGCTATCGTTTTGTTAAATGGGGGGAAGGATCCGAGACGGTATCGAACAGTGCTACCTATTGCTTCGCGGTTTCGTGCAATAGGACTCTGAAGGCCTACTTCGCGTCCATCGGCACACCCTCCTTAATATTGAAGGTAACAGGACACTCCACAGTTCAAATAAATACGAAGCCCGTTCCCTACGCGAGCGGCTATGAACTCTGGCGAGCAAAGTCAAGCCACGGGTCCTATAAACATATAGCAACGCTTACGGGGACGCTCTCATATTTAGATACCAATCTAGACTCGGGTACAAAGTACTATTATAAAGCAGTGGCATTTTGCTTAACAGATTCTACCAAGTCATATGGTAAATATTCTTATTGTAATTCAATTACGCCAAATTGGTCTATACCCTCACTTTCGGTAAAGATTACTAATTACCATACCGCAAGCCTGAATTGGAACGTTATTGCAGAAGCAGATGGATATGAAGTATATCGAAGCACCTCTAGCAAGAGAGGCTATACGAAGATCGCGGATATTAGCGCTCCCGCGCATACCTATCAGGATATTGGACTTACTTACGGCAAAACCTATTATTACAAGATAAGACCGTACGATAATAGCGATACCAAAAACAAATTCGGGCTTTATAGCAGATACAGGTATGTCACACCGAAATGGCCGGCACTCAAGGCGAAGGCTTCGTTACAGGACCACAATTACGTCTTGATTAGCTACAATGCCATCGCGGGGGCTGATGGGTATGAACTTTCAATGGGCACATCTCGTAAAGGACCTTTCAAGAGACTTCCAGAGGATATTTACGGCACGAGCTATTTTATCCAGGGGCTCAAGTCAGGGAAAGCCTACTACTTTAAGGTGCGAGCGTATGATAAGATTGGTGATAAGAAGGTCTTTGGACCGCTAAGCGGATATGCTTATATCAAACCTAAGTGGTCGTCCATCATCGATCCATCTCACTATTACGCAAATTCTATCGCTGTGTTTGGGTACCATAACTTTGCTCCTGATAGTATAAAAAACACTGTTTATATTGATGGTGATTATACGGATGCAACAGGTGATCTTGAGCGACAGTTAGCCTATCTCCACGAAAATGGTTACCGTACATTATCACTTACGGAATTTTATGCGTGGCAAAAGGGAGATTTGGACTTGCCTTATAAAAGCGTCCTTCTTACTTTTGATGATGGTTACCTTTCATTTTACTATGAAGTATTACCCATTCTGGAACGCTACAAGATGCGAGCAACTGTTTTTGTCGTGGGTTCATATATCAGTGGTACGTCTCCCGTGTATAACCCAAATAAGATACAACATATGGGGATGGACTTGATACAAAGATTAATAGACAATCCGTTAATTGAAGTTCAAAGTCATTCATATAATCTCCATCGTTATATCGATGGAAAAGTAGCGGCTATTGTACTTTCAAAAGAAGAAATTGAACAAGATTTTGAAAAGATGGAGAAGTACCATTTTGATGTCTTTTGCTATCCTTACGGCGCATACTCGGAAATATTATTGGAAGTACTAAAAGAATGTAAATATCGTATGGCATTTATGTTTGGTCCATCTGCAAAAGCCACACGTGAAAATAATCCTTATCAGATCTCTCGAATTAAAATGCGCAGTTACGAGGGCATGCAAGATTTTATTAAATGGCTAGATTAGGAAGATATAACTCTTCAAAAGAATAGCCTCAGAAGACTTTATTTGGTCCTCAAACGGATGTGTACGTTGTATCGCAGTATACTTTGGCCCGTTAAGAGATGAGAAATGGCTAACCAATACAACATGCTGATGAGCAAAAACTCTCTTATATAGGCATTTATAACAATCCACCAAAACATCGCAAAAGGGGAGGAAACTTACTAAGAATCAAAAGATCGGTAGTTCGTCTATAGCCGACCTGCTGTGGGCGGTATCCCGTTGATACATACTTTTAGATTTAAGTCACCCTGATTTATTTAACATATATGATGAATTTGTCTATGCTCTTTGTTATAATATCAATAAGATGTCGAAATATGGAATTGAAAACATGGATCGATTATAACGAATATAATATTTTAATTATTGTGATTATAGATGAATAATTGATCTATAACAACAGAATCATAGGTAATGACTCATTGCAATTTGTTAATATACGAATCAATACGATAAAAAGTAATATAAAGTTGCTACTGTATTATCCACAACCAAGTTATTTATGTATCACTCAGCCGTACATGTAATGAACGAGTTTGAAAGGTTTGGTATCAGATGGATAAAAGAGGGTTAGCAATCCTGTTATTCACAGAAGACATATCCATTATTGGCCCCCTTCGTGAAGCGCTTATCAACGGCTTTACGGACCCTGCTCAACTGGTTGTATCTTCGGATAAAAGTGAGCTTCCCCAGCTTGTCCTCCAAAATCATTTTGATGTTATTCTCATATCGGATCGAAATAACCTCTTTTTTGAAGAGGCAGCTAGACTTGTAAGGTCCAGCTGCCCGAGTGCTCCCTTAATCTGCTTATCCATATCTATTGGCGAAGAAAATGTCGTTGAACTGATTAGGCAAGGTTATTGCGACTTTGTGCATTTGAATCGCTTGGAGCGGCTTTGCTATTCAATACTACAAGCAACACAGCAGTCTATTCGGCAGTACAACGACAGCTCTAAGCCTGTAGAAATAGAGCTGAAACGGATTAAGGAATTTCTTGAAGAAGCGCAGAGCGTTGCACATATCGGAAGCTGGGAACGAGATTTCAGAACGAATACTTATTTTTGGTCCGATGAAACGTATCGGATTTTCGGTGTTCAAAAGGACTTCTTCAATCTCACAAGCGAAACCATAATGGCGATGAGGCATCCGGATGACCGACAAAAAGCAGCAGACGTTATTGCGGAATCATTAAGAGGAAAAAGTGATTCAGAGTATGAGTACCGCATTGTCCGGCCGAACGGTGAACTGCGTCACATCCATGCAACCAGAAAGATCTTCTATGATGAATCAGGAGAACCCGTACGCGGAATAGGTGTTATACAGGATATAACAGAGCGCAGACAGGCGGAACTACAATCACAACAGGAAGAATTAAAATACGCGGTTCTTCAGCGTGAGACCGAATTGCTCAGGGAAAAAGAAAAAGAATACTTTGAAATCCTTGATGCTGCAAGCGACGGTGCATTTATTAGAGATTTTTCTTCAGGTACAATTACGTTTTCTGATAAGTGGGTACAAAAGCGAGGATTGGAGAATGTTAGCCCGGAAGAGATGGAAGCCCGTAACCTTGATCTAATACACCCGGAAGACATTCATAACCTGCAAGATGCAAGAGAAGAATGCTTTAGAAATCATCGGCCCATGTATGAATATGAGCATCGTACCATATCGAAAAACGGAAATTATATATGGATACATGGGCGGGTGAAAGTCATATATGATGAGAACGATATGCCAATTAAGCTATACGGTTCCTGCTTGGATATCACAGATAGAAAACAAATGGAAGAGGCCCTGCGCCAAAGCGAAGCCTTGCTTAGAAACATCATAGAAAGTGCCAATAACCCGATTTATATGAAAGATCTGCATAGCAGAATGGTATTGTGCAATTCTGTAACAGCGGATTTATTTGGACATGATATCAATCAATTGATTGGTAAAACCGATGTTGAATTTATGGGAAGCAGGAAAAAGACGAGGCTTATCCTCAACAACGATAAGCGGGTCATTGAAACCGGATTGCCCGAAACATTTGAAGAATTGGTACCAACAAAATATGGAGATCGTATTTTCTTGTCTGCAAAAATACCATGGAAGGATTCAAAGGGCAATATTGTTGGTGTAATAGGGGTTTCTCATGACATTACACTTCAAAAAAACATTGAGTTCATGTTAAGGCAGACAACAGAGGAACTTACAAAAAAGAATAAACTTATCACCGATTTTATTACAAACCTTTCTCACGAGCTTAGAACACCTCTGGCCATTATTATGATGCAAATAGAGTTGATTAAATTATCCTCTGCAGACCCTATTAACATCAGTAGAATGCTTGAGGTTGCATGGCAAAACTCACTTAGGCTATCAAGAATTATTAACAATATTCTGGACATATCCCGTGCAGAAGGTGGTTATCTTGAAGCCCGGCTGGAAAAAGCCGATATAGTTGATCATATTCGAAATATCTGTGGATCTGTCAGCATGTACGCACAATCAAAATCGATTGAATTAACGTTTGACTCTCAATTATTCTGCAAATATATGCAAATAGATGTTGAGAAAGTGGAACGGATTCTGCTGAATCTATTATCCAACGCTATAAAATATACGCCGGAAGGCGGCAACATATATGTCAGTGTTAGATTTCGTAAGCGTGGGGACTTAATCCTAATAGTCAAAGATACTGGAGTGGGAATCTCATCTGAAAAGATAGAGACCATTTTTGACAGGTTTGTACGGGTGGATACCTCTCTTAATCGTGATAACGAAGGCAGTGGTATCGGGCTTGCGCTGGTAAAATCTCTTATCGAAGTATTGGGCGGGAGTATTACCGTCAGAAGTGAACTTGGAAAAGGAAGTATTTTTATCGTTGAACTTCCAACACACAACTATAATAGAAAGACAAACACATACAAAGTTCAATCGCTGAACCTTAAGAACAGAGTTGAACTGGAACTATCTGATCTAATCATCAATTCGACTATATAGCGGATATTTTTTACCTTTAAAAAACGGCTGTATATAAAGCCTGGCCATCATTTAGACCGTAAAAGCCGCAAAAACGAAAAAGGAGCGATCGGCCCTGTCGCTCTCCCTTCCAATCGGATAACCAACAAAGAAGGGGAGGCTTCGCCTCCCCTTCGGACTTGATCATTCCACCGGGGCAGTGTTTTCTTCCCTTCCGAATGTCAGCACATACGCAATGACGCCGCCAATGGCAGCAATAGAGATGATGTCAAGCTTCAGATACTGGCTGAGCAAAAAGCCCAGGAAGAAGAATGGCATCGTGTATTTGTTTCCGATCGCGCGCAGGTTAAGCGCCAATCCAAGGCAGGGCAGCAGCTGCCCAATAACCTGCAGAGGAGGAAGTACGACTTTGACCACAGAGTTGATTCCGGTAAGTACGCTGGCGGAGCCCATGGCCAAAAAGAACATCGTAACGGGTATGACTTGAACAACGCACTGCGTGGCTTGTGGAAAAGCAACCTGATACATAGCCACCATCCGATGATTCCCGGCCTTGGCTGCTCTAATCGCTCCATGCGCATAGAAGGAATTCCATGTCATTCTGCCCGTTTGTATGATCAAACCCACCATGCCGAGCGCGACGCCCGCTGCCAGGCCCGCATCAAGAGCGCCGGCTCCCAAGGTTGGTTTAAGCATAATGCCCAGTGCAGTACCGGTAACACCCGCAAGCGGCATATCTGAAGGCATCGAGCCACCGGCGGAGATGTAGCCCATGAAGATCAGCTGAATCTTCGAACCCATTTCAATGCCTGTTTTTACATCGCCCAGGATAAGGCCCACAACGGTACCCATAATCAGAGGTCTGTTCAGTGTGACAAAGCCGGCGCCGAAGATCCATGGGCTGGCTCCCAAATAATATACAAACGCAAGTACAAATGCAGTCATAAATGGCATCTACATACACCTCCTTAACTACTTCGCAGGGACGGGCCCAAGTATTCCGAGCAGATTGAGCGCAGCACCGACGACGACCAGGCCCAGAATGATCTTATTGGGAGAGACTCCCTTTTTGACCATCCAGAATACAAGCAAAGCGCCTGTAAGCGAAAGCATACCCGGCATGATCTTATCAAAAAAATCAGTTTGCAATACGAAGTTCAGCGCGGACGTCTTCCATTTCACGGATGACGTAATTTTGACGAAGTTGCTGACCAGACCGCCCAGCACCGTACAGCCCAATACACCGGCGAGCTTTAGGATTTTGTTTGCCATGCCATGCGAAAGAATTCGCTCGATCGCTCTGGTGCCTAACCTGTAGCCGTAGAAGAACATGAAACAGCCATATCCCAAAACGATGGTGGCGGCCGCTATGACATAGAAGATCGGGCCCACGATGTTCCCACCCTTGGCCATATCCAGGGCGACGGCAAGCAATACGGGAACGATGATGCCCTGTTGAAGCGTGTCCCCAATGCCTGCAAACGGGCCCATCAAACCCGTTTTCACGCCGTTGATCATGTCGGCGCTGACGGGGGCTCCGTTGGCGCGCTGCTCTTCCATCGAGATGACGACGCCATGGATCACGCTGCCAAGCTTTGGCTCAGTGTTGAAGAAGACGGTATGCTTTTCCAGCTCTTCTCCCAGCTTCTTTTTATCATTCGGGTAGAGATCCTTTAGCGCGAACGCTATCATTCCGGCGAAAGACGTTGCCATGAGAAGCTCGTAGTTGTAGCAGGAGTTGGAGAAAAACATCCAAAACCAGCACGCCTTCCAAAGCGATTTCTTGGAGACTTTTTTCACCTCAGGTTTTACCTCAGACATACAACTTCCTCCTTTCAAAAGTCCTCTGGGGACTTATCAAGCAAATTTGTAAAACCAAATCGTCCTTCACAACGCGACCTACTCCTCGTGGCGGATCAGCACACGATAGGTGCCGGGGACGCACGCCTGCTTAAACGCATCCGCGCATTGAGCAAACGGGAAGCGGTAGTTGATTACAGCCTCCATGTCGATGAGCCCGTAGCTCATCAGGCGAGACGCCATCACAAAGTCGCCGGGCGCCGGGTTTACCGTACCGATCAGCTCATACTCGCGGCTGTGCATATCGCCCATTTTTACCGGGATGGGATCATCGGGATGCTGTGAGCTGTATACCATAATGCGTCCGTAGGGAGCCACCATTTGGATGGCCTGCTCCCACGTCGAGGACAGGGCCGTCGTGTTGATGACGACGTCTGAACCGATGCCGCAGGTTATGCTTTTGATATACTCGACCGGGTTTGTCTCCAGCGGGTTGAAAACCAGGTTCGCTCCGCTATCCAACGCTTTTTGCCTGCGAATCGGATCCACTTCGCTTACAACCACCCTGGCGCCTTTCATCCGGCATAGCCGGGTTTGCAGTATGCCCATGATACCCGCGCCGATAATGGTAACCGTATCGCCGAAATCTACCCGCGCTTTGTTTACGCTGTGTATGCAACAGGCCAGGGGCTCGGTGAGAGCAGCAAAATCCAGCGGCAGTTTGGGGTCTACCTTGTACACCTGGTTTTTGGGCACGACCAGATACTGCGCCATGCCCCCGCCGATCACTGTGGCTTTCACCGGAACGCGTGGCTTTCCTCCGCGCGTATTGCGGCATTGCGTCCCGCGGCCCAGCTTGCAATAATCGCATTCACCACAGGAGCCATAACAGGGGACGACATGATCGCCTATCTTACATCCCGTGACGCCCTCGCCCACCTCGACAACAATGCCGGCTGCCTCGTGACCCCCGACCATCGGATACGCGTTGCGTATGCCCGTAAACGAGCGCTGTTCCACGGTACACAAGGACACAACCTTGGTCTGAATCAGCACTTCATGGGC
>CAZHNN010000001.1:29672-52662 GCA_964533965.1 uncultured Clostridia bacterium | reverse complement strand
CCGCCACCAATGGACGATCGCATTCGATAATCTGGACATCCCCAGCGCCCATAACTGCGATCGCTTTCATCTTCTCACTCATGTTTCCTCCTTAAGAACCCAAAACAAACTATACCAAGGTCTTGCAGTCCACCGGGCTATCATCGGAAATGATCTGGCATACCACCTCCATCCCCAAATCGATCAGCTGCCGGATCATGCCTCGCTCCGCCTCGTCCGCAGAGATATTGCGGTACAGCTTTGTCCGGCCAGTGCGCGTACCCATGCCGCCGATCACCATTTTGTCCAGCTTCACGCCGGCCAGCCTGAGTTCCAAAATGGGTTTTGGAGTCTTTACGAGGATGATGGCGCGCAAGTTGACATTCTCCTGATATACGGGCACCTTTTCCTTCGCCTGCGCCAAGGTCATGATCTCCACCGTGGTTCCCGTTGGCGCAAGGTTTTTGCATACCATCGTCATAAATGGATCGGCTGCTACGCCGTCATCCAATACAATAATCCGATTCGCATTCGTCGCCCTGACCCACGTCATGACAACCTGACCATGGATCAGGCGGTCATCCACACGTACTAAGCTTATTGCCATTTCACAACCTCCTTTTTGATATAAACCCTTAACCCGGCGTGCAATGGGAAAGTGCACGCTATATCAAATCAATCTACTTTCAGCACCGCCGCGCGGCATCGTCTTGCGCAAGAAAAGGTTAATCAGGGGCCGGAAAGGAGCCGTCATTCCCGCAAGCGTCATCGAACAATATGTTAAATCAATAGCGGCAAAAATCGCCCTAGCCATCTTCTCTTCCTTAGGAACAAACGCTTTAAGATAACGTATGCCAAAGCCGCTGACATACACTTCAATGATGCTGATAAAAAGACTGAGAAGAAAATAGGCGTTAATACACCACATTCCTAAATAAAACAAAATGACATTGTGCAATAGAAGCGACAATATCGCAAGGGGTATGGATATCATGGTAGTAAAACGCAAAATCGGATAGAGTACATATTTTAGCAAATAAACCAGCTTGCTTTTCTCCATCACAATAGCGCGGCCGGCGGCTTGCAAGGCGGTACACATGCTGACTGCGTCCCTGCTGTCCGCAGTTTTCTTGTTGATCATCACCATGCGCGAGCGGGGAAAGTATGTATCCGCATACGCCATTCCGTCAGCCCGCTCGATGGTGACGTCCTTCATATCGTTTTGATGCAGAACCTCACTTACTGCCACTTCAATTTTGGGGCAATAATGAAAAGTATTTTTTGCCAGCTTTTTAAACGTGCGGATGAGAAAGAATCTCGCGGTTACCGAGCAGAGTAAGGCGATGGCTAAAATCCAATACGGAAGCGACATAATGAACCCCCTTTCCGTTGCGCCGAAAACGCAACGGTCGAAAAATAAGCTTTAGTGCGTACGTAATGATGAAGTACAGTCGGTTTGTTTGATGGCCCCATCAACCCCCGGGGCAGAGCATGGTTCCCCCGCTGCAATCCACCACGGCGCCGATGATCTGTTTCGCCATCGGGGAACACAGGAATGCGGCCACGTTACCCATGTCTATGGGCATCGCCCAGCCGACGCGCAAAAACTGTTCCTTGGTCTTCTCGCCTTCGCTGCCCGGTTGATAGAAGCTGGTGCGCACGTATCCGGGTACGATGCCGTTTACGACGATGCCGAAATCGATCAGCTCGTTGGCCATGGAGCGCGTCATGGCCGTCATGCCGCCCTTGCTGGCGTTATAGGCCGTTTTGTATTTGCTATTGGAGACAATCGCCGACTTAGCCAGCACATTGACGATATGCCCGCCGCGCCCTGCCGCTTTAAGATCGCGTACAAATCGGTTGGAAACGGTAAACACGTGATTGAGCACACCATCCATCGTTTTGACCCAGCCATCGTACGTCATGGTATCGATGGGGCCGCGTGCATAGCTTTTTGCCGCGTTGTTGACAAGTATATCGACCAGCCCCAGCTTTTCTCTGGCATCGTCAAACGCCGCCTCCACCTGCTCGGGGATCGTCACATCCGCCTTGACGGCGATCGCGTGCACGCTGTAAGTCTGTGCCAATTCGCGCACGAACGCCTGGCTGCCCTCTTCATCGGAGCGATAGACAGCGACGATGTCCGCGCCTTCTCTGGCCAATGCCACAGAGCATCCGGCGCCAATGCCCTTGGTGCCGCCGGTAATCAAAGCGACTCTGCCCTTTAGCTGCAAATCCATACCATTCTCCTCCCATTCAAACAAGGTATACCCAAAGGCCAGTATAACAACCATACTGATCATAAAAGGGTCGTCGGCTGTGTCCTCATCCTTGGGATCGCGGCGGAAGCCTTCATGCACCACGGATGAGGTGACAAACATTCGCGGGGCAAACGGCCCTGCGCGCGCCCACGCGATGCGTCTAAAAAACCTCCGATAGATATGAGTTACACGCATGTATTTGCGCAATATCTTCGTTGAGGCATCCTTTTGCTGCGAACAGTTAAACGATTTTTATTGACACCTATTACCGGTATTCAACGATGCATCATTTTATCGGCTAACCCGCACACTTTTCGTTGACTCCGAACGTTCGTTGCGTAGGTTTAACAATGATTGCCATATTGTCAACAATTTGTCAGGCTATATTTCTTGTATATTTTCCTATTCGTCATATTTGTATTCCTTGTTGTACTTTTTATGCCTTGTCTTTGACTATGTCTATCCATATGTAAAGACAATTTTGCATTGGATAGCAAAACAAAAAGAGCGGCGCAATCGCCGCTCTTTTTATTATTTATTTATATTACATTTCTCCGTGAAAACTCTTTATAAAACGCTTAAGCTCGACGATGTCCTTCTCGCACAAATGGCCTTCCGCGCCACTTATTCGCCGTTGGCTTTCGATAATGCCTTCGAGATTCGATACGCCAAATAGGTACTCCGCCACAACCCGGAATATCCACAAAAACCGCTTGAGATCCGCGATGTCCTTTTCGTGGAATCGATCATTGCTGTCTATTTGATTTGTATTCATGGACGCGATCATTGTGATAGATACGTTGGGGTCATCCATGAGACCCACCAGGTATTCCAAGGATACATCATACAATTCGGCATATTTACATATTGTATCAAGGTCTGGTTCTCGATCGCCATATTCATGTTTACAAATTGTTGATGAGGACAGCCCTATGCGCTTGGCTACTTCTGTCTTGCTCCAACCGCTTTTTTTTCTAAGCAATTCCAGCCTTGTACCTAATTCCAAACTGCTTCTGCCCTTCGTTTAAATTTTTTTCCCTATGTATAGTTATGATATAGTTATATAAATATTCAACTGTATCAAACCTAGAATTCAATCACGTTTTTTTAATATGTTTTTCCCTTTCAATTTCAATTGCGTATTCCGATTTACTGCAAACCGTTCTCTTGTCCGTTTGACTTTACACGAAATTGACGGAGTGCTGATTTTCCTATAACCATATAGTCAGGAATTTTTGATAAAGTGTATAATGTATGAAATAAGATCTTCTTATTAAAAATTTGATAAGAAGACGATTAGTGAGTGTAATGGATGGATGATCTAATGCTACAGTCTGGGGATCGAGCCAAAATAGAAACAGAAGCGGTAAACCTTTACTATGGTAGCTTCCAGGCTTTGAAGAACGTTACCATGGATATCCAAGCATGTGCTATCACGGCCATCATTGGTCCGTCGGGCTGTGGAAAATCCACTCTTCTGCGTCTGTTCAATCGCATGAATGACCTGATAGCCGGGGTCAGGGTAGAGGGTGAAGTTCTTCTCGACGGCGTCTCTATCTTCGATAAAGACATGGACGTTGTCACACTCAGAAAAAGGGTAGGCATGGTTTTTCAAAGACCCAATCCCTTTCCGATGAGCGTGTATGACAATATCGCGTTTGGTCCAAAGCACCATGGACTAAAACGCGAGGAACAATCACGGATCGTGGAGCGTTGTTTGCGCCAGGTGGCTCTATGGGATGAAGTAAAGGACAAGCTGAAACAATCCGCCCTTTCTCTTTCACCGGGTCAGCAGCAGCGTCTGTGTATCGCTCGTGCACTGGCTGTGGAACCTGATGTGATTTTGATGGATGAATCGTGCAGTGCCCTTGATCCGGAATCCACCATGAAAATCGAGGAATTGATGCGGGATCTGGCCCAAAAATACACGATCATCATCGTAACGCACAACATGGAGCAAGCGTTGCGGGTTTCCGATATGACTGCGTTTATGATGTTGGGAGAATTGGTGGAATATGGCCCAACCACCAAGATCTTTGCCAATCCTAAAGACAAACGCACCGAGGACTATATTACGGGCCGGTTCGGATAAGAATTTCCGAGACGGCCGCTGGGGAAATTTATACCGAAGATGATAGCAGACCATCTGTTGTTATAACTGGGAAAATGGAGGAAAACAAGCGTTAGAAGGTAAGAGGCTGGGGACTTTGATGCTTGATTTTGGTATGAGAAACATGAAGCGTACGATTGTAACAAATAGACCAATAAGACGGATCATAGCGACTGTCTCTCTGGCGGTATTGGTCCTTTCTGTGAGCCTATTGTCCGGATGCAGTCACAAATCGGGGACAGGCATTATAGCCGCCGGATCCACATCGGTGCAGCCGTATGCGGAGGTTCTGGCCGAAGAGTACATGGTTCTGCATCCCGGTTCCGAGATCGACATCCAAGGCGGCGGATCTGCGGCCGGCATCACGGCTGCACAATCCGGTACCGCCGAAATCGGCATGTCCTCCCGTGCATTGAAGGATGCGGAGAAAAGCTTGTGGTCTGTGGAAATTGCAAGGGACGGATTGGCAGTAGTCGTACATCCGAGCAAC
Organism: uncultured Clostridia bacterium; assembly: GCA_964533965.1. Taxonomy (GTDB): domain Bacteria; phylum Bacillota; class Clostridia; order Christensenellales; family QAND01; genus RGIG3178. The sequence goes on along the minus strand of CAZHNN010000001.1, from coordinate 47,822 downwards.
CCGGTTCAAAACCTTACTTTAAATCAGATACGCGACATTTATGCGAACACAATCACCGACTGGAGCCAAGTGGGAGGTCCAAAGGCAAAGATCCATGTCATAACCCGTGAAGAGGGCTCTGGAACAAGAAGCGCCTTTATTGAGCTGGTGATGGGCAAGATCGAGATAACCCCTAAAGCCATCGTCCAGGACTCCAATGGAGCGGTACGGCAATTGGTTTCAGACGACCCGTATGCTATCGGCTACATTTCGTTGGGCTTGGTGAATGAAAAAGTGAAAGCCTTACAACTCGGAGGCGTCGCCGCGACACGGGAAAATGTAGAGAATGGCAGCTACAAGCTTTCCCGGCCGTTTTTGTTTGTCTGTCTGGGCGAACCTACTGGGATGGCTAAGGAATTCATCGATTTTACTCTCTCTGCACAGGGGCAGCAAACACTGGTGAATGAGGGACTCATTCCCTCATCAGAAGGTACGGGGAAATGAAGAAGATAAAGGAAAAATTCTCAGAGCGCTTATTTCTAGTAATTGCCTTTTCAGCCTTATCGGTGCTGGCGCTCATCACGGTGTTTATCTTTATCAAGGGCTTGCCAATTGTCAACAAAGTTGGCGTCTTCAACTTCGTCTTTGGGATGAAGTGGGCTCCCACCCAGGGCGCTTTCGGGATTTTCCCAATGATAATCGGCACCGTATCGGTAACGCTGGGCGCGACGATCCTGGGAGTACCTATTGCCATTTGCTGCAGCATTTTTATGGCTGAGTTTGCTCCCGCTACGATGAGAAACATATTTCGGCCTGCCATCCAATTGCTCGCCGGCATACCTTCCGTGGTATATGGTTTCTGGGGCGTGATATTCATCGTACCCTTTATACGCAATTACCTGGGAGGACCGGGGCTGAGCATATTGGCCGGCTCCATTATTCTGGCCATCATGATTTTGCCTACCATCATCAGTATCTCCGAAGTTTCCATTCTTGCTTTGCCCCGTCAATACAAAGAGGGAGCCTTGGCTTTGGGCTTGACGCATTGGCAAACGATATGGGGTTTGCTGTTGCCTGCCGCCAAGTCGGGAATAGTTGCCGCAGTCATCTTGGGCATTGGCCGTGCAGTGGGTGAGACAATGGCGGTCATCATGGTTCTGGGCAATGCCGTCGCCATCCCCACGTCGATCCTGGACCCTGTCCGAACCCTGACCACGAACATCGGCATTGAGATGGGATACGCGGCGGGTGAACACCAACAGGCGCTGTTCGCCACGGGTATCGTGCTGTTTATCATCATCATGCTTTTGAATTCCGCAGCCCAGTATATCACCCGCAGGAAGGAGATGAAGTCGCTATGAGAGTCAGCCCTAAAACTTCCCAAAAGATAGCCAAAGGGGTGATTTGGTCCGCCGCCCTTCTTGTCATCGTGATTCTTCTGGCCATCATCCTCTATATACTGGTAAAAGGTATACCTGAACTCAACTGGCAATTCCTCACGGAAATTCCACGGAATATGGGACGCTCCGGCGGCATTTCCTCTACGATCGTCGGAACGCTACTGGTGACCGTGGTGGCCGTCCTTGTGGCAACACCGTTTGGGATCGGGACCGCCATCTACCTTACGGAATATACCCGTGAGAGCAAAGTGACCCGCATTATCCGCTTCAGCGCAGAATCGCTGGCGGGGATACCCTCTATCGTATACGGTCTGTTCGGCTTTATCTTCTTTGTCATATACCTCCAATTGGGATGGTCCATTTTGTCCGGCGGATTGACTTTGGCTATCATGATCCTGCCTACGGTCATCCGCACTTCCGAAGAAGCAATCCGCTCAGTGCCATACCTGTTCCGCGAGGTCGGCTTCTCTTTGGGAGCCACCAAGTGGCAGACAATTGTTAAAGCGGTACTCCCCTCGGCACTCCCGGGCATCGCCAATGGCATTATTTTGAGCATCGGGCGCTGTGTGGCCGAGACGGCCGCCGTTATCTTAACGGCTGGATCAGCCCTGCGCATGCCCACTTCTCTGTTCTCCCCAACCCGGACAATGGCAGTACATTTTTACATACTGGCTCGTGAGGGGATATCGATACAAAATGCCTTCGGCACAGCAGCCCTCTTGATCATTCTTATTTTCCTGATCAATGTCGTTGCCAACATGCTGGTCAACAAATTCGTATCTAAAGGCCGTTAAGAGGTGAAAAATGCAGCAATTCAAAATAGTGATTGAAGGGCTAAGCTTCTACTATAAAGAGAAGCCGGCTATTAAAGACCTAAACCTGGAGATACGCAAAAATGAGATTCTGGCTGTCTTTGGCCCGGCCAACAGCGGTATTACGACGCTGCTCCGTTCCTTGAACCGTCTCTCTGATTTGACCCCGGGAACCCATATGGAGGGCAAGATACTTCTGGATGGAAAAAACATCTATGACCCGGATACAAGCATAACGGAACTGCGCCGTAGAGTCGGGATGGTCTTTGAAGTACCGACGCCTCTGCCCATGTCCATCTTCGATAATGTCGCTATGGGGCCTCGCTTGGCCAAGAAAGCCAAGGCGGTTGTCTCGGAGGAAGTGGAAAAAGGTTTGCGCATGGCTGCGCTCTGGGAGGAAGTCAAGGATAGGCTGAACACCCCGGCAGCGAGGTTGTCCGGCGGTCAGCAACAACGTCTTTGCATTGCCAGAGTGCTGGCAATGGAACCGGAGGTGATTCTGCTGGACAGACCGTGTTCGGCTCTTGACCCGATATCGACAGCCAAAATTGAGGAATCCCTTATAGAGCTTAAGGAGCACTTCACCATCATCATTGCACCCCATAACGTTCAACAGGCAAGACGCATCGCCGATCAGGTTGCATTTATGCTAATGGGGACTCTGGTGGAGCATGGCGTTGCCGGTGATGTCTTTGCAAACCCACGGGATCAGCGAACCAGCGATTACATTACCGGAAGATTTGGTTAAGAAAATCAGCTCATTTCTCCGCAGAAATGCGATTCGAGTGAAATGGATACCTTCAAAACAGCCACCAACAGGGTGGCTGTTTTGTTGTGCCCGTCGGTAGAATGAATTGCCTGTTACATAACGACAAGGGTTTGCCCTGGGCTGCCGCGCAGTGAACGGTATGCCTTCTGATGCTCATTTTTAAGGCTATCGGCAACTATCAATTTGTTTGATATTAGAATTCCATTCCATACTGCAGGCTTACAAACGTTTGGTGGTTTTTAGCAATTCCTTTACATATCTACTAGTACAATTATCTTAATTTTATAATCACTACTTTACATAAATAGTTGGCATCCGATATAAATATCTGATTATTCCAAAACATTTCTTACCATTTCAGGCCAATAACTTTACACAAAGTTGACAAACTACTGATTTTCCCATAACCACGTAAGCTTCTCGTTTTGATAGAATAAAGTGCTTATAAAAGTTTAAAGGAGAATGTTATGGTAGTTGGGCTTGTGGTTGTAGCGCTGTTGGTGAGCGCCTCAATTTTTGTTAACGGCTGGACAGATTCTCCCAATGCCATCGCTACCGTCATATCCACAAGGGTGTTAAGCCCAAGGGCTGCCGTCATTCTCGCGGCATGTTTCAACCTCTTGGGCGTACTTTTGATGGGAAGCGCGGTGGCAAGCACTACGGTGGGCGTTGTGAGCATCGGCACGGGAACAGACGCGCTCGTGTCTTTGGGAGCTGCACAGCTCGCCATCGTCATCTGGGCGACGTCCGCCTGGAAATTTGGCATCCCCACAAGCGAAAGCCATGCATTGATCGCCGGACTCATGGGAGCCGGCATTTCTATGAGCGGGCTTTCCGCCTTCAAATGGGCTGCGTTCCAGAAAGTCCTGATAGGCCTTGGAATCTCGACCTTTGTGGGTCTGGTGCTTGGCTATTTGGCAACCAAGTCGGTCGAGTTGGTCTGCAAAAACGCCAATCGAAGGAAAACCGACAAGTTCTTCGCAAGAGGCCAGATCGTTAGCGCCTCGCTGATGGCCTTCAGCCACGGTGCGCAGGATGGTCAAAAGTTTATGGGCGTTCTGTATTTGGCATTGGTACTCGGAGGCGTATATCCGCCCTACGGCTCGGTCATGAACATTCCGCTTTGGATCATGTTCTATTGTTCGCTCGTCATGGCAATCGGGACATCCATTGGCGGATACAGGATCATCCGGGCAATGGGTATGGAGATGGTACAGCTTGAAAAGTACCAGGGCTTTGCAGCGGAAGTGATCGCTTCCGGCAGCATGATCGCTGCCACCCTGTTTGGCATTCCGCTGAGCACCACGAATACAAAAGCAACTGCCATGATGGGTGCGGGCGCATCCAAGGGAATCAAACGGGTCGATTGGGGGATCGCCAAAGAGATGATGATCGCTTGGATACTCACATTCCCGGCTTGCCTTATCATGGGGTATGTGTTTGCCTCTGTTGCCAGAATGATATTTTAACTTCGGGAGGATAGTATTATGGGAAATATGATCAGCAGAAAAGATGTCGATTACTTTGAACTGTTTGCCGAAGGCGTGGGGATCTCGCTTGAAGCAGCAAAACGATTGAAAGCCGCCTTTGCCAACGGCGTCATCAACGAGGAAGAGCTAAAGCAGATCAACGAGATGGAGCAGAAGGGCGACGATCTGCAGCATGAAGTCCTCAAGATCGTCAACGTGGCGTTTGTAACGCCTATCGACCGCATTGATCTTGTGGCAATCATGAACGAGATCGAAAACGTCACGGACAGCATCGACAAGATCGCGCATACCATCTATATGATGCGCATAACCAAGACCAATGATTTTCTGCGTAACTTCGTGGATCTGACCGTCGAGGCGTGCGAAAAGCTGAACGCGCTCATGCTTGCTTTGAAGAAATTCAAGAAGAACCCCGATGATATCAGCAAATTGATCGTCGAAGTGAACAACATTGAGGATAAGGGCGACGAGGTGTATTCGCAGAGCATGATCCATCTGTTCGAAACGGAAACCAACCCGATCGAGATCATCAAGAACAAGGAGCTGTACGACCTTCTTGAAAACACGCTGAACCTCTGTGAAGAAGTTGCCAACACCGTAGACAACATCATGATCGCCAAGACCTGATTAAAATACAGCACAGGAGTAACAAAAAACACCCCACCGCGGGGTGTTTTCTAATTTAAGAAATCACGCTTCATTGAATACTCGCATGTATTTATTCATCCCATCCGAATTTTCCCACCAGCTCCACGAACGCCACCGGACCCTTATGCTGCGCTTGTATTTTTCCGGTCTCGTCCTTTGTGATAAGCAGCAACTCCTGCCACCCTTTTTGACCAACCGGCAGCACCATCCTGCCTTCTGCTGCAAGCTGATCCAGAAGCGGGTCGGGGATGGTGGATGCCGCAGCCGTGACGATGATGCGATCATACGGCGCGTGCTCTGCCCATCCCTGGCTTCCGTCGCCGATGACAAATTCGATGTTTCGGTATCCAAGCCTAAATAGCTGCTCTTTTGCCCTTTGGGATAGTTCACCAAACCGTTCAACGGTGTAGACCTGTTTTGCGAACGCAGAGAGGAAAGCTGTCTGGTAGCCCGAGCCTGTGCCTATTTCCAGCACCTTCTCCGTTTTGTGCAAGTCCAGAAGTTCCGTCATTTTCAGCACCAAGGACGGCTGTGAAATGGTCTGGCCGCACTGTATGGGCAGAGCGCTGTCCAGATCGGCGTATACCTTGCTCGACCAATCGTCGATGAATTCGGCACGATCAAGCGTTTGATAGAACTGCATCATCTCTTCGCGTATGCTCACGGCATTCCCTCCCAACATAGCATTACCGGCAGATATGCCGAATAATACTCTTGCACGATATGGATAAAAAAAGGCTGCCTTCTTTCGTCGGCAGCCTTGTATGATAACGCTAATTGTTTTATTTGCCGTTCTTCAATTGGTATCCGCCGTAGAGGTACAGGCCGGGCAGAAGGAATCCGATAACGCCTGTAAACCCACCGCCCATCAGCAATCCAACCAAACCGAGTACGCAGAGAATGCCGCCGGTCATGATGAAGAAATTGAACTGTGAAGCATCATTGTATTTCTTTAGTCCCAAATAACCGATTCCAGCAGTCAACCCGCCTTCAATGATCGCCAAGATCAGATAGCCTGCAATCAGGCTGCCGAACCAGGAAAATAAGGTCACAAGGGAATACAGCACAGCAATGGCTCCAAAAATAATGAATGCATAGCTGGCATATTTGAGAATCTGTTTTGGATCTCCCATCATAAAAAACCTCCCACAATTATGCTATTATTTCGTAGAAATTTTAACATTGGTGGTAAAAGATGTCAAATTATATTATTCACTTTTTGCATAAATGATGTGAATATTTACACTTTTCCGGCTGCAGTTCCCTTTTGCTTATCCAAAGTCACCTAAAGAGTCATTTTTTGCTTGATTGGCAAAAATAGAGTATACTTAGCAAGTAAAATTTTTCAATATTATTAAGGAGGAATAACCATGCTCTATCGTCCGTTCGGAAGACAGGGGTTTGACGTTTCAACGTTCGGCATGGGCTGCATGCGGCTTCCGCAAAAGACGGAAGCGGACGGAACGACGCACATTGACCACGAGGAATCCATTCGAATGATCCGCTATGCCATCGACAATGGCGTTAACTATCTGGATACCTCGTGCGTTTACAACAACGGGGAGAGCGAGCAGGTCATCGGCGAAGCGCTTCAGGACGGGTACCGTAAAAAGGTGCACATCGCCACCAAGGTGCCGCCGCGCATCCTTAAACAAAGCAACGACGAAATGCGTGAAATCCTTGAGGGCTCCATGAAGCGGCTCGGCGTTGACTTTATCGACGCGTATTTGATCCACCACCTTGACAAGGTGCAATGGCAACGCGCAAAGCAGCTCAATGTTCTCGATATGATGGAAAAATTCAAGTCCGAAGGATTGATCGGTTCGGTTTGTTTCTCCTACCACGGGCAACTGCCAACCTTCCGTGATATCGTCAATTCCTACGATTGGGCGATGTGTCAGGTACAGCATAACTTTTTGGACGGGGATAGAGAAGTCACCGACGAAGGCATCAACCTCGCATATGAAAAAGGGATGGCTTTTGTTGTCATGGAGCCTTTGCGCGGCGGCCGTCTTGTCAACGCTACACCGGAGGTGAAAGCGTTGTATGAAACGTTCCCCATAAAGCGAAGCGCGGCGGAGTGGGCATTCCGTTATGTTTACAACTATCCGCAGATAAGCTGTATCCTCTCCGGCGTTTCCACCATGGAGCAGCTTGTTGAAAATATCGCAATATTCCAAAACGCGTATCCCAATGTGATGACGCCGGAGGAGAAGAAGCTTATCCAGGATGTCAAGGCTTCTTACGAAAAAAGAATCCGGGTAGGGTGTACCGGCTGCGAATACTGCCTGCCCTGCCCAAACAATGTGCCTATCCCCAGTATCTTCTCCGCCTATAACAAGGTGTATATGTTCGATGACCTGGCGGCAGGCAAACGCGATTATGCAAGAGCCAGTGCACGTCACGGCGGTGCGGATCGTTGCATTGAATGCGGTGTGTGCGAAAGCCATTGCCCGCAGAGCCTGAACATCATTGAAGAGCTGAAAAATGCGCATAAAATGTTGATATAAAAAGCTGTGATGCCTCTCGAAATACTTTTTCGTTGTTCATTGAAAAGGCCTTTGGCGTTTGCCAAAGGCTTTTCCAATGTCGATCTATATAGTATCCCAAGAACAAGGACAGGTCACGGGTGAATCGCGTCGCGCAACTGCCCAAAGGCTTGTTCTAAAATGGGGCGGGGCGTCGCGATGTTGATGCGGTAAAAGCCTTCTCCGCCCTCGCCGAACATGGTACCCGCATCCAGCCAGAGCCGCGCCCTTTTTTCAACCAGGTCCGCGAGTTTTTTGTCCGAAAGCCCAAGTGCGCTCATGTCCAGCCAAACAAGATACGTTCCTTCCGGTTCCACGAGCCGAATCATCGGCAGATGCTGCTGCAGGTATGTGCGGACAAAACATAGATTGCAAACAAGGTATGACTTAACTTCCTCAAGCCATTCCCCTCCCTTTTCATAGGCGGCTTTGCAGGCTATGAGCCCCATGACATTGGGCTGGCTGTATCCGCTTTTGACGATCTCCCGTTCAATCTTGTGCCGGATCTCTTTGTTCTGCACAAAGATATTGGAGATTTGTAAGCCGGCGAGATTGAAGGTTTTGGTGGGAGCGGTGCAAGTAACGGAATGCTCGGCGTATTTGTGACTTAGGCTGGAAAACACAAAATGCCTGTGTCCTGGGTACACGAAATCCTGATGTATCTCATCGGAAACAACGAGGACGCCGTGCCGTATGCAGATGTCCCCGAGTTTACTAAGCTCCTCTTTCGTCCATACGCGTCCTACGGGATTGTGTGGGTTGCACAGGATAAAGAGTTTCACATCTTTGTCCACAATCTTACGCTCGAAATCCTCAAAATCGATCGCGTATTTGCCATACTCATAGACAAGCCGGTTTATGACAAGCTTCCTGCCATTTGTGAGTATCGATTCGGCAAACGGATAGTACACAGGCTGCTGGATGAGTACGGCATCCCCCTCTTTTGTCAGCGCTCGAATGGCGGCGCAGATCGCAAAGACGACACCCGGCGTCTTGATCAACCATTCGGGTTTTATCTCCCAGCCAAATCGCTTGGAGAACCATCCGTGCAGTGCCGCAAAATAGTCCTCCCTGGCATCGGAATAGCCGAAAATGCCGTGTTCGCTCTTGTGTTTCAACGCGTTGATCACAGCTTCAGGTGCGCGAAAGTCCATGTCGGCGACCCATAACGGCATCATTCCCTCGGATTTTCCTCGTTTGAGGGCAAAATCGTATTTGATCGAATCGGTGTTTTTCCGTTCGATGATCTGGTTAAAATCGTACATCACATCATCCCTCCAGCGCGTTTTGAAGATCGCGGATCAAATCGCCCGCATCTTCGAGCCCAACGGAAAGGCGCAGCAACCGGTCATGGATGCCCTTTTTTTCCCGCTCCTCTTCCGGAATATCGGCATGGGTTTGCAGCATCGGAAAGGTCATCAGGCTTTCCACTCCACCCAGGCTTTCTGCATATTGGATCAATTCAACCCTTTCCAACATTCGTTTTGCAGTTTCGGCGGAATCCACTTCAAAGGATATCATAGCGCCAAAACCGGAAGCCTGCCGTTTGGAAATCTCATAGCCCGGGTGAGACAGGAGTCCCGGATAAAAAACCTTCTTGATGTTTGGCCTCTGACAAAGCCATTCGACAATGGCTTTGGCGTTTTCCTGCTGCCGGTCCATACGCACCGCCAGCGTCTTGATGCCGCGTATCAACAGCCAGCTGTCAAACGGGGACAGACACCCGCCCGTCGTCTTATAGAGGAAACGAAGCTTTTCGGCAATGACTTCGCTTGAAGTGATCAGAAACCCTGCGAGCGTATCGTTGTGACCACCCAAATACTTGGTGCCGCTATGGATGACGATATCCGCACCCAGCGCCAGCGGTTTTTGAAAATAGGGCGTCAAAAACGTATTGTCCACGATCAAAAGGACGTTGTGCGTTTTGGCAATCGCCGCAACCGCAGCGATATCCGTAATCTGCATCATGGGGTTGGTGGGCGTCTCGATGAAGATGGCCTTTGTATTCGCTTTGATGGCATCTTGTATCCGATTTGCTTCCGAAGTATCCACAAAGTCGAATTCGATGCCGTGCTTCATGCTAACCCGGTGAAACAACCTGTGCGATCCGCCATACAGATCATCAGATGCGATAATGTGATCGCCGGGCGAAAACAACTCCATTAGTGTCGTGATCGCTGCCATTCCAGTGGCAAATGCCAGCGCATCGCTGCCCTGTTCGAGCTGTGCGACTGTTTTTTCAAGATGCTCGCGCGTTGGATTCTGGGAGCGCGAATAATCAAAGCCCGTGCTTTGTCCTACACCCGGATGGGCAAACGTAGCGGATTGAAATATCGGCACGCTGATGGCACCTGTGTTGTCATATTTTTGTTTACTGCCATGAATACAAAGCGTTTTAATATCCATTCTGGTCTCCTATAGATAAAGATATGAATCATCCGAAATGCTCTGAGCGGCGATCATATCCCGTTCCCATAGTATTTGGGCTATATCTACCATTGATGCCAACGCGTATCGTCCCTTACAGAAATCTTCATACTGACATACTATAAAACCCAAATCTTACTATTCCTATATGATTAAAATATAATCGAAGGTTAATTCTATGTCAATGGAAAGATTTTGTTGTATACCTTCATAAAATAAAAAAGGATCAATCCATACAGGTCAATCCTTTTTAACGTTTGAGTCTTTTATCTTTCGATCACGATATGCGTTGTATCCTACGAAGACCCTATTTATCTCCTACCTGTTTGCCAATATTAAGCGGTCGACGCTGAAATAATATGATCTGTCTCCTATCAGTTCCGTAACACCGATTCCGTCCAATATACCGCGCAAATGATCCTGTAGACCACAAATAGCAATTTCTATATTATTACTTTTACACTCACAAGCGATATCGTACAGAATTTCCGCACCGGTTGTATCAATATACGTTACCCCACGCATAGAAAAAATCAATTTGTTGGTTTGATCATAGTTCTCATGCACATAGGTCAGCAGCTTTTCAGCATTTCCAAAAAAGATCGGACCCGATACATATATTACCTTTGCGTTTTCCAGACCAGGTTCTATGTTTTTGTTGCTATTGTGCATAAGCTCATTTTTTACTCTGGAAGAATCAATGGAGAGATTCATGGATTTTAATAAAAACCATATTCCGGAAAATATGATGCCAATAACAATGGCAACAATTAAATCAAATGCCACGGTTGCAACCATAGTAATGAAATACTTTAATATTGCGCCCGTGAAACGCTTACTAAATATATTGTGGATGGCAGGCCATTCATTCATCCGCCAGGCAGTCACCATCAAAACACCCGCAAGCGCAGCATAAGGTATTTTTGACATCACATTTCCAAAAAGGAACATGGAAGCAAGCAACCCAATGGCATGAATGATACCGGTCAATCTGGTTTCGCAGCCAGATTTTATGGCAACACTAGTACGTGCAATGGCAGCGGTTGCCGGTACCCCACCGAAAAACGGTATAATCATATTACCGATTCCTTGCGCTATCAATTCCTGATTCGCATCGAAATTTTCATTTTTCATACGGGATGCACTGGCGCCACATAGGAGGCTTTCAATCATTGCCAGAACGGATATAGTTATGGCTGGCGACAATAACGAGAGCAGGGATTTTATAGTAAATAGATGTAAGTCTAAACGAGCTTGCGGCAGCAATGTTTTTGGAATGACGCCAATCGTTCTAACATCAAATTTAAATAACAAACTAACAACCGTTGCTATGATGAGTCCAACAAGCGATGATGGCACACGTGAATTCCATTTTTTTGGCCAGATGAGCATCGCTACAATTACAACCGATCCAACAATTACAGCTTGCCAATTTGGGCTAAAACCCAAAGATCCATAGGAAACCAATTTTTCAATGGCGCTGTGGCCTTGTGAAACAGTTCCGAAAAAATTATCAACTTGTCCCAGCGCGATGATAATGGCGATACCGGAGGTAAATCCTGTAATAACCGGTCTTGGAATAAGAGTAACCAATTTCCCTAATTTGAAGAACCCCATCAATAGGAGTATAGCACCGGATATCAGTCCAACCAAAAATATGGCTTGCAATGAATAATTGGAAATCAAATTTATCAATATTGCCGTCATAGCGCCCGTTGGTCCGGATATTTGAAAAGAAGCTCCCGACAATGCGCTGATCACTAAACCTGCTATGATCGCTGTTATCAAGCCTGCCGCGGCATCCGCACCACTGCCGATGCCAAATGCGAGAGCAAGAGGCAGTGCGACCGCAGTTACGGTTAAGCCCGCCATCAAATCCTTGGAAAAACGTTTTGCGTTATACCCTGAAAATTCCGATTTAAGGCGCTTGAACAATTTAATTACCTGCCTGTATAAGAAAAATTACAGTTCAAAATTTTACTCCTTCATCCGGTTAATGTCTACATTTTTACTAAACAATAATTATCCTATATGGTGAATATCGTGCGTCATTTACGGTAGTATAACGTATATGAATGCAAAAAGGCAGCATAAGCTGCCTTTATTTTTTTCCGTCGTTTCCATGCTCATATATCTTTTCTAAATATAAAACATAAATCCTTGTGACCTGTTCTTTTCAGCTTCTGTCACAAGATCCTGAAGCGTTATCTTTGAAAGCGTATCCTTTATAGTGTCAGCAACGGTTGAAAACACGGCCATTTGCATCGTTTTTTCAATATCGTTCGCCCTTTGCGATACGGTCTCTTCCGTAGGTTCAAAGAGGGATACCTCCACGGCGTAAAGCACGTCAAAGGCGGTGATTTGCTTAGGAGATTTGTACAGCAGATAACCACCCATCGCGCCCTTAGCAGATTGAACGAGTTTGCCGCGCCTTAAAAGCGAGAACACTTGCTCCAAATAGATTTTGGAAATACCCAGCTTTTCAGAGATGCTAAGCACCGTGATGCAATCGCCGCTATTGTAGTGCTGCGCCAAATGGATCATCGCTGCCAGCGCATAGCGCCCTTTGACGGAAATTCTCATACCCTCAGCTCCGTAACATATAAATCCTATATGATTTATATATTAGAGACAATGAATCGGATTGTCAACGACAGTTCATTTCGATGTTTTTCCATTTTTCTATTGGCAGCGCACATAGCGTTTCCTGTCTTAACCGGTTTTCTTTATCAATCTTTAGTGCCTAAACAAAGTGAAGGCATCCTTCATGGGCGCCTTCACCGTTACCAAACAAATTTTCCAAATCAGCACAACCTAATAGGTGTCCCCCTGCATCGGCCGTATGTTGATTTCTTCGACAACAGCCTGAGGGCTGAGCGTAAGAAATGCTGCTATCAGCTTTGCGATATCCGACGATAGCAGCAGCCTGCCTTCGGGCGTCGTTTCATTTGGCACGCGGGTATCCGTAAACGTCCCGCCCGGGTTAAGAAGCGTTACCCCGATACCCAGCGTCTTAAGCTCGTTTCGCAAAAAGTAGGAGTAGGATCTCAGCGCCCATTTGGAAATGCCGTACAGCGATCCGTCGTCCGCCCGTATACCCGCCGTGGAACCGATGAGGATGACCCTTGGATAGTTGCTTTTGGTAAGAGGTTCGATCAATCCACGTACCAACCGGTAATGGGCTACCACGTTTGCGTCCAGGATGTTCTGCAAAGCTTCGGGCGACGGCGCTGTGACGGACCGGGCTGTACCGCCCAACGAGGCGGCGTTAAGAACAGCAACGTCGGGTAAAAAATGCTGCTGCCGCATCGACAACAACAGATCTTCCACTTGTTTGGCATCTGCTAAATCGCAGGCAAAGCCGGTCACGCCGTGCGAAAAGCTCGCGATCGCCCGCTTCAGGCGCTCTTCGTCCCGCCCCACCAGGAAGAGCTCGTGCCCGTTCTCATGTAGTTCACGGGCTATGGATAGCCCTATTCCGCGGCTTCCGCCCGTTATCAGAATCTTCATCGCCGTTGCCTTTAAACGCTGGCGAGGATGGCTTCGGACAATGTCTTCCGCTGCGGAGCATACGGCGTCTGGTTCGGATAGCCGATGTCGACATAGGTGACAAGCTTGATGTATTCCGGCAGATTAAAATATTTGCTGATCCTCTCGATCATTGCATCGTTAAACGTAAGCCAAACGCCTGCAAGATTCAGCGCATGCGTTGCCAGCACGATGTTCTGCGCAGCAGCGCCAGCGTCGATCAACCTGTTTCGCACGGGGTTGAACGGGTTGGCACGGTACACGCGCTCATCCTGCAGCACCACGAGGTGCACAGGGCCGCCCGGCACATCGCTTCCCACAAACAAATTGGGCGTTGTCTCTTCCCGAACTACCAAATACAAGATGGACTGCAGGTTGCATGAGTGCGCCGCCCACAAGCCGCTTTCGAGTATTTTGTGTATCAACTCGTCTGGGACGCGCTGATCCGTAAAGTGCCGGACGGATCGCCGCTGTGTTACTACATTGAAGAACGAATCCGTTTCCACCTGACTAAGCCTGTGCGGTGCAAATGCAGATAGGTCGAGCGACCCTGTGTTCAACAGCGTTTGCGCAAACCCGATCAGCTTTTTGGCATAGACGTATTCAGGCAAATCCGTCGGCAGGTTGCGCGTTTCCCAGAGTCTTATAAATTTTTCGGCTGTACTGCTCTGATTTTCCCTCAGTTTTTCTTCTTTATTGGCGGCCGCATAGGTCTGTATTTCCAGCGTATGGTGGATGCGTTCGCGGAACCTGGCACGAAAGTCCACCTCATCGAGCGCCAGATATTCCTCGTCAGTTAAATTGAATTGCCTCATTGCATCACTAGACATGGTAACCTCCCAATTAAATTGCGTATTCGATGCTCTCATCGCTGACATCGGGGTTGTTCAGGCTTACATAAATCTTCTCGATCAGATCGATATACTGCATATCGCTGCGGCTGCGAGGCCGCTCTATTGCGACATCGAAGATTTGCTGGATTCGACCGGGCCTGGGTGTCAACAGCACAATGCGCGTCGCAAGGTAGACCGCCTCCGAAACATCATGCGTGATGAACAAAATGGTCTTCTTCTCTTTTTCCCAAATTCGAACGATCTCTTCCTGCAGCGTCAGGCGTGTCAGGTGGTCGACGGCGCTAAACGGCTCATCCATCAGGATGCAATCCGGGTTATTGACCAGCGTGCGGGCCATTCCGGCACGCTGGCGCATCCCTCCGGAGAGCTGGTGAGGATATTTTTGTTCAAATCCTTTGAGCCCCACCAGCTCGATCACATCGTTTACCTTTTTTGCGCTCTCGCTCTTGTCCGCTTTGGAAATCTCCAGGCCAAACGCGATGTTCTTTTGTACGCTTCTCCAGGGAAACAGCGAGGAATCCTGAAAGACCACGCCGATGTTCCTGCTAGGGCCTTTGATAGGAACACCGTCCAACAAAACTTCGCCTTCTGTGGTGGGCAGAAGTCCCGCCGCTATCTCAAGCAGCGTGCTCTTGCCGCAGCCGCTTGGGCCCAGCACGCAGACGAACTCACCGTCTTTGACCGTAAGATCTATTTGGCGCAGCGCGGTGGTCTCCTCCCCCTCCACTGTCGTATACCTTTTTGTCAGATTGCGAAATTCGATGGATGGCATTGCCCTTCCCCCTTATTTTTCTGCGTATTTGCCCAACTTCAGCTCGATAGCGATGGCTTCGGCAAACTGGTTATCCACCACACCGGTCACCTTGATGGCTTCCTTCTGCATGCCATATTTGAACAGCAAGTCTTCGGTCACCTGTAACCGGGAAGTATCCACGATCGGGTCGTTCTCCCAGAGCACAATTTCCGCCTCTATCGCTTTTCGTGCTGTCTGTTCGTCCACATTCAGATACTTTGCAGCCCATGGAATAAACGTGTCCATGTGCGTTTTGGCATACTGGTTTGCATAAAAATATACTTCGAGAATCCTCTTAACGACGTCCGGCTGTTCGCTGATTATCTTGTTGGAGGCGACCAACACGCCCGTATGATATCCCGGCAGGTATTCCCACGTCTTTGCCAGCACATGGCCGGTGCCGTCTTTTTCAGCTAAGGTTGCGTACGGCTGATGGATGATCGTAGCGGCTACTTCCCCCGAAGTAAAGGTGGCGTATGCGTTCTGATAAAACCCGTTTGCTACAATTTGAACATCTTTCTGAGGATCGATGCCGTTTTTCGACAGCACTTCCATCAGTGTCAGCCGCATTCCGCCCGTTGCTTGTGCGCCGCCGATTTTCTTGCCTTTCAAATCGGCCCAGGTCTTGATTTCGGGCTTTGCGATAATCCAATATGCGCCCTTGTTGCGCCACATATTGCTGATGATTTTAATGGGAACGTTGTTGACAATCGCCGGGACATAGGTACCCGGGTCGCCGTCCGCGATGTCTACGGCACCAGCGGCAAACGCGGAGACCGGGTTCGGAATATCCACAAGTTTCAGGTCGATACCGGCTTCCTTGTACCATCCGTTTGCGATCGCAAATTGGTTGGCAATGCCGGTCATGCCCTTGGCGAATCCGGCGTTGATCGTCACCTGTTTGTTATCGCGCCCTTTCCATGGGGCATCCGCAGGCGACGCGAGAACGGGAGCTCCGGCGGCAGTCTGTGCAGGCTGCGACTGTGTGGAATTGGCCTGTTTACTGCAAGCAGCTAGGCTTAAGGTGATGAGGGCTGCGATGGCCGCAGCAAGCAGCCGAAACGATTTTAGGAATTTCAATTTGTACACCCCTTTTGAATGGTTATCGTTGTGCACCTTTAGGTGCCTCAAACCTTATTAAAGCGCTTTCCATTTCCTGCAGATCAGGTATTCCATAAAGTTCACCAGGCTGACAAACAATACCGATAGAACTGTTACGATGATGACCACCAGATACAGCTCCGGCGTATTCAACACCGCCTGCGCTTCGCTTAAAAGATACCCCGCACCGCCTTTGGACGCGGTCATCTCCGCAAAGATGACACCTGTGATCGCCGTTGCCGCCGTAACGCGCAGCCCTGTGAAGATGCTAGGCAGCGCCGAGGGCAACAGCACCTTGAAAACGGTTTGCATCCGCGATGCCTCGAACACCCGGGACACCTTCAAATGCTCCGCCCTCGTTTGTTTTGCGCCGGAAACCGTGTTGAACAGCACTGTAAACATGCAGAACAGCACGACCATCACCACTTTGCTTTCAAACCCGATGCCAAACCACACGATTAAAAGCGGCATGATGGCCGTTTTGGGCACCGCCATGATGGCTGAAAAGAATGGAGAGAAGATTGCCTCGATCTTGGGAAAGGTGACAAACAGCACACCGATTCCAATGCCGAAAATGGCGGAAACAGAATAGCCTACGAATGCTTCCTCTATGGAAACAAGCAGCTGAGGTAAAAGCGTATTTTGTTTGAGCATGTAGACGAGCTCTTGTACGATCTGCGATGGAGCGGCAAGGAATATCTTGTTGATAACCCCCCCTGTTACAGCAACTTCAATCGCAGTCAGAAGCCCTATGACAATACCGAGCCGGGACAAGACAACCCACAGCGGAAGTTTACGTTTATGCTTCGGATTTTTTGTTGCCATAGCTGTATTCCCCTTTTGCCACTTTGTCGCTGTCAAAATACACACGTCTGCAGGTATCTCCGCCGGTCAATACGTTTTCGGTGATGGTATGGGACTGGCGGCGGGTGAAGTTTTCCGCATTGGTCGTATCGATTACATCGCAATACAACGGCGCGATTTCACGAAACCATGGATAATCGTCAAAATACTTTTTCCAGGTCTGTGCATAGGGACAGTGATCCCTTCCGAGCTCCTTAACCCATCCGATCATCGGGAGATCGGTTATTTTCGTAAAGGTCTCCATGGTAGTCTCCAACCCCAGCTGTTTGGCCTTTTCCCGCAATTGGTTGGAACGGTCGAGGCTTAGTTCAAACACGGCTTTTTGTATCAGGGGTTTCGCAGCCTCTTCTCCCAGCTCCTCCACCAGTACCTTTGCAAAGTGGAAATACAACATGGCAAACTGACGGCATGCCTTTCGAACCTCGTTTATAATTTCCAGTTGATTGTTTTCGTTCTCCATGATTGCCCCCTTTGTTGGATATAGCGCAAGATTTCTCAAAACCGTACCAGTCTGATCCTAAACATTGTCCTTATTAATCATATATGAATAGTATGTTTAAGGCTGATACCGCATTATATGTAACGCGCTTTTGAAAGTCAATAGCAAATGCGATATTTCCGATAAATTTTATAGGAATTACAAAAGAGTAGCTTCCCCTGAATTCTGCTGATAGATAAAGAAGCCCAAATGCTCACGCATAGGGCTTCTTTTCGCTATTGGCTTACCGGATTCATATTTTGAACTTTAGCCAACTGAATCGTGAATGAAGATTCTCATTCACGATTCAAGGCTTACTATAATAACGCGGTAAACGAATCCAAGAAGGGATGTTTGCCCGCGATTTCCTCAGAAATCACTCCAACACCTGTATCAGCTTTTCCCTTCGCAGTTGTCTGTAGATTCTGTTGCGATACTCTATAACCTCCTCATCGGTTCTGTTCTTATCAAATGCAATG
>CAZHNN010000001.1:12048-29657 GCA_964533965.1 uncultured Clostridia bacterium | reverse complement strand
TAATCCCGGTTCAGATAATAATGTATCGCCCTGGATTTACAGTAATCAAAATTCCCCTTGCTTCTTTGGCTCATCGTTCCTCCTGCCGTTTTGTTACATAACTTTTATGCATAGATATGTGTGTTTATGATACAAAAGGAGGAGTCCATCCGACAAAGTCTGTTCTCAAATTTAGTAATCGGGCAAAGACTGTTTAGCTACGAAAAAGAGCACCCCGCAGGATGCTCTTCCACTATTTATACCATCGGATTATTTCTCGTCGTCTTCCCCAAAGACGGCGCGGGCGCTCTCGGCCTGCGGGTCGTGCTTGATCTTCTTGGAGCGGAATGTACCGTCTTCCTTCTTGTGGTTGCTCGTGCTCTTCATCTTGTTGCGCTTGCCCATGCTTTCGCCTACCGTTTCGTATTCGGCCCCTGGGCCTGCTTTTGCGTATTGTGCTGCTGGTTCTGGTTTTCCTTGGAGACGCCGTTTTCCTTGCTGGTCAACTCCACCTTGGATTCGTCCTTTTTCTTTGCCAATCGCTTCACCTCGGCAATAGTATCCCGGCAAACCGCATAACTATTCCAACATTCAGCTCTTGGGTGTTTTCATGGGGATAACAACAGCATCGCCGGCTTTGACAAACACGACGTTTATATCGATGGTGAACATATACCCTTTATCCGTTTTCTGAATGTAACGGAACGGGCCTATCGCATCGGTAAACCGAAGCAGCACCTCACCCTTGTCGTTCTGGATCGCGGCATTCGGGTTTATCCGGATCATGTCCGCGGAGATAATCTCGATGACCGCCTGCGGTTCTACATATTTCTTTGCCATGTATGAGGTATCGATGGAATAGGTCTTGACTTCTTTGACCTTATCACCGGTATCATCCATAAAGGTCAGGCTGAACTCGGCCTTGCCGTTTTCCGCGTTGTGCAGCGCAAGGCCAAATCCGGGGTACGCCGTGCCGGCCCTTTTCCCACTCGCCGTATCAATGATTGGCGCTTCTGTTACCACAACCCAGGCATTTGGTTCGGGACCGCTTGGAGAAGGCCTTGGGGACGCCTTGGGGCTGCCGGAACAGGCGCACAATGCAAGAACAAGCAGAGCCAAACAACACGATGTAAGCCGTTTCATGTCTACCACCAGCTTCCCTTTCCGGATTCTCTCATGTATATTCGAACGCCGCTTGCTTTAAACCCGCCTACACCGCTACATAATTTCAAATGAAAGTACGGGGTATAGCCACGCCTTTGCTCGTTATGGGAGCAGATCCAACCCCAGGTATTGGAAATGCATCGTGTCCAGCCCCTCTTTAAAGTTCCCGCCCCACGCCCAGCCGTACTTTTCAAAGACCGCGATGACTTCCTTCGGGATGGTATAGGGATTGTTCGGGTTCCGCCTGTCCTTTCTTTTGTAGAACAGGTTGTAGGACTTGTTGATATCGATGGCGGCGCCAAACGAATGATGCGAGAGGATGTTGCTGCCGTACAGCCCCGGCCCGCGTATTGTACGAAAGCTGAAACCACGCAGATACATGACTGGAAACTGGATATCCAATGAATACATCTCATCGAAGATGGCCTTAACGTTTTCGGCAAGCTTCCTATTGATGGTAAGCTTCCAGGTGGCTGGTTTGCGCTTGCTGCTAGACTTGATCCAAACCTTTACCGTGATGGTTACCATGTGCTCTTTGGCCTCGGCTGCCGTCCGGTAGCCCAGCGGTGGGCTCTGTCTGGTATAGTACCTCGCATTCGAGAAGAACAGGTAGTTGTATTTCTCAGCTGTGGTGCCAAGCTTAGCGTCTAGAAGCGTCCAAGTCTGCTTCGCGGGCGTTGTGAAGGTTTTGATGTCCCCTTTGAGTTCAACGCCTTTGGAGGTGACGGCAAAGGGCCGGAAATAATAGGTGGTGTTGGGCGATAGCGCTGTCACGAGCTTATCGTAGGTATTGGCCCGGATCACCGTCGAGCGGATTTGCTTATTGAGTGCCGTTTCGGAAGTCCCCAAATAGAACCCGTATCGCTTGTATTTATAGCCGGGCGCGAGTTTGGCAAAAAGCACCGCCATATCATGCTCCAAAAAAGTGACGTCCACGCTTACTGGGGCATACAAAGGCCAGATTGCTTTGATCATAACCGCGGAATCGGGATATTTTTTTAATAGCTTTCCGGTAGTACTATATACATAAAAGCGGATTCCTTTTGTTCCGGACGATTGCATGACAAGATCGAACGTCCATTGCTTTGTATCCTCCAAGACCTTCGGTGTCTTGGAGGTCTGCTGTTTCTTCCCATCCATATACACACAAACGCTCGCGGCATCCTTGGGCGTGTTGAGCGTGAAGTGAACGGTATCTCCAACGTGTACGGATGTGGACGACACAGAAAGCTCATACGCACTTGCCGTGTCCGCAAACGCACAGGGGGCAAACAGTGTAAGTGCAATCAAAAAGGAGAACAGAAACGCCGCGACCTTCTTCGCCATTTTCGCCCTCCTTCGATGCAAAATAAACTGCGACAAAATACTACAAATAATTATAGCAGTAACTCAATTGCTTGAAAACGACTGTTTATCTATATGCATTGTATATTTCTGTCTATACCCGTTCAAAGTCGATGAATCCGTTCTCAATGTCCGTGTTCAACAGCCTTACACGGATCCTGTCCTACCACTAATGTTCTAATAACTAACGAATAACCTTTGAGTTATTATGTCACAATTTTCATAGACCATAGTTGATAACTCTTTGTATTTCTCAAGTATCTTTGTCACATTAACTTTGTTTCCAAGTTTTATGCCTTCTTCAGAGACAATAATCGATATTGCGTCTGCTTGAACAATTCCATCAAAACTAAAGAAGTCATTTTGTTTACGTCCTATCCGCATAATATATTCATCATCATGAACGTTCATATCTCGTAAATCTTTTATGTCAATAAAGCTAGCTATCTTTTCAATTTCTTCTAAAACTGATGAGAATAGTGCTACATATTTTATTGACATTTTTATGTAATTTATGGATTTACTTAGTGCCATAATAAAAAAATATGATTCAATACGGAAAACGTCACTTAAATTGTTTCTTTCGGAAACAATTCCACTTTCGCTATCTTGATTTTTACTATTGAACTGATTTTGTAATTGATATAGTACAACATGCAAGCGCTTCCCCTGAAAAATTACCCCTTCATACCAAATCTTTAATTGATTAATAATATATAACTTTTCTTTATCTCCGTCCATTAAATATCCCTCTCATAACCTTTGTTATATCGATAGATTTAGATGCTATACCCGTTCAAAGTCGATGAATCCGTTCTCAATGTCTGTACTCAACAGCTTTACGCGAATTTTGTACCCCACTTTCAACCCAAAGAATCCTCCGACCAGCTTGCCTTCCACCGGCGGATGCAGCACGCGTACCCACGTTCCTTTATTGGCAGCACCCGTGACGATCGCATCGAACTCCTGCCCGATACGCGATTGCAGCAAAATCGCGGCGGCGGATTTGATGACCTGCCGTTCGACCTTCCGGGCTGCATCCTCCTGCTTCGTGCAGTGCAGTGCCAGCGCTTCAAGCTCCTCCACCGAATAGGGAACTGGGGCATGCAGGAGCGCCGCCTTGATCAGCCGCTGCGTGATGAGGTCGGGGTAACGGCGGTTGGGAGCCGTGGAATGGGAGTAGTCCTTGACAGCTAGACCAAAGTGCCCGCTGACATTTGCTTCCGGCAGTGCAATGGCGTATTCGCCCGGCCCCAGCAGCTTTATTATGGCAAGCGATAAGTCCGGAAACCGCAGCGGATCCCTTTGCCTAAACGATACGAGAAACTCCTCAAGTGCCCTTGCGTCGGGCTCGCTGCCAAGATGACCGCCGTGCTCGGCTGCGACCTCGACAATCCTGTCCCACCGCTCCGGCTTTTTAACCATGCGGCGAAACGACGGGTATTGTCTATTGGAAAGAAACCGCGCGGAAACGCCGTTCGCGGCGATCATCAGATCCTCAATCAACGCGCGCGCACGGTTTTTGTCGTCGGGCAACAAGTCTGTCAGCTCCTCGCCGTCAAACACAGGGTTGACCTCTATGGAATCGAGGTCGAGCGCGCCATGCTGGTGTCGCTGCCGCCGCATCTTCTGTGCGATGTTGTCCTGCAGGCGCAGACAATCGGCAAGTCCCTCTACAGCCGCCAAAGCCTTGGGCATCGGTCCTTCGCCCTCAAGCCACGCGGCAACACTCCGGTACGCCAGCTTTGCCTTATTTCTGACCACGGC
The DNA here is from genome assembly GCA_964533965.1 of uncultured Clostridia bacterium. Taxonomy (GTDB): domain Bacteria; phylum Bacillota; class Clostridia; order Christensenellales; family QAND01; genus RGIG3178. The sequence continues at coordinate 25,403 of CAZHNN010000001.1, read as the reverse complement.
CCGGTACACATCCGAAGACAACACTTCGCCCTGCGCGTTCACCCGCATCTCAACAACCATTGCCATGCGATCGGAATCGAAATTCAGCGACGTGAACCCTGTGGAGAGCTTCTCGGGCAGCATCGGAAATATCTGCGCCGCGGTATAAACGGAGACCGTGTTATGCCGCGCGTGGGCATCAATGGGCGTTTGCTTGCCTATTAGCACATCCACATCCGCTATGGCGACATAGACAATCGATTCTGAGTCAACGACCCCATCCGCTGTGGTCAGCTGGTCCAGATCCAACGAATCGTCATCGTCGATGGAACACCACAGCAGATGCCGAAGATCCCGGGCGGAACCGTCCGCCGCCGCGGGCCTGGTTATTGTATCTAGCTGCGCAAGCGCGTCGGACGGGAAGTCCGGCGCAAGGCCTCTATCGATCATCGCCTTGCGGGCAAGGCTCTGCAGTAGCGCACGATGCTGTTTATCGCCGGTTATGTTCATGTCTGTTTCCTCGCATGTATTTCTTTATCGATTTACTTGTCTTTCGACTCATCTCTCTGGTCTATGCCGTCCCTATGGAATCTGCTTGTAATAGTATATCGAAAAATACAGAGCGGTAAAAGATGGGCAAGCGGTATCCGAAATGTAATGTCATTTGTATAGCATTGAAAAGCCACGCATATACATTTCATAGGCATATTTATAGATGGGGAAAAGGTGACGCTATGCGCGCTACACTTGTTGGTCTTATGCACTTTTTACGCTTGCGCTCCTTTATATACCGTGCCAAGGAGTTATTGCACACAAAACGGGTATGGGTTCCACTTGGGTCATGTTTGCTGACGGCTTTCCTGCTGTTTCTGTCCCTCCCGATAAAATCAGCAACCGCAGAAACGGATGAGGCGTTTTCCCTGCCATCGCAGCCTATGATGGCAGCTGTGCCGCTCATGGCCGATCAGAGGCCATCAGAAAATGCAGTTCCAAAATCCGGCACCGCAACAATTCTCTTTACATTTGACGACGGCCCGGCATCGGACTATCTTTTGGCCTACCCGATCCTAAAACAGTACGGCATTCGCGGCACCTCCTATTTGGCAACGCAATTCACCGATGCCAACACAATAGGAAAGCTCACGTGGGCGCAGGTAAAGGAGATGCGCGCCTATGGCTGGGTGTTCGGCTGCCATACATATGAGCACAGACATATGGCTGATATGTCGAACAAAGAAATCCAAAGGAGCATGGAACTTGTGAACCAGTCTTTTAAAAGGCAAGGCCTGCCTGCCCCCAATATCTTGGCGTTTCCGTACGGCTCCTACAACAAGCGCGTCATCAACGCCATCAAACCCTACCGGGCGCAAGCCAGGCTGGCATATTACCAAACGAAATTCGTGGATATGAGCTATCCGTACGAGGTCAATTCAATCAGTGCCGATATGCGTACAGAACGTCAATTGAAAAAAGTTATGAAGATCGTCGATAAGGCCTGCAGGGAGCATGCGGTCGTCGTATTCCGTGTGCACACGCTCTATAAGCAGAGGCCGTACGATACTGTGAAAATCAATGAAAAAATCCGCAGCGGCTGCGCACCGCAGACGGATTCCAGGCTCTTCAAGCAACTTGTTCGGTACTGCGTCGACAAGGGGTGCAGCTTTATGACAATGGAGGAGTTGAGGCAGAGGATGGAGGGATTGCCAACTGCTTAGGCACGGCACTAATTATTGTGAGTGGCGTTTTCATGCTGCAAACAAAATCTAAGTAGTGTAAACCTAGAATAGGATTAGTACCACTAATCCTTGATTAATGTTTATCCTCCTATATAGAAACACTGATAGGCCAGTCATCCAAAGATACGTCCTAGCAATCCTATTATACAATAAATTCAAGTAATACAGGCCTGAAATATAGTTAATCAATCCAACACAACACATTCTCCAATCTTCTTTTAACGCACAGAACATGTTATCATACAATTGGAAAATACCAATAGGGAGGGTTGATGCATGCAGCGGGTCGTGTTTTTGGTTGACATGAACGCTTTTTTCATCTCGTGTGAAACCACGCGGAACCCTTCCTTAAAAGGCGTTCCCGCCGCGGTGGCGGGTGACCCCAAAAAGCGTACCGGCATCATCCTCGCTGCGAACTACGAGGCAAGGGCATATGGCGTGAAGACCGCGATGGTGCTTCACGAGGCACAAAAGCTCTGCCCGTCGATGATCCTGGTGCCGCCCGACCATGCGTACTATTCGAAGATGTCAGGTCTTGTCATGGGCCTTCTTTCCCGCTACACGCCGCTTTTGGAACAGAACAGCATCGATGAGGCATGGCTTGACATGACAGGCACACAAGCGTTGTTTGGCCAACCCGCCGATGCCGCATCGATGATCATGCAAGAGATAAGCGACACGCTGGGGCTCTGGTGCTCCATTGGCATCTCGTATAACAAATTCCTTGCAAAGATGGCGTCCGAAATGAAAAAGCCGCAGGGCATCACACAAGTATGGAAAGAGGATCTCCCCGCAAAGCTGTGGCCTCTTCCCATCCGCGCCATGTATGGAATCGGCGGCAAGACGGCGCAGAAGCTCAACCTGATGGGCATTGAAACCATCGGCGACCTTGCCAGAGCCGACGCCGGTGTCCTTGCCAAGGTGCTCGGTAAATTCGGTTACGAAGTGCACCTGCACGCCAACGGGATCGATGACTCCCCCGTCCAAATTCGGGCAGAAGATGACATGAAATCCATCAGCCGAGAAACCACACTTTCTGAAAACGTGACGGACAGCGAAAAGGCTAAAACCGTGCTGATGGAATTGGCGGACGACGTCGGGATGTCGGTGAGGCGCCATGGCAAGAAGGGACGCACCGTGCATATCACGCTCAAATACGCCGATTTCGATGTAATCACGCGGCAGATGACCATCAAGCCTACCAATTCGACTGAGCAGATATACCGCGCAGGCTGTAGATTGTTGGAGCAAAATTGGGACGGCGAGCCAGTCAGGCTCATCGGAATCGGCGTCTCGGGGTTTGAAGATGATTCTTTGCAAATGTCGATCTTTGATCTGGAGATAAATCCAAAAAGCGAGAAGGCGGAGCGGATCGACAGGACAATTGATTCTATACGTACCAAGCATGGCAACGCCAGCATCACGCTTGCAAAGCTGGTAAAACGAGACAAGAATACTACGGAGAGTTCATGAGCAGAGGCAAAAAGGGCAGCCCGACGGCTGCCCTTTTGTATTGATTTTTGTTCCCGGCATATCCGGACAATGCTAAAGATATAAGGCATCTCGGGCATACCCAAACTGCGCGCCTCGGGAGGCTTACCGGTACACGCTCATAATTTGCACAACGGCCCAATACATGTAAGTAACGAACAATCTGTGGAGGGCATTGTGAGAATCGGAAAACAAACCGTGCTGTATGGCGCCATGATACTGGGCGTTTCGGGCATTGTGATTCAGCTGTTGAGCTTTGTATACAGGATCCTGTTGGGCCGCCTTTTGGGCGCGGAAGGCATGGGTGTCTATCAGCTCATCTTTCCGTTCTCCTCCATGGTTATCGCCGTTTCCATGTCGGGCATCGGGGTTGGCGTCACATCGCTGTCCGCGCGCTATCATGCCGTGGGAAACACAAATGGCAACCGGCGGCTGATGCGCATTGCACTGTTTTCATTTACGCTTTTCTTCGTAGCGTTGGCAGTCCCCACCGTGCTGTTTTTGGATTCCATCACAAAGGATATTATCGGCGACACTCGCACACGCATTGCCATTTTGGTAATGTTACCCTGCATCTTCTTCACGGGGTTCGAGAACATATACAAATCCTTTTTTCACGGCATCCACAAAGTGCATCTCACCGCGCTGTCCGAACAGCTGGAGTTCTATATTCGTATCGTGTTTGTGGCGGCGCTCGTCTTTTTCATTAAGCCTCAGGATACGGCGTTTGCCGTGGCGCTCGTGGTTGCCGGGATGCTGCTCAGTGAGATCTTCAGCTCCGGATTCCTACACCAGCTTTACCAAAAGGAAATGCGAAACGCTCCCCTGCGCCCCCAGCCTGCCGATGGGCTTGGGATGAGGCTTGCCCGCATCGCGATCCCAGCAACGCTGACAGGCGTATTGAGCCATCTGTTGGGCTCCGCAAACACGCTGCTGCTTCCGCGAAGGTTGATGGCCGCCGGGCTTTCACAGAGTGCCGCGGTGAGCACCCTTGGCGTCTATTTTGGCATGGCAACACCGCTGTTGATGCTGCCGATGGCTGTATCCGGCCCACTGGCCGTCATCCTGCTACCCAAGCTTTCCACCGGGCTTGCGCTAAGAAATCTATCCGATGTGCGGCGCAAGATCGGCAAGGCCATTCAAGCGATCAGCCTTGTGGCGGTGCCGTTTATCCTACTGTTGATCCCGCTGAGCCCAACGCTGTGCTCCTTGCTCTTCGGACAGAGCGTTCCCGAGAGCAGCTTTGCGTTGATCGCGACTTCCGCTGCCCTTACCAGCTACCAAATCGTGCTAAGTTCAGCTTTAAACGGCATAGGCCTTCCAAAGCGAAACGTCGTCCACGTGGTCATCGGCGGGTGCATCCAGCTCTGCTTTACCTATTATGTTGCTTGTATACCGCAATGGGGCATCTATGGGTATCTGCTCGGGAGCATTGCGAGCGCGCTGTGCATGGCATCGTTGAGCCTTTGGGCGATCAAGCGTAAGGTAAACCTTTGTGTTCGCTGGATGCGCTGGATCGTTCTTCCCATTACATGTGCAGGGATTGCGGGATTCTGCTGCCGTCTGTTGTTCCTGTTCATGACACGCAATCATGCAGCAAACGCTATCGACGTGATCGTTGCATTTGGCTGTGGGGGTCTGCTCTATCTGACCACCTTGTGGCTGCAGGGCATCCGGCTTTTCCGGTATTTGCGCACCCTGATGCCCAAGAGTCAGCCGGAATCATAAGCAAAGCAGCCGAACGATAGGTTTGTATATGGTATAATGGACCAGTGATATTCGGTGCACCAAAAAACAGAAACGTATGATTTTGGAGGAAAAGATGGATATCAATATACTGCTGTTCGACGGGTTTGAGACGCTTGACGTGTTCGGTCCTGTTGAAATTTTCGGGAAAGTGGAAGAATTCAGGTTGCATTACTTTTCCCAGCACGGCGGTACAGCAGAAAGCGTTCAGGGCGTTAGAATACTCACGGAACCCATCGACACAGCAACCAAAGAGGGTGTCCTTGTGGTACCCGGAGGCAATGGTACAAGGACGTTGGTGCAAGATGGATCCTTCCTTAAAATGCTGCGGGATATCGCAGAGAAGGCTCAATTTTGCCTATCAGTCTGCACCGGTTCCGCACTTTTGGCCAAGGCTGGACTGCTAACAAAAAGGTACGCAACCTCCAACAAGCGGGCATTTTCCTGGGTGATAACGCAGGGCGACGATGTCCATTGGGTGGAAATAGCCCGCTGGGTGACAGACGGTAAGTTTTACACCTCTTCGGGCGTTTCGGCAGGGATGGATATGGCGCTGGGCTTCGTCAAGGATTGTCTTGGTGAAGAAAAAGCAGAGGATGTGGCCTATCGGATCGAGTATCTATGGAACAAGGATCCGCACATTGATCCGTTCGCAGTATCGGGGCTAAAATGAATCAGAGCATTCGATAGAAGCACAAAAAGGACCTTAGGATTGGTTCCAAAAGGTCCTTTATTTGTTCTTACAGTCAGATAATCAAAAATTTATCTGCCGCGCGATTGGAAGCAGTCCCTGCAATATACAGGCTTGTCGCCCGTCGGTCTGAAGGGAACCATCGTATCTCTGCCGCACTCGGAGCAGATGGCGGGGAACATCTCGCGCGGGCCTCTGCCAGCGTTCCCTGCGCCACCGCCTCTTGCTTGCTGCTTTCTTGCAGATCTGCAAGCAGGACACCGCTGCGGTTCGTTTTCAAAACCCTTTTCCTTGTAGAAAGCTTGTTCGCTCTCCGTGAACACAAAATTAGCGTTACAATCCTTGCACCGTAATGTCTTATCCGGCATTTAAAATTACCTCTTTTTGAAATTTTCACTGAATGGATTCAGCTGTGAAAGTGGGTGAACCATACCGATTTGTGTTTTCTTGCTCTTTTGCTCTTATCTCCCGTTCCACGTATTTCTACTTCCCGCTGCAATCCAAAGAATGATTCATTGCATAAGGCAATATTGTAGATTGTATTAGCATTATAACCGTAATTTTATAAAATTACAATCCCTTTCTATTGGTTATGATAAATGCATCTTATCTGTTTTTGGGTCCCCTTTATCTGATATAATGATGTCATTCTTGGGATGATTAGGAGTGGCAGCATGCTGATACGCAAAATGGAGATAAACGATTATCCGGGCATGTATCAATTATGGGCAAATACACCCGGCATAGGGCTGCGCAAAGTGGATGATTCGTATGAGGGCATACAAAGGTTTTTACAACGGAATCCGGATACGAATTTCATAGCCGAAGAAGACGGGATTGTAGGCATCATACTCTGCGGGCATGACGGCCGAAGAGGGCATATATACCACATGGCAGTGGATGCGAAAGTGCGCAGGCGTGGTGTTGGCAAAGCGCTCGTCGAAGCCGCCGTTGCCGCGCTAACAGAACAGGGCATTACGCGGGTGAAACTGGACGCCTTCAAGGACAACGAGGAAGGAAATGCCTTTTGGGAGTCGATGGGATTTTTCTATCGGACCGACCTTATTTACTGGAACAAAAGCCTGAACGATGAGAATGTATAAAGGCGGCCTTAGGCCGCCTTTTTCAACCACGGTTATCTCTGTTCCTTTATCCGAATAACATAGTCCTCTTTGCGTGGTTTCGGTTCGGGATGTTCGCAATCGGGGTAGCCCAACAAGCACGCTCCCACGCCCATATAGTTCCCCTGAATGCCCCAGGATTTTAGCATTTCCTTGCCCTCATCGGTGAGGAACATCTCCTTTTCGCGGGCAATCCAGCAGGAACCGAGGCCTATGGCATAGGCGGCGTTGAGCATGTTGCACAACACGCAGCTGCAGTCCTCGACATAGGTTCCAAAGGATGCGTCGCCAAGCACGAGCAGTACCGTCGGCGCTCCATAGTAAGTGTCGGTATCCCTGCCGGCGATACTCCTGTTCATCTGTGAAAGCCTGTGTATCACCTTAGGATCCTGCACGGCGATAATGATGGGGGATTGTCGGCCTGCAGCGGTGGGAGCATATGTGCCAGCTTCCAAGACAGCGTTCAGCTCTTCATCGGTGATCTGCTCCGGCTTGAACTTGCGGATACTCCTTCTGTTTTTTAATACTTCGAGTGTTTCATTGTCCATGATCTTTTCCTCCCGACATAATAATGTTTAAAATCGAACGGTTTCGATTCTGGGTTCTCATTTCTAAATCAATGATAATAATAATTCATTCAACATTCGAATACCTGTCTTACAAAATATGATAATCCCGAGCTATTCCATTGTCAAGGTACTGCTCTGACCGAACGGAAGCCCCAAAGTCTACCGAAATAGTTATTTCCTCATTGAACCAGAACATGCGCATCTGTATAGTATGGATACAGTATTGGAACACTCGGACACCGTTTGGGAAACCGCTAAAAGGAAGTGCATATGCAATGGAAATTGTGATCATGAACCGCTCGGATGCGCGAAGCGAATCCTTTCGAAAAAACAGGCCGGATACCGCCATCATCTCCATCACAGACCACCGTCTTGAGAATAATGCGTTTGCAAAATCGCCTTGGATCAAGGCCACCCTCAAACTAAAGTTCGACGATGTGGTGGCCGACGGCGTTTTTGGACTGTGCATAACGGATGGGGATGCCGAATCGATCCGCCAATTCGTTGAAAAAGTGAAGGATAAGGTAAAGAGGATCATCGTCCACTGCGAAGCGGGTATTTCCCGGTCCGCCGGTGTCGCGGCGGCGTTGATGAAGGTGCTCAACGGCGATGATATGGCCGTGTTCCGCAGCAAGCTGTATTGCCCGAACATGACTTGCTACAGAAAAGTGCTGCTTGCTTTTTTGGGCGAGGTGGATGAAGATGATCTTCGCGAAAAGGAAACGCTGAACCGCAAGCTTTGGTTCAGCTGGTTTATGTAACAAAGGGATATCATTCTACGCCAGAATACGACAATATCCCGTTTGCGATCCCTTCTGCCATGCGCTGCTGATAGCTTTCATCGACTAGGTGTTTGTCTTCGGCTGCGTTGGTCATGTATCCCATTTCGATGTTCAGTATCATCCGCTCACAATAGTTGAACCCGGCCTGGTCACTGCGCTGCACATACGGGTACGTTTTTGCACCCGTCGTTTTTGCCACCGCTTCAATCAAGAGCTGGGCTGCCTTTTTGCACTCTGGCAAATAGGGATTCTTGGTCGGAATGAGCACGTATGCGCCCGTCACAGTCGGGTTGGAACTGCCATTGCAGTGCAGGCGGATGGCGTAATCCGTTTTGTACCGGTTGAACACCTGCGCACGCTGGGCGTTGGAGATATTGATATCGTTAGTTTCCCGCGTCATCACAACAGTAGCGCCCATGCTCTCCAAGATGGACTTGAGCTTTAACCCTACGGACAGGTTCACCTCATATTCGTATACCTTGCTCGCAACGCCACGCGTGCCTGACGATACCTTGGCTTTGAGGACACCGGAGCCGGGCGCTTCAGGTTCTTTGTTGTAGTCCGCATGCGCCTGGTGTCCCGGATCAATCCCTATGATAAGGCCTTCGAGCGGCTTTGGCGTTTCAAACAACCGCATATACACCGGTACGCTGTAAGAACTCAAAGCCTTGACTCCGTTTACGACGTCATATGCCCGGACGCGGTAATAGTATATCGAACCGATGCTCAGACCTTTGTCACCATATGTCGTACCGTCTGTATCGCCAATCTTTTGGTATGGCCCGCTAAACACATTGCTTCGCTCTACCTCATACCCCTTGGCATTGGATAGTTGATTCCATTGCAGCAGCGCACCGCTTTCGCTCTGCTCCGCCTGAATCGAAATCGTAGGCCATGACGGTTTGGCCGATTGACAGGCGCTGTATTTACCAAATGCCTTTTCTCCGTTTGCCTGTACATATGGTCTGACCTTATAAAAGTAGACGGACGAGGAAAGCCCCGTGTCCGTGTAGGTGTTCGTTGCGGCAAAACCAATGGGCTCGTATACGCCGGAGGATTTTGTGCTGCGCAGCACCTCGAATCCGTCGACATCCTGCAACGCATTCCACGACAGGTTTACGCTGCTGTAATTCATAGCTTTGGCCGCAAGGTTCACCGTCGGCCATTTGGCCTTGATCGTCCTGTACGGGCAAGTATTGCCGAAAAACTTGACGCCGTTGACAAGGTCATACGCGCGCACGCGATAGTAATAGGTGGTATCAGCTGCCAAAGCCTTATCCAAAAACGCATTGCCCGTAACATCCGCAATGACGCTGTACGGTCCGCTCTTCTTTGTGCTTCTCTGCACTTCATACCCGTCCGCATACGATAGCTTCGTCCACCCGAGCTGTGCACCGTGGGTACCCGACAAGGTGCAACGCAACATAATGGACGGCCATTTGGGCGCAACGAATCGTATGTTGCTATAGGTGCCCGGAACCGATACGCCGTTTTTCGTTGTATACGGGCTAATCTTGTAGTAATACGTTTTTCCCAACAAAAGTGTTTCGTCGGTATAGGTTGTGGATGCAACATCCGCTATCACATTGTACGAGCCATATTTGGTCGTGCTTCGGTATACTTTGTATCCGTCAGCCTGCGCTGAGCTCCAGCTTAGTTTTGCCTTATGGTATTCGCTTAGCGTGGCTGTAAGCGTTATTCCCGGTCTTGTAGACGCGGTAAGAGAAAATTTGCTGTTCACGCCTGCCGCTTGCGCGGAAGACGCCGCTGGCCAAAAGGCCCAGATCATGCCCAAAACAACAGATACAAATATGACTCTTCGAAGTTTCAATGCTCCACCTCAAAAAACGGCATGCGCTGGAAAGGGATTTTCCAATGGTTTCACCGGTATGGCACCATCATAGTGAAGCTCATACAATTTTACAATTATTATTTTCAATATCTGTTTTAAACATAATCCGGTACTAACAAAAAACGCCTGCTATACTATGAATAAAGACCTTGTATTGATTGAAGGTGAGAAAATGAATTTATATATTGGTTTGATCAACAATGTGATTGACCACATCGAAGATAACATTACGTCTGCACTGACGCTTAAGAGCGTATCGGAACAGTTCCATTTTTCCGCCTACCATTTTGCCCGCCTGTTCAAGGTCATAACGGGGATAAGCGTCAAGCAATACATCCTTGGCCGCAAACTGGCTGTTGCCTGTGATACCCTGGTTCAAAAACATCGTTCGGTGACGGATACCGCCTTTGAATTTGGATTCGAGTACCCCGAAGTGTTCAGCCGTACGTTTAAAAAGCAGCTGGGCGTCTCCCCAACGGCCTATAAAACCGGGCGATTTTCCGTTCCGACAATACAGAAACTAATGGTTGTGGAGAGGGACATCGTCAATACGCAAGGTACGCTGGCATTGAGGGGAACTTTTGAGCATCTTGACCGGCGTTCGCTTCAGGGTGTCTATGTTGAAGTGGACGAGGGCTCGGAGGACTTCGAACAAAAGCTGCAACAAACAGGCGAATCTTTCTTTGGAATCTGTCAGCGATGGGATTCCGCAAAGCCGCTGTATACCGTTGTCAACTGCCATGAAGATGAAAGCGGGCAGTATACCGTCTTCTTTGGCGAAGAGGACACGGGTGGCGATCTGCAAAAGCGAATCGTCCCCGAAGGCTGGTACGCGTGTTTTCACTATTACGGGGAACTTTTATCCATGCGCAGCACGTTTGTCGATGATTATTATCGATGGATGATGATCGAGCAGGTCGAGCCGCTTTCCAATGGCGTCGGCATGATCAACGTGTTTGACGCAAAAGACCGAAAAGCCATTCGGATTTTGGTGCCCGTCAAACCCAAATGACAGCAAGGAACGTCATGCGCTCTTCTTACGGAACTGGTAGTGTAAAGACACCAGCATTGTTTTTGCACACCGACTTCAAATTTGTTAGGAGGCGTAGGGTGTCCATGTTAAAAGGAAAAGTAGCTATTGTGACCGGAGCGAGCCGGGGCATAGGCAAAGGGGTTGCCTTGGGACTGGCGGAATACGGCTCTACCGTTTACGTGGTTGGCCGTACAGAAAAGGATGAAGGCCTGCTGCCGTTTTTGGCAGGCACGACCATTCATAAGACTGCCGAAGAAGTCACCGCGTTGGGCGGCATCGGCATTGCGCACCGGCTGGATGTACGGAATGAAGAAGAATACAGCGCGCTGTTTGAGCGTGTAATGGATGAACAGGGGCGGCTTGACATCCTTGTCAACAGCGCATGGGCGGGCGCCGACCATATCATGGGAGGGTATTTTTGGAATACGCCATTTTGGGAACAGCCACTCTGTATGTTTGACGATTTCTATACCGTAGGCTTGCGTTCTAATTATGCGATGAGCCGTGAAGCGGCAAAGATCATGACGCGGCAACGGGATGGGCTGATTGTGAACATCTCCTATCAGAGCGCAAACCGGTATTGGCTGAACGTCTCGCATGGCGTGTTCAAGGCGGCAACCGACAAGATGAGCGCCGATACCGCCCATGAACTTAAAGAGTACAACGTTCGGGTGTTTTCGCTCTATCCCGGCACCGTACGGACCGAGGGTATGACGGAGGCTGCCAAATACGATCCATCTTTGGATGTGAATGCAATGGAATCCCCCCTTTGTGTCGGGCGCTGCGTGGCGGCTCTTGCATTGGATGCATGTCTTCTGCCGCAATCAGGTCAGGTAAAAACCACCGAACAGATCAAAAACGAGTACGGCATCTCCGACTAACGTAGCTCAACAGAGATAATAAAAAGCAAGCCGGCAAGCTGTATGTCTGCCGGCTTCTGTTCTTTAGGAATTCCATTGTTTACTCTTTATTCTTCCTGTTCGTTCTTGCGCCTCTTTGCGAGGATGAAGATGAGAAGCAACAGCGTCAACAGCGCCGCTCCGCCCAACACGATCGGTATAAACATCGATGAGGAGGAGGGGCTTCCGCTTGCCGGCACGCTCGGCTCAGGAATGATCACCGCCGACGGCGTTGCGGTTGGCGTCGCTGTCGGGGTGGGCGTTACCGTGGCGGTGGGCGTCGGCGTTGATGTAATCACTCTGAGGATGGTCAACGTGCCGTCATACACGGTGATGTCGTAGTTCTTGTTGACTGCGTTTGTGAAATCAATCGACGCCGTGATGGTATAGGTACCGACCGCTGCGCCTGCTTCACGGTTGAGGCTGTAAACAAGCGCATCTCCGTTCACCGTTCCGGACACTATGGCAGTAAATGCCGGATCCGCGTTGCCGGATCTCTTGGTCTTATTATCGATGGTGATGCTCGCAGCTCTTGGATCTATGGCCAGCGTACCGTTCGTGACCGTGATGTCGTAATTCGCGTTCACCGTGGATTCTACCGGCAACACTGCCTGTATGGCATAGCTGCCAACGTTTTCACCTGCCGCGCGGGCGAATGTATACTCAATTGTTTCGTTGTTTACATTGCCAGTGACAACCGCCGTAAACACAGGATCGGCATCACCGTAAGTCTTGCCCTTGTTGTCAACCACAATGGTGGCAGCCTGTTTGGTGATGGTAAACACGCCGTCTGTTACCGTGATGGCATAGTTTGCATTTGCGCCAAGCGTCGCGGTGATCGCATAGGTGTTCACGTTTTCACCCGCCGCGCGTTGCAGCGTATAGTTGAGCGTATCGCTGCCGACCGTGCCCGAGACAACCGCCGTCAGCGTAGGATCGGCTGCACCGTAGGTCTTGCCAAGGTTGTCGATTACGATCGTCGCAGCTTTCTGGCCGATGGTGAGCACGCCGTCGGTTACAGAAATCGCGTAGTTCGGGTTGCTGCCAAGCGTCGCCGTGATCGCGTAGGCGTTCACGTTTTCACCCGCCGCGCGTTGCAGCGTGTAGTTGAGCGTATCGCTGCCAACTGTTCCGGACACAACCGCCGTCAGCGTAGGATCAGCTGCGCCGTAGATCTTACCCAGATTGTCGATTACGATCGTCGCAGCCTTCTGGCTAATGGTAAATACGCCATCGGTTACGTCAATATCGTAGTTCGGGTTGCTGCCAAGCGTCGCCGTGATCGCGTAGGTGTTCACGTCTTCGCCCGCCGCGCGTTGCAGCGTGTAATTGAGCGTATCGCCGCCAACTGTTCCGGACACAACTGCCGTCAGCGTGGGATCAGCCGCGCCGTAGGTCTTGCCCAGATTGTCGATTACGATCGTCGCAGCCTTCTGGCTAATGGTAAATACGCCAT
>CAZHNN010000001.1:0-11948 GCA_964533965.1 uncultured Clostridia bacterium | reverse complement strand
ATATCGTAGTTCGGGTTGCTGCCAAGCGTCGCCGTGATCGCGTAGGTGTTCACGTTTTCGCCCGCTGCGCGATTCAGAGTATAGTTAAGCGTATCGCTGCCAACCGTACCTGAGACGACCGCCGACAGCGTAGGATCGGCTGCGCCGTAGGTCTTGCTAAGATTGTCAATTACGATCGTCGCGGCTTTGGGTAAAATAGTCAGCGTGCCCGGTACATAGGAAATGCTGTAATGATCCGTTACGTCGGTTGTACCCTTGTACAGATGCACATTGCCGATGGTGAACGCTACGGGATAGGTGCCAGCGTTGGTTCCCTGCCCGGCACAGCCAAGGCCAGTAATTGTCAGATCCGCCGGTAGACCCGAATACGTCGTGCAGACGACCGGTCCGCCGTAGTATACAATTGTCGGGCTGCTGGCAGTAAGGACGATGGGCGTCTTATATTCAAACTTCGCAGTAAAGGTCAAATTATCCGTTACGGTTGCGGGGAACGACTGTTGCCATCCGACAAAGTAAGCATTGCCGTTTGGAACGGGCGTCGGTACCCAAGCGCTATTCCATGCTGTCCCATACGAAATGTTCGGATACGAAGCCGCACCGGAAAGCGTTCCGGGGCCGTCTGTAACGAACGATACGGTAAATTTCTTTAGTTCATATTGTGCCGTGTAAATCGCGTTCCCCGTTACCGTCGAGGGAGGTGAAGCAAGGCTTGGCGACCAGCCGATGAAATGATACTGCGCATTGGCTGTAACCGACGGGATGTGCGGGAATGGATCTCCATAGTGCTGGTTGAATACGAGCGTATCGGAAGACGTTCCCTTTCCATCCAGCTTGAATTCTACGGTATAGGGAATCGCTGTGTACTGTGCGGTAAATGTGGTATTGGCGGTAATGGTGGTATTATCCACTTGGCTATTGGTCAATAGCGTTGTTCCGCTGTCCTTGTACCAACCCGCAAATGTATACCCGTTTGCAGCGCTGATGCCCGGAACAGACGCCGGGGTTTGGCCTGATACCACAGTTTCGCTTGAACTACCATCCAGGTTGCCGTGCGCGCCCGGACTATAATTTACGGTATATGTTGGGGGGGCAATTCTCAAATCGACCAATTGCGCTACGTAGTCGTCTCCGTCGTATGTCAACCAATTTCCATCTTCGGCAACCGATACCTTGTCACCAGTACTGCCGGAGGAGCCAATGGATTGATCCGCTGCCATAATGCGAATGGTTTTGGAATTCTGATACTCATACCGTTGCGTCATGCCTGACGGAGTGGACAAAAAATCCGAAACAGATTCATACTTGTCAATGGTATAGAAGGCAACAAGGCGTGAATTTGCAGCCGCGTTTATGCTATTTGCCGTCAGATCATCGTTGTAATCATCGTGTGTACTGCTTTGCACGATTGGATTTGTAATGTCAACACCGGAATAACGAATAATCCCGCCTGCTGCCTCGATGTTTCTGCTAAAATTCCATGTATATGAGGACGGTTCCGAGGACGCATTCGTTACGGCATGCCAATAAATGGCTTGACCGACATTATCACTATGATTTCCCCTGACAACAGCTGTCCAACCGGAAGGAGGCGTGATGGTGCTTACATCGCTGCCGTCGTTGAACCCGATCTGTGCGAGCAGTAAATCCCCATTTTGCATACCGCCAGGGCAATTGATGGAGATGCTCCACCCCTTGTTCCCGTTGGGCTGTGTCATGCCGTTTGTTGAATTACCAGGTACAATCGCGGCAAACGCAGTCATCACTCCCGTAAAGAGGACTACTGTTGCCAACAATACGCCCAGCAATACTTTTCTCGTCTTCTTCATCTGTTTAGCCCCCCATATGATGACAGTTTGACTATGCATCAGAAATATAGCGACACAACGAGATATGAAACCCACCCCGTTGTCAAGATATAAAAAAACCGGCCGAAATACACGGCCGGTTACGCTACTAACTCGTTTAAAGGAAAGCGTCCAGATGATCCTTTAAAGTCTTCGTTTCCAAGCTGAGTATAACCGATTTTCGGGGTAGTTTCAAGTTGCATATTTAACAATATGCAAACCCCAAATACAATTTATATCACAGTAGAAACGATGTGGCTGTATTATTCCGTATTATTGGCGTTATGTATTGGAAGATTGGCCTGATACCTGCATTTTTTGAACGGTGGGTTTTATCTTTCGCCGCCGGATTAAATATACAAAAACAAAAATCATTGGGATAATAAAGATGATCGGCAAGACGGTAAGAGGCGTCACCTGGTCGGATCGAATGGCTTTCAAATTAGTATAGATGTTCATGATCGGCAGCAGTGCGATGATAAAACCAATAAACGCAAACGGAATAATAAAGCCCTTATGTGATTTGGTCTTGAAAATCCCTCCGAATATCTCACAAGCCATATACAGATAGACGGATAGCCTGAGCATCGTCATTGGCACCCAGGCAAACATGTTTAGCGATTGCACGCGTTCCAAAAAACCGAATGCTTCGATCTGCCGTGTAAACGTATAGTACGGGTTAAACGTTATCTTTGCAAAGCCGGAGCCCAGCACAAGCAGAACAGGGAGGACCATAAGAAAGAAGCAGACTCCAAACGTCACAATTGACATCACATACGTCTTGTTGAAATTATATTTCGGCATCAGATAGAAGGAAAAAACGAAGAATATCAGGATCTCCGAATATCGTGCTCCCGTCAGAAATGCTCCCACATTCAGTTGTATAAAGGAAGAATCGGCCACAATGGGCTGTATCTCATTCAAATCCATTTTGTCCATGCCCATAAGGAAAAAGGCAACAATGCTAAAAATGGCAAACGGCACGATGAAAGACGCCAGCCGCCCGATGACGCCGGCACCTTTGAATGCAACATAGCAAGCGGGGATTGTCAAAAAGGCGTGCAGCGCCCAAGTCGGCGTGCTAGGGAAAAGATATATATTCAAAAATCGCGAAGTGATCGCCATGAAAACAGTAAAGTAATAGATGCAAAACAATCCGATCGGCAAAATCATGATTTTGCCCAATGTAGACCCGAAAATGGTTTCGGAAATTTGGTTTGCGCTCAACCCTCTGCATTGATTGATGAGCAACAAAAACGGGGCACTGAGGACGAAGATATAGAAGATCGATAATATGCTGGCGATCCAGGCATCCTGATTGGCGGGCGGGGCTGTCAACACCGGCATAAAGGTAAACGGGAACACGAGCGCACTCCCAACGCCCAGCATGATCAGTTCAAAAGAAGTTATTTGAGGTTTTTTCATTTTTCACTCTCCGAGAGAACCGAGTCTTTAAGCTGGCCAACCGAAACGATGGTTGAATCCACCGATACGCTAATGGAAGCTTGACTGAACAGATCGTTCCATTGCTCTTTGACAGTTTTCCAGATTTTCGGGTTTTGTATGTGCAATTGCTGCCCAAAGCCAAAAATATCGCTCTTATACCCCTGCACCTGCTGTATTGCCGTTAACAACTCTGCCTGCATCTGTTTGTTGAATTCCAGCTCCACTTGTTTCTTAATATCGGCTTCATAGATGTCGGATTTGCCTCCATGCGTGACGACTCTCGTATCAATTTTTACATTGACATCGATTTTTGCAACTCTGTTTTCCAATTTGATCTTTGCCTTACAGCTTGAGCTGTCAATCTCCAGCACTGTCTCGCTGCTGTCAAACGGAACCGTAATGATGGATGTTTTGATGTTGTTTGTCAGAAAGTTATACGCTCTAGTCCCTTGACCGTTTAAATAACCCACCAATTTCATCCCTTTAAAAACAGAAAGACCCTCCAGATTCAGTTTTGTCTGCGATGACGAGCCGGATCCCTCACCGCTCTGTTTGGATGTCGATTGGGTGGATGGATCGTTGTATGCCTCTATCTCAACCAATCCGGCAACCGGCTCCTTGCCCTCAATATAATAGTCTTTTAAAAAACCAAGCGCTGTTTTATAGATGGCTTTGGATCCCGTCACCAATTGGTTTTTTTCATGGTCAAAGATAAACATCCCAAGCGTTTTGGATTGCGCAATCGAGGCGGAATAAATGCTTAGCGGATCCGAACCTTTGATTACGATCACATCCGCCGTTTCGTCCGTAAGGTGGTCCCGCATAGCAAAATCAAATGCCTGTATCATATCCGCCTCATTCTGGGCAAACGCCTCGCTGAAAAAACGCACCTGATTGTGACCGCCGTAGAGACTTTTCTCGATGGTCCTCGTGTTGTTGGTAGCCGCTTCGCGAAGGGATGGGCCTTCATCCGTCTCCACGATGTTTGAAATTTCTCCGCTCTTCCCTTTGGAAGTGTTGGCGAGTTTCATCACTTCTATCGTAAGCGAATAGTTTCCATTGCCTTTTTTGTCATACATAGAGCTGATAACCACAGCCATCTCCTTGGGTTCTCTCTTGCTATAACAGCCCGACATTACAATGAGAAATAAGCAGAGCAGGAACATCGGTATACGCTTTTGCATATCGGATCTCCTATTCATGCCCGTACGGAAGAATAAGGGTCAGCGTCCTTTTCATTTTTCGCTCTCCGAAAGAACCGAATCCTTGAGCTGCCCAACCGTAGAGATGGTCGAGTCAACCGATACTTTCACCTCGGCCTGAGAGAATATATCGTTCCATTGGTCCTTGACAGTTTTCCAGGCTTTCGGATCCTGTATGTGCAGCTGCTGCCCAAAACCGAAAATATCGCTCTGATATCCCTGCACTTGTTGTATGGCGGTTAGAAACTCCGCCTCCATCTGTTTGTTAAATTCCTGCTCAACCTGATCTTTTACATCTTTTTCGTAAATGTCCGATTTGCCTCCATGCGTGAGAACACGCATATCGATTTTGAACTTCATATCGATTTTAGCGGCATTGCTTTCCAGATTAATCTTTGCTTGACAGCCAGAACTTATGATCTCCAACACGGTATCGCTGTTGTCAAACGGAACTGTTATGATGGATGTCTTGATGTTGTTTGTAATAAAATTATAGGCTCTCGTACCTTGTCCGTTCAGGTAGCCAACAAGCTGAAGTCCTTTAAAGACTGCAAGCCCTTCCATATTCAATTTTAAAGAGCTCTTGGAGGAGGAACCAGATTCCGAGCTCGATTTCGTGGAAGACTCGGCAGAAGGATCCACATATTCCTGCAGTTCAATCACACCGGCAACCGGTTCCTTCCCTTCCGTATAAAAGCCCTTGATAAATTCAAGGCTGGTTTTGAAGACGGCCTTGGATCCGGAAACCAGCTGATTTTTCTCATGGTCGCTGACAAACAACCCAAGCGTTGCGGATTGCCCAAGTGAGGCGGAATAAATTTTGATCGGGTCCGGCCCCTTTACCACGATCACGTATGCTGTCTCGTCGGTTAAGTGATCCCGCATGGTAAAATCAAGGGCCATTCCCATATCGGATTCGCTTTGCGCATATCTCTCACTGAAAAAGCGCACTTGATTGTGGCCTGAGTATAGGCTGTGCTCAATATAATGCGCCATATCGGTAAATGCCTCACGAGGGGAGGCCGCTTCATCCGTATCGATCATGTTGGAAATTTGCCCTCCGGCCCCTTTGGTACCTCCGGACAATTTCATGAACTCGGCGGAACAGGAATATAGCCCGTTTTCCCCTTTGTCATACAATACGCTTATCATAATGGCAAGATCCTTAGGCTCTTTTTTGCTGTAACATCCGGGCAAGATGATCAATGCAATGGCCAGCAGCGGAGCAATCAGACGCCTATACATTGCTGTTCCCCTGCCGCTTTCTGCGCATTCTGTTTGCTTTTGCGATGGAGATAGGCCTGTAGATCAAATTGCGGAGCGGAAAACGAGGAATCGAGTCCTTAGTCTCTTCTTTGGAGAAGGAGGACATAATGGGGATTCCAAAGGATTGTGTGGACATCAGCTGCGTCATCATTATCATCGACGCTGCGCCTATCCCCAGAAGTCCCATGATGCTTCCCAAAAGCCAGAAAAACAAACGGTATACCAATGTAAATTCCTGCAGATTTGAAACCACAAAGCCGCTGACGGCGGAAATGGCCACGATGATGACCGAAACCTGGCTGACGAGCTTTGCATCCACCGCCGCCTGGCCAATGATCAACGAGCCAACGATGGAGATAGCGGAACCCACCGCATGAGGAAGCCTTACGCCCGCTTCGCGGAGGAGTTCGAACATCATGATCATCAACAGTACTTCGGCAGAGGTAGACAT
The DNA here is from genome assembly GCA_964533965.1 of uncultured Clostridia bacterium. GTDB lineage: Bacteria > Bacillota > Clostridia > Christensenellales > QAND01 > RGIG3178. Next base: position 5,739 of record CAZHNN010000001.1, on the reverse strand, counting down.
CGGTGTGTTGAGCATGGATTGTATGACGCCGGAGAGGAATTCACCAGGAACCATCTCGCGGTTATAGGTTAAAATGGCAACCGCCGTTCCCGGCAAAGCCACAGTGAGTGCCAAGCCCATAAATCGCAATGCTCTCAGGATAAACGCTTGGATCGGCCTTGAATAGTAATCCTCCGGAGTCTGGAAGTTTTCCATGAATAGCTCTGGAATGACCAATGCATGCGGTGTGCCGTCACACAGAATACCCACTCTTCCCTCTAGGATGCCGAATGCCAATTTGTCGGGTCTTTGCGTGACGCCTATGCCGTTTACAGGCAGCAGCGTATAATCGCTGATATACTGTTCTATAATACCTGAATCCAGTACCTGGTCCACATCGATCCCGTTCAGGCGCTTCCTGACCTCATTGAGAACATCCTGATTGACGATTCCTTTTACATATACCAATTCCACGTACGTATTGGTTTGCTTGCCAAATGTCAGGTGTTCAATCACCAAATTGGGATTTCTGATCTTTCTTCGAACCAGGGATGTGTTCGTCCGGATATTTTCCGTGAACCCCTCCTTGGGTCCCCGGATGATCGTTTCAGCCGTGGGCTCATCAACCGAGCGCATCTGCCAGTCGCGGAACTCGATGATGTAAATCTTTTCGCTGCCCTCGTAGAACACGGCAACGTTACCGCCCAGAACGTCCTGCACATAGGTGGAAAGATCGTCCAAAACCTTAAAACCCGCACGCAGCGCCAAATCCAAATTGCCGCTAAAAGTATTTGCTTTTAGCGGCTGTAGGATATCGCGGTCCAACAAATCCTTGTTGATAAGCCCGTCCACATATACGATCATAGCTTTCTCGGCATTTGTTTCGATCGTCTGTATCACGATATCAAAGCTATTGTTGAACTGCTGCTTTACAATCGATTCGCACAGGCTTATGGCGGCGGGAACGCGCTGTTTTGGCGCACCTGCCTGCTGAGGGGCAGGCTTTGCTTCCTGCTTTTGGCCCTGGGCATTGACCTGTACCTGTGGCTTCTTTTTTCCAAACAATGAGAATGCTCCTTAATCAGGCCGAGGATATACGCTTAGTCCTCGGGACAGACGCGAATCATTCGTCCAGATACTCTTCGAGAAGCTGTTTTTCAAAACAGATCTCTTCGGGTGTCCGAATCCCCATCCTTCGCATGATGGGAGCCATGGGGCACCAACCGGTCAACGCGTGCTGCAGCAGAAAAAATCCTCCCGCTCCCGCCAATAAAAACCATTTGGGGCTCCGCAAAAAACCCAGCGCCGTTCCTGCGATCACCATTGCGGCAGATTCGGTTTCCACGATGCGCTCCGTGTCCCATTCGCAATCCAGCGCATACAAACGCTTATAGATCATTTCCGCATCAGCGCCCTTATAGTCTTCAACCCGTTCTATTGCTTCATCCTCGATCCAGTTGTTAATGGTGTTATTGGTGGCATACGCTACCCTTTTTGACGTAGGAGGGAACAATGACATGTGCGACACCCTTTCCATGAACGCTGCACATCTGCTTTGTATGCAAACTTGCAGTTCGTAAGATTTTCTCGGTGTTTAGCATGAACAATCCCCGTAATCCAATGAATGGGAAATGGTGGAAGCATCAAATAACCACAACGAATCTATCTAAAAAGAAAAAAATCCGGTGTCCAAAACGCCGGATCTGATCAAATACTAACATTCGGAAGACAACCCGAAAGGCATAAAGCGTTAATAGCACAGAATGAATTTGTCTCCCAGTTTTTCCAACAGCAGAGCCCTCAGCTCCGCTATGGTCTTTTTATCCATATACCGTTTGGGGATCACATGCGCATTCTGGCGACTGCCGAATAAGTAGAAGGCATCCTGCAGTTCAAACACCTTATAAAATGAACCGTAGGCATTTTCCACCGTTCCTTTTATCTTGTCTCCCAGCGCTTCGATTCGAACATTTTGCACAGTGAACGTGAATTTCTGTTCCACGCTTATCACGTGGGCCGATCTTCTGTAGGTTGACTTGGTCGTTGAATTTAGCAGGAAATAAAAGATACCAGGAATCAAAGCGATGAGAATGGTGTCAGGAAGGATCGAATCAACCCTTCCCGTTGAGGCAAGGTAGATGTCTATCGCCATAATGGCAAGAACCATTGCCGCCAACGCTGCGATGATCCAGGTCTTGAACCGCTTTCCCATTTTCAACACGCTGAACCAGATGAGTTTTTTAAAATCGTCATATTGTATCCTGGATTGTACCGAGATTTCCCGTTCCATATTTCGTCCCTTCCGAGCCATGTAAGATATGCTTGGTAGAAGTCGTGCCAAACACCCGTTTCCTCTATGCCCTAAGCGGAAGCCCCTTGAAGATTATAGCAGTGGAAGAGCATGCTGCAAACCCGCTTATTCTATTTGACAAACGAAAGTATGACGGCACTCGATCTTGATAGCCGCTACCTTGCCTTCATCCATATAATCGTTTACCTCTTGGCCGAGCAGCTTCCCCCTACATTCCTGTTTAATCGCAAAAAAAGCGCCCTTATGGGCAGCCTTTCGTATATTTCTGGCAGAGCGCATCCCTACACTACTTCTTCTTAAAAAACAGAGTTTTATCGCCTATACTCAGGTATATCTTGTCACCCTTCGTCGTCATTTTTGCAACCTGTCCATCCTGAAGCGTTACGGTGATATCCTTGTCCTGCTTATAGGTAAAAGCATAGCTGGTTCCTTCCATACGCAGAGCGCCTGTCTTGTCATCGATAAAGGCGATTGTGAGTGAAGAAACCGCGTTGTTTGCATTGGCAATGTTCAACTCGTTGCCCAATGCATCCACGGATCCCGCGACTTTCCACTCGGATCCTTTGAGGCCTTTTGAACACCCTGATAGCGCCAGCAGACCAAAAATCAGAATAATTGCCAAAAGCCGCTTTTGCATTGCGTCACACCTCTCTGTTGCCTTCATTATAATAAAGGATTTTCCTTTTCGTCAATCCAAACACAATGCGCACGGCAGCCTGACAATGCATATTCAAATTAGACGAATCTACAAAAACAAAAAACCGGCCTGGGCGTATCTTTAGGATACGCCCTGAGCGGTTCGTAGAGAACACCCCAGCCGGTTCTTTGTTTGGGCTTTTATTTTGTTGGCGCAACATAGGCCTTAAAGACCAGGCCGCCCTTGCCGATGATGCCGATGCCGCCAAGCACAAGGCCTACCAGCAAGAGCATCAATGTCGTCCTCGTCATGGTATGGCTATGCATCAGATACGAATAGGTTAAGAGGATCGCTGCCAAAGACAGCAGTCCGGGGGCAACCTTGTCCAGAATATCGGTTTGCACCCTCATCGGTGTACCGCTGGTCGGTATGTAGATCGGTGTGGTCACGTTGACCATTGTCGCCGATAGGCCACCGATCATGAACAAGCCAAGTACGGAAGCGCAGGAGATGAACGTGTTGATGGCATGCCCCTGCAGGATGTTCAGGGCTGCGCGTGTACCAAGGCGGAAGCCAAGGCGACTGTAGATCGTGCCCTCAATGAACGTCACGCCCGCTACCAGGACCAACTGAAGAAACGGACCCGCGACACTTCCGGCCTGTGCCAGCGGCAGCACAAGAACGGTGAACAGCGGGAACAGTGTCGACCAGTCGATGGTATCGCCGATACCGGCAAACGGTCCCATCAAACCGGTCTTGATGCCCGTGATGGCTGAAGCATCGATCGGTGCACCCATGGCGCGCTGCTCCTCCATCGCCAGTACGATTCCGTGAATCACGGAGCCCCAAATGCCCTGCGTGTTGAAAAACATCAGATGGCGTTGCAGGGCCTCTTGATACTCCTTGGGGTCATCCCCGTAGAGCTTTTTGAGCGCTGGAATGATTGCGATACAGAACGATACGGATTGCAGGCGCGCAAAGCTGTTGCTCTGCTCGCAGTAGAACCACCAGCGGCGGAACAAGCGGTCACAATCCTTGATGCTAAGTAGCCTTTTTTTGTTTTCGTCCACTTCACCTACGCCGGCTTGGCTAAAATCAGCGGCTTTATCATCCTTCTTTGTAGCATCCAGGATCAGGAAGTACATAAATGCGAAGAACAGGCCGATGAATGCCAAAAAGAGGCCGCCGATCTTAGTGTACTGCACCAGGAAGAAGCCACCCAGGAAAAACGGCATGAAGATTGGACGGCCGATGACGCGGATGGTCATCGCAAATCCCAAGGATGGCAGCAAGCCGCCCAGCGCGGAAAGCGTGTTGGTAATCCACACGGGCAGGTTCTTCATCAGGGTTCCGATTGCGCCCGCGCCATAGAGCATGACGAGCGTCATAGGCAGCCCATAGAGCACCAAACCGCTCATCCAGCAGAACCAGGAACCGTAAAAGATGATGGCTCTGTCGTTACCCTTCGTCGCAGCTTTGTCCGCCCTTGTGGCGGGATAGGAAAACCAGATGCGCCGGAGGGTGTGAATCTGTGCGAACAGCAGCGATACCGGAAGCGCGATGGTGATGGCCTGGTCAATAGGAAGCCTTCCGAGCATGGTGACCGCGCAGCCGCCGATAGTGCCCGCTGTTTGGTCCCATACCACCGTGCCGCCTGCGCCTGTGAACGCCAGGAACATCGGCTGGATAACTGCTCCGATCTTGATGCCCGTCGACAGGTCACGAAGAATGAGACCCATCATCATGCCCGCGAACAGCGGGCGCTGCCAAGTCATACTGTAACCCCATCGTATTTGACTAAACCAGTAATACAGTCCAATAAGGACTGCTTGTAATATACTTATTTGCATATAGTCCTCCAATTAATGATCATGTATTAAATATATAAAGGCCGTATTTGTTGCCAATCATGCGATCCTCCTTTTCCCGTGGCAACCAGCGGTGTTTATATATACTTTTCATTCATTTCCTGTCATAGCACTTTCGCTATCATCCTTAGTTTGCCTGCAATGGTTACTATGTGAAATAAAAACGCATTGATACATGTTCAAAATTTCCAAATTATCCAAATATCAACAAGCCCTTCAAACCTGCAGCACCAGACTTTTTTGTTTCGAAGATTCTCACGGTCTTTCCCCGGCATATTTCTCTTTCATATTCTTTCTTGTTTTCCGTGTTTTATAAAAAAAGAACCGGCCTGGGCGTTTAAAACGTCCAGGCCGGCTTTTGCTTTTTAAGGTTAACGATTACTTCGTGGGAGCAACGTAGGCCTTGAAGACCAAGCCGCCCTTGCCGATGATGCCAACAGAGCCCAGGATGACGCCGATGAGCAACAGTACCAGCGTTGCTTTGGTCATCGAATTGCCCTTCATGATAAACGCATAGGTCAGAAGGACGGCAGCCAGGGTCAGAAGGCCGGGAGCGACCTTGTCCAGGATGTCCCTTTGCACCAGCATCGGCGTGCCGCTGGTCGGGATGAAGATCGGCGTGGTCACGTTGACCATCGTTGCCGACAGGCCGCCCATCATGAACATACCGAGCACGGATGCGCAGGAGATGAAGGTGTTGATCGCATTGCCCTGCAGCAGGTTCAACGCAGCGCGGGTGCCAAGGCGGAAGCCGAGACGGCTGTAGATCGTGCCTTCGGTGAAAGTTACACCGCAGACCAATACGAACTGAAGGATCGGGCCCATGATGCTTCCGGCGGTTGCCAGCGGCAGCACGAGAACCGTGATCAGCGGGAACAGCGTGGACCAGTCGATGGTGTCGCCGATGCCGGCAAACGGTCCCATCAAACCGGCTTTGATACCGG